>NZ_JBICWR010000002.1:437376-449922 GCF_043199855.1 Streptomyces sp. NPDC048521
CTCACGCACGCGGTGCCACACCGCCGGGATCCGGGTCGGCAGCCCCCGCCCGTGCGGGCCCCCCGACGAGCTCACGCACGCGGTGCCACACCGCCGGGAGCCGGGTCGGCAGCCCCCGCCCGTGCGGGCCCCCCGACGAGCTCACGCACGCGGTGCCACACCGCCGAGAGCCGGGTAGGCGTGTCCCCGGGCGTGGGCGATTCGGCCGGGACGCCGCCGCGCCCCACCACACCACCCCAGCGCTGTCCTCCGCTCGTCCTCATTGCCCGTGCAGGGCCGCCAGCACCTGGGTGTCGGTGAGTTGGTCGAAGTCCTCGTACCACTGGCCGACGGCGGCGAAGCCGGCCGGGCGGTGCGGGCACAGGACGGTGTCGGCCTCGGCGGCGAGCAGGTCGAGGGAGTGGGGGGCGCCGACGGGCACGGCCAGGACGAGCCGCGCGGGGCGGCGGCGCCGGACGTGGCGCAGGGCCGCGCGGGCGGTGGCGCCGGTGGCCAGACCGTCGTCGACCACGATCACCGTGCGGCCGGTCAGGTCGGGGAACGGGCGGTCGCCGCGGTAGCGCTGCTCGCGGCGGCGCAGTTCCCGCCGCTCGCGCTCCACCGCCGGGGCCAGGGACTCCTCCGTGAGGCCCAGCCGGTCGAGGGTGTGCGCGTCGAAGAGGGGCGGGTCGTCGGCGGCGAGCGCGCCGACGGCGAACTCCTGGTGGCGCGGGGCGCCGATCTTGCGGACGACGAGCACGTCGAGCGGGGCGCCGAGGGCACGGGCGATCGGCTCGGCCACGGCGATGCCGCCGCGCGGCAGGGCGAGTACGACGGGATCGGCGAGGTCGCCTCGGGCGTGGGCGTCGCTCAGCAGTCCGGCCAGTTCCCGGCCGGCCTCGGCGCGGTCCCGGAAGCGCATGGTCCCCCTCCTCCGCGGAGCCTGTCCTTCTTCCATGGTGCAACGGCGGTCCGTGGTGCCGACGGTGAAGTGCTCCGGGCCTGTCCCAGGGGGGGCGCACACGTGCTCTATACACCCAGTGTATAGTCCCGGCATGCCTCTATCGAGCCACAAGATCCCGACGCTGAAGCACGCGTTCAACAAGATGCGCGAACGGCGCCGAAGGTTGCGTCCGGCCGCACTCGCCTCGGCCGCGGCCTGCCTGGCGCTGACGCTGTCCGGCTGCGCCGACGTCGACACGACCTCGCCGAGCAGCGCACGTGCCGAGGCGGCGCACGGCGCACCGGCGAAGCTCGGGACCGTCGACTGCCGCGAGGCCAAGTGCATCGCGCTCACCTTCGACGCGGGGCCCAGCGAGAACTCGCCGCGACTGCTGGACATCCTCAAGGAGAAGAAGGTCCCGGCCACCTTCTTCCTGCTCGGCAAGCGGCACATCGAGAAGTACCCGGAGCTGGTCAAGCGGATGGCGGCCGAGGGCCACGAGGTGGCGAGCCACACCTGGGACCACAAGATCCTCACCCGCATATCCGACGCGCAGATACGCGAGGAGCTGAAGCGGCCCAACGACGCGATAGAGCGGCTGACCGGCCGCAAGCCCAGGCTGATGCGCCCGCCGCAGGGCCGCACGGACAGCAATGTGCACGAGATCTCCAAGGAGCTGGGCCTGGCGGAGGTGCTGTGGAGCGTGACCGCCAAGGACTACACGACCAACGACTCCGCGCTGATCACCAAGCGTGTCCTCGACCAGGCCTCCCGGGACGGGATCATCCTGCTGCACGACATCTACCCCGGCACCGTGCCCGCCGTGCCCGGCATCATCGACGCCCTGAAGGAGCGCGGCTACGTCTTCGTGACGGTCCCCCAACTGCTCGCGCCCGGCAAGGCCGAGCCCGGGAAGGTGTACCGGCCCTGACCTTCGCCGCACCGGGCCGCGGCCCAAGAGCGGCGCAGGGTGCCCTGATCGTCCGTGAGGGGGATCCGGTGGTGCGGCCCGTCCTTCGCGCCCTCGCTGTCGCGCCCCCGCACCGCGGCTGTCACCGGATACGACGCCTGGTGCACACCCGGCCGGGCGGGCGGACGAGGCGGGCCGAACGCGCAGGTGACCGGCGTCCATTGCCTACGATCGTGCCGTGCCCACCTTCACCTTCGAACGTACGGCCCCGCTCACCCTCGACGAGGCGTGGCGCCGGCTCACCGAGTGGCCGCGCCACGCCGACGCGGTCCCGCTGACCCGGATCAGGGTGCTCACGCCCGGACCGACCCGGGAGGGCAGCCGCTTCGTGGCCCGCTCGGGCATCGGCCCACTGGTCATCGACGACGTCATGGAGGTGACGGTCTGGCGCCCACCGGTGGACGCCGAGCCCGGCCTGTGCCGCCTGGAGAAACGCGGTCGGGTGATCCTCGGCTGGGCGGAGATCGAGGTCCGGCCGGGGCCCGGGGGCCGCAGCCGGGTGGTGTGGCGCGAGGAGTTGCGCGTCCGCTTCCTGCCCCGAGCCTTCGACGGCGTCCTGGAACGGACGGCCCGCACGATGTTCGGCCGCGCGGCGAACCGGTTGCTCAGGGCGGCGTGAGCCGGGCGGGCACCGGACCGGATCCCGTGCGCGCGGCGAACCCGTGGCTCACGGCGGCATGCGCCGGGCGGGCACCGGACCGGATCCCGTGCCTCAGGGGGCGTGGGCCGGGGCGTACCGGAGGCCGCCGGCTCAGGCCACCGACCCGATCCGCCCCGTCGGCCGGGACGCGGTGTCGTGGTGGATCGGGATGTGGGCTCCGGTCAGGGAGACCCCGCTGCCGCCCCGCCGGTTCGCGACGATCTGCGCGCCGATGGACAGGGCCGTCTCCTCGGGCGTACGGGCGCCGAGATCGAGGCCGATCGGGGAGTGCAGTCGGGCCAGCTCCAGCTCGGTGACGCCGACCGCGCGCAGTCGCTCGTTGCGGTCGAGGTGGGTGCGGCGGGAGCCCATCGCGCCGACGTAGGCGACGGGCAGCCGCAGGGCCCGTTCGAGCAGCGGTACGTCGAACTTGGCGTCGTGGGTGAGGACGCACAGGACGGTACGGCCGTCGACCTCCGTGCGCTCCAGGTACGTGTGGGGCCACTCGACGACGATCTCGTCGGCCTCGGGGAAGCGGGCGCGCGTGGCGAACACCGGGCGGGCGTCGCACACCGTGACGTGGTAGCCGAGGAACTTGCCGACGCGGACCAGGGCCGACGCGAAGTCGATCGCGCCGAAGACGATCATCCGCGGGGCGGGGACGGAGGATTCGACGAGGACCGTGAGCGGGGTGCCGCAGCGCGAGCCCTGTTCGCCGATCTCCAGGGTGCCGGTGCGGCCCGTGTCCAGGAAGGCGCCGGCCTCCGCGGCGACCGTGCGGTCCAGTTCGGGGTGGGCGCCGAAGCCGCCCTCGTACGAGCCGTCGGGACGGACGAGGAGGGCCCGGCCCCGCAGCTCGGCCGGGCCTTCCACGATCCGCGCGACCGCCGCCGCCTCCCCCTGCGCGGCGGCGGCCAGCGCGGCCGCGACCACCGGCCGGGCGGGACCGTCCGCCCGGACCGGCGTGACGAGGATGTCGATGACGCCGCCGCAGGTCAGGCCGACGGCGAAGGCGTCCTCGTCGCTGTACCCGAAGCGCTCCAGGACGGTCGCGCCGTCCTCGAGGGCCTGTCGGCACAGCTCGTACACGGCGCCCTCCACGCATCCGCCGGAGACCGAGCCGACGGCCGTGCCGTCGGCGTCCACCGCGAGGGCGGCGCCGGGCCGGCGCGGGGCGCTGCCGCCGACGGCCACCACGGTGGCGACGGCGAAGTCACGGCCCTGCTCGGCCCACCGGTTCAGCTCCTCGGCGATGTCCAGCATGTCTCGGTCTCCTAACGGGGGTGCGTCACAGGGGCGTTCGACGGGGTGGCTAGGGCCTGTCTGACCATTCGCGTCGTTGCCCGAAGGGCGGCCGCGCGGCGTCAGGTGCGTGCTCCCGCCGTGCCGGCCCCAGGCCCTCGTACTGGACGTACTTGGGTCTGGGGGCGGTGCGGCGAGAGTGCGTGCATGGCGTCGCGCGGCAGACGGGAATGGTCAGACAGGCCCTAGTGCACGCCCAGCCAGCCCTCGATCGGGTGGAGTGCGAAGTAGACCAGGAAGATGGCCGTCAGGCCCCACATGAAGGCGCCGATCTCGCGGGCCTTGCCCTGGGCGGCCTTGATGGCCACGTAGGAGATGACGCCCGCGGCGACACCGGTGGTGATGGTGTACGTGAACGGCATCAGGACGACGGTCAGGAAGACCGGGATCGCGGTGGCGCGGTCCGCCCAGTCCACGTGGCGGGCGTTCATCAGCATCATGGCGCCGATGACGACCAGGGCGGCGGAGGCGACCTCCTGCGGGACGATCGCGGTGACCGGGGTGAAGAACAGACAGGCCGCGAAGAACAGGCCGGTGACGACGGAGGCGAGACCGGTGCGGGCGCCTTCGCCGACTCCCGTGGCCGACTCGATGAACACCGTCTGGCCGGAGCCGCCCGCCACGCCGCCGATCGCGCCACCCGCGCCGTCGATGAACAGCGCCTTGGACAGGCCCGGCATGCGCCCCTTGTCGTCCGCGAGCCCGGCCTCGGTGCCGACGCCGATGATGGTGGCCATCGCGTCGAAGAAGCCGGCGAGCACCAGGGTGAAGACGATCATGCCGACGGTCATGGCGCCGACCTGGCCCCAGCCGCCGAACTCGACGTCCCCGAAGAGCGAGAAGTCGGGCATCGAGACCGCGCTGCCGTGCAGTTCGGGGGCGCCGCCGGCCCACTGGCCGGGGTCGATGACGCCGAGTCCGTTGAGGACGGCGGCGACGACGGTGCCGGAGACGATGCCGATGAGGATGGCGCCGGGGATGTTCCGGGCCTGCAGCATGAAGATCAGCAGGAGGGTGCCTGCGAAGAGCAGGACCGGCCAGCCGGAGAGTTCACCGGCGGGGCCGAGGGTGACCGGGGTGGCCTTGCCCTGGTGCACGAAGCCGGACTTGTAGAAGCCGATGAGGGCGATGAACAGGCCGATGCCCATGGTGATGCCGTGCTTGAGCGCGAGCGGGATCGCGTTCATGATCATCTCGCGGAGGCCGGTGACGACCAGCAGCATGATGACGACGCCGTACATCACGCACATGCCCATGGCCTGCGGCCAGGTCATCTCGGGCGCGACCTGGGAGGACAGCACCCCGGAGACGGACAGGCCGGCGGCGAGCGCGAGCGGCACCTTGCCGACGAAACCCATCAGCAGCGTGGTGAGGGCCGCGGCGAAGGCGGTCGCGGTGATCAGGGCCTTCTGGCCGAGCGTGTCGCCGTGGGCGTCCTTGCCCGACAGGATGAGCGGGTTGAGCAGGAGGATGTACGCCATCGCCATGAAGGTGGTGATGCCGCCGCGGACTTCACGGGAGACCGTGGATCCTCTTCCGGATATGTGGAAGTACCGGTCGAGCCAGGACCGCCCTGCCGGGACGCGGGTGCCGTCACCGGCGTCTTCGGCTGCGGTCCTCGGCTCCACTGACTGCTGGGTCATGGTGCCATCTCCCAAGGTTCACAGGGGCACCCGTGCTCCTGACCGGGCACGGGATTTGGGAATGGACGACCCGGGGGACGGCCCGAGACGAACGAATTTCCTGGTACTTCAAGGACCGCGAGCGGTGCGGAACTCGAAGGTGCTCCTCCGGGCGGCGCGGCGGAGTGTGTGACGTTCCCCGCGCCGCCCGGAGAGCGTGGGTGTTACGCGGTTCCCGTGAGGTGCTCGGGCCGCACCGGAGTGCGGTCGAGCTCCAGCCCGGTCGCGTTCCGGATCGCCGCGAGGACGGCCGGGGTGGACGACAGGGTCGGGGCCTCGCCGACGCCGCGGAGCCCGTAGGGGGCGTGGTCGTCGGCGAGTTCGAGCACGTCGACGGGGATGGTCGGCGTGTCGAGGATGGTGGGGATCAGGTAGTCCGTGAAGGAGGGGTTCCTGACCTTCGCCGTCTTGGGGTCGACGATGATCTCCTCCATCACGGCCACGCCCAGGCCCTGGGTCGTACCGCCCTGGATCTGGCCGATGACGGAGAGCGGGTTGAGCGCCTTGCCGACGTCCTGGGCGCAGGCCAGTTCGATGACCTTGACCAGGCCGAGTTCGGTGTCGACCTCGACGACCGCGCGGTGGGCGGCGAAGGAGTACTGGACGTGTCCGTTGCCCTGGCCGGTGCGCAGGTCGAAAGCCTCGGTCGGCCGGTGCCGCCACTCCTCCTCGACCTCCACGACCTCGCCCTCGAGGACGTCGGCCAGGTCGGAGAGGACCTCGCCGCCGTCGGTCACGACCTTGCCGCCCTCCAGCAGGAGTTCGGCCGTGGCCCAGGCCGGGTGGTAGGAGCCGAACTTGCGCCGGCCGATCTCCAGGACCTTCTCGCGGACCAGCTCGCAGGCGTTCTTCACGGCGCCGCCGGTCACGTACGTCTGCCGGGACGCGGACGTCGAACCGGCCGAACCGACCTGCGTGTCGGCGGGGTGGATGGTCACCTGGGCGACACCCAGCTCGGTGCGGGCGATCTGCGCGTGGACGGTGACACCGCCCTGGCCGACCTCCGCCATCGCGGTGTGCACGGTCGCGACGGGCTCGCCGCCGACGACCTCCATGCGCACCTTGGCGGTGGAGTAGTCGTCGAAGCCCTCGGAGAAGCCGACGTTCTTGATGCCGACCGCGTAACCGACCCCGCGTACGACGCCCTCGCCGTGCGTGGTGTTGGACAGACCGCCGGGCAGCTGCCGTACGTCGGCGCCCTCGCTGGACTCCCACTGGCGCTCGGGCGGCAGCGGCATCGCCTTGACGCGGCGCAGCAGTTCGGCGACCGGGGCCGGGGAGTCGACCGGCTGCCCGGTCGGCATGATGGTCCCCTGCTCCATCGCGTTCAGCTGCCGGAACTCCACCGGGTCCATGCCCAGCTTCTTGGCCAGCTTGTCCATCTGCGCCTCGTAGGCGAAGCACGCCTGGACCGCGCCGAAGCCGCGCATGGCGCCGCAGGGCGGGTTGTTGGTGTAGAGGGCGATGGCCTCGATGTCGACGTCGTCGATCACGTACGGGCCGACCGACAGCGACGAGGCGTTGCCGACGACCGCCGGGGACGCGGAGGCGTAGGCGCCGCCGTCCAGGACGATCCTGCACTTCATGTGCGTGAGCTTGCCGTCCCTGGTGGCGCCGTGCTCGTAGTACAGCTTCGCCGGGTGGCGGTGCACGTGCCCGAAGAAGGACTCGAACCGGTTGTAGACGATCTTCACCGGCTTGCCGGTGCGCAGCGCCAGCAGGCAGGCGTGGATCTGCATCGACAGGTCCTCGCGGCCGCCGAACGCGCCGCCGACGCCGGCCAGCGTCATGCGCACCTTCCTCTCGGGCAGGCCGAGGACGGGCGCGATCTGGCGCAGGTCGGAGTGGAGCCACTGGGTGGCGATGTAGAGGTGGACGCCGCCGTCCTCCTCCGGCACGGCGAGGCCGGACTCGGGGCCGAGGAAGGCCTGGTCCTGCATGCCGAAGGTGTACTCGCCCCGGACGATCACGTCCGCCCTCTCGGCGGCCTCGTCCGCGTTGCCGCGGACGATCGGCTGGCGGTGCACGATGTTCGGGTGCGGGACGTGCCCGGCGTGGTGGTCGTCGCGGCCCTCGTGGACGAGGATCGCGTCCGGGGCGGTCGCGGACGCCTCGTCGGTGATGACCGGCAGTTCCCGGTACTCGACCTTGATCTTGGCGGCGGCGCGGCGGGCCGTCTCCGGGTGGTCGGCGGCGACGATCGCGACCGGCTCGCCGTGGTGGCGTACCTTGCCGTGCGCGAGGACCGGGGTGTCCTGGATCTCCAGGCCGTAGTTCTTCACCTCGGTGGGCAGGTCGTCGTACGTCATGACCGCGTAGACGCCCGGCGTGGCCAGGGCCTCGGAGGTGTCGATCGACACGATCTCGGCGTGGGCGACGGTGGAGCGCAGGATCTGGCCCCACAGCATGTCCTCGTGCCACATGTCGGAGGAGTACGCGAACTCGCCGGTGACCTTCAGGGTGCCGTCCGGGCGGAGCGTGGACTCGCCGATGCCGCCCTTGGTCTGCGAGCCCTGGGTGATCTTCGTAGGAGCGCCGTTGGCCGGCATGTCAGACCCCCTCGGACTGGCGGGCGGCCGCCAGGCGGACCGCGTCCATGATCTTCTCGTAGCCCGTGCAGCGGCACAGGTTGCCCGACAGCGCCTCGCGGATGTCCGCGTCGGTCGGGTTGGGGTTGTTCTCCAGCATCTCGTCGGCCGCGACGAGCAGACCCGGGGTGCAGAAGCCGCACTGGACCGCGCCGGCGTCGATGAACGCCTGCTGCACCGGGGACAGTTCGGTGCCCTCGCCGGTCTGCGAGTCGGTGCCCTTGGCCTGCCACTGCTTGGCCTCGTCCAGGGACGTGCCACCACAGGCACCCGTACCGCAGGAGCGCTGCTTGGCGTAGTCCGCGAGGCCTTCGACGGTCACCACCTCGCGGCCCTCGACCTGGCCGGCCGCGACCAGGCAGGAACACACCGGGACGCCGTCCAGGCGGACGGTGCAGGAGCCGCACTCGCCCTGCTCACAGGCGTTCTTGGAACCGGGCAGGCCCAGGCGCTCGCGCAGGACGTACAGCAGGGACTCGCCCTCCCAGACGTCGTCGGCCTCCTGCGGACGTCCGTTGACGGTGAAATTGACGCGCATTACGCAGCGCCCCCCTTCTGACAGGCGGTGCGTCCAGCGCCGCGGTACGACTCCCAGGTCCAGGTGAGCGTCCGGCGGGCCATGACGCCGACCGCGTGGCGGCGGTAGCTGGCGGTGCCCCGGACGTCGTCGATCGGGTTGCAGGCACCGGAGCACAGCGCCGCGAACTGCTTGGCGACCGACGGGGTGATGGTCTTTCCGTTGTCCCAGAAGCCGCCCTCTTCCAGGGCGGCGTTCAGGAAGTCCTCGGCGGCCTTCGCCCGGACGGGCGTGGGCGCGGCCGAGCCGATGCCGGTGCGCACCGTGCGGGTCGCGGGGTGCAGGGCGAGGCCGAAGGCGCACACGGCGATGACCATGGCGTTGCGGGTGCCGACCTTGGAGTACTGCTGCGGGCCGTCCGCCTTCTTGATGTGGACGGCGCGGATCAGCTCGTCGGGCTGGAGCGCGTTGCGCTTGACGCCGGTGTAGAACTCGTCGATCGGGATCAGGCGGGTGCCACGGGCCGCCGACTCCACCTCGACCTCGGAGCCGGCGGCGAGGAGGGCGGGGTGGGCGTCACCGGCGGGCGAGGCCGTGCCGAGGTTGCCGCCGACACCGCCGCGGTTGCGGATCTGCGGGGAGGCGACCGTGTGCGAGGCGAGCGCCAGGCCCGGCAGCTCGGCACGGAGATCCGACATGATCCTGGTGTACGGGACGGAGGCACCCAGCCGTACGCTGCCCTCGCCGACCTCCCACTCGGTGAGGTCGCCGATGCGGTTGAGGTCGAGCAGGTACTCGGGCCGGCGGTGGTCGAAGTTGATCTCGACCATCACATCGGTGCCACCCGCAATCGGCACAGCGGTGGGGTGCTCGGCCTTCGCGGCGAGCGCCTCCTCCCAGCTGGCGGGGCGAAGGAAGTCCATGACCGGCTCTCTTCTTCGTCTCGTGAGTCGTACAGATTGAGCCAATCCGTGTGCGGCGGGCCCGGCTCGTCCATGTGCTGTTGACGCGGAGTGGACTCAGTACACCGCCCCGTACTCCAGCAGGGTCAGTCACCGAAACCATGAAGGAGTTCGCTGGCCAGGGCGAGCATCTTGTAGATTCGTATGAACGGAGGGCATCGGTAACCTCTCCGCTTTCCTGGGGAAACGCGGGAACCGGCGCGGAGGCCCCGGAGTACGCCCCCGTGCGACCGGTTCCGGGCGGCTCCCCCGTCCCCCTCCAAGATCCATCGTAGGTTTCGAGACAAAGAACGGCGGCGACGAGATGCGGCTGCGCGCACTGCTGGACACCGACGCGCTGGGCCTGCGGCTGCTCGGCGGCGAGGACGAGCTGGACCGCTCGGTACGCGGTGTCATGACCACGGACCTGCGCGACCCCAGCCGCTACCTCTCCGGCGGTGAGCTGGTGCTCACGGGCCTGGCCTGGCGCCGGGACGCCGACGACTCCGAGCCGTTCGTCCGCATCCTCGTGCAGGCCGGTGTGGCGGCTCTCGCGGCCGGCGAGGCCGAGCTGGGCGATGTGCCGGAGGACCTGGTGCTGGCCTGCGCGCGGCACCGGCTGCCGCTGTTCGCGGTGCACGAGTCGGTGGCGTTCGCGACGATCACCGAGCATGTCGTACGGCAGGTCTCGAGCGAGCGGGCAGGCGACCTGGCGGCCGTGGTGGACCGGCACCGCCGGATGATGACCTCGGGCCCGGCGGGCGGCGGCCCGGACGTGGTCCTGGACCTGCTCGGCTCCGACCTGGACCTGCGCGCCTGGGTGCTCTCCCCGACCGGCCGACTGATCGCGGGCTCGAAGGTCACGGGCCCGGCGCTGCCCGCCGAGACCTGCGCGAAGCTCGCCGCCGAGCACCTGGCCGCCACCCGCACCGGGCGGCGCGGCCCGCACCGCGTCCTGCTGGGCGGGGCCACGTACTCGCTCTTCCCGGTCCGCTCCTCCGGCCGCTCCCCGCAAGGCTCCCGGGACGTGCGCGAGACGGTCCTGTCGGACTGGCTGCTGGCCGTCGAGGCGGACGCCGGTGACTGGCCCGAGGAGCGGCTGGACCTCCTCCAGGGCGTCACGCAGCTGATCGCCGTCGAGCGGGACCGCCGGGACGCGGCCCGCACCGTACGGCGCCGGCTCGCCCAGGAGGTGCTGGAGCTGGTGCAGACGGGCGCCGCGCCCGCCGAGATCGCGGCCCGCCTGAGGGTCGCCGCGCCGGTGCTGCTGCCCGGCCTCGGGGCGGCCCCGCACTGGCAGGTCGTCGTGGCCCGCGTCGAGTGGGAGGGCGCGGAGGTCGAGGGCGGCCCGGTCGCCCAGTCGCTCCTGGAGGAAGTGCTGGTCGATCCGCTGGCGACCGGCCCGGAACCCTCGGACCGCATCGCGGTCGCGCACACGGGCGACGAGGCGATCGCCCTGGTCCCGCTCCCCGCCGTCTCCGCCGAGCACGACGGTTCGGAGAGCGGACTGCTGGCCGACTCCCTGCTGCAGGCGGTCCGGGAGCCGCTGGCGGCGGGCCTGGACGACGACGGGCGGCTCACCCTCGGCGTCAGCGCGGCCGTGCACTCCGCGGAGGGGCTGCGCGGCGCCCTGGAGGAGGCCCGGCACGCCCGCCGGGTCGCCGCCGCCCGCCCCGGCCGGGTCTGCGCGGCCGGCCACCAGGAGCTGGCCTCGCACGTCCTGCTGCTCCCCTTCGTCCCCGACGACGTCCGCCGCGCCTTCACGGCCCGCCTCCTGGACCCCCTGAAGGAGTACGACCGGCGCCACCGGGCGGAGCTGATCCCGACCCTGGAGGCGTTCCTCGACAGCGACGGCTCCTGGACCCGCTGCGCCACCCGTCTCCACCTGCACGTCAACACGCTGCGCTACCGGGTGGGGCGGATCGAGCAGTTGACGGGACGGGACCTGTCGCGCCTGGAGGACAAGCTGGACTTCTTCCTGGCACTGCGCATGAGCTGAGGTCAGCGGGGGCGCGAGGCGGCCAAACCCGGTCACGTCCACACCCCACCACTTTGTGAAATCTTTCACCCACCCTCTTGGCCCGGCCCCGCGATTGGTGCTGGAATGCCGCCACCACTCAACAGCTCGATGGCGTGCTCGGGGAGGGCAACGTGGCGCATACCGCCATGTCTGGTAACGGAACGACCGCCGGTGACGATCCCCTCCAGACCGCGGTATGGCGGTTGCGCTCGCGGGCCTGCTGGGCCGACGCGGCGGCCCTGCTGCCGGCCGACACCCCGGCGACGGCGCTGCAGCGGGCCACCCTGCTGGTCGAACGGTGCCTGTACACCGAGCGGGGCTGGGAGGAGGCCGAGGACGCCCTGCGGACGGCGGAGGCGCTCGCGCACAGCGACGAGGAGCGAGGCGCGGCGGCCTGCGAACGCGGCCAACTCGCCTACGCGGCGACGCTGCACGGGGTGCGGGACCGGGCCGACGAGGCGCGGGCCGCGCTGGGCCGGGCGGCGGCGCTGATTCCTCCGGGGGCGGCCGGGCGGGCCCTGCTGGACTTCCGCCGGGGGCTGCTCGCCGAGAACCTGAGCCGGTCCCCGCAGGCGGCTCGCGCCGCGTACCGCCGGGCACACGCGGGGGCTGCCGCGCACGCCGACCCGCTGCTGCTGTCCTTCACCTGGCGCCATCTGGCCGGACTCGCCCTGCGTGACGGCGAGTTGGCCGAGGCGCGGCACGGCTTCGCCGAATCCCTGCGGATCCGGGAGGAGTTGGGGTACCTCGTGGGTACGGCCCCCGCGCTGGCCTCCCTGGCCGACGCGGAGTCCGAACCGGAGGCGTCCCGCCTGCGCGAGGAGGCCGGCCGCCTGTTCCGGCTGCTCGGGGGTGTGCCTACATGGCTGGCCCGGCAGTTGGCTCCCCCGACGCCGGGCGCGGCAACGGCTTGATACGGGGTGCGGCGACGGCTTGGTACCGGGTGTGGCAGATCGTTCGCCGC
>NZ_JBICWR010000002.1:450020-727961 GCF_043199855.1 Streptomyces sp. NPDC048521
GCCTGCGGGCCGGCGGGGGCTGGTCGCGCAGTTCCCCGCGCCCCCAGGGGTTGCAGCACCGTCGGCTGCACCGCTCCGCAGCCGCGAGCTTCAGCCGGATCGCGTCCGGCGACGGCTTGGTACCCGGTGTCGGAGGTCGTTCGCCGCCTGCGGGCCGGCGGGGGCTGGTCGCGCAGTTCCCCGCGCCCCCAGGGGTTGCAGCACCGTCGGCTGCACCGCTCCGCAGCCGCGAGCTTCAGCGGGATCGCGTCCGGCGACGGCTTGGCACGCGGTGTGGCAGATCGTTCGCCGCCTGCGGACCGGTGGGGGCTGGTCGCGCAGCTCCCCGCGCCCCCAGGGGGTGCAGCGCCGTCGGCTGCACAGCTCCGCAGCTGCGAGTTTCAGCGGGACGGCTTGGTACCCGGTGTCGGAGGTCGTTCGCCGCCTGCGGGCCTGCGGGGGCTCGTCGCGCAGCTCCCCGCGCCCCCAGGGGAGGTTGCAGCGCCGTCGGCCGCATCGTTCCGGGGCCGTCCCTCAGCTTGTGCCCGCGAAGTGCTCGCCGACCAGTCCCCGGACCACGTCCACGTCGCGAGCGATCAGTGCCTCCAGCAGGGTCAGGTGCTCCGCGGCGTCCGCGACCAGGTCGCCCCGGCCGTGCCGTACGGGGCCGCCGACCAGCGGCCACTGCGAGCGCCGGTGCAGGTCCTCGGCGATGCGGACCAGCTGCTCGTTGCCCGACAGGGACAGCAGCGCCCCGTGGAAGGCGCGATCGGACTCCGCGTAGGTGGCCGGACAGCCGGAGGCAGCCGCGCGCACCGTGTCCTCGGCGAGCGGACGCAGCCCGGCCCACCGCTCGGCCGGCACGGTCCGGGCGAGCCGCAGCATCACCGGCACCTCGATGAGCGCCCGCACCTCCGCCAGCTCGGCCAGCTCCCGCGTCCCCCGCTCGATCACCCGGAAGCCGCGGTTGGGGACCACCTCGACGGCGCCCTCCAGCGCGAGCTGCTGCATGGCCTCCCGGACCGGCGTGGCCGAGACGCCGAAGCGCTCGCCGAGGACCGGCGCCGAGTACACCTCGCCCGGCTTCAGCTCGCCGGCCACCAGCGCCGTGCGCAACGCGTCGAGGATCTGCCCGCGCACCGAGGACCGCTGCACCGCGAGCCGGGGCCCGGGCAGGGGCCGCTCGGCGTGCGTGTGCTCGCCCCGCACCCCGTGCGTCGCGGTGTCCCGCTCACGGAATCCGTCCAGGGCGTCCGCCGCGCGCTGCTGCGCCGGCACCCGGGCCGCGCCCGGCGCGCCGCCCTCCGGTCTCCCCGGCCCGGCGGAGCCCTGCACGCCCTGCTTCACGGGTCCTCCTGGCGGCATGTCGGTACTTGGGGTCATTAACGACGGCTTGTCACTTGTCCGTCAAGCACCTTAGGCCTACCAGGCGGTAGTTCAAACTCCACCGAGTGTGGGTAAGGTGAGCCTTACCTAGGGTGCCCGGCCCGTGATCAAGGATCGGTGGTTCCGCCATGCCCGCTGCGGCCTCGCCGCTCACCGCCGCCTACGACCGCCTCGGCGCGGTCTGTCCCGGCCTCACCGTGACCGAACGGGGCCCGGACGACCCGGCGCCCCGCGGCGGCGGCTGGGTCGGCGGCGCGGGGCTCGCGGCGGGCGGTGCGGAGCTGGACGCCTTCCTGGCCTGGGACGAGGCCCAGGTGCTGCGGGACTACGGACGGCGGGCCCGCCCGGACGTCGTCGCGAGCTTCGGCCTGCACCGCTACGCCTGGCCCGCCTGCCTGCTGATCACCGTCCCGTGGTTCCTGCACCGCCGGGTGCCCCGGCTGCCCGTGACGCACGTCTCGTACGACCGCAGCGCCGGGCGCATGGCCGTACGCCGCCCCGTCTCGTTCGCCTGCCTGCCCGGCGACCCCGCGGCCGTGCTGTCCGGTGCCGTCGTCGTGCGGGACGAGGAGGCGCTGCGGGCTGAGGTGCGGGCGGCCGTCGCCGAGCACCTGGAGCCGGTGCTCGCCGCCTTCGGGCCGCGGATGCGGCGGCGCGGCCGGGCCCTGTGGGGCATGGCGACCGACGAGGTCGTGGAGGGGCTGTGGTACGTCGCACAGCTGCTCGGGGCGGACGAGGAGCGGCGGGCCGTGCGGGAACTGGAGCTGCTGCTGCCCGGCGCCACCGGGCCGTACGTCGGCTCCGCCGCGTTCCGGGTGCTGACCGGGCCGGACGGCCGGCCGCTGCCCACCCGGGACCGGGCCAGCTGCTGCATGTTCTACACCGTGCGCCCCGAGGACACCTGCGCCACCTGCCCGCGCACCTGCGACAGCGACCGGATCACCAAACTCACGTCGGCCGCCGCCGCTTGAGGGGCTGTCAGGTACGGAGCACCGCCCGGCGTCCATTAAGATCATCGCGATCGGACCGCCCGCCCGCGGACAGGGCCTCGGACAGGGATTCACAACTTCCTCACCTGTCACGGGAACTTTCCGAGGAACCACCCGTACGGGTAGTCTTATTCGAACTCAACTCCCGCCCCTCAAGCGGCAGTTCGAGCAGAACGCCGTCCTGGGCATTCCCTTGCACCTTATTGGCGGCCTCTTGCCCCGAAACCCCCTGAGGGCCGTGGGGAGTGGGCCACTATGGCGGGCGTTACGCCCTATCCCAATGCAAGGGACCCCTGATGAGACTGACCGACATATCGCTGAACTGGCTGCTTCCGGGCGCCGTACTGCTCCTGGGGATGCTGGCGGCGGTGGCGGTGCTCGCGCGCGGCAAGCGCTCCTCCGGGGAGAACGCGAGCGCGGACGACTCCTGGGAGCGCAGCGAGGAGCGCCGCAGGCGCAAGGAGGCCATCTACGGCACCGCCTCCTATGTGCTTCTTTTCTGCTGTGCGGCGGTGGCGGCAGCCCTGTCCTTCCACGGCCTGGTCGGCTTCGGCGAGCAGAACCTCGGGCTGACCGACGGCTGGCAGTACCTGGTGCCGTTCGGTCTGGACGGTGCGGCGATGTTCTGCTCCGTGCTCGCGGTGCGCGAGGCCAGCCACGGTGACGCGGCCCTCGGCTCCCGGCTGCTCGTATGGATGTTCGCCGCTGCGGCGGCCTGGTTCAACTGGGTGCACGCACCCCGGGGCGCGGGCCACGACGGCGCCCCCCAGTTCTTCTCCGGCATGTCGCTGTCGGCGGCCGTCCTGTTCGACCGGGCGCTGAAGCAGACCCGCCGGGCCGCGCTGCGCGAGCAGGGCCTGGTGCCGCGTCCGCTGCCGCAGATCCGCATCGTGCGCTGGCTGCGGGCGCCCCGCGAGACCTACCGCGCCTGGTCGCTGATGCTCCTGGAGGGTGTGCGCAGCCTCGACGAGGCGGTCGAGGAGGTCCGCGAGGACAAGCGGCAGAAGGAGGAGACCCGCCAGCGCCGGCGCGACCAGCAGCGCGTGGAGCGCGCCCAGCTGAAGGCCATCAGCCGGGGCCACCGCGGCTTCATCGGCCGGGCCGACCGGCAGGTCGAGGTGCAGGCGGTCGAGCGCGGGCCCGCCCCCGCAACCGCGGAGCCTGCCATATCGACCGCGGAGCAGCTGCCCGTACGCCCTCGGCCCTCCCTGCAGCCGGTCCGCAGCGGATCTGAACCGGTGACCGTCGACCTCACCGCGGAGGACGACACCATGGCCCTGCCGCGCCTGGACTCCCTGGAGCGCAAGCTGAAGGACCTGGAGCAGCAGTTCGGCTGACTGTCCGGTGACCCGAGAGCACGCACGGGGCGAGGACCGAACACCACGGGACGGGGGCGTGACCACGCGGGTCACGCCCCCGTCCCGTTCCCGTCCCCACCGCTCGTCCCGCTACCGGCCGAATGTGCCGCTGCTGCCCGCCCCGCCGTGCTCAGGCCGCCTCGGCGCCGAGTTCGAACCACACCGACTTGCCCACGCCGTGCGGCCGTACGCCCCAGGCGTCCGCGAGGGACTGGACCAGCATCAGGCCCCGGCCGTGGGTGTCGTCGGTCTCCGGGCCCCGCGGCTCGGGTCTGCGGGGTACGAAGTCCCGTACCTCCACCCGCAGTCCGTCCGGTTCCACGACGGCCGTCAGGACGGCGTCGTCGTCGGTGTGGACGAGCGCGTTGGTGACCAGTTCGCTGGTGAGCAGTTCGGCGATCTCCGAGCGGCCCGGCTTGCCCCAGTGCCGCAGCAGTTCGCGCAACTCCCGGCGGGCCTGCGGCACCGCCTTGAGGTCCGCCCGGCCCAGCCTGCGCCGGAGCCGGTGCGCGTGTTCCGTGATGGTGTCGGTCTGTTCCCCCGCCTTCGCCGAGGAGGCCCCGATGACCCCGGGACCGCCCCCTCGCGCCTGCCTCTTCATGACCCCCGCCCGCACGCCGCCGGTCCCTGGCCCTCCTGGTCGAACACGTTCACGGGGGATGCTTGCCCAGCAGGCTCACAGGCAGTCATGACTCATGCCCGATGACCGGCGGTTCGGCCACGCGGACAGGGCGCCGTCCCCGGTCCGGGTGCCGGTGGCCCCCCGTACCGCGGGCTCTGTGACCACCGCTGGGCGCCACTGACGCCCCGAGAAGGCAACGCAGCTGCGCCCGGCACGGGCGGTCGGCATACCGTCACGCGTCGTGAAACTGGCCGAAATCAGCTCCCTGACGGCGGTGTGCGGGACGGGACCTAGGGGCGCGGTACGTTGCGGAGGTTGGAGCGGGCCATCTGGAGCATGCGGCCGACCCCGCCGTCCAGCACGATCTTGGACGCCGACAGGGCGAACCCGGTGACCATGTCGGCGCTGATCCGTGGCGGGATGGACAGCGCGTTCGGATCGGTGACGATGTCCACCAGGGCCGGTCCCTTGTGCTTGAAGGCGTCCTTGAGCGCCCCCGCGAGTTGCTTGGGCTTCTCCACCCGCACCCCGTAGGCACCGCAGGCCCGGGCGACGGCGGCGAAGTCGGGGTTGGCGTTCGTCGTGCCGTACGAGGGCAGGCCCGCCACCAGCATCTCCAACTCGACCATGCCGAGTGAGGAGTTGTTGAACAGCACGACCTTGACGGGCAGGTCGTACTGCACGAGCGTCAGGAAGTCGCCCATCAGCATGGCGAATCCGCCGTCCCCGGACATGGACACCACCTGCCGGCGCCGGTCGGTGAACTGCGCCCCGATCGCCATGGGCAGCGCGTTCGCCATCGAACCGTGGGAGAACGAACCGATGATCCGGCGGCGGCCGTTGGGCGAGACGTACCGGGCGGCCCACACATTGCACATGCCGGTGTCGACCGTGAACACCGCGTCGTCGGCCGCGACCTCGTCGAGGACGGCGGCCACGTACTCCGGGTGGATCGGGACGTGCTTGTCGACCTTCCGCGTGTACGCCTTGACCACGCCCTCCAGCGCGTCGGCGTGCTTCTTCAGCATCTTGTCGAGGAACCGCCGGCTGGTCTTCTCCCGCACCCGCGGGATCAGACAGCGCAGGGTCTCGCGGACGTCCCCCCACACCGCGAGGTCGAGTCGGGAGCGGCGGCCCAGCACCTCGGGCCGTACGTCGACCTGGGCGATCTTCACGTCGTCCGGCAGGAAGGCGTTGTACGGGAAGTCGGTGCCGAGCAGGATCAGCAGGTCGCACTCGTGGGTGGCCTCGTAGGCGGCGCCGTAGCCGAGCAGGCCGCTCATCCCGACGTCGTACGGGTTGTCGTACTGGATCCACTCCTTGCCGCGCAGCGCGTGTCCCACCGGGGCCTTGATCCTCCCGGCGAACTCCATGACCTCGGCGTGGGCGCCGGCCGTGCCGCTGCCGCAGAACAGGGTGACCTTGCCGGCCTCGTCGATCATCTCCACGAGCTTGTCGATCTCGGTGTCGCCTGGGCGGACAGTGGGCCGGGAGGTGACGAGGGCGCTCCGGGCGGCCTTCTCCGGGGCGGGTTCGGCGGCGATGTCGCCCGGCAGGGAGACCACGCTGACGCCCCTCCGGCCGACCGCGTGCTGGATGGCGGTCTGCAGCAGCCGGGGCATCTGCTGGGGACTGGAGATCAGCTCGCTGTAGTGGCTGCACTCCTGGAAGAGCCGGTCGGGGTGGGTCTCCTGGAAGTAGCCGAGGCCGATCTCGCCGGAGGGGATCTGGGAGGCGAGGGCGAGCACCGGGGCCATGGAGCGGTGGGCGTCGTACAGGCCGTTGATCAGGTGCAGGTTGCCCGGGCCGCAGGAGCCCGCGCAGGCCGCCAGTTTCCCGGTGATCTGCGCCTCGGCGCCGGCCGCGAAGGCGGCGGTCTCCTCGTGGCGTACGTGGATCCAGTCGATGGCGGAGTTGCGGCGGACGGCGTCCACGACCGGGTTGAGGCTGTCGCCGACGACGCCGTACAGCCGGCGCACCCCGGCGCGGACGAGGATGTCCACGAACTGCTCGGCTACGTTCTGTCTGGCCATGGTCTCTCGTCTGCCCCTCAGGTCTGCCCGAATCCCTCCGGCGGGCCCGGGCTCCGGGAATTCACCTTCCATGAATCCACAGGGGCAGCGGTTACGCCTCCCAAACGGCCGCCGCCGAACGGTCGTCGGCATAGCCCTTCACCCGCACCTGGGCGTCGGCGAGGAACGCGGCGAGGCCGGGCGCGGCCCGACCGGACCAGCGGCGGGCCAGGTAGGCGCAGAGGGCGGGTTCCCCGCGCAGCGGGTCGGCCAGGCCCGCGGTGCACATCACCAGCGCATCACCCGGGCGGGCTACCGAGGCGCGGAAGCGGAACGGTTCGCGGGGCGGCTGCGGCGCCGGCTCGTAGGGACTCGGCGGTGTCGGGATGCCGAGGTCCAGGGTGAGCCGGTCGCCCTCGGAGGTCTCCGCCGGCGGCGAGCCGAACCCGGCGACCGGCGCGCCGGTGGCCTCGGCGGGTGACACGCGCGGCTCTATGTCCTGCCACGCGCCGTCCCGCAGCCGGAACAGGCCGCCGTCACCGACGCCGAAGAACACGCGCGTACGGCAGTCCGGGTCGGCGGGCAGCAGCAGACAGCGCAGGCTCGCCGTGTACTCCTCCGGGTCGACGCCCTGCTCGAGGGCGCTCGCCCGCAGCCGGCCGAGGCTGCGGTCGGTCAGCCGGTGCAGACCGGACTTCAGGTCGCCGCGCCGGGCCGCCCGGATGTCCTCCACCAGCCGCTGATGGCTGCGGCCCACGGCCCGCCCGATCCACCGGCACGCCTCGGCCGCCGCCAGGTGCGCGCCCGGTGTGGCCCGCGCGCCGGTCGCCATCGCGACGAGGACGAGCGCCTGCTCCCCGCTGCCGAACCGGGCGGTGAGCAGCGAGTCCCGGCGCGGCTCGCCCCGGTACCGGGCGGAGTCACCGCGCAGCGACACCGCCCGCAGGGTGCAGGCCCCGTACCGGGCGCCGTCCAGCACGGTGTCGGCGACCTGCTCCCCGAGCCCGTCCGGATCGGCGGCGGGGAGCGCGGTCGGCTCGGGGTCGTAGGTCGGGGGTCCGGAGCCCACGTAGTCGACGGAGGCGACGGACGGCTCCGGGGAGCGGGGCGGGGTGGAGGGCACCGGTGCGGAGGGCTCCGACGCCGAAGGCTCCCCGGGCGCGACGGTCTCCGTGCGCGCGTGCCGCTCGGCGACGTACGGCGGCTCATCGGGAACCGGGGCTCGCGGCGGCTGGGGGGCCGTCACCTGGGGCGGCGGTACGGGAGCCTGCGGCGGCTCGACGTCCGCTCCCTGAGACGGCTGTACGGGAGCCGCTCCCTCAGGCGGCTGTGCGGGAGCCGTTGCCTGGGGCGGCTCGGGGGCCGCGGCCTGGGGCGGCTGTGCGAGGCCCGTGGTGCGCGGCGGATCGGCGGGGGCTTCGGGCGCCGGTGGTCCGGCTGACGGAGCGGGACTCGGAGCCGGCGCGCCGCGTTGCGCGGGGACTGCCGGTCCCCGGGGGCCCGGTCTGTCCTCACCACCGTCGCCATCGCCGCCGCCGAAGCCGTCGTAGTCGTCGTAGCCGCCGCCGTCGTCATGGCCGCCGCTGTCCGCGCCGTCGTAACCACCGCTGCCGTCGCCGTCGTAGTCGTCGTAGCCGTCGCCGTCCTGGCCGGTCGGCCCCGTGTCGTGGCGTCCCGGCGCCTCGCCCGGTCCGCCCGTCACCGTGCTCTTCGCCGAGGCGTAGCGGTCGTCCAGGGAATCCGGCGCGGCCGTGGGACCCGTGTCCGCGGTGGAGTCGTCGTACAGCTGCCGCCACCAGTCGTCCTCATGCCGGGCTGGCTTTCCCCCCTGCTGGCTCATGCCCCTGATTGTCCACCGCACGGGCCGTCCGAAAACGGGGCATCGGGAAAATGCGGCGCGCCCGGGCACCTCGAACGGCGTGTCGAGTGAGGGAGTGAACAGCCGTACGAGAAGCGGTTGATGGCCGCCGGGCGGCCCCACCCCCCACGGGAGGACCGCCCGGCGACGTCTGAAGTGGCCCGGCCCCGCACCCCGTCCGCGTGCTCGCACGCGTCCGGGCCCGGACCATGGTCCCGGGCGACCGGGCCGCGACGGCGCCGGTCGAACGGCCGGAACATGGCTTGGTTTCCTGGGACGCCGCGGTGAGCCGTGGGCACGGCCGCGCGTCCTGCGGTGCTGCCACCTTGGCAGAGTCACCACCGGTACGGCGATGATGTCCTGCGGCGGGTTTGCGTCGTGGCCGGTTTCCGCCACGGTGCGCCGCTTTCGTGGACCGGTGCACAGGGAGGGGCGCGGGCCGATGCTGACGGCGATAGGGCTGGACGAGACGCACGAGGCGGCGTACCGGGCACTGGTGTCCGTGGGCGCCGCCGAGGTGGCCGACCTGGCCCGGCGTCTGACGCTGGCCGAGCGGGACACCGAGCGGGCGCTGCGCCGGCTGGAGCGGCAGGGGCTCGCGGCCCAGTCCTCGGCGCGGCCGGGCCGCTGGGTGGCGGCCCCGCCCGGGGTGGCGCTGGGCGCGCTGCTCACCCAGCAGCGGCACGAGCTGGAGAAGGCGGAGCTGGCGGCGGCGCTGCTCGCCGAGGAGTACCGGGCGGCGGCGGCCGAGCCGGCGGTGCACGACCTGGTGGAGGTGGTGACCGGCGCCCCGGCGGTGGCCCAGCGCTTCCTGCAGTTGCAGCTGGGGGCCGCCGAGGAGGTGTGCGCGCTGGTCACCGGCAATCCGGTGGTCGTCTCCGGGACGGACAACGACGCGGAGGAGCAGGCCGCCGGGCGCGGGGTGCGCTACCGGGTGGTGGTCGAGCGGGCGGTGCTGGACCTGCCGCACGGGCTGACCGAGCTGACGGCGGCGCTCGGCCGGGACGAGCGGGTACGGGTGGTGGACCGGGTGCCGACGAAGCTGGTGGTGGCCGACCGCTCGCTCGCGATGGTGCCGCTGACCTCGCGGACGACGGAGCCTGCCGCGCTCGTGGTGCACGCCAGCGGGCTGCTGGAGCTGCTGTCCGGGCTGTTCGAGTCGGTGTGGCGCGACGCGCTGCCGCTGCGCCTGGACGCCTCCGGGGTGGCCGAGGAGCGGCCGGACGGCCCCGACGCCACCGATCTACAGGTGCTGTCGCTGCTGCTCGCCGGGCTGACCGACGCGAGCGTGGCCAAACAGCTCGACCTGGGCCTGAGGACCGTGCAGCGCCGGGTGAAGCGGCTGATGGAGCTGGCCGGGGTGACGACCCGGCTGCAACTGGGCTGGCACGCCTACGAGCAGGGCTGGGTGACCCGGGACGAACCCCGCTGACCGTCGCAACCGGCCGCCCGTCCCGCCTTGACCTGCGATTTCTCCCAGCGGTCGCCTGCCTGCCGATCGCGGGGCCTGGCTGGGGGTGGTGCTGTGGGCGTGACCGGCGAGGCTCACCGGCGCCAGGACCGGGGGACGGCGGCCGGCGCCACCCTGCCCGGGCCCGGACGAGGGATGCCGGCGGTCCTCGGGCCCGGGGCAGACGAAGGACGCCCGTGGTCCGCGTGCCCGGACCGGGCGAAGTCCGCCCACGGTGCCCGTGCCAGGGCCAGGCGCACGGTCTCGGCGACGGCCGTCATGCCCGCGTCGTTGAAGTGCAGGTGGTCACCGGGGTCGTATCCCGGCAGGATGCGGGTGGGGTCGGCCGGGTCGCGTACGGCGGCGTCGGCGTCGGCCACCGCGTCGAAGGTGCCGCCGCCGCGGATGAAGGCGTTCACCCGCTGCCGCACGGCCTCGCCGACGTCCGTGTAGGCGGGATAGCCCCGGTAGGGGGTGAGGGTGACGCCGACGACCCGGATGCCGCGGGCGTGGGCGCGGGCGACGAGGGTGCGGTAGGCGTCGGCGTACGCGGCGGCATCGTTCGCCTCCGGGGTGCCCTTGATGTCGTTGATGCCCTCGAGGACGACCAGGGCGCGCACCCCGGCCCGGTCCAGGGCGTCGGCGTCCAGGCGGACGAGGGCGCTGGGCCCGCTGCCGTCGCGCAGCAGGCGGTTTCCGGCGATCCCGGCGTTGAGCACGCCGAGCCGGTGGGCGCTCAGGTGCTCGGCGAGCCGGTCGGGCCAGCGGTGGTTGGCGTCGGGGGTGGAACCGTTGCCGTCGGTGAGGGAGTCGCCGAACGCCACGACGCTGCCGCGGGCGTGCCCCCGGACATCGACGCCGGTGACGTAGTACCAGCGGCTGATCCGCTTCGTGTACGCGGCGCCGTCCTCGTCGGCGGCCCGGCCCTCGCCGGCGAGGGCCACATAGCTGGTCTGCAGGGCGGTGTGGTGGTAGGTGGCGGGCCCGCTGTCGCCCGGCGTGTACACGGTGACGAGGAGGTCGGCGGCGGCCGGGACGGGCAGCGGCACCGGGTCGGAGACCGTGTCCTGGCCGGGTGGCACGGTGACGGTGGGGGCGCCGTGGAAGGTGACGGTGCGCAGGGTGCCGGGCACGGCGTCCGGGCCGGCCGCCCGGCGCAGGGCGACGGTGACCGCGCCGAGGGACAGGGACGCGGTGCCGAGCCGGTTGCCGAGCCGGACGCGCACGGCGGTGCCGCCGACGCTGAGGTGGACGACGTTGCGGACGGCGGCGCCGGGCAGTGCGGGCGCGGTTCCCGACGGCGCGGTCTCCCAACTGCCCGTCCAGCGCGCGGACGCCGGCTCGGCCACGGCGGTCGTCGTACCCGGCAGCATCCCCAGCAGCAGGACCACGAGGACCCGTCCGACCTTGGCCATGTGTGCGCCGCCCTTCCCCGTGGTTCGTCGGAGGCGACCGTGCCACACGGGCGGGCCGCGCCGACGGAACATCGACACCGGTCCACCCGCTCGGCGCAACCCGTCGGCTTCGTCCTCCGGGACGACGGCACGATGGTGGCCGGCGGCTGCGCCCTGGGCCGGAAAGAAGTGGCGCGATCTCCGGTGGAACGCGAAGGCCGCCGCCCCGGTCGGGAACGGCACGGCGCGCGTGCGGCCCCCGGCGGGTGCGGGGCGCGCGTACACGCCGGACGCCCCGCCGGGGACAGGCCTAGGTGAGCACGCCTTCCAGGGTCAGCAGCCGGACCTTGCGCTCGAGTCCGCCCGCGTAACCTGTCATCGCCCCGTTCGCGCCGATGACCCGATGGCAAGGGCGCACGATCAGCAGGGGGTTGGCGCCGATCGCCCCGCCGACGGCGCGAACGGCCGCGCGGGTTGCGCCGATTCGCGCGGCGATCTCTCCGTAGGTGGCGGTGGCACCGTACGGCACCTCGTCCAGCGCGGCCCACACCCGCTGCCGGAAGTCGGTGCCCTCGGCACGCAACGGCAACCGGAATTCCCTGAGTTCACCGGCGAAGTAGGCGGCGAGCTGCTCGCCGGCCGCACGGAACGGGCCCGGATCGTGCCGCCAGTCGGGCTGGACGACCCGCCCGCCCTTCTGTCCGGGCACGGACAGCGAGGTGATCGCCCCGTCCGCGTCGGCGGTGAGCAGCAGCGGCCCGACCGGGGCGTCCAGGTGGGTGAAGTACACGCTCGTCATCGGCTCGACTCCCCCGCCACGCGCAGATGCTGGACGGCGTACGACCGCCACGGCCGCCACGCGTCGGGGAGCGCCTTGCCGGGCGGGGCCACGTCCGGATCGCCGAGCGCGCGCACGCGGATGGTGGCGGCGGTGGCCGGGTCCATGCCGGGCAGGGCGAGCAGCGCCTGCTGGGCGTCGTCCCGGTCGGCGCCCGGATCCAGCCGTACGGTGCCGTCGGCGAGGGCGGCGGCGAGCGCGCCCAGCGGGCCGTCGGGCTCGGCCTCGGCGAGCACGGCCGGCTCCGGGAAGAGGTGGGTGAGGCTGCCGCAGGGAGCGTCGAGCGCCTTGCCGTAGCGGCGTACCAGCTCCTCGGCGCCCCTGGTGCCGATCAGGGCGCGGACGGCGGGTTCCAGCGGGTCGACGGCGCCGGGCGAGCGCAGCCCGGGCCGGGCGGCGACCAGCGGGGCGAGCCGTGGGTCGGTGCCGAGCCGCTCGTCGACGGCGTACGGGTCGGCGTCCAGGTCGAACAGGCGCCGCAGCCGCTGCACCGCGGTGGTGAGGTCCCTGGGGTCGGTGAGGTGCAGCCGTGCGTCCAGCCAGCCGCCCGGATGGGTGCCGCCGCCCGCCTTCGGCGCCCGGGTGTGCTCGGCGACGGCGACGAGCGCGGTGCCGTACGGCAGCCGCAGGGTGCGCCGGTAGGTGCGGCCGCCCGGGGTGCCGGACACCTCCTCGATCCCCGGCACCGCCTCCCGCCCCAGCTGGTCGAAGACGGCGGCCGCCTGGTACGGGCCCCGGTACGCCAGCCGCAGCGGGATGCCCGCGCCCGGGGTGGCCCGGCGGGTCTCCCGGCCCCGGGGGGCGGCGGCGCGCACCTCGGTCGGCGTCGCGTCGTACACGTCGCGGACGGTGTCGTTGAACTGCCGCACGCTGGCGAACCCGGACGCGAAGGCGATCTCGGTGACCGGCAGGTCGGTGGTCTGCAGCAGTACCCGCGCGGTGTGCGCGCGCTGGGCCCGGGCGAGCGCCACGGGCCCGGCGCCCAGCTCGGCGGTGAGCTGCCGCTGCACCTGCCGGGCGCTGTAGCCGAGGCGCGCGGCGAGCCCGGCGACGCCTTCGCGGTCCACGACGCCGTCGGCGATCAGGCGCATGGCCCGGCCGACGACGTCCGCGCGGACGTTCCACTCCGCCGAGCCCGGCACGGCGTCCGGCCGGCACCGGCGGCAGGCCCGGAAGCCGGAGCCCTGTGCGGCGGCGGCCGTCGGGAAGAACCGCACGTTGTGCCGCTTGGGCGTCACCGCCGGGCAGCTCGGCCGGCAGTAGATGCCGGTGGTCTCGACGGCGAAGAAGAACGCACCGTCGAACCGCCCGTCCCGGCTGCGCACCGCCTCGTACCTGCTGTCTTCGTCCATCACGGTTCCAGTGTCGGACGCGGGAGGAGGAGCCGGCCAGCGGGAATCGGACGTGGAGCTGCCGGGGGCCGGTCGCAACGATCGGCCCCCGGCGTTCGAGGACGAGGCGGGCCGGAGCCGGGGGCCCGGGGGCGGCGCCCCGGAACGCCCGCACCGGCACAGGGCCACCTACTTCCGGCGCCCCCGCTTCGCCTCCATCGCCGCCCTGCCCTCCGCCCCCTTCCGCTTCCAGTCCCGCCGCAGCTCCGCACGGACCCTGGCGTCCGTCTTGGCCACGATCCACTGGTTCTCCCGCATCAGCTTGCGGTAGCTCTCCAGCCGCCGTACCGGTAGCTCCCCGCTCTCGACGGCGGAGCGCACCGCGCAGCCCGGCTCGGTCTCGTGGGCGCAGTCGTGGAAGCGGCACCGTGCGGCCAGTTCCTCGATCTCGGCGAAGACCGCCCCGACACCGGTCTCGGCGTCGAAGAGGCCGACGCCCCGCAGCCCGGGGGTGTCGATGAGGACGCCGCCGGAGGGCAGGGCGAGCAGGTTGCGGGTGGTCGTGGTGTGCCGGCCCTTGCCGTCGACGTCCCGCGCCGCCCGGACGTCCATGACGTCGTCGCCGACGAGGGCGTTGGCCAGGGTCGACTTGCCCGCGCCGGACTGGCCGAGCAGCACGGTCGTACCGGAGCCGACGACTGCGACGAGGGTGTCGAGCCCGTCGCCGTGCAGGGCGCTGACGGTGAGCACGGGCACGCCGGGCGCGCTCGTCTCCACGTCCTGCACCAGGTGGGCGAGGGTGGCGGGGTCCGGCACGAGGTCGGCCTTGGTGAGGACGACCACGGGCTGGGCGCCGGACTCCCAGGCGAGGGCGAGGAAGCGTTCGACGCGGCCGAGGTCGAGTTCCACCGCGAGGGACACGGCGACGACGGCGTGGTCGACGTTGGCGGCGAGGATCTGCCCCTCGGACCGCTTGGAGGAGGTGGAGCGCACGAAGGCGGTGCGGCGCGGCAGGTACGCGCGCACATAGCGGGGGTTGCCGCCGGGTTCGACGGCGACCCAGTCGCCGGTGCACACGACCCGCATCGGGTCGTGCGGGGTGACGAAGGCGGTGTCGGCGCGGAGGACTCCGGCCGCGGTGACGACGTCGCACTGGCCGCGGTCGACCCGGACGACCCGGCCGGGCAGCAGCCCTTCGGCCGCGTAGGGGGTGAACGTGTCGGCCCAGGCGTCGTCCCAGCCGTAGGGGGTCAGCGCGGAGGACACGGCAGAGGTGGAAGTCAAGGGAGACCCTTCACAGGGGTGGCCCCGGGCAGGCGCGGTCGGCGCGGTCGGATCAGCCGGTGGCCACGGAGGTGGACTTGATGAGTTCCTGGATGAGGGCAGCGCCCAGCACAGTGACAGCCATCGGTCGACACCTCCTCGTTCTCACTCGTGTGTGCGCACACCACGTCGGCGTGCTCGCCAACTGTAGCCCTGCGGCGGCGGTTTGCGTCAAAGGGTTTTCCGCCGGCCGTGTGGTGCCGTTGTGCCGCTCACCCCGTCGTGCAGGGCGCCCCGTTGAGCGTGAAGCCGTACGGCGTGCGGTTCCGGTCCTGCCAGGTGCCGAGGAAGCCGAAGGTGAGGGTGCCGTGCGCGGCGACGGACTTGTCGTAGTCGGCGGCGGTGGCGGTGACGCGGGAGCCGTTCTGGTCGGCGGTGGCGTCCCACATCTGGCCGACCTGCTGGCCGTCACGGAAGCTCCAGGCGACCCGCCAGCCGGTGAGGGCCTGGTCGGTGGTGACGGTGACGGTGGCCTGGAAGCCTTCGGACCACTGACCGACCAAGTCGTAGGCGACCCGGCAGGCGGCCGCCTCGGTGGTGGCGGGGGCACCGGTGCGGCCGGGGTGGTGCGTGGAGGAGGACGTGCCCTGGGGTTCGGGGTCGGGTTTCTTCCGCTCGGGCGCGGCTCGCCTGCCGGTCGGGGAGGCGGTGGCGGTGGCGGGGGGCGTGCGGGACGGGGACGGGGACGGGGCGCGGGTGGTGCGGGAGACGCCGGGGTCGGCGACGGGCCGGCGGTCCTCGTGGGCGACGGCGGTGTCGTCGCCGGACCCGCCGAACGGCATCAGCGACACGCCGAGCGCCAGCCCGGACAGCAGCACGGCCGCGGCGAGCAGTCCGCGGCGCAGCACCTTGGCGCGGCCCGCGTCCTCCTCGGGGTCACCGGGCTCCGGGGCGGCACCGGGACGGCCCGCGCCGAGGCGGACCTCGGCGGCGCGCCGGCGGCGCTCCAGGTAGGCGAGGCCGCCCCAGCCGATGACTTGGCCGGCCAGCGCGGCGGGCAGGCCGCCGCCGTGCAGGCGCAGGCAGGCCGCGGCCTCGGCGCACCTCACACAGGTCGCGAGGTGCCGGGAGAGGTCGCCCGGGGTGTCGGCGGCGGACGAGCGGGTGACCGCGTCCAGCAGCCGGGCGTAGCTGCGGCACTGCGCGTCCATCGGGGTGTCCAGGTGGGCGCGGTGGCAGCGTTCCCGGAACAGGGTGCGGACCTGGTCGAGCTCGTCGGCGACGGTGGCCGGGTCAAGGCCCAGCCGGCGGGCGACGGTGGGCAGGGGCAGCGCCTCCACCTCGGCCAGCCACAGCAGCGAGGCGTCGGCCTCCTGCATGTCCCGCAGGCCGCGCAGCGCGACCGGACGCTGCAGCGGGGGGCCCGCGAAGCGGGCCGCCTTGCCGGAGTTGAGCCACAGCCGCAGGTCGGGGTCGAGCTTGTGGCCCTGGCCGTCGGCCTCCCAGGCGGCCGCGGTGTCGCGTACGGCGGTGAGCAGCGCCGGTATCGTCGGCAGCCGTGCGGTCCGGCGGCCGGCGCCGCGCACATGGGTGCTCGCGGCGGCGCGGACCTCGCGCATGCCGAGCGTGAACGCCTGCGTCGCCAGCTGCTGGGCCGTCAGGGACCCGCTGGTGCACAGGTCCGCGTACGAGAGCACCGCGTCCCAGCCCTCCGAGAACAGCGCGGCCTCGGTGGCGTCCTGGGGGGTCGGCAGGTCGGGCATGGGACTCCTGCATCCACGAGCGAGGGCAACTCACCATAGGGAGAAGGGAGTTGTACGGAACCCCGCGGCAGGGCACAGAGCCTTTCACGTCCTCGACACAACTGACAAGCGGCCTGTTCACATCCGGTCACCGACCGTGTCCGACGGGTGCGCCTCACGGTGAGCCCGCACCTCCGGTCTGTGGTACGGATGCCGGCGCCGTTCGGCTCACCGCCCCGCCGGCCCCTGGTGCGGGATCACACCTCGGCCGGTGCCGCCTCCGGTTCGCCCACCGGTTCGTCCGCGGGCAGGCTGTCCATGAAGGAGCTGACGGAGAAGACCGCGCGGCCGGGTCCGGGCGGGCCGTAGCCGGGAGGCGAGGACAGCCCGAAGTCGTCCATCGTGGACCGGTACGCCTCCAGCAGCCGGATGTGGTACTCCAGCGGCGCGCCCTGCGGGTTGGCCTTGCCGAGCGGGGTGGTGGGCTCCGGGCACCAGGTGGTGAAGCGGGGCGTGATGCCGTGCGACATGAAGAAGCGCAGGCCCTCGGTGGTGGAGGCGATGGCCTCGTCCACGGTGGTGAAGCCGAACGGCTCGGCCATCTCCACACCGGCCACGAAGTTCGGGATCACATTGCGCGCCCCGAACACCTCGGCGGAGTCGAGGATGCGCCGGTGCCACTCGTCCCGGCCGACGTACCGCTCCTTGCCCGGGCAGTACAGCTCGAACAGCCGGCGGTCCCAGACCTCGAAGTTGGGGTGGTAGATCTGCACGCCGTAGTCCTTGAACCGCTGCACGTCCGCCTTCGGCAGCGCCTGCGCCACCACCTTGCCGATCCAGCGGCCCGGGAAGCGCTCCTCGATGGCCTTGGCGTAGTGGCCGTAGAAGTCGGCCTCGTCCCGGCCCGCGACCGTCTTGGTGATCGCGCCGCCGGTGAGGGTGTAGGCGGTGGACGCCTTCTGGGTGTCGTACCGGTCGATGATCTCGAGGGCTTCGAGGACCTCCTCGACGTCCTTCACCCCCGTGTACGGCCGCCCGGCCGCCTTGTGCTGGCGCCAGTTGTGGTTGATGTCGCAGTACTGGCACTCCTCCTTGGCGCCGAAGTACTGGCAGACCCGGAAGACGGTCAGGTAGATCAGATAGCCCCACTGGATGGTGGGGGCGACCTCCATCACGGACTTCCCGTTGGAGAGGGTGTGCCGGTAGTACTCGGGCATCGGCGGCACGCCGACGTCGGCGATGCGGCTGCCGTCGAGGTAGAGCCCGAGCATCCCTTCCTCGTCGGCGGCGACCCGGTACGGCGAGGCGGGGTTCACCCGCACGGAGACCACCGTACGGCGCAGATCGTAGGGGCCGCCCGTGAGGATGATCTCCTCCGGGGGCCGGCGCAGCGCGGCCTCGCCCAGCTCGGGCAGGGTGCCGTGGTCGAAGGAGAAGATGAAGTACGACTTCGGCTTGACCTCGCCGCTCTCGTTGTCGCTGAGGGCGGATGGGTCGAAGGCGACACCACCCCGGAGCAGGTCCTCCTTGAAGACCGCCTCCCGCGGCACATGCGGGAAGCGCTCCATCAGATCCTCGACCAGCGCGGTGCGACTGCCCATCCGTATGTCTCCTCCCGGCTCAGGCGTTCGCCTCTCACCGTATGCCCTGGCCTCCCGCTCGACCGTGCCGGGTCCCCGCACGACGCGCGACGTGTTCCCCTGCGACGGTGACGGGTGCCGGTTCCGGGCCGATCGGGTACGGACGATGCACGCACGGCAGGTCGGTCTCCTCGGCGGGTGGAGTCCCGCAGGACCCCGTGCCTGCCCAGGCCCGGATGCCGGGCGCCGGGCAGCTCGGCGCGGTACGGGGCCGGCCGGACGGCGGCGCGCCCCACCTCCTCCTGCGGCACGTGGACCGTGGTGGGGGCGGGGTGGACGTCCCGGGCCGCTCCGCTGTCGGCTGTGTGCGGTCGACGGTTCCCGGTGGGTCACGCCGTCCGGTCGAGGCCTGCCTGGTCGACGGTATGCAGAAGGGCGGCGCCGGACGACAGCCGCTCGGCCTCCTCGACCACCGTACGGCCCAGGCGCGCCACCTCGTTGCCCTGGGAGCCGGCCAGGTGCGGGGTGACGAACGCGTTGGGCAGGTCGAACAGCGGGGAGTCGGCGGGCAGCGGTTCGGGGTCGGTGACGTCCAGGACGGCACTGAGGCGTCCGGCGCGCAGTTCCTCGATCAGCGCCTCGTGGTCGACGAGGGCGCCGCGCGCGGTGTTGATGAGCACCGAGCCGCCGGGCATCAGGGCCAGTTCGCGGGCGCCGACGAGGTGTCGGGTCTCGGGGGTCTGCGGGGCGTGCAGCGTGACGATGTCGGAGGTGCGCAGCAGCTCGTCCAGCTCCAGCAGCGGCACGCCGAGCCGGGCGGCCTCCGGGGCATCGACGTACGGGTCGGCGAGCGTGACCGTGAGGTCGTACGGGCGGAGCAGTTCGATCAGGCGGCGGCCGATGCGGGAGGCGCCGACGACGCCCACGCGGCGGCCGTGGTTGCCGATGCCGGGGACGATGTCGCCGTAGGGGAAGGTGCGCCGGGTGCGCAGCCGGTCGCGGAAGGCGAAGACGTCCTTGCCGGCGAGCAGGATCATGGCGAGCGTGTACTCGGCCACGGGCAGGGCGTTGGCGGCGGCGGCCGAGGAGACGACGATGCCGCGCCGCCACACCTCGGGGGTGGTGAATCCCTTGACCGAGCCGGCCGCGTGCAGCACGGCGCGCAGCTTGGGTGCCGCGTCCAGGGCGGCCGCGTCCAGGCGGGGGCAGCCCCAGCCGGTGATCAGGACCTCGGTGCGGGCCAGGGCCTCCCGCACCCGCGGCTCGGTGAGGTCGTGGGCGACCACAGCGGGATCGATGTCCACGCACGCGCGCAGACGGGCGAGCAGTTCCGGCGGGAAGACGTGCGGCACGTTCTGGGCCGTCATGGCGAACATTGCCTGAGGACGCTCGGGCAAGGACGTGACCTTCGGCTCGGTGACGCACGGACAGCAACCACTCTCTACGGTAGGTCGCGGCGGATGAGAGGGTCAACGGACACGCACTCTCCGGGAGGGACGGCAGGATGACGGACACGGTGACCAATTGGGCGCGCACCATCACGTACACCGCGAAGGAGCACCAGCGTCCGCGCACCCTCGACGCGCTGCGGACGCTGGTGGCCGGCAGTGCGAAGGTGCGGGTCCTGGGCAGCGGCCACTCCTTCAACGACATCGCCGATCCCGGCCCGGACGGCCTCCTTCTGTCGACCGCCGGCCTGCCCCCGGTGATCGAGGTCGACGCGGCCGCGCGTACGGTCCGGGTGGCGGGCGGCGTCCGTTACGCGGAACTGGCCCGGGCGGTGCACGCGCACGGCCTCGCCCTGCCCAACATGGCCTCCCTGCCGCACATCTCGGTGGCCGGTTCGGTGGCGACCGGCACGCACGGCTCGGGCGTCGGCAACGGGCCGCTGGCGTCGGCCGTCCGGGAGGTGGAGCTGGTCGTCGCGGACGGTTCGACGGTGACGATCGCCCGGGACGACGCGCGTTTCGACGGTGCGGTGACCTCACTGGGCGCGCTGGGCGTCGTCACCGCGCTCACCCTCGACCTCGAGCCCGCCTACGAGGTGGAGCAGCATGTGTTCACCGAACTGCCGCTGAACGGCCTCGATTTCGGCGCCGTCGCGGCGGCCGGCTACAGCGTCAGCCTGTTCACGGACTGGCGGCGGCCGGGGTTCCGGCAGGTGTGGGTCAAGCGGCGCACCGACCGGCCGGCGGTGGACTTCCCGTGGGCGGCGCCGGCGACGGAGCCGGTGCATCCGGTGCCGGGCATGCCCGCGGTCAACTGCACCGAACAGCTGGGGGTGCCGGGGCCGTGGCATGAGCGGCTGCCGCATTTCCGGGCGGAGTTCACGCCGAGCAGCGGGGAGGAGATCCAGTCGGAGTACCTGCTGCCGCGCTCCGCGGCCGTCGCCGCGCTGGCCGCGATCGACGGCATCCGGCAGCCGGTCGCCGCCGTCCTGCAGACCTGCGAGGTGCGTACCGTCGCCGCCGACGCGCAGTGGCTCAGCCCGGCCCATGGACGTGACTCGGTCGCGCTGCACTTCACCTGGGTGCGGGACGAGGCGGCGGTCCTGCCGGTGGTGCGCCGGCTCGAGGAGGCGCTGGACCCCTTCGACCCGCGTCCGCACTGGGGGAAGGTCTACGAGATCCCGTCGACGGCGGTGCGCCGGCGGTACACCCGCCTCGCGGACTTCCGGTCCCTGGCCCGCTCCCTGGACCCGGCCGGCACGTTCACCAACGCCTTCGTGCGGGACCTCCTCGACGGCTGACGCCCGCCCGTCCGCCGCGGACTTCATTCAGCCCCTTTCCTAACCCCTTGTCGGAAGTCCTCCCAGCCCGTAGCCTGACGCCCGCGCCGGTGCCGAGCTCGCCCCGGCCCGGAGGGGAGGGGCAGCCGCGTGAAGCGCACGTCACGTGACATCCGCACCGCGAACCGCTACGAGGTGCTGCGCCAGATCATCGCCGAGTCCCCCACCTCCCGTCAGGAGCTGGCGGCCGCCACCGGGCTGAGCCTGGCCACGGTCGCCACGCTCGTCGGCGAGCTGCTGGACCTCCGCATGATCACCGAGGTCGGCTTCGAGGACTCCGCCGGGGGCAGACCCCGGGGCCTGGTCGCCGTCAACGCGTCGGGGGGCGCGTTGATCGGTGTCGACATCGCGGAGACGTACGTCCACGTCGAGCTGTTCGACCTGGCGCTGAACGTGCTGGCCCGCGCCGACGCGGACATGCGGCCCGGCGAGAGCCGCCCGGAGCAGGTGGTCGGCCAGGTCGCCGCGGCCGTCGGCTCGGTGGTCGCCCAGGCGGGGGTCGAGGCGGCCCGGGTGCTCGGTGTCGGCGTGAGCGTGCCGGGCCAGGTGGACCGGGACACCGGGGTCGCCGAGTACGCGCCCAACTGGGACTGGCACGACGTTCCGTTGCTCGACCTGCTCGCCGAACACATCGCCTACCCGCTGTACCTGGACAATCCGCTGCGCGCCTGCACGGTGGCCGAGTTGTGGTTCGGGGCCGCGCGGGGCCGCGGGGACGCCGTGGTCGTCAACCTCGGCACCGGGGTCGGCGCCGGGCTGGCCCTCGGCGGCGGACTGCACCGGGGTGTGAGCAACAGCGCCGGCGAGTGGGGGCACACCACGCTCGTGCTGGACGGGCGGCTGTGCCACTGCGGCAACCACGGCTGCGTGGAGACGTACGTCGGCGCGCCCGGCATCATGCAGAACCTGCGCGAACTGAGCCCGGAGTCGCCCCTGTTGCACCCCGAGGACCAGACGGCCACCATCGACGCGCTGGCCCGCGCAGTGGCCGCGGGCGATCCGGTCGCGGTCAAGGTCGTCCGGGACACCGCCCGTTACCTCGGCGCCGGTGTCTCCGACCTGATCAATCTCCTCAACCCCGAAGTGGTCGTCCTCAGCAGCTGGGTCGCCTCCCGGCTGGGCGAGCCGCTGCTCGACGAGGTCCGGCGGGCCGTCGCCCGGCACGCCCTGCGCCGGCCGCTGGCCGCCACCGAGATCGTCCTCTCCCCGATCCCCACCGACCCGGTGTCCCTGGGCGCGGCCACGTTCGTGCTGGAGGGGGCGCTGCAGTCCGTCGGGCAGAGGCCGGGATCCACCAAGCGCACGATCCCCGCAAGGAGCCGTACCGCACCGCCTTCATGACGACGGAAGGGATGCACGTGTCTCACTCCCGCACCAGGAGATCCGTCCTGCTGACAGTCGCGGCCGCACTGGCTGTCACCGGACCGCTGCTCACCTCCCCGGCCGCGAGCGCCGCCGAGACCACGCCGGCCGAGGTCTCCCCGCACGCCGCCCAGACCATCGACGACATCGGCGCGTCGGGGGCCTGGTGGGTCAACGACCTGAAGAACTTCGACCCCGAGGTCCAGGCCCGGGTCGCGGAGCTGCTCTTCTCCCCGCAGGGCCTGGAGCTGAGCGCGTACCGCTACAACATCGGCGCGGGCGGCACCGGCGTGACCTACGCGCCGCGCGCCCCCGAGGACTTCCTGAACGCCGACGGCGGTTACGACTGGAGCAGGGACAAGGCGGGCCGGTACTTCCTCCACGCCGCCGCCGCGTACGGGGTGCGGGACCTGATCGGCTTCGTCAACAGCGCGCCGGCCCGGTGGAAGACCAACGGCAAGAGCTGCGGCGGCTATCTGAAGGCGGACAACGAGCAGGACTTCGCCAGGTACGTGGCCGACGTCACCGACCACTTCGCCCGGCAGGGCGTGCGGTTCGACTACATCAGCCCGTTCAACGAGCCGACGAACAGCTTCGACTCCTGCGGCCAGGAGGGCATGCTCGTCGACCCCTCCCAGCGCGACGACATCGTCCGGGCGCTCGGTGCCGAGCAGCGGGCCCGGCACCAGAGGACGACGATCATCGCCGACGAGTCGACCAGCACCGTGAAGTTCGCCGAAGAGGTCCCCCGGTGGATCTCGCAGCCGGACACGGCCCAGTACGTCGCCAAGCTCGCCCACCACACGTACGACAATCCCGGCGACGCCGACCGGGCGAAGGTCTACGAGACGTCCAGGGCGGCCGGCAAGCAGTCCTGGTCGACGGAGATCTGCTGCTTCGGCCAGGGCGGCACCGGCTGGGCGCAGGAGTACGACCCCACGATCGACGGCGGCCTGAACCTGTCCCGGATCATCTACAAGGACTTCGCGACCGCCCACGACTCGGCGTTCCAGTGGTGGGTGGCGCTGTCGGAGATGATCGGCAGCGATCCGAACGCCCGCAACGACGACGGCTGGAACGACGGCCTGATCTACTACGACCCGAACTACGCCACCGACGGCAACCAGACGCTGTACTTCACCAAGCGCTACTACGCGCTGGGCCAGTACAGCAAGTTCGTCAGGCCCGGCGCGGTCGCCCACAACGTGACCGGGGCGCCGGCCGGCGTGGAGGTGTCGGCGTACGACCGGGGCGGCGAGTGGGTGGTCGTGGTGAACAACCACAACACCACGGACACCGCGCTGAACCTGCACTTCAACAGCGAGACCCCGGTGCGGGCGACGCGGGCGGTGCGGACCTCCGCCGACGAGAACTGGGCCAGGGTCGCGAAGCCGTCGGTCAGCGGTGGCACGCTCGCCGCGACCCTCGCCGCCCGCTCCATCACGACGTACGTCGTCGACCGCAAAGGGCACGGCGGTTCGACTCTGACCGGCGCCCTGGTGGGTGAGCAGTCGGGCAAGTGCCTGACCGCCGACGTCTCGGGCGCGACGATCGCCGGTTGCACGGGGACGGCCGGGCAGTCGTGGTCGTACGACGCGCAGGGCAGGCTGAAGGGTGCCCACGGCTATCTGACGGCGAGCGGTTCCGCCCTGACGGCGGCAGCCGCGACCGGTGACGGCACCCAGCGCTGGCTGCTGAACTCCAACGGGCAGATCGTCGACGAGGCGTCGGGCCGGTGCCTGGACGTCAGCGGACGGGCGACGGCCGACGGCAGCAAGGTGATCCTCTACAGCTGCAACGGCGGCCCCAACGAGGCCTGGTCCCTGCGGTAGACGCACCTCCCTGCGGCCCAGCCGGTGCCGGAGGAACAGGAACACGAACCGCATGGGGTCGAAAGGGGATGCGGTGCTGGACGCTCCCCTTCGGCTGATGCTTCAGCAAGGGGTTGGACGAAGTCCGGTCGAGGTGCGGGGGATCGCACAGACCGGCATCAAGGGCTGAGTTAGGAGACCGATGTCCTTCCGCACCACCACGGAGTACGTCGAGGACGTCTCGCCCGGCAACGGGGCACTGCCGCCCCGCGCCTGGTACGCGTCATCGGACGCCAAGTCCCTGTCCCTGAACGGCAACTGGCGCTTCAGACTGTCGGACACGGCCGACGCCCAGGACGACTCCTTCGCGCAGGAGGGGTACGAAGCGAGTGACTGGGCGGAGATCGCGGTCCCCGGCCACTGGGTCCTCCAGGGGCACGGCTCCCCCGTCTACACCAACCACCTCTACCCGTTCCCGGTCGACCCGCCGCGCGTCCCGACCGAGAACCCGACCGGCGACCACCTGCACGTCTTCGACCTGCCCGAGGACTGGCCGGACCTGTCCGGCGGCGGCGCCGTGCTGCGCTTCGACGGGGTGGAGTCCTGCGCCCGGATCTGGCTGAACGGCACCGACCTCGGTGATTTCAAGGGCTCACGACTGCCGCACGAGTTCGCGGTCGGCCATCTGCTGAAGACCACGGGCAATGTGCTGGCGGTCCGTGTGCACCAGTGGTCGGCCGGCTCCTACCTGGAGGACCAGGACCAGTGGTGGCTGCCGGGCATCTTCCGTGACGTCACCCTGCTGCACCGCCCGGCCGGCAGCGCCCTGGACTTCTTCGTGCACGCCTCCTACGACCACCGCGACGGCAGCGGCACCCTGCGCGTCGACTCCGACGTCGACGGCCGGGTCACCGTCCCGGACCTCGGCATCGACGTGGCCACCGGCGAGCCGGTGACGGTGCCGGTCGAGCCGTGGTCGGCGGAGACACCGAGGCTGTACGACGGCGTGCTGGCCACCGAGGGCGAGCGCATCCCGCTGCGCATCGGCTTCCGTACGGTGGAACTGTCGGACGGCCTGATCAAGGTCAACGGCACGGCGGTCCTGTTCAAGGGCGTCAACCGGCACGAGTGGCACCCGGAGCGGGGCCGTGCGCTGGACCTCGAGACCATGCGCGAGGACGTGCTGCTGATGAAGCGGCACAACATCAACGCCGTCCGCACCTCCCACTACCCGCCGCACCCGGCCTTCCTCGACCTGTGTGACGAGTACGGCCTCTGGGTGATCGACGAGTGCGACCTGGAGACGCACGGCTTCACCGAGCAGGGCTGGCGGGACAACCCCGTCGACGACGACCGCTGGACCCCGGCCCTGCTCGACCGTGCGGCCCGCATGGTCGAGCGGGACAAGAACCATCCCTCGGTCGTCATCTGGTCCCTCGGCAACGAGGCGGGCACCGGCCGTGGCCTGACCGCCATGGCCGACTGGATCCACGGCCGCGACGCCTCCCGGCTGGTCCACTACGAGGGTGACCTCACCTGCCGGGACACCGACGTCTACTCGCGGATGTACGCCGCTCACGCCGAGGTCGAGCGGATCGGCCGGGGCCTGGACGGCGGGACGCACAAGCGCCGTGAACTCCCCTTCATCCTTTGCGAGTACGGGCACGCCATGGGCAACGGCCCCGGTGGCCTCGCCGACTACCAGCGGCTGTTCGAGGCGCACGACCGGCTGCAGGGCGGCTTCGTCTGGGAGTGGATCGACCACGGCATCGCCCATCCGGAACTGGGCTACGCCTACGGCGGCGACTTCGGCGAGGAACTGCACGACGGCAACTTCGTCTGCGACGGCCTGCTCTTCCCGGACCGGCAGCCCTCCCCCGGCCTCGTCGAGTACAAGAAGGTGATCGAGCCGGTCGCCCTCACCGGTGACGGCACGGACGGCACGGTCCGGGTCACCAGCAAGTACGACTTCACCGACCTGTCGGCGCTGGCGTTCTCGTGGTCGTACCAGGTCGACGGGGAGACGCTGGAGTCCGGCGCCCTGTCGGTGCCCGCGCTGGCACCCGGCGAGTCGGCCGACGTCAAGCTGCCCGAACCGCCGCCCGGCGGGCCGGCCGGGGAGGCCCGCTGGACGGTCCGGGCGGTGCTCGCGGCCGACACCCCGTGGGCGCCCAGGGACCACGTCGTGGCCTGGGGCCAGGATCCCGGTGTCGGCACCCCGGGTGCCGTACGTCGCCGCGACCGCCCGGCCCGTGCCCGGCGACGGGGTGATCACGCTGGGCCCCGGCACCTTCGACGCCCGCACCGGCGCCCTGAAGGCGGTCGGTGACGTGCCCGTCTCCGGTCTGCGTCTGGACGTGTGGCGGGCCACCACCGACAACGACGACGGCGCCGCCTGGCAGACCGACGTGCGCTACGGCCTGTTGTGGCGCACGATCGGCCTGCACCGCATGCGGCACCGCCTGGACGCGGTGGAGGCCGGCGAGGACGCGTTGACGGTCCGCACCCGGGTGGCGCCCGCCGCCCGGGAGGTGGGGCTGGCGACGGTGTACCGCTGGACGTCGGACGGAGAGCGTCTGCGGCTGACCGTCTCCGTCGGCCCGCAGGGCGACTGGAAGGTGCCGCTGCCGCGGCTCGGCATTCGCTTCGGGTTGTCCGCGGCCGACCGTGTGCAGTGGTTCGGCGGCGGCCCGGGCGAGGCGTATCCGGACACCAGGACGGCATCCGCGATCGGCCGTTGGCAGTCGACCGTGGACCGTCTGCAGACCCCCTATGTCCGGCCCCAGGAGAACGGCGCCCGCATCGACGTCCGCTGGGCGGAGCTGGGCGGCCTGCGCATCGAGGGAGACCCCGCGTTCTTCCTCACCGCCCGCCGCTGGACCACCGAGCAACTGGACGCCGCCGCTCACCGCACCGACCTGGTGCCCGGCGACACGGTCTGGGTCAACCTCGACCACGGCCAGCACGGCATCGGCTCCCAGTCCTGCGGCCCCGGCCCGCTGCCCCGCTACCACCTGCGGGCGGAGCCGGCCGAGTTCTCCTTCGTCTTCTCCACCACCGCTTCCCCGGAGACAAGGTGACCGACACGGTCCTGACGCCTCCCGCGGCCGGCCGGCTCTTCTCCCGGCCGGCCGCGGTCGCGTCCTGTGTGGGTTCGAACACCCATGACAGCGATACGCACGAGCTTTTCCTGAGAGACCTAGCTGCTAGCCTAGGAGTCCTAGGAAAGGTTCCGGAAGGACGTTCCCATGGCCCGAGCCGGCCTGAGCGCCGACCGTGTCGTCGCGGCAGCGGCCGAACTCGCCGACGAGGTGGGCTTCGAGCACGTCACGCTGTCCGCGCTGGCCCGCCGCTTCGGGGTGAAGGACGCGAGCCTGTACTCGCACGTCCGGGGTCTGGAGGACCTGCGCACCCGGCTCGCGCTGTACGCCGGCGGCGAGCTGATCGACCGGATCGCGGTCGCCGTGGCCGGCCGCGCGGGCAAGGAGGCGCTGGCCGCCTTCGCCGGTGCCTACCGCGCCTACGCCCTGGAGCACCCCGGACGGTACGCGGCCACGCAGATCCGCATGGACCAGTCCCTGATCGCCGGCACCCCGGCCCTGCGCCGCACCGCCGAGATCACCTACGGCATGCTGCGCGGCTACGGCCTCGACGAACCCGACCTCACGGACGCCGTACGCCTGCTGCGCAGCACCTTCCACGGCTACTGCGCACTGGAGTCCACCGGTGGTTTCGGCGCGGACCGGGACGTCCAGGCGTCCTGGGACAAGGCCGTCGACGCCCTTCACCTGGCCCTCGAGCACTGGCCGCGTGAGACCGGAAGAGGACGCGAGACCGAAAGCGGACGCAAGAGCGATGACTGATCCACTCCCGTACGCCTACGACGTCACGGGCAGCGGGCCCGTACTGCTGCTCGTGCCGGGCGGCGCCGGGCACCCGATGGGGCTCGGCCCGCTGACCGAACGGCTGGCCGCGCGCTTCACCGTGGTGACGTACGACCCGCTCGGGCTCGCCCACGGCCGCCTGGGCCTGCCGGTTCACGACCAGCGGGTGGCGGACTGGAGCGAGGGCGCGCACCGGGTGCTGGAGACGGTAGTGCCCACAGGCGAGTCCGCGTACGTGTTCGGGACCAGCTCCGGCGGTATCGCGGTCCTGGACCTGCTGGCCCGGCACCCGCGGCGGCTGGCGCACGTGGTCGCGCACGAACCGCCGTGCGTGACGCTGCTGCCGGACGGCGAGGAGCGGCGGGCGGAGCTGATCGGGCAGCTGGACGGTCCCGGACAGCCGCCCGCCGAGGGCGGATCGGCGACGGCGATGGGTGTCTTCCTGGCCCGCGTGCTGCGTCCCTTCACCGCCCACGCGCCCGCCTTCACCGCTCCCTCCGGCCGGCTCACGCTCGCCGCCGGCACCGACTCGCGCGGCCAACTCCTGTACCGCACCGCGGAGTTCCTGGCCGAGCGGCTGGGCGGCACGTTCGCCGAGTTCCCGGGCGGGCATCTCGGCACGCTGGATCACCCGCTGGAGTTCGCCGACCTGCTCGCCGACACGCTCCTCTCCAGCGCGCGGACCTCGGCGTAGGAGGGGGTCGTACCGGCCGGGGCGCGTCCGGCGGCGATGTCGGCCACCGCGTCCAGCGCCGCGCCGAGCGCCCGCCGGTAGAGCAGGGAGCCGAGGCTCACCCGGCGGACACCGAGGTCGGCGAGGTGGGGGACGGCGGGTCCGGCGGGCGCGTAGAGGACGTTGAGGGGGACACCGAGGTACCGGACCAGGGACGCGATCCGCCGCGGATCACTCAGACCCGGCACGAACACCCCGTCGGCACCGGCCTCCTGATACGCGTCGAGCCGCCGCAGGGTGTCCCGCTCGTCACCGTCGCCCGACCAGTACGTGTCGGTGCGGGCATTGACGAACAGGCCGGGTACCGCCGCCTTCACGGCGGTGATCTTCGCCGCGTGCCGGCCGCTCGGCCCGAGACCGTCCTCCAGATTGATGCCGACCACGCCGACGGCCCACAACTCGACGGCCAGCTCGGCCACTTCGTCCGGATCGTCACTGAAGCCGTCCTCGGCGTCGACCGACAGGAGGTACGGCTCCGAGCCCAGGGTCAGGGCGAGCGCCAGGGTGTGCTCACGGGTCGCCGCCGCCCCGTCGGGCAGGCCGACGGCCGCCGCCACGGCGAGGCTGGTCGTGGCGATCGCGCGGAAGCCCCGGGCGGCGAGAGCGGCGGCCGAGGCGTGGTCCCAGGCGTTGGGCAGCAGCAGCGGCTCGCCCGGACGGTGATGGAGGCCGGCGAAGGACGCCGGGGTGCGCTCTGCGGTCATACGGCCACGCTAGACGGCGAACGTTTCGGCGCCGACCGAAAGACGGGCCGCTCGCCGATGCGCAAGCAAGCGGTGGCATCTCGACCTGCCGACCGCGCGGTGGGCCGGTGAGCGACGGACGTTACGGCCCTCCGACGGGCCCACGCGCCCGTCGGTCCGTCCTGCGCCACCGGGCTCACAGGTGCGTCACCGTCCATGCCGGTCGCGAGGGCCGCCCGTCCGACGGTGTGAACCGGAACGCGGTCGCCGTGCCGGAGGCCCAGCGGACGCTCACCTCATGGCCCTCCCGCACCTGGACGGACACCAGGTCCGGCAGGGGCGCCGGGTCGGGCTCGCCGGTGAGCCGCGCGAGCGCCACGAACAGCGTGGCCTCACCGTTACCGGTCTCTCCGGCCAGCTCGTCCGACAGGCCGCGAACCGGGAGGAGGTCGGCCCTGACGCCCTCCCGTGCCGCCCATCCCGTGATCCGCACCGGTGTTCCGGGGGCGGCCCCCGCCACCAGATGGGCCCGCACCTCCGCCGCCCCCTCGGCGAGCACGACGCTGGTCACGGTGACCCCGTCGCGCACCGTGTGCCGGGAGGCGATCCACCCCTCACCCGTGCCGAGCGGCTCGATCCCGGTACGGCTCGGATCCCCGTCGACGATCACACTGTTGTCGTACGACGGCGCCGGCACGGTCGCGGTCGAATAGGCGAGCCGGGTGTAGTAGGGGTCGTAACGGGTGTCCTCGCTGCCGTGGTTGTGCAGCCGGACCAGGCCGTCCGAACGGGTCGACTGCACCAGCCAGTTGGGGGCGGGCAGGGACCGCACCTCGTCGGCGCGCTCGACCGGGCCCGGCTCCTCCGGTGCCGTCCACACCTCGTGGTCCGGCGGCAGCAGCAGGCCGAGGAAACCCTTGCTCGCCCAGTACGGGGAGGCCGGGCCCGAGTAGTCCTGCACGAGCGACTCGTCGGGGCCGAGCCAGCCGAGCGGCAGCAGGCCCCGCTCGTCGACCGCGCCGCCGTCGAGGAAGTACCGCAGCGCGCCGGAGGCCAGGCGCCGTGTCACGCCCGGCGGCAGTGGGGTGTGCCCGGTCAGCGCGCCGAGCCAGAGCGGGGCCGTCGTCGCGAAGCGGTAGGTCAGGGAACGGCCCTGGTGCAGGGGGGCGCCGTCGCCGCCGAACAGGTGGGCGTAGTCCTCCAGGTGCCGTGACAACCGGCGTCCGTACAGCGAGAGCAGTTCGCCGTCGTCGGCCAGCCATGCGTGCAGGACGGTGTACAGGTGCATGGCCCAGCCGTTGTAGTAGTCGAACTTGCGGCCGTCGCCGTCGGTGTACCAGCCGTCGCCGAGGTACCAGCCCTCGATCCGTTCCAGGCCCCGGTCGATCGCCTTGCGCGCCGCCTCGGTCCGGTGGCCGGTCTCCTGGAGGAAGCCGCCTACGGTGACCGGGAACAACTCCCAGTTGCACGGCCACGCCTCGGCGGTGAGCGCGTCCGCCAGCCAGTCGGCCGTCCGTTCGCGCACGGAGTCGTCCAGGCGGTCCCACAGCAGCGGCCGGGTCAGCCGCAGGGCGAGCGCGATCGAGGCCGCCTCGACGAGCGGCTGGCTGCGGTCCACGACGGCCGGCCAGACCCCGCCGGGGCCGGCCGCGAGACCTTCGGCGTACCGGCCGAGCGTGGTCTCGTCCCCGCGGAAGGCGGCCAGCAGCAGTGTGCGGGCGTATCCCTCCAGGCCGTCGGAGAGGTGCCCGGCACGGCTCACATGGTCGCCGGGGAGGTGGTAGAGGGCGCGGTCGGGGGTGGCGTACGGCGCCACGGCGGCGAGCAGGGCGTCCGCGGCGGCCTCCCAGTGGGCGCGGGTGTAGCCGGTGCACGGGCTCGACTCGCGGTCCTCGGCGGGCAGTTCGATCACGGTGGTGGCGTTCCTTCCTGGCGGGACCTGGGGCGCCCCGGTTCCGGTCGGGACACCCCAGGGGTTCATCCCACCCGGACCTTGCCCTCGCGCACCAGATGCCGGGCGAGCAGTTCGTCGCGGACCGGGCCCGCGTGGACGGTGGCGCCGTGCACGGAGGTGTGCCTGTTGTCGCGTTTCCCGTAGGAGAGGTGGAGCGCCTTGGAGCCCTCGACGCCGAGCCGCTCCCCCGGTGCCTCGGCTTCGCCGTGAGGTCGATGAGCCGTGACCAGGACCGGCTCGCCGCCCTTCTCCCGCACACCCGCCACGAGCGTCTCCAGGTCCGCCCGGTACGTCGCCTCGTCGGTGCTCCTCTCCGGTCCGCTCGCCGGCTCGGCGTCCGCCGCGGGCCTCGGCTGGAGCGACGACGGCTCCCCTACGCCGTCGACACCGACGCGAGCCTCGTCTTCACGGACGCCGTCTGCCGTTCCGGACGCCGAAAAGGCACGGGCGGGCCTTGGGGGTCAACGGGTCCGAGGGGACGGGACAAGCGTCTCCAACGGGCGGTGACCGGGTCTGCTCATGAGGTGGACGCACGCCGCCCGTCGTCCGCGCGCTCGACTAGCGTCGGGGACATGACCAGCTACGCCTCCCCCAGCCTCGCCGAAGCCCTCGCCGCCGGAACGGTCGTGCTCGACGGCGGCATGTCCAACCAGCTCGAGTCGGCCGGTCACGACCTGAGCGACGAGCTGTGGTCGGCGCGGTTGCTCGCCGAGCGGCCCGAGGCGGTCACCGAGGCGCACCTCGCCTACTTCACGGCGGGCGCGGACGTGGCGATCACCGCCAGCTACCAGGCCACCTTCGAAGGCTTCGGCAGGCGCGGACTCGGCCACGAGGACGCTGCGCGGCTGCTGGCGTCGAGTGTGGATCTGGCCCGTGCGGCGGCCCGGCAGGCGCGGGACGCCGGGGCCGGGCGACCGCTGTGGGTGGCGGCGTCGGCCGGTCCGTACGGGGCGATGCTCGCGGACGGGTCCGAGTACCGGGGGCGGTACGGGCTGAGCGTCGGGGAGCTGGAGCGGTTCCACCGGCCGCGGCTGGAGGTGCTGGCCGCCGCCGGCCCCGATGTGCTGGCTCTGGAGACCGTGCCGGATGCCGATGAGGCGGCCGCGCTGTTGCGGGCCGTGCGGGGGCTGGCGGTGCCGGCCTGGCTCTCGTACACGATCGACGGGCGGTCCACGCGCGCCGGTCAGCCGCTGGAGGAAGCCTTCGCGCTCGCCGCCGAAGCCGACGAGGTCATCGCGGTGGGCGTGAACTGCTGCGCCCCCGAGGACGTGGAACACGCCGTCGCGACCGCGGCCCGGATCACCGGAAAGCCGGTGGTCGCCTACCCCAACAGCGGTGAGGCCTGGGACGCGGGAGCCCGGACCTGGACGGGGCGCACCACGTTCGGCGCCGAGCAGGTGAAGGCCTGGCGGGACGCGGGAGCACGGCTGATCGGAGGGTGCTGCCGGGTGGGGCCGGAGGCGATCGCGTCGCTCGCGCGTGCGCTGGCGGACTGACCCCGTCGCCCGGCGTCCGCACCACCCCGCCCGCGCTCAAACAGGCTGCGGTGGAGGCGAGTTGCCCCGGGCCCCTGCTCTTCACGCGGCCCTCCGGTGACCTGCCCGTCCACCGACACCGCCGGCCGCTCGAGCCTCCCCGCCGGGCGGCCGGTCCGTACGGTGCCCGCCCGTGCGGCCTGGCACCGCACTCCCCCTGTCCCCTTCCGGACGTACCGGGGACGTGTCGCTGCCGCATCGGGACCGCGGGCGGTGGCCGGGCGACCGCGGGCGGGCGGCGGTGATCAGCGGCGCCGGACCCCGACCGACCACCGCAGGCGCCGGACCGCCCCCGCGAGTTCGGCTCCGGGGGCGCGGATGTCGCCGGCGGTCGCCGGTTCCGGGACCGCGGCGGCGGGGGCCGACCAGAGGGCCATCTGCGCGTCCCGCGGACCGTAGGCGACATGCGGCACGCCGTCGCCGAAGATCCGCACGGGGTGCGAGGCGTCCCAGGCCTGCCAGCCGGGGTTCCCGGTCGCCGCGAACCGCACCCAGGCCCCGTGCATCGCGTCGCCCAGCTCCTGCGGGGCACCCTCGCCGGCCAGCTTCTTCGACTCGGGCACGTCGCCGCTGTCGAACACGAATCCCAGGTCCAGGGCGTGACAGGCGCCGAGGCCGGGAAGGGCGGAGGGCCAGGCGAACTCGTAGAGGTAGGACGTGCCGGGCCGGGCGTCGGCGAGGCGGCGCAGCGGGACGCGCAGCAGGTGGTCGGTGACCATCTGGCCGACGATCTCGGCGGCGCCGGCGTCGGGGTGGAGGGCACGGTAGCCGCGCGGTACGTCATGGCCGGCGTGGCAGCGGGCCATCGCCCCGGCGAGGGCGACGGGACCGAGCCGGTCGATGCGCTCGAGCAGTCCGCCGGGCACCAGCCACAGCCGGTATTCGTCCCGGGTCCAGCCCATGAGCAGGTCGACGCCCGGCGCGGCGTCGCCGTCGAGGAGCGCCTCGAGCGGGTCGCGGGGTACCAGGTCGCCGTCGACGACGATGCCGAACGCGGGCCCGCCCAGCACGGGGCTGCTGAGCCGGCCGGCCTCGGCCTGGGTGCGCAGCAGCAGGTCGCGGTCGACGGCGGCGAAGGCCTCGGCGGTGGCGGGGATCTTCAGCCGGGTCGCCATGCGGCGGACCACACGGCGGACCTTGTCACGTTCCGCGGCCTCCGGTGGGCCGCTCTGCAGGACCGCCCGCCGGATCAGGCCCCGGGTCTGGGGTGCGGCGAGCAGGGCGCCGGCGCTGATCGCGCCGGCCGACTGGCCGCACAGGGTGATCCGCTCCGGGTCGCCGCCGAAGGCGCCGATCGCCTCGTGGACCCAGCGCAGTGCGGCGAGCTGGTCGCGCAGGCCGGGGTTGGGGGGCGCGTCCGGGAACAGTCCGTAGCCTTCCACCCCCAGCCGGTAGTTGACCGAGACGAAGACGACGCCGTCCCGGGCGAAGGTCCTGCCGTCGTACACGGGCACGGCCGAGGATCCCCTGGTCAGCGCGCCGCCGTGCAGCCAGACCAGGACGGAGAGCCTGGTACCGGGGCCCGGCTCAGGAGTCCATACGTTGAGGTTGAGGCAGTCGTCGCCGGGGATCTCGGGGTCGGACAGGTACTGGGCGAACGCCTCGGAGTACGGCGGTTTCGGCGCCGTCGGCCCGAACGCGACCGCGTCGCGCACGCCGTCCCAGGGCTCGGGCGGCTCGGGCGGCCGGAACCGCCGGGGGCCGAAGGGCGGGGCGGCGTACGGGATGCCCCGGAACACCGCGATGCCCTGCTCGTACCGGCCGCGTACGGCCCCGTGGGGCGTTCTGACCACGGGGCCCGTCGGGTCTGCCGTCATCGCCCACCAGCCCTTCGCCGCGCTCATGCACCGCTCGTATCAGAGCACCACATCACCCGCATGTATTCCCGTGCACGGACCCGGTGCTGGGCCGTTCGGCGTACATGAGGGTGCCGAAACCCCAGGCGATCGCGTGTCCGGGCCGCTGCGCGCAGTTCTTGCGGCCGTCGCGCCGACGGTGCCCGGTGCCGGACCTGAAGGACGTTGAAGAAGGTGACGGCCCGGTCGTACGGGGCGGCGTCGGCGGGAAGGCGTGCACGCCGACGAGGTCCGACTCCGCGTGCCTCGGCAGAGTTCGGCGGCGTCTGGGCAGGCCCCGTTCTGTCCCCTGCTCGGGCTTTCGAAAGCGTTGACCCCGGCATCCCGGGTTTTCCCCAGTCTTCACGCCGTGTTGACGCGCACCTATCGTAGGAAGCGCTTTCTGCACGGTCGGTCAGCAGGCCGCGGAAGCAGCGTTGGCCGCAACTTCCGATGGCCCAGGGGCGGGCCGGAGAGGTGGTTCCCTATGGTCCGTGCGGGGAGTGCGAGCGCGGCGGCCGGGCCGACGCTGGCGGTGGTGGCCCGGGAGGCGGGAGTGTCGGTGCCCACCGCGTCGAAGGTGGTCAACGGCCGCGAGGACGTGGCACCGGAGACCCGCCGCCGGGTCACCGAGGCACTGGACCGGCTCGGTTACGTCCGCCGTCCGCGTTTCGACCCGGCGAGGACGCCGGGCCTGGTCGACCTGGTGGTGCACTCCCCGGAGAGTTCCTGGTCGGGTGCGGTGCTGCGGGGAGTGGAGGCGGCGGCGTACGAGGCGGGCCTGGAGGTGGTCGTCTCGGCCGGGGTGACCCGCACCCGCGACGGCCGGCGGGAGCGCGGCTGGCTGGACAGGCTCGCCGCACGCGGCTCCTCGGGGGTGCTGCTCGATCCGGCGGAGCTGTCGGCGTCGCAGTACGCCTGGCTGGACCACCACCGCATCCCGTACGTGCTCATCGACCCCGCACAGGAGCCGCCCGCCGGGGTGGTGTCGGTCGGGGCGGCCAACTGGCAGGGCGGAATGAGCGCGACCGAGCATCTGCTGGGGCTCGGTCATGAGCGGATCGCGGTGGTCGCCGGGCGCCGGCGCACGCTGTACGCAGGCGCACGGGTGGCCGGCTACCGCTCGGCGCTCGCCTCGGCCGGGGTGCGGCACCGCCCCGAGTATGTGCGGCACGCGGGCTTCGACGAGACGATCGCCCGGCTGCGCATGCACGAACTGCTGGACCTGCCCGAGCCGCCGACCGCGGTGTTCGTGTGCTCGGACCGGATGGCGCTCGGGGCGTACGCGGCGCTGGCCGAACGGGGGTTGAGGGTACCGGACGACATGAGCGTGGTCGGTTTCGACGATCTGCCCGAGGCCCGCTGGGTCGCTCCGGCGCTGACCACCGTACGCCAGCCGCTCGCGGAGATGGCGGGAACGGCGCTGCGGTTGCTGGTGCGGATGATGCAGGGGGAGCGCCCGGAGGGCACGCGGACGGAGTTGTCGACCCGGCTCGTGCACAGGGCGAGCACGGCCGCTCCGCCGGCGCTCCGGCCAACTGCCTGACGGCGGTTGCCCGTTCGGGCGCGATGCGGTGACCCGGGCCCCTGTAGCACGACCCGAAGGAGGACGTCGAGGCCGACGAGCACGGCCGACCCGACCTCGACGAGGACTGAGCACACAGACGGCCGGACACCTCGCGCACGGGGTGCCCGGCCGTCGTCGTATGCGGTTGTCCCACGGTCGTACGGTTGTCTCCGGCTCCTCGATCGCCGGTCCCCGCACGGCTTTCCCACGGGTCGGCGTACGGGGCGGTCCCGGTCAGGCCTCCCCGCCGTGGCCGTCGGCTCCGACGAGGGCCTCGACCACGTCCACGGCGCTGCCGTCGTGGTCGCTGCCGGCGGTGCCGCTGCCGTTCTGCACGTTGGCCGTGCGGTCCACTTCGAGGACCGAGTCCGTCTCCGAGTTGTCGGTGCCGGTGCGCGAGTTGTCGATCACGGTGATGACGCTCCCGGACGCGACCGCGGGTACGGCACCGGCGCCGAGGAGTGCGGCGGCGACCACCGTCGCCCTCGCCAGCCGGGGCAGAGCACCCGTCACACGCCCACGCCCTCGGGGGTGAGCCGCTCGGGGGCGATGTTGCGCTCCAGCAGGGTGGTGGACGCCTTCACGCCGACCCCGCTCGCGGGGTCCACCTCCGGCAGCCGGCCGTCGGCGGCCTTCAGGTCGGAGAGCGCGGAGTCCATCGCCTCGTGCGCGGCGAACAGGCACGGGGTGCTGTAGATCGCCACGTCGACACCGAGGTCGGACAGTTCGCCGAGGGACAGTCGGGGCGACTTGCCGCCGGCGATCTGGTTGAACAGCAGCGGCTTGTCGCCGACGACCTCCCGGATGCGCCGGATCCACTCGACGCTGCGCACACCGTCGACCAGCACCACGTCGGCGTCGGTCGCGGCCAGCTGCTCGGCGCGGTGCAGGATGTCGTGCTCGTCGGTGGCGTCCGTGCGGGCGACGACGACCAGGTCCTTGCGGGTCTGCAGGACCTTGTGCAGCTTCTCCAGGTACTCCTCCAGCGGCAGCACCTGCTTGCCGTCGGCGTGTCCGCAGCGGCGGGGCCGCTTCTGGTCCTCCAGGATCACGCCGGAGGCCCCGATGCGTTCGAGTCCCTCGACGACGTGACAGGCGACCTCGGGGTCGACGTAGCCGTCGTCGATGTCGACCAGCAGATGGTGGTGCGGGAACGCGCCGCGCAGCCGCTGGACGAAGGCCACCATGTCGGGCCAGGCGATGAATCCGATGTCCGGCAGCCCGTAGTACGAGGCCGCGAATCCGAAGCCCGAGACGAACATCCCGTCGTAGTGCTTGGCCGCGATCGATGCCGAGTACATGTCGTACACGCCGATCAGCGGTGTGGTCCCGGGCCCGGCGATGCGCTCGCGCAGCTTCTTACCGTAAGTCAAGGTCCGGCTCCTCCTGTGGGTGGGTGACGCGGTGCGGGATGGGCCGCCGCGTCTCGACGCCCTTTGCCAAGACAAGAGCATCTCTAGATATGCGCGTGACCTTTCACGAGGGCGAGCTTTACTCACCCCAATGGCCGAACCGGTTCACCGCAGAAACGTCACGCGGCGAGCCTTGCCGCCCAGGCGAGGCCGCCGTCGAGGTGGGCCAGGAAGTCCGGGTCGCGGTAGGCCTCGGCAGCGTGCCCGAGGGCTGTGTAGAACATGCGTCCGCCCCTGGTGCCTTGCTCCCGGCACCAGGCCAGCGGATGGTCGGCGCCCATCCCGCCGCCCTCGTACGACGCCTCGTCGGCGCGCAGCAGCACGCGGGCCCCGCCGCGGGGGCCGGCGTCGAAGTCGTACCACTCGTCCGTGACGTCCCAGACGGCCGGCAGCCGACGGGTTGCGGGATGGCCGGGGTCCTCGACGACGGCCCGGCCCGGCTGGTACGGAGGATGCCGTACGAAGCGGGCGCCGAGGAGTTCGCCGTAGTACGGCCAGCCGTACTCGGTGCAGGCGGCCGCGTGCACCCCGGCGAAGCCGCCGCCCGCGTCGACGTACTCGGCGAGCCGCCTGCGGCCGACCGGGGTCAGCACGTCTCCGCTGGTGGAGAGGAAGACGACGGCCGCGTAGCCGTCCAGCGGCCGTTCGAGGTCCGCGGGGTCCTCGGTGTGCTCGACGGCGAACCGGCCGAACGCGCGAACGGCGGCGACGGCGTGCGGGATGGAGTCGTGGCGGTAGTCGGTGGTGCGGGTGTAGAGGAGGAGTCGCCCGGCCATGCGGCGACCCTATCCGGGCGGCCGCGTGCCTGGGGATGCGCCGAAGTGGCCTGCCCCGCACGCCGGGTGACAGTGCCGGGTCGGCTTGCCATGTGAGACGCAGGACCGTGCCGGACCGGCCTGCCGCGCGAAACGGAGGACGGTGCCGGACCGGCTGGGTGTGCGCACGGCGGCGCACACCCCTTAGGCCTTGTCCCGTTCCTCATCGACCGGGGCGAGTCCCCGCACCGGCCACCAACGGCCTGCCCGGTCGCCCCGCTGCTGGAGGTGACGGCCACGCCGCCGGACCCGGAGGAGGTGCGCGGCCCGCCGGCGGCCCTGGGCACGGCGCTGCCGCTCACGGCAGGACCCACCGCGCTTTCCTTCACCGCGGACACACCGACCGGACCGGTCACCTTCGACCGCGTTGTATTTGAACACGTTCAACTGTGCCTCTAGGATCGGGGCCCTCGTCGGCGTGCGAAGGAGGGGGCATGCGTCGCAGGGGGAGAGGTCTCCGGCACGGCATGGGGCAGTTGGTGCTGTTCGGGGTGGTCCAGGCCCGGTGCTGCGCCTTCGCGGTCGCGCTGCTCGCGGGCATCGCCGGCTCCCGGCTGCTGCCCGATCTGCCGGTGGCGCGTTACGACCTGGTGCTGGCCTACGGCGTGCTGCTCACTCTCGTCGCCCGCAAGGCGGGCTGGGAGACCCGGCGGGACACCGCCGTGATCGCCGTGTGCCATGTGGTGGGGCTGCTGTTCGAACTGGTCAAGGTGCGCATGGGCTCCTGGAGTTACCCGGAGGACGCGCTCACCAAGATCGCCGGGGTGCCGCTGTACGGGGGGTTCATGTACGCGGCGGTCGCCAGTTACGTCTGCCGGGCCAGGCGGCTGATGCGGCTGCGCTTCACCCGTTACCGCGCCGCCGCCACGACGCTGGTGGCCGCCGCCGTCTACGTCAACTTCTTCACCCACCACTGGATGCCGGACCTGCGCTGGCCGCTCGCGCTGGCGATGGCCGCCGCGACCGCCGGCACCTGGGTCGGCTTCAGCGTCGGCACCCACCGTTACCGCATGCCGCTGGCCGTCTCCTTCGTGCTGATCGGGTTCTTCCTGTGGGTCGCCGAGAACGCCGCCACCTACGCCGGCGCCTGGAGCTACCCGCAGCAGCTCACCGGCTGGCAACCGGTGCCGCTGACCAAGTTCGGCGCCTGGTCGCTGCTGATCAGTGTGACGTTCGTGCTCGTCGAGCACCTCGCCGCGGCCCGTCCGGGCCACGGCGCCGAGGCGCGGCCCCTTCCCTCGGGACCACGACGGCGTCCAGACGCTGCGCGGTGGGTGCCGTCGCCGCCCGGAACCGGGCCGGTGGGCGCCGACCGGGCGGGGAGGACTGTGGTGTCCGATTCCTTCAAGACCGGCTGACCGGCCGCTGCCTACGGTGGCCGCATGACCGCACGATTCACCGTGATCGGCGTGGTGGCCTCGGATCTCGCCGCCTCGCTCGCCTTCTACCGTCGCCTCGGCCTGGTCTTCCCCGCCGGGGCCGAGGAACAACCGCACGTCGAGGCCGAGTTGCCCGGCGGGCTGACCCTCGCGCTGGACACCGAGGAGACCATGCGCTCCTTCCACCCCGGGTGGCGGCCGCCCGTCGGCACAGGCCGGGTCTCGCTCGCCTTCCGGTGCGACTCCCCGGCCGACGTCGACGCCCTCTACGAGGACCTGGTGGGCGCCGGACACCACGGAGAGCTCAAGCCGTGGGACGCCTTCTGGGGGCAGCGGTACGCCACCGTGCACGACCCCGACGGCAACGACGTCAGCCTGTACGCCCCGCTACCCGCTGCCGCCGAGTAGCTCCCGGAGCGGACGGCCCGCCAGCTGTCGCACCTCACGCGCCAGATGCGGCTGGTCCGCGTACCCGGCACGGATCGCCGTCTCGGCGTACGGCACCCCGGAGCGGGCCAGCGCCAGCGCCCGTCGCAGGCGCAGGATCCGGGCGAGGGTCTTGGGCCCGTAGCCGAAGGCGCCAAGGCAGCGGCGGTGCAACTGGCGGGCGCCGATGCCGAGTTCGTCGGCCGTCGCGGCCACCGGGCGGCCCTCGTCCAGGCACTCCACCAGCCGATGCAGCAGCGGGTCGGGGGCTGCCGCCCATGTGGCCCGGTCCAGGGCGATGTCCTCCAGGGCCGTGGCCGCGTCGGGCGCCGCCTCGACGTGGTCGCGCAGGCGCCGGGCCCGGTTGGCGGGCCACAGGTCCGCCAACTCCACCCGGCGGTCGCGCAGTTCGTGCGCCGGTACGCCGAGCAGGGCGGGCGCCGTGCCGGGGAAGAAACGGATACCCGCCCAGGAACGTGCCGGGCCCTGGGGGACGTAGGGGCGGGTGTCCGGACCGGCGACCAGCAACCGGCCCTCGCTCCACAGCAGGTCCATGCAGCCGTCGGGCAGGACGGGCCCGGCGCCGGCCCCGGTCGGGGTGTTCGTCCACACGACCGCGCCGGTCAACCGCGACGCCCGCTCCGCGTACACATCTGCCACCCTACGTCGCCTCCGGGGCCGGTGTGCCGTCACCCGGCGGGTCCCGCGCGGAGAGTTGCCCGGGCGGGATCGCCGATCCCTCCGGCCGCCGGTGCGGGCGCGCCGAACAGGGGCAGGCCGTGGTGGGTGCGGAAGCGGCGGGCGTAGGCGGCGGTGGCCGCGGCGGCCAGGGCGAGCAGGAGGAGGGACTGGAGGCGGGCGAGCAGGGGCACCGTGTCGGTGGGCAGCGTGGCGGCGAGCGTGCCCAGACCGCCGTCGAGCAGTTGCTCGGCGCCCCAGGCCAGGGTGAGTAGACGCAGTCCCCGGCGGTACTCGGCGCGGTCCTGCCAGGTCCTGGCTCGCGCCCGCGCCGCGGTGCAGGCGCTGTCCCAGCCGGAAGGCCGGCGGTCTGGAGGCGAAGCCGGTGCCGAGCACCCAGCCGCCGACCGCGAGAGGCAGCGCCGCGTCCTTGAACAGCAGCAGGCGGGGGCCGCCGCCGAGCAGGGACGCCAGTGCCGCGACGGCCGGCAGCACCGTGAAGAAGAGGTCGACGCCGTCGATCCTGCGATGCCGCACCGCACCCGAGAGCAGACGCAGGGCCGGTGGCGCGCTGCTCAGCAGCAGGGCCGGTCCCTGGCCGGCACCGAGTCCTCTGGCCGCGTAGTAGACGACGAGGGGCAGGACGATAGCGACGGCGAGCGAGAGCAGTGGGCCATACATCGTGCCGCCGGTGCCCTCCTTGCCGCCCAGGCCCTCCATGCTCTCCCCGCCGCCCGTGCCCTCCTTGCCGCCGGTGCCGTCCGGCCTCGCGGTCGGCTCCGGCCGTTGTCCGTATCCCGCCGCGTCCGTGGTGCCCGCCATGCCCTCCGCATCCTCCCTCGGTGCCGGAGCCGAACCGGTCGGCGCCTCGAACCGCTGCTCCCGGCTGTCCTGCCGTGACCGGACGGCGCCGGCCCTGCGGAAAAACGCTAGGCGCGGGGTGATGTCCGGCGGATCGGAGCACGGGTGGAGAGCAGGGTGGAAAGCGGGTGGAATCACCACGCCGGAATCTCCACCGGCGAGCCGCACCCTGGGGTGGAGCAGCCACGGGAAGGGCCCCGGGTCCCGTCCCTTCCCCCCCTCTCCCCGCGCCGGAGGGGTCGCGCGAGGTGCCTCCTTCGTGCCGGAGATCCCGAGCAGAGGCAGGCGCAGCCGGTGGCGTCCGGTGGTCAGGTGTGCCGCGCGCCGCCGCCGGCTCGGTGTTCCTGTGGGCTCACGCCGTAGACGCGTTTGAAGGCCGTGGAGAGCGCGAACGCGCTGCCGTAGCCGACCTGGCGGGCGAGGGTGTCGAGGGTGAGATCGGTGTCGCGCAGGCGGTCGGCGGCGAGGGCGAGCCGCCAGCCGGTCAGGTACGTCATCGGGGGCTCGCCCACGAGGCCGGTGAAGCGGCGGGCGAGGGCCGCGCGGGACACGCCTGCCTCGGCGGCGAGCGCGGCGACCGTCCACGGGTGCGCCGGGTCGTCCTGCAGCAGGCGCAGCGCGCGGCCCACGACCGGGTCGGCCAGGGCCCGGTACCACGCGGGTGCCGCCGCCCCCGGGCGGGAGAACCACGCCCGCAGGGCACTGATCAGGAGAAGGTCCAGAAGGCGGTCCAGGACCACCTCCTGGCCGGGCTCGTCGCGGACGATCTCCTCCGTCAGCAGCGGGGTGAGCGGGCAGGACCACACCCCGGCGGGGAGGGCCAGCAGGGGCGGCAGGGCGTCGAGCAGACGGCCGCTGATCTCGCCCCGCATCAGGTAGGTGCCGATCAGCATCACCGTGCCCGCGTCGGGACGGTCGCCCCAGGTGCGCACGCCGAGGTCCATGGAGCCGTTCAGGGAACTGCCGTCGGGGTAGCGGCACTCGCCGCCGGGCAGGATCAGCGCCTGCGGGGCGGTGCCCGGGGTGTCGGCGCAGGTGTACGGCTCCGGGCCGCGCGCGATCGCCAGGTCGCCCGGCCCCAGCCGCACCGGTTCGTCGCCGGTGTCCGGGGTGATCCAGCAGCCGCCTCGTGCCATGACCATCACCGTGAGCGGAGCCTCGTCCTGCACGCGCACGCCCCACGGCGGGTCGAAACACGCCCGGATCATGAAGGCGCCACGCGCGCGTGGACCGTCCAGCAGGCCTGCGAGTGCGTCCATGGGGGCAGCGTAGACACACGCTTATGGGGGTGAGTCGCTCGGCGATGTGCCCGTGCGCCGCAGGGCAGAGGCCACCCCTCCCCTGCCCGGCCACTCCTCCGAGCACCCGGTCACCTCCCCAGGCGACCCCCCACTCCCCCGGGCACCGGCCACCCCTCCCCCTGCCCGGCGACTCGTCCCAGGACCCAGGTCACTCCCCAAGGCCCCAGGCACCTCACCGAGCACCCCCGTCACTTCTCCGGATGTGCTGTATCGCCTGTGTCGGTGCCGTTGGATCGATGGGTGTGGTGTGGGTTCTTCGCGTGGGTGCGGAGGCGGGCCGTGACGTCCTCCGGGGGCAGGAAGCGGGACCAGCGCTCGGGGAACTCGGAGGGCATGTCGGGGTCGTCGGGGTCGACGTCGCGGGCGGCCGCGGCACGGGCGACGTACTCGGCGACCTGCGCCTCGCGGATCCGCTCGTTCGCCTCGCGGGCGGCGGCCGTGGCGGCGGCGGGCCAGACCCGGTCGATCGCCGCGTTCACGGCCGCGCCGACGAGGACGGCGAAGGCGGACACGCCGATCCACAGCAGCACGGCGACGGCGGCGGCGAGGGAGCCGTAGATGGTGGCGCCCTCGATGGTGTTCGTGAGGTAGATGCGCAGCAGGAAGCTGCCGAGCACCCACATGGCGAGGGCCACCAGGGCGCCGGGGACGTCCTCGATCCACGGGGATCGGACCGGCACCGACACGTGGTACAGGGTCGTCAGGAAGGCGATGGACAGGACGATCACGACCGGCCAGTACAGGACTTGGACGACCGTCTCCGACCAGGGCACGATCCGTACCACCGCGTCCGGCCCCGCCACCATCAGCGGCAGCGCGACCGAGCCGATCAGCAGCGCCACGATGAACAGCAGGAAGGCCATGATGCGGGTCTTGACGATGCCCCGGACGCCGTCGAGGCCGTACATGACGGTGATGGTGTCGATGAAGACGTTCACCGCGCGCGAGCCCGACCACAGGGCGAACAGGAAGCCGATCGAGATGACGTCGGGCCGGCCGCCCTTCAGCACGTCGTGCAGGATCGGCTCGGCGATCTCCTTCACGCCCTTGTCGGAGAGCACCGTGCGGGACGCCTCGAGGATGTTGTTCTCCAGGCTGTGGATGGTGTCCGCGCCGGTCCAGTCGTCGACGTAGCCGAGGAGGCCGATGAGGCTCAGGAGCAGGGGCGGCACGGACAGCAGCGTGAAGAACGCCGCCTCGGCCGCCAGGCCCAGGATGCGGTACTCCATGCAGGAGTTGACGGTGTCCTTGAGCAACAGCCAGGCGGTCCTGCGCTTGGAGACGTTCCGGTAGAGGGCTCTGGCCCGGTGGAGCCGGCCTGCGGGCCGCTCGGGGGTTTCACTTGCTGGCTGCACGTCCTAACGGTATCCGCCGTACCGGGCCGCCCTCACCTTCCCGGGGGCGATCACCGGTTCGACCCATCGGGATTCCGGAGCTGTGCCACTCTGGAACCCATCACCGCCGCCGTCCCGGGTAGGTTCGCAACCATGGCAGGCACCTCCACCCACACCGTGACGAACCAGCCGCCCCCGCTGGTCGGACACGACGTCTACACGGCCGACCGGGGACTCGTCGAGGCGGTCGAGCGGTACACCGACCCGGACGTGCTGGACGAGGTACGCGCCGAGCTGTCCGCGCTCGGCCGGGCCGCCGGCTCCGCTCAGCTGCAGGAGTGGGCGGTCCAGGCGAACGAGCACCCGCCCCGGCTGCGCACCCACGACCGGTACGGCCACCGGATCGACGAGGTCGACTTCCACCCGGCCTGGCACCGGCTGCTCGGCAAGGGCGTCTCGGCGGGCCTGACCGGCGCCTGGACCCGGCCGGCCGGGCATGTGCGCCGGGCGGCCGGGTTCCTGGTCTGGACCCAGGTCGAGGCGGGCAACTGCTGCCCGCTGTCGATGACCCACGCGGCCGTGCCCGCGCTGCGCGCCGACCCGGAGCTGGCGGCCGAGTGGGAGCCGCGGCTGACGTCCACGGTCTACGACCGGGAGCTGCGGCCCGCCGGGCAGAAGCCCGGCGCGATCTTCGGTATGGGCATGACCGAGAAGCAGGGCGGCAGCGACGTACGCGCGAACACCACCGAGGCACGGCCGCTCGCCGAGGCGGGGACGTACGTGCTGACCGGGCACAAGTGGTTCTGCTCGGCGCCGATGTCGGACGCCTTCCTGGTGCTGGCGCAGGCTCCGGACGGGCTCACCTGCTTCCTGGTGCCACGGGTACTGGCGGACGGCACCCGCAACGTCTTCCGCATCCAGCGGCTGAAGGACAAACTGGGCAACCGGTCCAACGCCTCCGCCGAGGTCGAGTTCGACGGCACCTGGGCGCGCCGGGTCGGCGAGGAGGGGCGGGGGGTGCCGACCATCATCGGGATGGTCGCCGCGACCCGGCTGGACTGCGCGCTCGGTTCGGCGGGCCTGATGCGGCAGGCGGTGACGCAGGCGATCCACCACAGCAACTACCGCGAGGCGTTCGGCGGCAAGCTGATCGACAAGCCGCTGATGCGCAATGTGCTCGCCGATCTCGCCCTGGAGTCCGAGGCCGCGACCGCGCTCGCGCTGCGGCTCGCCGCCGCCTACGACGACGGCGGCGAGCGGGAGCGCGCGTTCCTGCGGCTCGCGGTGCCGGCCGCCAAGTACTGGATCACCAAGCGGTGCGCGCCGGTGGCCGTGGAGGCGGCCGAGTGCCTGGGCGGCAACGGGTACGTCGAGGAGTCGGGCCTGCCCCGGCTGGTGCGCGAGTCACCGCTGAACTCCATCTGGGAGGGCGCCGGGAACGTTCAGGCACTGGACGTGCTCAGGGCGCTGCAGCGCGAGCCGGGGGCGCTGGACGCCTGCCTCACCGAGATCGGGCGGGCGCACGGCGCCGACCACCGCCTGGACCGGGCGGTGAAGGACCTGTTCACCGAACTCGCCGACCTGGACGGCATCGAGGGCCGGGCGCGGCGGCTGGCGGAGCGGCTGGCCCTGGTGCTGCAGGGCTCGCTCCTGGTGCGGCACGCGCCGCCGGAGGTCGCCGACGCCTTCTGCGCCTCCCGCCTGGGCGGCGACCACGGCGCGTCCTTCGGCACCCTGCCGACGGGCCTGGACCTGGAAGCGGTGGTGGAACGGGCCCGCCCCACGTTCTGAACGCGGGCCGCGACGACCGGAACACGGGCCGCGGATCACCTTCGGAACACGGGCCGGGGGACATTCAGAACACGGGCCGCGGATCCGGAACACGGGCCGGGACGTTCGGAAACGCAGGCTGCGACACCCGGAACACGGGCCCGACGTCCTGACCGCGGGCTGCCGAGTCCTGCCTGGAGGGGCGCGGACGACCGCGCGACCGGCCACGTTCGGGCCCGCACAGGCCCACGCACCCCGAGCCGCACTCGCGGAAGGCGGCGGAAGCCCCCGGCGGGGGTGGTGCTGCGCCGACACGGCACCACCCCCACCTCTTGGGCCCGTTGAAGGCCGCGGACGCCGCCCGCAGGCGGCGTCACGGTCAAGTCTCAGCCACCCCTCGGCGGTCCACCAGGGTTGCAGGGGGTTGCAACTTGTTGGCGCACATGCGCGGAGTGTGTGCCTCCGGCCTGCCCGGAACGGCAGTATGAGAGGCACAGTCGGACCGGAAACCGCCGCCCGGACGGCTTGACAAATGTGTTCGAGGCCCTTCCGGGAGGACCCCAGTGGTGAACCCGCCGATGAACGTGGCGCGTCTGGCCGCCGTGGACGCGGCACAGGCGGCGCGGGTGCTGAGCGAGGTCCGCGAGGCCACACTTGCCGGAGGACGTGCGCCGATCGCGCCCCGGCCGGTGATCGAGCAGTCGTGGGGACGGATGCTGCGCAGCGGGGTCGACCCCGACCACGACTTCAGATCGGGCCTGCTGTCCTGCGACGAAGTACGGCGCCGGCGTGAGGAGTCGCCACTGCGGCACGTCCTGCCGGTGCTGCGCGACGGTCTGCTTTCGGTCGCGGACGTCGCCCAGCACATCATGGTCGTCGCGGACGCCGAGGGGCGCGTGCTGTGGCGGGAGGGATCGAGGCCGGTGCTGCGCAAGGCCGACGGTCTCGGTTTCCAACTCGGCGCGGACTGGCGGGAAGACGTCGTCGGCACCAACGGGGTCGGCACCCCGGCGGTCGTACGGCGGCCGGTGCAGGTCTTCGCCGGCGAGCACTTCGTGCGCTCGCACACCTCCTGGACCTGCACCGGCGCCCCGATCACCGACCCCAGGGACGGGAAGCTGATCGGTGTCGTGGATGTCAGCGGCCCGCTGGAGACGATGCATCCGGCGACCCTGGCCTGGGTGGACTCGGTGGCCAAGCTGGCGGAGGCGCGGCTGCGGGAACTGCATCTGGCCTCGCTGGAGCGGCTGCGTACGGTGGCGGCGCCCGTGCTGGCCCGGCTGGACGGGCGGGCGCTGGTGGTGGACCGGGACGGCTGGGCGGCGGCGGTGAGCGGGATGCCGTACGTACGGCGGGTCGGGCTGCCCAAGTCGCTCTCGCCGGGCCGCCGGTGGCTGCCGTCGCTCGGCTCGTGCGCGGTGGAGCCGCTGGCCGGGGGCTGGCTGCTGCGGGCCGAGGACGGACCGCTCGCCACCGCCGCGACCCGGATCGTGCTGGACCTCACCCGGCCGGGCCGCTGTGCGCTGACGGTCGAGACCTCGGCGGGTTCGTGGTCCCGGGAACTGAGCCCGCGGCACGCCGAGTTGCTGTTCCTGCTCGCCGAACACCGGCCCGGGCGCGGTGCGGCGGGCCTCGCCCAGGATCTGTTCGGCGACCCGTCCAGGACAGTGACCGTACGGGCGGAGATGTCTCGTATCAGGCGGTATCTCGGGGAACTTCTGCAACACCGGCCTTATCGTTTCCGCGAGGACGCCGAGGTCGAGGTGCTGCTTCCCGACGACCCTCATGACCTGCTGCCCGGGTCGACGGCACCGGCGGTGGCACGGAAGCGGACGACCCCCAGGAGCGATCGACCGACGCGTCCGTGAGGGCCGGACCACGGTTCCATGGGCGTGTCTTCCGCGTATTTGCGGGGTCTTCGCCCTACGCGGCCCGTTGCTGCCGTAGCATCCCCTACGGGCCGCCCCACCTGCTCCTCGGTGAACGTACGGACCACCAGGCGCAGTTGGCCCGCTCGGGAGGAGACATGAAGCATCGCGGCAGACACCGCCGACGCAGACGGGGCGCGGCGCTGCGCGCGGTCCTGGCCGGAACCGCGCTGGCGCTCACCGCGGCCGCCACCCTGATCAGCGCGTCGCAGGCCGACGTCAGCGGGGGCCCGGGCGCGCTCAGGCCGCTCTCCTCCCCGGCGGACACCGGTCGGCTCCGGCTGCAGGAGCACCTGGTGCCGGCCCGCTCCCTGAATCGGCTCTCCGCCGCGATGGGCCGCCCGGTCGGCGTGGGCAACGTACTCGAGAGCACCGACCGCGGCATGCGCGAGGGCTCCGACTGCTCCGCCGACGACCGCGCGTCCCTGCCCGTCACCCCCGCCGCCACTCGCGCCTACTGCTGGGACCCGGCCGACGCCGCGTCCACGGACTGGCAGCCGGCTTCGGTGACGACCTCCGGTGACGCCGACGACGACGGCGTCTGGGGCAGGCACCGGGTCGTCCTCAGCGGCTGGACCCACAGCACCACCACCGGCCGCGCCGCCGAGCGCGGCCTCGCCCGGGTCGCCTTCGTCGACGCCGACGACCCCGACCACTTGGCCTACCGCTGGGTGCTGCTGGTGGTACCGGTCCAGGACGGCCGGGACTACCGGGGCCTGACCTCCGGCATCTCCGGCATGGTGTGGTACCAGAACAAACTGCTGGTCACCGCCTCCACCGGCAGCGCGGACGCGCTCTACGTCTACGACCTCGACCGCATCCAGCGCACCACGGTCGACGGGCCCGCGATCGGCCGGGTGCCCGGCGGCTGGTCCGCCGACGGCTACCGGTACGTGCTGCCCGCGGTCGGCTCGTACCGCTTCGCCTCCGGCCGGTGCACGGCCTCCGGGCCGCCCTGTCCCGGCGCGCTCGCCCTCGACCGCGGCACGGCACCCGACAGCCTGGCCGCAGCGGAGTGGACCGAGCCCGGCAGCGACCAAAAGGCCCGGCTGTGGCGGTACGCGTTCAGCACGGACCCGGCGCGCGCCGGACTGCTCGCCACGGACCCCGCGGGGCGGGTGGACGCGGTGGAGGCCCACCGGACCCGGGCGGCCGGGATCCGGGGCGTCCTGTCGTACCGGCAGGCCGGCACGGAGGAACCGTCCTGGTATGTGGGACAGCTGCCCGGCTCGCGGGACGGACACGGCGGTCTGTGGCGGCAGGACGGCAAGGGAGCGCGGGCCGCCCACTGTGGAGCGGACGCCTCGCACCGCTGCTGGGCGCAGTCGGCGGGCTCCCTTTCCTACTGGCGGGAGACCGGCGAGGTGTGGTCGCTGTCGGACCGGATGCTCTTCGCCCTGCCCCTGGCCGCACTCGACCGGTCGCTGGAGTGAGCTCCGTGTGACCTGCTCGATCGACACGGCGGTCGGCGGGATGATTCCCTGGCCCGCATGAGCAGCGTCCCTGTCACCACCTGGTCCCTGGAGCAGACGTCACCGGCCGACCTCCTGCCCGCCGCCGCACCGGAGGGCGACGTCCGGATCGTCCGCGCCGAGGTCCCCTCCCCCGAGTTCAGCCGCTTCCTGTACGCCTCGGTCGGCGGCGACATCCGGTGGACCGACCGGCTGGGCTGGACCTACGCCCGGTGGCAGGAGCATGTGGACCGGCCCGGCGTGGAGACGTGGGTGGCCTACGACCGGGGCACCCCGGCGGGCTACGTCGAGCTGGAGCCGCAGGACGAGGGCGTGGTCGAGATCGTCTACTTCGGCCTGATCCCCGCCTTCCGCGGCCGGCGCATCGGCGGCCATCTGCTGTCGTACGGTACGGCCCGCGCCTGGGACCTGGCCGAGCGGTGGCCGGGGCGTACGCCGACCAAGCGGGTGTGGCTGCACACGTGCAGCAAGGACGGCGAGTTCGCGATGGACAACTACCAACGGCGCGGCTTCAAGCTGTTCGACACCAAGGTGGAGCTGGAGCCGGACGTGGCGGCGCCGGGGCCGTGGCCCGGCGCATACTCCGCCTGACCTGCCAGGACAAGCCTCCCGGCGACGCATGTGAGCGACGACACCCTTGTTCCACATAGCGGGACAGGGGTGTCCGCATGATGGACGAAGCTGGACTGTGTCCAGATCGCCGTGACAGGCTTCCGTCATGTCTGGAACTGGGATTGCCTTGGTGAGTCGGCGGCACGTCGACCTCGGCCGCATGTCCAGCGCCATCTGTCCGGCGAGCTGACGCTCCAGCACCGCCGACCTCCCCGTTACCTGATTCTTCTTGCGCAATGACGCGCCTCCATGCCCACGCGCGCACGCATGCGCAGGTCAGAGCCGCTTTCCGCCTGTCCCGAAGGACGTAGAACCATGGCCGCCACCCCACAGAACCCCGCCGCCTCCGCGCCCCGCCGCAAGGTGAGTCGTCACCGCGGTGAGGGTCAGTGGGCGGCGGGCCACTTCACCCCGCTCAACGGCAACGAGCAGTTCAAGAAGGACGATGACGGTCTCAATGTGCGGACACGCATTGAGACGATCTACTCCAAGCGCGGCTTCGACTCGATCGACCCGAACGACCTGCGCGGCCGGATGCGCTGGTGGGGGCTGTACACCCAGCGCAAGCCCGGGATCGACGGCGGCAAGACCGCGATCCTGGAGCCGGAGGAGCTGGACGACACGTACTTCATGCTGCGCGTGCGGATCGACGGCGGTGCGCTCACGACGCGGCAGCTGCGGGTGATCGGCGAGATCTCGCAGGAGTTCGCGCGCGGCACCGCGGACATCACCGACCGGCAGAACGTCCAGTACCACTGGATCCGGATCGAGGACGTGCCCGAGATCTGGGACCGGCTGGAGAGCGTGGGCCTGTCCACGGTCACCGCGTGCGGTGACACCCCGCGTGTGATGATCGGCTCCCCGGTGGCGGGCATCGCCGAGGACGAGATCATCGACGCCACGCCGGCGCTGGAGGAGATGAAGCGCCGCGTCCTGAACAACAAGGCGTACTCGAACCTCCCCCGCAAGTTCAAGACGGCCATCTCGGGTTCGCCGCTGCTGGACGTCGTGCACGAGATCAACGACGTCGCGTTCGTCGGCGTCCGGCACCCGGAGCACGGTCCCGGCTTCGACGTGTGGGTGGGTGGCGGCCTGTCCACCAACCCCAAGCTGGGCGTCCGGCTCGGCACCTGGGTGCCGATCGACGAGGTCCCGGACGTCTACGAGGGCGTCATCTCGATCTTCCGTGACTACGGCTACCGCCGGCTGCGCAACCGGGCCCGGCTGAAGTTCCTCGTCGCCGACTGGGGCGCGGAGAAGTTCCGTCAGGTGCTCGAGGACGAGTACCTGAAGCGCAAGCTGGTCGACGGGCCGGCCCCCGAGCAGCCGGTCCAGCAGTGGCGCGACCACATCGGTGTGCACCGGCAGAAGGACGGCCGGTTCTACGTCGGGTTCGCCCCGCGGGTCGGCCGGGTCGACGGCGCCACGCTGACGAAGATCGCCGACCTCGCGGAGGCGCACGGCTCGGGCCGCGTCCGCACCACCGTCGAACAGAAGATGATCGTCCTCGATGTCGAGGAGGGGCAGGTCGACTCGCTGGTCGAGGGCCTGGAGGCGCTGGACCTCACCGCCCGCCCGTCCTCCTTCCGGCGCGGCACCATGGCCTGCACCGGCATCGAGTTCTGCAAGCTCGCCATCGTGGAGACCAAGCAGCGCGGTTCGCAGCTGATCGACGAACTCGAGCGCCGGCTGCCGGACTTCGACGAGCCGATCACCATCAACCTCAACGGCTGCCCGAACGCCTGTGCCCGTATCCAGGTCGCGGACATCGGTCTCAAGGGCCAGCTGGTCCTGGACAAGGACGGCAACCAGGTCGAGGGCTACCAGGTGCACCTGGGCGGCGCGCTCGGCCTGGAGGCGGGCTTCGGCCGCAAGGTGCGCGGTCTGAAGGTCACCTCGGAGGAGCTGCCCGACTACGTCGAGCGGGTACTGAAGCGGTTCCGGGCGGAGCGCGAGGACGGCGAGCGGTTCGCCACCTGGGCCGCGCGCGCCAGCGAGGAGGCGCTCTCGTGAGTGAGCGTGCCGCGCCCTTCTACTGCCCCTACTGCGGGGACGAGGACCTGCGTCCGAACGAGGAGGGCCACGGCGCCTGGGAATGCGGGGCGTGCAACCGCGCATTCCGGCTGAAGTTCCTCGGGCTGCTGGCCCGGGGCCTTCAGCGGGCCGACAACGGAGGGGACGACCGGATATGACGACGGCTCAGGAACAGCGTACGACCGAGGAGTTGAAGGCACTCGCCGAGCAGGCGGGCCGCGATCTGGAGGACGCCTCCGCGCTGGAGATCCTCCAATGGGCGGTGGACACCTTCGGCGAGAAGTTCTGTGTCACCTCCTCCATGGAGGACGCCGTGGTCGCCCATCTCGCCTCCCGCGTGCTCAAGGGCGTCGACGTGGTCTTCCTGGACACCGGCTACCACTTCCCGGAGACCATCGGCACCCGGGACGCGGTCGAGGCCGTGATGGACGTCAACGTCATCACCCTGACGCCGAAGCAGACGGTCGCCGAGCAGGACGCCGAGTACGGGCCGAAGCTGCACGACCGCGACCCCGACCTGTGCTGCAAGCTGCGCAAGGTCCAGCCCCTGGAAGAGGGCCTGAAGGGCTACCGGGCGTGGGCGACGGGCCTGCGCCGCGACGAGTCCCCGACCCGGGCGAACACCCCGGTCGTCGGCTGGGACGAGAAGCGGCAGAAGGTCAAGGTCTCCCCGATCGCCCGCTGGACCCAGGACGACGTGGACGCGTACGTCGCCGAACACGGCGTGCTCACCAACCCGTTGCTGATGGACGGGTACGCCTCCATCGGCTGCGCCCCGTGCACCCGGAGGGTCCTGGAGGGCGAGGACGCGCGCGCCGGCCGCTGGGCGGGCCGCGCCAAGACCGAGTGCGGGCTGCACGGATGACGAACGACTCGATTCAGGAGAACCACGTGACGACCGGAGCCACCGTCTGGCTCACGGGTCTGCCGAGCGCCGGCAAGACCACGATCGCGTACGAGCTGGCCGGCCGGCTGCGCGCCGAGGGCCACCGTGTCGAGGTGCTCGACGGCGACGAGATCCGCGAGTTCATCTCGGCGGGCCTCGGCTTTTCCCGCGAGGACCGGCACACCAACGTGCAGCGCATCGGCTTCGTCGCCGAACTGCTCGCCCGCAACGGCGTGAAGGCGCTGGTGCCTGTGATCGCGCCGTACACGGACAGCCGGGACGCGGTGCGCAAGCGGCACGAGGAGAACGGGACGCCGTACCTGGAGATCCATGTGGCGACCCCGGTCGAGGTGTGCAGCGAACGCGATGTGAAGGGCCTGTACGCCAAGCAGGCCGCGGGCGAGCTGTCCGGGCTCACCGGGGTCGACGACCCGTACGAGGAGCCGGAGACGCCCGACCTGCGGATCGAGTCGCAGCACCAGACCGTGCGGGAGTCCGCCTCGTCCGTGCACGCACTGCTGAGCGAGAAGGGACTGCTGTGAGCGACGCACGCGCGGCCGCTCGGCCGCAGACGACGACGATGGCCGCGCATCTGCGCCGTGCGGGCGGAGAAGCGAGCGAAAGGGGCGCAGCATGACCACGATCGCCAAGGTCGAGGAAGGCACCGAGAGCCCGTACGCGCTCTCGCACCTGGACGCGCTGGAGTCCGAGGCGGTGCACATCTTCCGCGAGGTGGCGGGCGAGTTCGAGAACCCGGTGATCCTGTTCTCCGGTGGCAAGGACTCCATCGTCATGCTGCACCTCGCGCTGAAGGCGTTCGCGCCGGCCGCGATCCCCTTCTCCCTGCTCCATGTGGACACGGGACACAACTTCCCCGAGGTTCTGGAGTACCGGGACCGTGTGGTGGCCGCACATGGGCTGCGCCTCCATGTGGCCTCCGTCCAGGACTACATCGACCGCGGTGTGCTGAAGGAACGTCCCGACGGCACCCGCAATCCGCTGCAGACGCTCCCGCTGACGGAGAAGATCCAGAGCGAGAAGTTCGACGCCGTCTTCGGCGGCGGGCGCCGCGACGAGGAGAAGGCCCGCGCCAAGGAACGCGTCTTCTCCCTGCGCGACGAGTTCTCCCAGTGGGACCCGCGCCGCCAGCGCCCCGAGCTGTGGAACCTGTACAACGGCCGCCACGCCCCCGGCGAGCACGTCCGCGTCTTCCCGCTGTCCAACTGGACCGAGCTGGACGTCTGGCAGTACATCGCCCGCGAGGACATCGAGCTGCCGGAGATCTACTTCGCGCACGAGCGTGAGGTGTTCCAGCGCGGCGGCATGTGGCTGACGGCGGGCGAGTGGGGCGGGCCGAAGGACGGCGAGACCGTCGAGAAGCGGCTGGTCCGGTACCGGACCGTCGGTGACATGTCCTGCACGGGCGCGGTCGACTCCGACGCCACCACGCTGGACGCCGTGATCGCCGAGATCGCCGCCTCCCGGCTGACCGAGCGCGGCGCGACCCGGGCCGACGACAAGCTCTCCGAGGCCGCGATGGAAGACCGCAAGCGCGAGGGGTACTTCTAAGCATGAGCACGACCACGACCGAGGCACTCTCGGCCACCACCCTGCTGCGGTTCGCCACCGCGGGCTCCGTCGACGACGGCAAGTCCACCCTCGTCGGGCGGTTGCTGCACGACTCCAAGTCGGTCCTCGTCGACCAGCTGGAGGCCGTGGAGCGGGCGTCGGCGAGCCGGGGTCAGGACGCCCCGGACCTCGCGCTGCTCACCGACGGCCTGCGTGCCGAGCGCGAGCAGGGCATCACCATCGACGTGGCCTACCGCTACTTCGCGACGCCCCGGCGCCGGTTCATCCTGGCCGACACACCGGGTCACGTGCAGTACACCCGGAACATGGTGACGGGCGCGTCCACGGCCGAGCTGACGGTGGTCCTGGTCGACGCCCGCAACGGCGTGGTCGAGCAGACCCGCCGGCACGCGGCCATCGCCGCCCTGCTGCGCGTGCCCCACGTCGTCCTCGCCGTCAACAAGATGGACCTCGTCGGGTACGAGGAGCAGGTGTTCGCCGCGATCGCCGAGGAGTTCACGGCGTACGCGACCGACCTGGGCGTCCCCGAGGTCACCGCGATCCCGATCTCGGCGCTGGCCGGTGACAACGTGGTGGAGCCGTCCGCGAACATGGACTGGTACGGCGGCCCGACCGTGCTGGAGCACCTGGAGACCGTGCCGGTCAGCCACGACCTGGCGCACTGCCACGCCCGGTTGCCCGTGCAGTACGTGATCCGGCCCCAGACCGCCGAGCACCCGGACTACCGGGGGTACGCGGGCCAGATCGCGGCCGGTACCTTCCGGGTCGGCGAGGATGTCACGGTCCTGCCCTCCGGCCGGACGACGCGGATCTCCGGTATCGACCTGCTCGGCGAGCCGGTCGACGTGGCGTGGACGACGCAGTCGGTGACGGTCCTGCTGGAGGACGACATCGACGTCTCCCGCGGCGACCTGATCGTGCCGACGAAGGACGCCCCGGCCACCACGCAGGACGTGGAGGCGACCGTCTGCCACGTCGCCGACGCCCCGCTCACCGTCGACCACCGGGTGCTGCTCAAGCACGGCACCCGCACGGTCAAGGCGATCGTCAAGGACATCCCGTCCCGGCTCACGCTCGACGACCTGTCCCTGCACCCGCACCCGGGTCAGCTCGTCGCCAACGACATCGGCCGGGTGAAGATCCGTACCGCCGAGCCGCTGCCGGTCGACGCCTACGCAGACTCGCGGCGCACGGGCTCGTTCATCCTGATCGACCCGAACGACGGCACCACGCTCACCGCGGGCATGGTCGGCGAGTCGTTCGCGTCCCCCGAGCCCGTCAAGGACGAGGCCGAGGACGACGGGTGGGACTTCTGAACATGCACTCCACCGACTACTACTCCACGTTCGCGAAGGAGGGCGGCCGCGTCGGCAGCGGCGCCCTCGGCAGCGGGCAGGGCGGAGTGGCGCGATGTGTGCGCTGACGTACGCGCACCGCTTGCGCGCCCTGTCCCCCCACCCGACGTCCCGGAAGCGACGAAGACCCCTTGCCGAACTCCCGGCCACGACCTGAGAGACCGTGACCGCCGGGCCAACGAGAGGAACACCTCCCGTGCCTGCCAAGCTGCCTCCTTCTCGACTTCGCCGCGGCATAGCCGCGATCGCCGCTCTCCCTCTGCTCACTCTGGCCGCCTGCGGTTACGGGTCCGAGTCCAAGGACGACAACACCACCAAGGTCGCCGCCGGGGCCAAGAAGATCGACGGGCTCGACTCCGTCAAGATCGGGTACTTCGGCAACCTGACCCACGCCACCGCGCTGGTCGGCAACCAGAAGGGCTTCTTCCAGAAGGAGCTGGGCGCCACCAAGGCCTCGTACGCGACCTTCAACGCCGGCCCGTCCGAGATCGAGGCGATCAACTCCGGCTCCATCGACATCGGCTGGATCGGCCCCTCCCCCGCGATCAACGGCTACACCAAGTCCGACGGCAAGAGCCTGAAGATCATCGGTGGTTCGGCGTCGGGCGGGGTGAAGCTCGTGGTGAACCCGGACAAGATCAAGTCCCTGAAGGACGTCAAGGGCAAGAAGATCGCCACCCCCCAGCTGGGCAACACGCAGGACGTGGCGTTCCTCAACTGGATCGCCGACCAGGGCTGGAAGGTCGACGCGCAGAGCGGCAAGGGTGACGTGACGGTCGTCCGCACCGACAACAAGATCACCCCGGACGCCTACAAGTCCGGTTCCATCGACGGTGCCTGGTTGCCGGAGCCGACCGCGTCCAAGCTGGTCGCCGAGGGCGGCAAGGTGCTGCTGGACGAGTCGACGCTGTGGCCGGACAAGAAGTTCGTGATCACGAACATCATCGTGCGGCAGGACTTCCTCAGGGAGCACCCGAAGGCGGTCGAGGCCGTGCTGAAGGCCTCGGTCGAGACCAACAAGTGGATCAACGCCCACCCGGACGAGGCGAAGGCCGCCGCGAACAAGCAGTTGGAGTCGGACTCCGGGAAGGCACTGCCGGCCGGCGTCCTGGACCCGGCGTGGAAGTCGGTCCAGTTCACCGACGACCCGCTGGCGTCCACCCTCAGCACCGAGGCGGAGCACGCGGTCAAGGCCGGCCTGCTGGACAAGCCGAACCTGAAGGGGATCTACGACCTCACGATCCTCAACAAGGTCCTCAAGGCCGAGGGCGAGAGCACGGTCGGCGACGCCGGACTCGGCAGCAGCTGACACACGTTCCGATGACTTCCCAGGAGGTGACGACCATGGCCACGACTCTCGCCAAGGCCGCCGAGGCGGTCGAGTACGCGGCACGCCTCGAGCATGTCTCGAAGTCCTTCGCGACGCCGGGCGGGCAGCAGCTCGTCCTGGACGACATCAGCATCGATGTCGCACCGGGTGAGTTCGTCACCCTCCTGGGAGCCTCGGGGTGCGGCAAGTCCACGCTGCTGAACCTGGTGGCGGGCCTCGACCGGCCGACCGCCGGCTCCATCGCCACGGACGGCCGCCCGGCGCTGATGTTCCAGGAGCACGCCCTCTTCCCGTGGCTGACCGCGGGCAAGAACATCGAACTCGCCCTGAAGCTCAGGGGAGTTCCCAAGCCCGTGCGGCGCAGTAAGGCCGAGGAGCTGCTCGAACTCGTCCGGCTGAAGGGCGCGTACGGCAAGCGGGTCCACGAGCTGTCGGGCGGTATGCGGCAGCGCGTGGCGATGGCCCGCGCGCTGGCGCAGGAGAGCCAGATCCTGCTGATGGACGAGCCGTTCGCGGCCCTGGACGCCATCACGCGGGACGTGCTGCACGACGAACTGACCCGCATCTGGGCGGAGACGGGCGTGTCGGTGCTGTTCGTCACGCACAACGTGCGCGAGGCGGTACGGCTCGCGCAGCGGGTCGTCCTGCTGTCCTCCCGTCCTGGCCGGATCGCGCGCGAGTGGACGGTCGACATCCCGCAGCCGCGCCGCATCGAGGACGCGCCCGTGGCCGAACTGTCCCTTGAGATCACCGAGGTACTGCGTGGGGAGATCCGCCGTCATGGCCAGCACTGAGAGGACACCGGTCCTGGACGCCGGGAGCGTCGAGGCGGGCCTGGACGCACTGGAGACCACGGCCACCGGCCGGCCGACCCTCCGGCAGACCTTCGTCAACAAGATCCTGCCGCCGATCATCGCGATCGCGGTGGTCCTGGTGATCTGGTCCCTCCTCTACCCGGTCGTCGACGATCCGACCAAACTGCCCTCGCCGGCGGCGGTGGGCAACGCGTTCCAGGACGCCTGGCTGCAGGGCAATCTGGTCGGCTACATCTGGACCAGCGTCTCGCGCGGCCTGCTGGGCTTCTTCTTCGCGCTGGTCATCGGCACCCCGCTGGGTCTGCTGGTGGCCCGCGTGAAGTTCGTGCGCGCGGCCATCGGCCCGATCCTGTCCGGCCTCCAGTCGCTGCCGTCGGTGGCGTGGGTGCCGCCCGCCGTGATCTGGCTGGGCCTGGACAACTCGATGATGTACGCGGTGATCCTGCTCGGCGCGGTCCCCTCCATCGCCAACGGCCTGGTGTCCGGTGTCGACCAGGTGCCGCCGCTGTTCCTGCGCGCCGGCCGCACGATGGGCGCGACGGGCGTCAAGGGCGTCTGGCACGTCACCCTGCCCGCTGCGCTGCCCGGTTACGTGGCGGGGCTCAAGCAGGGCTGGGCGTTCTCGTGGCGCTCACTGATGGCCGCGGAGATCATCGCCCAGTTCCCCGACCTGGGCGTGGGCCTCGGCCAGCTGCTGGAGAACGCCCGCACCGCCAGCGACATGGCCATGGTGTTCGAGGCCATCCTGCTCATCCTGTTCGTGGGTATCGCCATCGACCTGCTGATCTTCAGCCCGCTGGAGCGGTGGGTGCTGCGCAGCCGCGGCCTGATGGTGAAGAGCTGACCTCCATGCAGAGCAAGCCGGTCCGCCCCGTCCTCGTGGTCATCGCCCACGGCAGCCGCGACCCGCGGCACGCCGCGACCGTGCACGCCCTCGTGGAGCGGGTACGGTCGCTGCGGCCGGGGCTGCGCGTGGAGACCGGCTTCCTGGACTTCAACGTCCCGTCGGTGCACGGGGTGCTGGAGTCGCTGGCGGCGGAGGGCGTGCGGGACGTCGTCGCGCTGCCGCTGCTGCTGACGCGCGCGTTCCACGCCAAGGCCGACATCCCGGCCGTGCTGCGGGAGGCCCCGGCGCGGCTGCGGATCCGGCAGGCGGACGTCCTCGGCCCGTCCCCGCTGCTGGTGGCGGCGCTCGAGCGGCGCCTGTACGAGGCGGGGCTGGCACCCGCCGACAAGTCCTCGACCGGGGTCGTCCTGGCCTCGGCGGGGTCCACCGACCCGGAGGCGATCGCAGTGATCGCGGACATCGCGCGGGAGTGGTGGCACACCGGTTGGTGCGCCGTGCGGCCTGCGTTCGCCTCCGCCGGCTCTCCCGCGGGGTTCCCCCGCACCGAGGACGCCGTACGCGAGCTGCGTGCCCTCGGCTGCGAGCGGGTCGCCGTCGCGCCCTACGTCCTGGCCCCCGGCTTCCTGCCGGACCGCATCGCCCGGGGCGCGGCCGAGGCGGACCTGCTGGCGGACGTGCTGGGCCCGGCACCGGAGGTGGCGCGGGTGCTGCTGGAACGCTACGACGCCGCCGGCCAGCCGGCCCTCGCGGCACTCGGCGCCTGACGACGGCTGTCCCGCCCGGTCAGGCTCGGGCCGGTCACAGGCCGAGGGCGTAGGTGAGCTGCTGGGTGAAGGTGAGGCTGCCGGTGCCGGCCGCCGCCCTGATGGCGACGTTCTCCAGGGCGGAACGGATCCGGCCGCGGTTGGGCGGCAGGCCGTCCTCGGCGGACAGCGCCAGCTCGCGCTGGATGATCTCGCCCTGGCCGACGAGTTCCGGGTACTCGGCGTTCAGCGTCTCGGTGAGCCGGTCGGCGACGTCCATCAGGGTCTCCAGGTCCAGTTCGCCGTTGCCCAGGCCGGCCCGGCCGTGATCGCCGTAGCCGGCCGGTCCGTTGACGTTGCCGTAGTGGTACGTGCTCATGTGCTGTCCTCGCTTCTGGTCCTCGGGGCGCTGGGGGCCCTGAGCAGCCTTCGGGGTCGGGTGGGTGCGGCTTCGGTGCGGGCGGGGCCGGGACCGCTGACGTTACCGATGTCGGCGGTGCCCGTACGGACGCCCGGTACGGCCTTGTCGCAGGGGTGACGGTGGGACGGACCCTGGTCGGCGCTCTTTCGTGGTGCCGCCGCGCCATGGGCGGCCGGGTCGGCGCCAAGTGGGCCGAAAATAGCCACCCATCCGGGTGATCGGTGCGCGTTGACCGGGCGTCGGATGCCGCCGAGGAGGTGGGCGGTGCGCCCGTATGAGGCCATGGCCTGCCCGTCTCCCTCATCCGTCCGCCTGCGGCCGTTCCGCGCTTCAGCCTAGGAACAGGGTGCGGGATTTTTCGCGGAGTTCGGCGAGCCGGGCCATCAGAGGGCCGGTACGTGGTAACGGCCACCGCGGTCCGGCGTTCCCCTGTGACGTCGGATCGCGGTGGCTCTTCGTTCTGCGCCGGTGCTGGCCCACGTGTCACACGTGCGGTGAGGCCTCCGCGCCCGAGGGACGGTTATCGGCCACTGCGCCCTTCGGATCAGTCGAAGCGGAGGCCGCCGGTGCGGGTGCGCTTGAGTTCGAAGAAGTCGGGGTGCCTGGCCAGCACCCGTACATGGTCGAAGAGTTTTGCCGCCTCGGCGCCGCGCGGAACGGCACGCAACACCGGTCCGAACCACACCGTGCCGTCGATGTGGAGGGTGGGTGTGCCCACGTAGCCGCCCGTCTCCGGCTCGGCCCAGGCCGCGTGGCTGCGGCGCACCGCCTCGTCGTGGGCGGGGTCCTGGGCGGCGCCCGCCAGGTCCGCGGACAGGCCCAGCTCGGCCAGTGCCTCGGTGACCACCAGGTCGAAGTCCTCGATCCCGTCCGCGTGGATCCGGGTCCCGAACGCGGTGTACAGGTCGCGCAGCACCTTTTCGCCGTGCCGTTCCGCGGCGGCCACGGCGACCCGCACCGGCCCGATCGAGCGGTCCACCAGATCCCGGTACCAGTCCGGGAGTTCGTTGCCGATGTTGTGCAGGTACAGGCTCATCGCGTGGAACCGCAGGTCCAGCGGGCGCAGCCGCTCGACCTCCAGCAGCCACCGGGAGGTGATCCAGGCGAAGGGGCAGGCCGGGTCGAAGGCGAAGTCGACCCGGATCGGGGCGGGACGGGTGGAGGTGTGGGTGGGGCTGTGAGTGGTGGGGTGCGTCATGGTGGCGACGCTAGGGCGCGGACGGCCCAGAGTCCCGGCCCATTTTCCGCACCTCTTCTTGGCCCATCGGGGGTGCCGCTTGCGCTCATCGACCGGTGTGCGCGGCCCCGATCTCCGTCTCGCGCAGGCGGTCCGGCTCCGCCACCACGTCGATCCGGGTGATCCGGCCGTCCGCGCCGAAGGTGAAGGCCAGGACCAGTCGCGGGCGTCCGTACGGCGCCATGACCAGGCCGATCCGGCCGTCGAGCAGGGCGGGCCCGGTGAACCGGGCGCGGGCCATGGCGGCCATGGCCCCGCGGGCGACGGGCTCGGCCCCCTGGATGGTGATCGGTTCGGGCGTGGGCACGACCCGCGCGTCGGCGTGCAGCACCACGTCCGGGTCGAGCAGGGCGACCAGGGCCGTGAAGTCGCCGCCGCGGGTCGCGGCCAGGAACGCCTCGACGGCCTCGCGGCGGCGCCCGGCGTCGGCGGCGGGCGCGGGCGGGCGGCCCTGGACCCGGCGCCGGGCACGGCTGGCCAGTTGCCGGGTGGCGGCCGGGGTCTTCCCGAGCAGCGGGGCGATCTCGTCGAAGGGCACCGCGAACATGTCGTGCAGCACGAAGGCGACCCGCTCGGCCGGGCCCAGGGTGTCGAGGACGACCAGCAGCGCGACACCGACCTCGTCGGCCAGCAGGGCCTCGCGTGCGGGGTCGCCGGCCCCCAGGGCCGCGGACCCGGGCTCGTACGCGCCGCGGTAGGCGCTGTCGTACGCGGTGTCGTAGGCGCTGTCGCGGGCGTCGAGGAACTCCTCGCGCCGGTTGCGGCGGGCCCGCAGCAGGTTCAGGCAGACCCGGGTGACCACGGTGGTCAGCCAGCCGGTGAGGTTCTCGACCGCCTCGATGTCGGCCTGCCGAGCCCGCAGCCAGGCCTCCTGCAGGGCGTCGTCGGCCTCGGCGGCGGAGCCGAGCAGCCGGTACGCCACGGCCGCGAGGTGCGGCCGGTCCGTCTCGAACCGCGCGGCCAGCCGCTGCCCGGCATCCCCCGTGAAGTCGTCCACCGTTCCCCCGTGTCCCGTTCGTACCCGCATCGGCCGCGCGCGTCCCGCACCCGGCCGTGGGACACGAAACGCCAAACCGGCCGGAAGATCAACCGCCGTGCGCGGCGGCCTTGTCGGCCAGGGCGACCAGCTCGGCGACCGGCAGGGATCCGGCCACACGGCGCTCGCGCGCGAACGCGTTGGCGAGGTGCTGCAGCAGCTCGTTCAGCGGGGTGGGGATGCCGTGCTGCCGACCGAGGAGGACGATCTCCCCGTTGAGGTAGTCCGCCTCGATGGTGCCGGTGCCCCGGACGAGGGACTGCCAGGAGGAACCGCCGCCGCGCGGGGCCCCGGGCAGCGGGACGAGGGTGACCTTGTCGCCGCGTGCCGCGCGCTGTTCCTCCGCGCCCGCGTAGGCGATGCCGGCGGCGTCGAGCACGGCCTCCCCTTCGGCGCGCACCCGCGCGTACAGCGCCTGGGCCTCCTCGCCGGTCATGGGCCCGCTCACCGCTTCGAGGGCGTTGCCGAGGTTCCCGAGCAGTTTGGCGTACTGCCAGCGGGCCACGTCCGGCACGACCGGCGCCTCGAAGTGGGCGTCGGCCAGGTCGGCGGCGATCCGGTGGGCGGTGTCGTCGGTGCCGTGCGGGATGCGGCCCAGGTGCAGGATGCCGGTGAGCGGGGCGCCGGCGGCGGAGACGACGCCGGGCTCCACGAAGGTCGACGGCAGCCAGACGCAGACGCCGTACACGTGCCGGAAGCGGCGCAGTGCGAGCCGTCCGCTCTCGACGCCGTTCTGCAGGCACACCAGCGGCAGGCGCTCGGCCGCCGTGCCGCCGCCCGCGACGGGCAGGCCGGCCCAGGTGTCCAGGGCGGCCACGGTGTCCTGGGTCTTGACCGCCAGGACGAGGACGTCGTCGGCGCGCAGCTCGCCGAGCGGGCCGGGTCCGTCGACGGCGGGCAGCCGGTACCTCGACTCGCCCTCCGGCACCCGCAGTCGCAGCCCGTGCTCGGCCAGTGCCGCCAGGTGCCGGCCGCGTGCCACGAGGACGACCTCTCGGCCGGCCTGGGCCAGGCGCCCGCCGACGGTCCCGCCGACCGCTCCCGCCCCGATGATGATGTAGCGCATGGGACAGAGCCTCGCACACCGCACCTCGGCGCCCGCGGGTTGACCCTGCCCCTGGGGCAAGGCCGACGGTCGGCCCCATGGACTTCTACGCGACGCACACGCCGTACAGCGACCCGGGAGACCTGGATGCCGGCGGCCTGCCCCGGGATCCGGCGGAACTCGCCCAGGTGGTCAGGGGGTTGATCTTCCATCGGGGGGAGGGGACGCGGCTGGGCCACGAGGTGCCCGAGGAGCGGCTCCGGCACGACCCCGAGGCGCGCTACGCCTCCCGGATCCTGCGGATCCTGCGCGAGCGCTCGGGCAGACCGCTCACCGAACCACGGCCCTACGACGAGCGGTTCGTGGGGACGTGCCGGGACTTCGCGCTGCTGCACGTGTCCTTGCTGCGCGCGACCGGCACGCCGGCCCGGGTCCGCGGCGGCTTCGCCGACTACTTCGTCGCCGGCTTCCACGAGGACCACTGGATCACCGAGTACCGTCTGCCGGACGGGAGTTGGCGGCTTGTCGATCCCCAGGTCCTGGACCCGTCGTACGCGCTGGACTTCGATCCGCTGGACGTGCCGCGGGACCGGTTCGTCGTGGCGGGCGAGGCGTGGCGGGCGGTGCGCGCGGGTGCGGCCGACCCGCTTGCCTTCGGGCTCTCGTGGGACGAGAGGCTGCGGGGCGCGTGGTTCGTACGGGGCAGCCTGGTCCTCGATCTGGCCTGCCGCAACGGCGTCGAGACACTGCCCTGGGACGGCTGGGCGCCGCTGGCCGGGTTCGAGGACAACGCGGCGCTCGGCGCGGCCGACCTCGCGCTGCTCGACGAGGTCGCCGCCGCTCAGGCCCCGGCGGACGTGCGGCGGCTGGCCGCCCACCCGCGCCTGGCCCCGCCCCGCGAGATCCTCTCGCACACCGCCGGCTTCGGCCTGCGCACCGTCACGCTCCCGGAGCCGTCAACTCGACCAGCTTGAGCACGGTGTTCCAGTTCCGGCTCGTGGCGATCAGGCCTGCGGTGGTCCGCGGACGGGCCAACGCCTCGGCGAGCTTGGAGCGGCCGAGGCCGTCCGGGGCGTACAGGTAGAGGCAGCGGTCGCCGAGCCGGAACTCCTCGGGGAGATAGGCGGCCGGGTCGATCTCCGCGTACCGGTCCTGACTGACGGGCGCGGAGAAGTAGGTGACGTGCAACTGCTTGGGCTGCAGGTCGGCGGCCGGGAAGGGACAGGCCTCGGCGACCGCCTTCAGATAGGCGTGGTCGCGCACGAGCACGTCGACCGGGAAGCCGAAGCGCTCCTCGATCGCGCGGGCCAGCTCGGCGGCCAGGGACTCCTCGTCGCCGCGGTCGGCGGTGAAGACGGCCTGGCCGCTCTGCAGATGGGTGCGGACGCCGGTGTGGCCGAGTCCGGTGACGAGTGTGCGCAGTTCGGCCATGGGGAGCTTCTTGCTGCCGCCGACGTTGATTCCGCGCAGCAGCGCCGCATAGGTCGTCATCCGGCCACCATAGAGCGGCCGTCGTGCCCCATGGGGGCGGGCACGGCGGCCGGTCCCGGCGACGCCGCCTTGCGCGAAACTCTGGCCGATCAGCGGGGTGCGGATCAACTCCTCCACGCAGCTTTGACTTCTTCGACGCGGTTTCGCCATCACGAAGTGGAGCTCTGTCGGCGGATCGGACACGGGCATCCCTGAGGGCCCGTCCCCGAGAAGCACCGATAGATGTAAGGGCCCGCCGTCCTCCCCAGCGGTGAGCCGTGACCACCCCGGTTCATCGGCCGGCACGACGAGACGCGTTCGGCCGGCCCATACCGTCGAAGCGGAGCAAGCGCAGTCGTGGCGGCAGGGGGCCGTCACCGCACTACGAGGGGGCATACCCGATCATGGGGAACACACAGGTGCGGGGGCTGGCCGCCCGCGCCGGCGGCTGGAGCGCCCGGCACCGCTGGGCGGCCGTCGGCATATGGGTGCTGTTCGTCGTCCTGGCGATGGGGCTGGGCTCGGCGGCGGGCCGGGTCGACGTGGCCGAGAGCGACCAGCTCAAGGGCGAGACCCACACCGCGGCACGGATCATCGACGACGCGGGGATCGAGGAGCCGGCCGGGGAGACCGTCCTGATCCAGTCGAAGGACGGCGCCGTCAAGGCCACGAGCGGCGCGTTCCGGGCCGCCGTCGCCGATGTCGTCCGGGCCGTCGACGGCACCGGGAAGGTCACCGACGTGACCTCCCCGTACGACACGCACACCATCTCCCGGGACGGCCGCAGCGCGTTGGTGCAGTTCGACCTGCGCGGCGACGCCGAGACGGCCGCCGACCGGATCGAGCCGGTGCTGAACGCGGTCGCCGGTGTACAGAAGGAGCACGGCTCGCTGCGGATCGAGGAGATCGGCGGCGCCAGCATGCAGAAGCAGTACAAGGACGCCTTCGGCGACGACTTCCAGAAGGCCGAGTACTCGGCCGTGCCGGTGGCCCTCGGCATCCTGCTGATCGCCTTCGGGGCGCTGGTGGCCGCGCTGCTGCCGGTGGCCCTCGCGATCACCGCGATCATGGCGACGATGGGCCTGATGGGCCTCGTCAGCCATCTGCAGCCGATGAGCGACACCGCCAACTCGGTGATGCTGCTGGTCGGTATGGCCGTCGGCGTCGACTACTGCCTGTTCTACCTGCGCCGCGAGCGTGAGGAGCGGGCCGCCGGACGGGACGCGGGCACCGCGCTCAGGATCGCCGCCGCCACCAGTGGCCGGGCGATCGTCGTCTCCGGCGTCACCGTGTGCGTGGCGATGGCGGGCATGCTGTTCACCGGGCTCGCCGAGTTCGAGGCGATGGGCCTGGCCTCGCTGATGGTGGTGGCGGTCGCCATGGTCGGGTCGGTGACGGTGCTGCCCGCGCTGCTGTCGCTGCTCGGCGAGCGGGTCGACAAGGGCCGGATCCCGTTCCTGCGACGGCGCCGGCAGCACGGCACCGACGACGGGAGCCGGTTCTGGACGGCCGTGCTGCGCGGCGTGCTGGCCAAGCCGCTGGTCTCGGTCGTCGTCGCGGCCGGCGCGCTGCTGGCGGTCGCCGCGCCCGCGCTCGGCATGAAGACCCAGCAGCTCACCCTGGACCAGGAGTTCGGCGACTCGCTGCCGATGGTGCAGACCTACAACCGCGTCAACGACGCCTTCCCGGGCGGCAGCGAGCCGGCCCAGGTCGTCGTCAAGGCCAAGGACATCAACGCTGCCGAGGTGCGCCGGGCGCTGGCCGACTTCAAGCAGGAGGCGATCGCCTCGGGCGCCTCCCGGGGCCCGGTCGACATCAAGCTGCACGACGCGCAGAACGTGGCGCTGGTGTCCGTGCCGCTGGTCGGCGGCAGCGACATGGACAAGGCGACGGAGAGCCTCGAGAAGCTGCGCGACGAGGTGCGGCCCGCCACGCTGGGCAAGGTCGCCGGTGTGCAGGCGCCGGTCACCGGACAGGTCGCGGGCAACCACGACTTCAACGACCAGCTGATGGGCTCGGTCGTGCCGGTCTTCGCGTTCGTGGTCGTCTTCGCCTTCCTGCTGATGCTGCTGTCGTTCCGCTCGCTGACCATCGCGATCACGTCGATCGTGCTCAACCTGCTGTCGGTGGCCGCCGCCTACGGCATCCTCGTCGCCGTCTTCCAGCACGGCTGGGGTGCCTCGCTGGTGGGCGCGGAGGGCGTCGGCGCGATCGTGACCTGGCTGCCGCTGTTCCTGTTCGTGATCCTGTTCGGACTGTCCATGGACTACCACGTGTTCGTGGTCTCCCGGATCCGCGAGGCCCGGGTGCGCGGCCGTGACACCAAGGACGCGATCCGGCACGGCGTGGTCACCACGGCCGGTGTCGTGACCAGTGCCGCGGTCATCATGGTCGCCGTGTTCGCGATCTTCGGCACGCTGTCCATGCAGTCCATGAAGCAGATGGGTGTGGGCCTGGCAGCGGCCGTCCTCATCGACGCGACGGTCATCCGCGGGGTGCTGCTGCCGGCGGTGATGGCGCTGCTCGGCGAGCGCAACTGGTACCTGCCCAGGTGGCTGCACCGGCTGCCGGACCTCACCCACGACGAGGCGCCCGAGGCGATCGCTCGCCCCGTGCGGGAGGAGGGCGAGCGGGTGACGGTCTGATTCCGCCCGTCGACACGGGGTCCGTCGGTTCTCCCGGGAACCGACGGACCCCGTTCCGTGCTCTGACCATGCGGACCGGGTACGTCAGTCGTCACGGGGGAGGACATCACATGGACAGGCGGAGTCTGCTGAAGGGCGCGCTGGCCGTGCCGGCGGCCGGGCTGCTGACCGCGGCGCCCGCGTCGGCGAGCGCGGCGGGGCCCGCGCCGTTCAACGTGCTCATCGGGGACGTCACCTCAGGGAGGATCTACCTCTTCGACCGCAACAGGCCCTTCACCGACGCCCACATCAAGTGGCAGCTGAACCCGGTGGGTTCGGGCCATCCGATGGAGCACAGGTTCCGCGACACCGACAGTGACGGGCAGATCCTGCTCGCGGTCACCGGCACCCCGAGCAGCGGGACGGCGAGCATCTACCGGCGCCGGGACAAGAAGCTGCTGTGGTCCGCGAACGTCCCCAACTACCCGCACGCCATCGAGCGTGCCCAGGGCACCGGTGTGGTCGTGGTCGCGGGCCGCAGCAAGGGATCGGGCGGCGGCACCGCCAAGGGCGGCAGCCTGCACGTGTTCCGGCCCACCGGCGGTGCCGGCGGCTCGCTGGTACGGGCCGGTGCGCCGGTCCCGTTCTTCCAGGCGCACGGGCTGCTGTGGGACCCGCAGCTGGAGCGGATGTGGGCAGCGGGCGGCTCGGTGCTGACGGCGTACCGGATCGTGACCACCCGGAACTCGGCCAAGCTGGTGGAGGACACCGGACGCCGGCTCACCGGGTTCCACCACCCGCACGATCTGCAGCCGGACCACCAGCGCCCCGGCCGGCTGCTGGTCACCGACACCAACGGCGTGTACGCCGTCGACAAGTCGACCATGAAGCGGACCACCCTGCACTCCCGCAAGCTGGTGAAGTCGTACGTGCGGCACTCCTCCGGCGAGCAGATGTGGACCGGCGCGGTGCCGGGCGGCAATGCCTTCGGGACCAAGTACGTCCACTTCGACGTGAGCGGCGTGGCCAGGGCCCGGGCGGGCGCGGTCATCTACAAGGCGCGGCTCGACACGACGGCGTACCTCTGACCGCCGCCGGTCCTCAGCGGGCTCCGGGCAGTTCGGCCTCGATGAGGTCCGCCGCCCGCCGGGTGCCGCCCTCCCGGGCCATCTCCGCCTGGACGTCCTTCAGGCGGCGGGCGACCTCGGGGTCGTCCACCAGGGCGAGGGCGGCCTCACGGAGGCGGTCGGCGGTGGCCTCCTCGGTGGTCAGCTGCCGGGCGACGCCGTGCGCCTGGAGCATGCCGGCGTTGCCGAACTGGTCGACGGCCTGCGGTACGGCGATCATCGGCGTGGCGGTGGCCAGCCCCTCCTGGCTGCCGCCGGCACCCGCGTGCGTGACGAACAGGTCGGCCTGCCGCAGGACCGCCAACTGCGGTACCCAGTCGCGTACTTCGACGTTGGCCGGCACGTTCCCCAGTTCGGCGGGGTCCACATGCCTGCCGATCTGGAGGACCAGGTGCCAGCCGGGCAGGCCCCCGAAGGCGCGCACGCACGCGCGGTAGAAGGCGGGCTGCTTGGTGTAGGCCGAGCCGAGGGACACCAGGACGACCTTCTCCGCGCCGGGGGGCCGCTGCCACTCGCCCTGCTCGGCCCGGTCGCCCTGGCAGGCGCCGACGAAGGTGTGGACCCGCTCGTCGACCCGGTCGGCGTGCGGCTGGAGTGCCCTGGGGATGAGCACCAGCGAGCGCGCCGGGCGGCCGACGAACGGGTCCGGGTGCTCGGTGATCCCGTTCTCCGCCAGCCACGCCTCGAACCGGGCGTAGTAGGCCTGCCCGCGCGCGGTCTTCCTGGGCTCGGCCCACATCGGCTCGGCGACCTCCTCCTCGTAGCCCTCCCAGGCGACGAGGTTCGGGGACAGGGAGATCGCCGGGACGCCCCAGCGGTGGGCGAGGACGCGGGCCGGGTAGGAGGCGATGTCGTGCAGGACGAGGTCGGGCTCGTCACCGGCGTAGGCCTCGATCAGCTGTGGGAGCGCCTGGATCGCGTCGTCCAGGAACGGTTCCACGTTGTCGAGCAAGGTGCTCCCCCAGGCCTCGGGATCGGCGTCGGGACCGGGCAGCGTGGAGATGTAGGGCACCGGCCGGGCCCCGGTGGCGGCCACCGTGTCGGCGAACGTGGGTGGGATGGCGTAGCTGACCCGGTGTCCCCGGGCGACGAGTTCGCGGATCACCTCGAGACCGGGGTTCACATGGCCGTGGGCGGCGATGGAGAACATGGCGATGTGCGCGGGAGTGGTCATGCAGCCGAGACTAGACGAGACGATACGTCTCGTCTAATTCTTTTGCGGTGCGCAGGATCAGCGCTGGTAGCGGGCCAGCACCAGGTTGCCGGCCTTCTCCAGGCGCTCGCGCAGCTCGTCCAGGCCGATCGCGCCGCTGTAGTACGCCTGGTAGGCCGGGGTGGCCACCTTGTCCTTCCATTCCGGGTAGCCGCGGACGGACTGCGCGGGCGCGGGGCGGAGCCGGGCCGCGAGGGCGGTGCCGGTGGCCCAGCCGTTCTCCGTGGTGTGCAGGGCGGGGTCCTTCAGCGCCTGCGTGCCGGTGGGTAGCATCCAGTCGCCGAGCGCGAGGCGGACCATTTTCTTCGGCCGCAGCAGGAAGTCGATGAACGCGGCGGCCTCCTTCTTGTGCGGACAGTCGGCGGAGACGGAGAGGGTCTGCGGGCTGACGCCCTGGGTGAGCCCGTCGACACCCGCCGGGGCGGGCAGCACCTCCCAGCGGAAGCCCTTGGGGGCCTGCTGGACGATCTGCTGGCGGTAGGAGAAGCCCAGCGGGACCATCGCGTACCGGCCGCCGAAGAAGCCGGGCAGCGTGTCCGAGCCGCCGCTGCCGAGCGTCGAGGCGGGGGCGCTGTGGTCGACGGCGACCTGGTCGTGGACGGTGCGGGGCACGACCGCGTCCCCGGCGGTGAAGCGCACCGAGACCTTGCCGTCCGCGCCCCGCTGGAAGAGCCGGCCGCCCGCCGACAGGGACAGGTTGAGCGTGGCGGAGACCGGCTCCTTGAGCGGCCAGGCCACGCCGTACTTCCCGGGCCCGCTGAGCCTCTTGGTGACCTGCCGGAACTCCGCCCAGCTCCAGGGCGCTCCGGGCGTCGGTATGCGCACCTTCGCCGCGCGCAGCCGGGTGGCGTCGGCGATCAGCACCCGGGGTTCCTGGAGGAACGGCACGCCGTAGATGCCGTGCCCGAAGGTGGCCGTGTCCCAGCTGCTCTGCGGGATGTCGGACCTGAGCCGGGCGGGCAGCAGGCCCCTCAGGTCGGCGAGGTAGCCGCCGTAGGCGAAGTCGGCGAGGTCGTCGGAGGCGTCGTGGATGACGTCCGGGGCCTCGCCGCCCTCGAAGGAGGTGAGCAGCTGGTCGTGCACGCTGTCCCAACTGCCCTGGACGTACTCGACCCTGATGTCGGGGTGGGTCGCGTTCCACTCCTTCACCAGGTCCTTGTTGGCGGTGACGGATTCCTGCTGCCAGGCCAGGGACTGGAAGCGCAGGGTGATCGGGCCGCCGTCCGTGCGACCTCCCGAGGAGCAGCCCGCGAGGAGGAGCAGGAGCACGACGAGTGCCGTGGCGGTTCTGGTCCGCATCAGCTCTTCACCGCCCCGGCGAGCAGGCCGCTCGTGATCCGCCGCTGGACGAGCGCGAAGACGGCCACGGAGGGCAGTGTGGCCAGGAACGCGGCCGCGGCCAGCGGACCGAGGTCGGCCACGCCCTCCGCGCCGATGAAGTGGGTGAGGACCACCGGGAGGGTCTGTTTCCCGGGGCTCTTGAGCAGCACCAGCGCGAAGAAGAACTCGTTCCACGCGCTGACGAACGCGAACAGCGCCGTCGCCGCGATCCCCGGCGCGAGGAGCGGCGCCGTCACCGACACCAGGGTCCGCAGGCGCCCCGCCCCGTCGACGGCCGCCGCCTCCTCCAGTTCGGCGGGCACCGCCCGGACGTGGCCGGCGAGCATCCACAGCGCGAACGGCAGCGCCCACACCACGTAGACCAGCACCAGTCCGGTCAGGGAGTCGATCAGCCGCAGGTTCTTCAGCACCAGGAACAGCGGGATGATCACGAGCACGAAGGGGAACGCCTGGCTGACCACCACCCACCCCGTGGCGGCCCGGGCCGACCGGGTGCGATGGCGGCCCATGACGTACGCCATCGGGGTCGCGACGAGTACGGCGACCACGGCGGTGCCGAGCGCCACCAGCAGGGAGTTGAGGGCGGCGTGCGCCAGCGGCTGTTCGGCGAAGGCCTGCCGGACGTTGGCCAGGGTGGGGTGACGGGGGATCCAGGTGGGGTGGAGACTGCCCAGCTCGCGTGGGGATTTGAGGGCGGTGGACAGCAGCCACAGGAACGGGAAGGCCAGGAAGACGAGGTAGGCGAGCAGGGCGGCGTACTGGCCGGCGCGTGCCGCGGGGCGGGTCCTCATGCGTTCTCGCCTCCCCGCAGCCGCCCGGCCAGGAACACCGCGAGCAGGATCGAGATCACCGCGACCATCACGCATCCCATCGCCGCCGCGTAGCCGAACTGGCCGTAGCGGAAGGCCTCTTCGTAGGCGAACAGCATGGGCAGCCGGGTCTTGCCGCCGGGCCCGCCGCTCGTGAGCACGTACACCAGAGCGAAGGAGTTGACGTTCCAGATCAGGTTGAGCGCGGTGATGGCGAGGGCGACCGGTCTGAGGGCGGGCCAGGTGACCGTGCGGAAGCGGCGCCAGGCGCCCGCGCCGTCCACGGCAGCCGCCTCGTGCAGTTCCCGTGGAGTGTTCTGCAGTCCGGCGAGCAGGGCGACCGTCGTCTGCGGCATGCCCGCCCAGACGCCGACGACGATCACGGCGGGCAGCGCGGTGGCCAGGCCGCTCAGCCAGTCCCGGCCGTCCCCGAGACCGAGGTCGCGCAGGGTCTCGTTGAGCACCCCCGCGTCCGGGTTGTAGACGAGGCGCCACATGATGCCGACGACGACCTCGGGCATGGCCCACGGGACGATCGCGAGGGCGCGGGCCGGCCAACGCAGGCGTAGGTCCTGGTTGAGCAGGAGGGCGAGGCCGAGCGCCAGCAGGAACTGGGGCACGGTGACGCCGACCGCCCAGACGAGTCCGATCCGGAACGACTCCCAGAAGAGGGTGTCCTGCAGCAGGTCCCGGAAGTTGAGGGCGCCGATCCACCGGGTGGCCGCGGTACGGCCGGACTGGGCATCGGTGAACGCCAGCAGGATGCCGTACAGCAGCGGGCCCACGCTCAGCACGAGGATGGGGATCAGGGCGGGCAGGACCAGGAACCAGACGCCGCGCTCGCGACCGGTGGCGCGAGTGGCCGTCCGCCGCGCTTCGGCCACTGATGTCATGGAATCAGCCCCTTTGCCTGCTCCGGTTGGCGTGTTCATGGTCGTGAAGGCATGCAGCCTCGTCAAGGGACCGCGCACATCGTCCGACCTGTGCGAATGCGAGACTGGCCGAAGACTGCACACGCACGGCACGGCACGACGGTCACAACGGCACGGAGGCGGACGATGGACGAGGCACGGGCGCGGGACGTACTGACCGCGGCGGCGGTGCTGCCGGGCCCGGCCGCGGACGCGCGGCTCCTCGCCCTCGGCGAGAACGCGGTGTTCGCCGCCGGTGACCTGGTGGTGAAGGTGGGCCGTGACGCCGAGCTGCTGGAGCGGGCCCGGCGTGAGCTGGACATCGCCGGCTGGCTGGCCGAGGCGGGCGTGCCGGCGGTGCGGGCGGCGGAGCCGAAGCCGCGGCTGGTGGAGGGGCATCCGGTGACCGTGTGGCACCGGCTGCCCGATCCGGTGCGGCCGGCCGAACCGCGGGATCTGGCGCGGTTGCTGCGGATCGTGCACGCACTGCCCTCTCCCCCTTTCGTGTTGCCGCGCCGCCGGTTGCTGGGCGGTGTGGAGCGCTGGCTGCGACTCGCGGGCGACGCGATCGACCCGGCGGACGCGGTCTTCCTGCGGGAGCGCCGGGACGGCTTCGCGGCGGCCGCGGCCGCGCTGACGCCGCGTCTGGCGCCGGGGCCGATCCATGGCGACGCGCTGCCCCGCAATGTGCACATCGGTCCGGACGGGCCGGTCCTGGTCGACCTGGAGACCTTCTCCGCCGACCTGCGCGAGCACGACCTGGTGGTCATGGCCCTCTCCCGCGACCGGTACGGGTTGCCGGCCGAGGCCTACGACTCGTTCACCGAGGCGTACGGGTGGGACGTGCGGGAGTGGGAGGGCTGTTCGGTACTGCGGGGCGCCCGGGAGACGGCCAGCTGTGCGTGGGTGGCCCAGCACGCGCCGTCCAACCCCAAGGCGCTGGCCGAGTTCCGGCGACGGGTGGCGTCGCTGCGGGACGGGGACGAGACGGTGCGCTGGTATCCGTTCTGAGCCGGTACCGCCCGGCTCAGACCCGCTCGTCTGCCGGCTGCCGCAGTGGCCACGTCCCGTCCACCACGGCCCCCGCGTCTCCCTTCCGGCGCAGGAAACTCTGGAAGTCCGCCGCCCACTCCGCGTACCACTGGATCTGGCGCTGGTGCAGTTCCGCGGCGCCGAGTGCGGCGATCTTCGGGTGGCGGTCGGCTATCGCCGAGGCCAGGCGGGCCGCGGCGAGGGCGTCCGCCGAGGCGTTGTGGGCCGCGTCGAGGACTATGCCGTACTCGGCACAGACCGCTTCCAGGTTCCGCTTGCCGCGGCGGTAGCGGTCGACCCAGCGGTCGATGGTGTAGGGGTCGACGACCGGGGCGGGGGCGCCGCCGAGCCGGTCGGAGAGGGACGGCAGGGCGTACCGTCGCAGTTCCGCGGAGAGCAGGGTGAGGTCGAAGGCCGCGTTGTAGGCGACGACCGGGACGCCCGTCTTCCAGTAGGCGACCAGGACGTCCGCGATGGCGTCGGCGACCTGGTCGGCGGGGTGGCCCTCGGCCGCCGCGCGTTCATTGCTGATGCCGTGCACCGCGACCGCGTCGGCCGGGATCTCCACGCCCGGATCGGCCAGCCATTCCCGGCGTCCCATGGGCTCACCGGCCCTGACCTCGATCACCGCGCCCGTGACGATGCGCGCCTCGCGCGGATCGGTCCCGGTCGTCTCCAGGTCGAAGCCGATCAGCAGCTCCCGGTGCCAGCCCATGGCGGCCCCCCTTCTTCGTGGTGCTTTCCCCCAGTGGCCTCCACCATCGCACGCGGCACTGACAATCCGAGGACCGCGTTCCGCTTGCCCTCAGGGACAGTTCAGGACACCGGGCGCGAATCCGCCCAGGCCAGCTCGAATTCCTCGCGGTATGTAGGGAAGAGTCCGGCTTCGGTCACGTCGTCCGACTTGACCAGCCGACTGCCGTTGCGCAGCACCAGTACCGGCGACTCCATCCCCCGCGCTCCGCGCAGATAGGACTGCACCACGGCGATGCCGTCGGCGCCGTCGCCGTCCACCAGGTAGGCGGTGAAGCGGGGCGTCTCGTCGTACACCTGGATCTCGAAGGCGCCCGGGTCGCGCAGCCGGGACCGCACCCGGCGCATGTGCAGGATGTTCATCTCGACGGAGCGGCTGAGTTCGCCCCGTTTCATCCCGAGTTCGCGCTCGCGGCGCTTGACCGAGCTGGAGGCCGGGTTGAGGAAGAGCAGCCGCACCCGGCAGCCGGACTCGGCGAGCCGGACCAGCCGGCGCCCGGAGAAGTTCTGCACCAGCAGGTTGAGGCCGATGCCGATGGCGTCGAGGCGGCGGGCGCCGCCGAAGATGTCCTCGGCCGGGAACTGGCGCATGAGCCGCACCCGGTCGGAGTGGACGGCGACGACGTCGGCGTACCGGTCACCGACCAGGTCCTCGACCGCGTCCACGGGCAGCCGGCGCGCCGAGGGCACGTCACCGCCCGCGCCGAGCATCTCCAGCAGCCGCGCCGAGGCCCGCTCGGCCTGGCTCAGCACCGCCTCGGACAGGGCGCGGTTGCGGGAGACGACGTTACGGGTCACCTCCAGCTCGTCCAGAGCGAGTTCGAGGTCCCGGCGCTCGTCGAAGTACGGCTCGAAGCACGGCCAGTGCTGCACCACCAGCTCGCGCAGCTGGGGCAGCGTGAGGAAGCTGAGCACGTTGTCGTCGGCGGGGTCGAGCAAGTAGCCCTTGCGCCGGCTGACTTCGCGGACGGCGACCGCGCGCTGCACCCACTCCTGCCCGGCCGGGCCGGCCGCGGCCACCACCCATTCGTCGCCGTGGACGGGTTCGTAGATGGGCCGCAGCACGGCGGCCACGACCGCGCGCAGCCGCTGCTCGACGAGGTTCAGCCAGATGTAGGCCCGGCCGGCCCGCTGGGCGCGGGTACGCACCTCGCGCCAGGCGTCGGCGTCCCAGTCCAGCTCCGGCCCGATGGACCCCGCGTCCATCGGCCGGGCCAGGGACACCGCGCCGGGCGGGACGTCTGTGGAGTTCCCCTCGTGACCCTCGTCACCAGGGGGCAGCTCCAGCCCTCCCGAGCCCACCCGCGCACCGCCTTCCGCCACCCCGGGCCTCTCCCGTCTCAACGATCAAGGAAGGGTACTCCGCGAGCGGTCGGCGGTGCAGCCGGATGGACAGGTCGGTTTCTCCGCCGGTTCCCTCAACTACGCCATTCCCAGTGGCCGTTCTGCCATGCCAGGTCACGCGGAGTGAGCGGATTCATAGCCGTGACGTCCCGCGGGGCGATGGCGAGGCCCTGCCAGTGCACGGGCATGGGCTGCTGGTCCTCGTCCCGGGCGATGTGGTGGAAGCCGACGTTCATCCAGACCACCGGGTGGGTGAGGGTGTGGCCGTCGACCCACTTGTCGACGGACTTGGGGTGACCGTCCGCGCACTTCGGATTGTTGCTGGCGAACAGCTCGCACCTGTCGTACTCGGTGACGTACACGTCGTGCTGGGTGAAGCCGCGGCCGAGGTACTTGGTCGTGGGCCCGGGCACGATCTCGTACGAACGGGCGTGCCCGTCCTTGTTCTTGCCGGTCGCGCTGACCACCCGCCACCAGCGGTAGGTCCTGTGGTCGCCGGCGAGTTCCTTGCCGATCTTGGTGCGGGTGGTCCTGGTGGTCGGGCCCTCCTGCCGGCCGGCGGGCGGGCTGACGGCCGAGTCGTACTGCTCGATCTTCGCGTTCGAGGAGCCGTCGAGGCCGAAGTCGAGCCGCCAGAAGACGTTGTGGCTGTGGCTGGTGGAATAGTCCTTGGCCCCCTTGCCGATGGGCCAGCCGCGTCCGTCGCGGGCGTTGTAGTCGTCCCAGGACAGGCTGCCGGTCGCGCCGACGTTCATGCCGACCGTGCCGTCGTCCTGGAAGCGCCACTCGGTGATGTACTCGTACCAGCCGACCTGGTTGACCGTGTAGACGAGGAAGTCCTTGCCCTGGGCCTGGTAGAGCTTGTCCGTGTCGAAGGTGTCCTGCATGCGGTAGGCGTGGCCGCGCGAGCGGGTGGTGGTGCACAGGCCCTTGACGTTCGGGTGCGCCGGGTCGGGGGCATCGGGGACCTTGACGGTCCTGACGGTGCCGCCGGGGCATTCGCCGGGCGCGAGGTTCATCAGCCCCTGGGCGAAGTCCTCGCCCGTCAGATCGTCGTACTCGTGTTTCCCGTCGTCGTAGGGCACGTGGATCTGGCCGAGTCTGGCGCTGTTGAGGACCTTGATCGGCTTGGACTCGCCCTTGGGCTGGTAGGAGATCTTCTCCAGGACGAGACCGGCCTTGCTGTCGTAGCGCCAGCACATGCGCCAGGTCGTGCCGGTGGAGAGCTTCTGTTCGATCCGGTAGGCGGCGCTGCAGTCGGCGGCGGCCGCGCCGGCCCTGCTCGGCTGGGCGGCGGCCGGCCCCGCGGCGGTCGTCGCGCCGGCGGCCAGCGCGGCCAGGGCCAGGGCGCCGGCCGCTCCCTTACGGGCACGGCTGATCGGGTACTCGGGCATGAGGAGGTGACTCCCTTGCAGGAGGTACGGGTGGGAAGGGCGGGCGGAGCCCGGTCAGCTGCGGTCGAGAGCCGCGACCTTGCGGGCGCTCAGGTCGATCACCAGGGACCTGGTGTCGATCCACGGCCCGTTCCTGACCTTGGTGAACAGCCGCACGCAGCGGTGCGCCCCGCACCGGTCGAGGACCGCGGGCTGGGCGCCCGGAACCGCGCGGTAGACGCCACCGCTCAGCAGCAGCTGGTCCGGCGAGGTCAGCTCCTTGCCGACGGCGTCCTTGTAGTCCGCCCTCAGGCCCGCGCCCAGCGGGTCGGCGAGCAGGATCCTGGCCGCCTCGGCGTTCTCGGCATGGCTCGGCGGCGGCTGCACGCCCCGCTGGGTGCCGGTCTCCTCGACCTTCCCGGTGTCCAGGTTGACGGTCTTGGTGACGAGCGTGTCGTCCTTGTAGTCGTAGAAGGTCACATCGGCCCGCCGGGGCGCGCCCGGGTCGTCCGCCTCGTCGGCCTCGGGTTCGGCGAGGTCGACGCCGAGGCGCTGCGGCCCGCGGTCACCGTCGACGTCCTCGCCCGTGGTCAGCAGTTGCCGGTTCAGGGCGAGCTTCTCGACCCGCCGGACCTCGTCGTCGGTCAGCGGGTCCCGGCCGGTGCCCTTCGCTCCCTCGGCGGGCGCCTGCTCGACGACGCCCGGCGGGACGGTGTCCCGGCCCTGCCCGGCCTGCTGCACGGCCCCGGTACCGCCGCCCCTCGTTCCTCCCGACGCGTCCGCCCCCGCCGTGCCCGGCAGGGTGATCGCGACCATCGCGGCGGTCCCCACCGCCGCGACGGCCGCGCCGGCCATCACTTTTCCCAGATGGCGGTGCACTGTCTCGCGCACGTCTTCCCCCTACTCCCCGTGGTCGTTGGGAGTATGTGTGCCCCACTGGTTCGGCACACGGCGGGTACAAGAACCGCCGCATGCACTGGTCGGTGGGTAAGAGGGACGTAAGTCGGAGGAGGTTCCCTCACTTTCGGGGAGACTCGGAAGCCAACGCGGCCCCAGGGGGGCGGCACACCTGGGAGAGTCGTATTCATGCAGGTCTGGCCTGGAGAGGCGTATCCGCTCGGCGCCACCTATGACGGTGCCGGGACCAACTTCGCGGTCTTCACGGAGGCCGCGAACCGAGTAGAGCTGTGTCTGCTGCACGACGACGGCTCCGAGACGGCGGTGGAACTGCGCGAGAGCGACGCGTTCGTGCGGCACGCGTACGTGCCGGGCGTGATGCCGGGACAGCGGTACGGGTTCCGGGTGCACGGCCCGTACGACCCCGGGCGCGGCCTGCGCTGCAACTCGGCGAAGCTGCTGCTCGACCCGTACGCGAAGGCGATCAGCGGGGCCGTCCGGTGGGGCGAGGAGGTGTACGGCTACCACTTCGGCGCACCCGATCGGCGCAACGATCTGGACTCCGCGCCGCACACCATGACCTCGGTGGTGATCAACCCGTACTTCGACTGGGGCGACGACCGGCCGCCGCGCACCGAGTACCACCACACGGTGATCTACGAGGCCCACGTCAAGGGCCTGACCATGCGGCACCCGGGACTTCCGGAGGAGCTGCGCGGCACGTACGCGGCGCTCGCCCACCCGGCGATCATCGAACACCTGACCAAGCTCGGGGTGACGGCCCTGGAGTTGATGCCCGTACACCAGTTCGTGAACGACCACCGGCTCGTCGACATGGGCCTGAACAACTACTGGGGCTACAACACGATCGGCTTCTTCGCCCCGCACAACGCGTACGCCTCCTGGGGCGACCGCGGCCAGCAGGTCCTGGAGTTCAAGTCAGCGGTCCGGGCACTGCACGAGGCCGGGATCGAGGTCATCCTGGACGTCGTCTACAACCACACGGCCGAGGGCAATCATCTGGGCCCGACGCTGTCCTTCAAGGGCCTCGACAACCCGTCGTACTACCGGCTCGCGGACGATCCGCGCTACTACATGGACACCACGGGCACCGGGAACTCGCTGCTCATGCGGTCCCCGCACGTGCTCCAGCTGATCATGGACTCGCTGCGGTACTGGGTCACCGAGATGCACGTCGACGGCTTCCGCTTCGACCTCGCCGCCACCCTGGCCCGGCAGTTCCACGAGGTGGACCGGCTGTCGTCGTTCTTCGACCTGGTGCAGCAGGATCCCGTGGTCTCCCAGGTGAAGCTGATCGCCGAGCCGTGGGACGTGGGCGAGGGCGGCTACCAGGTGGGCAACTTCCCGCCGCTGTGGACCGAGTGGAACGGCAAGTACCGCGACACGGTACGGGACCTGTGGCGGGGCGAGCCGCGGACGCTCGCGGAGTTCGCCTCCCGGCTGACCGGCTCCTCCGACCTCTACCAGGACGACGGCCGCCGCCCGCTGGCCTCGATCAACTTCGTCACCTGCCACGACGGGTTCACCCTGCACGACCTCGTCTCGTACAACGACAAGCACAACAAGGCCAACGGCGAGGACAACCGGGACGGCGAGAGCCACAACCGGTCCTGGAACTGCGGAGCCGAGGGCGAGACGGACGACCCGGACGTGCTCCGGCTGCGCGCCCGCCAGATGCGGAACTTCATCGCCACGCTGATGCTGTCCCAGGGCGTGCCGATGATCAGTCACGGTGACGAGTTCGCCCGCACCCAGCGCGGCAACAACAACGCCTACTGCCAGGACAACGAGCTGTCCTGGGTGCAGTGGCCCGAGGACGACCGGGACCTGCTGGAGTTCACGCGCGCGATGGTGTGGCTGCGCCGGGACCACCCGGTCTTCCGCCGCCGCCGCTTCTTCCACGGCCGTCCGGTGGAGGGCACCCACGACGAGCTGTCCGACATCGCCTGGTTCACCCCCGAGGGCAGCGAGATGACGCAACGGGACTGGGATTCGGCGCAGGCGTCCGCGCTGACGGTGTTCCTCAACGGCAACGCCATCTCCGAGCCGGGCCCGCGCGGGGAGCGCATCACCGACGACTCCTTCCTGCTGATGTTCAACGCCTCGCCCGGTCCGCTGGACTTCCTGGTGCCGGTCGACCACGGCCGGCAGTGGCAGGTCGTTGTCGACACGGCCCGCCCGGAGGGCGTACCGCCCGGAGCCGGGGCCAAGGTCGGCGCGGGCGACCGCCTCACCCTGCCGGACCGCAGCCTGACGGTGCTGCAACGGCCGGCTTAGCGAGGTGGGGCGGATGGACGGGAGACAGGCGCAGGGCAGATGAGTGACCGGCGGGCCGCCGTGGCCGTGCTGTGGCGGGACCACGTGGACGCCGCCTTCCCTGCGGGGTTGCGGGGTGCGGAACCGGAGGGCGTCGATCTGGTGCTGCTGGACGCGTACCTCGCCGGGTGCGTGTCCGTCTGGCGGAACAACGGCGGCCGCCTGGACGCCGAGCGGCACCGGATCCTGCTCGCCTGTGCCGCGGACCTGGACCGGGTCCTGCCGGGCATCAGCGACGCGGAGGAACGGCGGTATCTGCTGCGCCTGCGCCGGCTGGCGGCCCTGACGGCGGTGCCCTGACGTGGCCTGCGGGCCCGTACGCGCGCGTGGAGGGCGTTTTCGGCTGCCGCGGGTGCGTCAGCGGGCGGACCCGCCAGGGCGATGGCGCAGGCCGCGGTGGCCGCCGTGCCCGCCGTGTGGCCGACCCCTGCTCCCCCGCCGTCCGCCATGTCCGCGCCCGTCGCGCCGGTCACGCCTGCCCCGTCTTCTCCGTCCCCGTGGCCCCGTCACTCGACGCCAGGCACGCGTGCGTGGGTCCGTAAGGGGGTGGATGACACGAAAGACGGCAGTCTGGGTACGTACGTTTCCATGACTTCTGCCCGATCCGGACCTGAGGTGCCCACGGCCACCTACCGGCTGCAGCTGCAGCCCGCGTTCCCGTTCGCAGCCGCCGCGGCGGCCGTACCGTACCTGGCGTCGCTCGGCGTCTCACACCTGCACCTCTCCCCCGTCCTGGAGGCCGTCCCCGGCTCCGCGCACGGTTACGACGTGGTGGACCACGCGCGCGTGCGCGAGGAACTCGGCGGGGAGGAGGGGCTGCGCGCGCTGGCACGGACCGCGCGGGAGCACGGCCTCGGCCTGGTGCTGGACATCGTGCCGAACCACATGGCGATGGCGCCCCGGCACAACCGCGCCCTGTGGGAAGTGCTGCGCGAGGGGCCCGGGTCGCCGTACGCGCGCTGGTTCGACATCGACTGGACGGCGCAGGGCGGGCGGGTGCTGCTGCCGGTGCTCGGCGGCCCGATCGGATCGGAGCTGGAGCACCTCGTGGTCGCCGGGGACGTGCTCCGCTACCACGAGCACGTCTTCCCGCTCCGGGCCGGCACCGAGCACCTGCCGCTGCCCGAGCTGCTGGACGCGCAGTGGTACCGCCCGGTGTGGTGGCGGCTGGCCCGCACCGAGCTGAACTACCGGCGGTTCTTCAGCATCTCCGAGCTGATCGGGTTGCGCGTGGAGGACCCGGAGGTGTTCGACGCCACCCACGCCAAGATCCTTCAGCTGCTGGCGGAGGGCGTGGTCGACGGACTGCGGATCGACCATCCCGACGGGCTCGCCGACCCCGACGGCTACCTCGCTCGGCTGCACGAGGCGACCGGCGGGCGCTGGACGGTCGTGGAGAAGATCCTCGCCGACGGCGAGCACCTGCCGGCCTCCTGGCCGGTCGCGGGCACCACCGGCTACGACGCCCTGCGCCATGTCGACGGCCTGTTCACCGACCAGGAGGGCGCCCGTGAACTGCTGGGCGCGTACCGGCGGTTCGCGGCCCCGCAGACCGACCGGGGCGGCAACTGGGAGGCCACGGTGCGGCGGGCCGCCTACAAGGTGCTCACCCACGAGCTGGCCACCGAGACCGACCGGCTCACCCGGCTCGCCGCCCGGCTGTGCGCTTCCTCGCCGGACCTCTCGCTGCGCGACCGCGCCCCGTGGGCGCTGCGCACGGCCCTGGAGGAGCTGCTCGTCCGGATGCGGGTGTACCGGCCGTACGCGTCCAGCGACGTGGCCGCCGTCGTCACGGAGGAGGCCGCCGCGGAGGCCCGGCTGGCCTTCGTGGTGCCCGAGGAGGCCGCGGCGGTGGACGTCGTGCGCCGGTTGCTGATCGAGACGCCCGGCGCCGAGACCGCCGAGGACCGCGCCGGCCGGGTGGAGTTCCGCGCGCGTTTCGCGCAGACCGCCTCGGCGTTGCGCGCCAAGTCGGTGGAGGACACGGCGTTCTACCGCTACGTGCCGCTGCTCTCGGCGACCGAGGTGGGCGGCGAGCCGGGCCGGCCAGGCGTGTCCTTGGAGGAGTTCCACGCGTACTGCGCGCGCGTGCAGGGCGACTGGCCGGGCACCGGCACGGTCGTCTCCACGCACGACACCAAGCGCAGCGCCGACGTCCGCGCGGCACTGGCCGTGCTCACCGAATGCCCCGGCCGGTGGGCCCAGTTGCTCGCCGAGGTGACCCGGCCCGAGGAGGGTGTACCGGACGGGCAGCTGGCCTGGGCCGCCTGGCAGACGGTGTTCGGGCTCGGTCCGGCCGAGGAGGAGCGGGTCCAGGAGGCGCTGCTGAAGCATGTGCGCGAGGCGGGCATGTACACCAGCTGGACGGAGCAGGAGCCGCCGTACGAGGAGGCGGTGGCGGCCTTCGTCACCGCCGGACCCTGCGGGCCGCCCGGCGAGCGCGTGGCCTCGTTCCGCAAGGTGCTGGACCCGCATGTCCGGGCCAACGTCCTCGGCACCGCGCTGATCCATCTGACGATGCCGGGGGTGCCGGACGTGTACCAGGGCACGGAGGGCGAGTACCGGGCGCTGGTGGACCCGGACAACCGGCGGCCGGTGTCGTTCCCGCCCGAGGCGCCCGGCGAGAAGGGCGCGCTGACGGCGGCGGCGCTGCGGCTGCGCGCCCGTCGGCCCGGCGCCTTCGGCGCGACGGCCGCGTACACGCCGCTGTCCGCCGAGGGGCCGGCGGCGGAGCACTGTGTGGCGTTCGCACGCTCGGGCGAGGTGGTCACCGCGGTCACCCGGCTGTCGCTGCGACTCGCGGAGGCGGGCGGCTGGCGGGAGACGCGGCTGCCGCTGCCGCCCGGGCGGTGGGTGGACGTCCTCGCTCCGGGCCGGGAGTTCACCGGCCACGCACGCGTGGCGGACCTTTTCGACCGGCTTCCGGTGGTGCTCCTGGAGCGGGCCGCGGAGAGCTGAGGAGGCTGAGGCTGCGGGGGCCGCGCACGGCTGCGGTGGGCACGCTGCGCAGGGCTGTGGTGCGCGGGCTGCGCCGGGCTGAGGAGGCTGAGGGCTGCCGGGGGGCCGCGCACGGCTGTGGTGGGCGGGCTGCGCAGGGCTGTGATGCGCGGGCTGCGCCGGGCTGAGGAGGCTGAGGGCTGCCGGGGGGCCGCGCACGGCTGTGATGCGCGGGCCGCGGAGAGCTGAGGAGGCTGAGAGCTACGGGAGCCACGCACGGCTGTGATGCGCGGGCCGCGCAGGGCTGAGGAGGCTGAGGGCTGCGGGGGCCGCGCACGGCTGTGGTGCGCGGGCCGCGGAGGGCTGTGGGGGCTACGGAGGGCTGTGGTGGCTCATTTGGCCGGTGGGGCGGTCGGCTCGCAGTCCTCGTACGGTCCTGAGGCCCCCAGCGTCGGCCAGGTGGCGCGCAGGAGGTCCACGAAGGCCTCGGCGGCCCCGGTGGGCGGCACGCGCGCGTAGACGGCCAGGGGTCGCTTCCAGGCCGGGTCGGGGCTGAGCACGACACAGTCCTCGCCCACGGCGCCGCGCACGATGTGGGCGGGGGCGGCGCACACCCCCACTCCGGCGGCAGCCATCCGCACGGCCGTCGAGGTGTGCTCGGTCCACGCCGCGGTCCGGGGCGTGAACCCGGCCTTGCCGCAGGCCCAGTCGAGGAAGCGCGCGCCGTGGACGACGGGTTCCATGGCGCAGCGGATCCAGGGGCGGTCGGCGAGTTCGGGCAGCGTCACCGTCGTACGCCCCGCGAGCCGGTCGTCGAACGGCACCACGAGGACGAGTTCCTCCTCGCCGATGGGTACGACGGTGCCGGGCCGGCCGGCGGGCTCGGGGCCTACGGCGAGGTCGGCGGTGCCACGCTGCACGGCCTCCTCCAGGGCCTCGGCGGTGGCGTACTCGTGCAGGCGGAGCAGGACCCGGGGGTGAGCGGTACGCCAGCGGGCGAAGACATCGGGCAGGGCGCCGACGGCGATGGAGTGCAGGGCCGCGACATGCAGTTCGCCGCCCTCGGCGCCGGCGGTGGCACGGGCCGCGCGGCGCGCCTGTGCGGCACTGCGGACGGCGAGTTCCGCGTGCGGCAGGAAGGCGCGGCCCATGGGGGTGAGACGCACGCCGCGCGGCAGGCGCTCCAGGAGTGCGCCGCCGACCGACTTCTCCAGCGCCTTGATCTGGTGCGAGAGCGCCGGCTGGGTGACGTGCAGGGCGTCCGCCGCGCGCGTGAAGGACGCCTCGTGGACGACCGTCACGAAGTACTCCATCTGTCGCAGACTCAACTCCCCGCCCTCCCATGAAGGTCCTGCATGACTTCCACAAGAACATTGCCTTGGACTCATGACAAGGGGTGGACGGAGGGTGGATGCCATGACCATCGACACATCAGCCGTCAACCCATCGGGCGTCCACACAGTGAGCGTCAACACAGCAGACATCATCGTCATCGGCGGGGGCACGGGCGGCTACAGCACCGCCCTGCGCGCCGCCGCCCTCGGCCTCGACGTCGTGCTCGTCGAACGCGACAAGGTCGGCGGAACCTGTCTGCACCGGGGCTGCATTCCGAGCAAGGCGATGCTGCACGCCGCCGAACTCGTCGACGGCATCGCGGAGGCCCGTGAGCGCTGGGGTGTGAAGGCCACGCTGGAGTCCGTCGACTGGACGGCGCTGGTGGCCACGCGGGACGACATCGTGGCGCGCAACCACAAAGGGGTGGAAGCGCATCTGGCCCACGCGGGCGTACGGGTGGTGCGGGGCAGTGCACGGCTGACGGGACCGCGCACGGTGCGCGTGGAGGGTGTGCGTACGGATCCCGCGCCGGGCACGCACCGCAATCTCACACCCGGCGCGCACAGCGATCTGGCACCCGGCGCGCACGGTGGTCCCACGCCCGCGATGCGCGACCTGACCGCGCGCCGTGGGATCGTGCTCGCGACCGGCTCGCGCCCGCGCACGCTCCCCGGGCTCGCCCCCGACGGGCGGCGCGTGGTGACCAGTGACGACGCGCTGTTCGCGCCGGGGCTGCCGGGGTCCGTCCTGGTGCTGGGCGGGGGTGCGATCGGCGTGGAGTACGCCTCCTTCCACCGGTCCATGGGCGCGGAGGTCGCCCTGGTGGAGGCCGCCGACCGGATCGTGCCGCTGGAGGACGCCGAGGTGAGCCGGCACCTGACGCGCGGCCTGAAGAAGCGCGGGATCGACGTGCAGGCGGGGGCGCGGCTGCTGGACGCGGAGGTGCTGGAGGACGGCGTACGCGCGCGTGTGCGCACCGCGCGGGGTGAGCCCCGGACGGTGGAGGCGGAACGGCTGCTGGTGGCCGTCGGCCGGGCTCCGGTCACCGAGGGCCTGGGCCTGGAGGCGGCCGGTCTGGCGACGGACGAGCGGGGCTTCGTCGTACCGGCGCACTGGACGCGGCTGGAGACGGCCGTGCCGGGAATCCATGTCGTCGGCGATCTGCTGCCGCCGCCCTCGCTGGGCCTGGCGCACGCCTCGTTCGCGGAGGGTCTGCTGGTGGCCGAGACGCTGGCCGGACGGGAGTCGGCGCCGGTCGACTACGCGGCCGTGCCCCGGGTGACGTACTCCTCGCCGCAGACGGCCTCCGTAGGGCTGGGCGAGGCGGAGGCACGCGCGCGTGGGCACGAGGTCGACGTCAACACGATGCCGCTGACCGCGGTCGCCAAGGGGATGGTGCACGGCCAGGGCGGTCTGGTGAAGGTCGTCGCCGAGGCCGGCGGCGGGCAGGTGCTGGGCGTGCACCTGGTGGGCCCGAACGTGTCGGAGATGATCGCCGAGAGCCAGCTGATCGTCGGCTGGGACGCCGAGCCGGCGGACGTGGCCCGGCACGTGCACGCGCACCCGACGCTGTCGGAGGCGGTGGGCGAGGTGTTCCTGACGCTCGCGGGACGCGGTCTGCACCAGCAGTGAGCCCACGGATCGCAGGGGCCTGGAAGGCCGCCGGGCGACTGCGTCCGGGCGCCCCGGGCACTGCCCCGCCGCATGCTTGACAGTTCACCCTTGCCGTGCGGGACTTGGAGTGCGAAGCCGGGCGGAAACGAGTCGGGGGTGAGTCTCCTGCCGGAGCTGCGCTACCCCAGCGTTCCGGAACTGGTCGCCTTCGCAGAGGCGTTGGCCGCTCAGGAGCCCGGGCTGTGTGCGCTGCGCCAGGTGGGCCGCTCGCGCGCGGGAAGACCCTTGCACCTGCTGTCGGTGGGGCATGCCGAGCGGTCGGTGCTGGTGGTGGCGGGTGCGCACGCCAACGAGCCGACGGGCGGCTCCACCCTGCGGGTGCTGGCGGAGCGAGTGCTGTCCGAACGGGAGCTGCGGGCCGAGGCGTCCTGGCACTTCCTGCTGTGCGCGGACCCGGACGGGGCGAGTCTGCACGTGACGCCGGCGCCGCGCAGTCTGCTCGACTACCACCTCGGCTTCTACCGGCCGACGGGCGCTGAGCAGCCGGAGTGGTCGCCGTCGGTGCTGCCGCCGGACCGGCTGCCGCCCGAGACCCGGGCCCTGACCGGGGTGATCGACGAGGTCCGCCCGTACCTCCAGGCGACACTGCACGGCACCGATCTGGGCGGCAGCTGGGTGCAGTTGACACGGGACGTGCCGGGCCTCGCCGAACCGTTCGCCAAGTCGGCGGCCGAGCTGCACATCCCGGTGGAGGCGGGCGCCTCGGACGCCGCGGGCTGGCCGGCCTCCGGTCCCGGGGTGCATGTGATGCCGGGCCCGGAGTCGGGGGTCGCCTACCCGAGCATGCCGGACGACGCGCGGCACAGCACCTGGTACCACGCGCACCGCTACGGCGGTCTGACGGCCGTGGTGGAGGTGCCGATGTGGGCGAGCGACCTGGTGGACGATCCGGCGCCGCACCCGGCACCGGCCGCGGCGATGCGGCGGCTGGCCCAGCGGCTGCTGCGGGACTCGCTGGAGGTGGAGCGGATCCTGGCCGAGGCGCTACCCCGGCTGGACGGCGTCGACGGGCCGCTGCTGCGGGCCGCGCGATGGGCGCTGGAGCTGATACCGGGCCTCGCCGAGGACTGGATCCACACGCCACCGGCCGGCACGACGATGGCGTACGTCGGCAGTGTGGACGCCTTCGGGCGGCGGCTGCCGCTGCGGGCGGCGGCGATGCTGCTGCGGGTGCTGCGGGAGGCGGACGACCGCGCGGCGCCGCGGCTGGAGCAGCTCGTCGCTTCCTGGTGCGATGCCTTCGCGGCGCGTTTCCGGGCCCGCTGGGTGCCGTTGGAGCACCAGGTGGAGCACCAGTCCCGGACCGTGCTGGTGGCGGCGCAGCAGGCCCGGGAGCAGGTGGAGTGAGACCGCGGGGCGCAGCGGCCTGCGCGCTCAGCCGTCGAGGCTGAAGACCGAGCCGGTCCGCGCGTTCATGACGCACCGGCTGGCGTACGTCTCCTGGAACGTGACCGGCCGTCCGTTCCACTGCCCGCGCGCGCGGGCGGTGACCGGTGCCCAGATCATCGGGCAGAAGCCGTTCCTGGCCGTGATGCGGCCGATGTCGCCGTCCACGCCGTCGAGTTCGCCGCAGGCCTCGGCCGCGCGCGCGTGACCCCGCGGCGGGTCGCACAGCAGCAGGGTGCCGCGGATGTCATCGGCCCGGGCGTCACCCTTGGTGACCGTCAGGTAGAGCCAGTTGCCCGGGTGGCTGTCACGGATCGCCGCCTGGGCCGGGCCCGCGGTGAGGAGGCCGGCTGCCGCCAGCAGGGCGCCGGCCGCCGCTGTCGCTCTGGTGATGTACGTCATGCCCGTTGCATCGGCACGGTGGTCCGGGTTCCGGAGTCCGGCTCACCCGATCGGAACGGTACCCGCGCGTGACGAGCACCAGTTCGAAAACGGCGGACGATCGGTGACACGACGGGCGATCGGTGTCACGACGGGTCTCGATGCCACGACCGGCCACCGATCCCACGACCGGTCACCCATGCCAGGACCGGCCACCGATCCCGCGACCGGCAGCGGGTCTCAGCTCGTGGCGAGCCGGAACACCATCCTGCCGAAGGCGACCTGGTCGCCCTCACGCACGACGACCGAGCCGATCACGCGGCGGCCGTTGACGGTGGTGCCGTTGGTGGACCCGAGGTCCTTGAGCACCCACATGCCGCCCTGGCGGCTGAGTTCGGCGTGCGCCCGGGAGACCGTCTCGTGGTTCAGCCGCAGCCCGCTCGCGGGGTCGCGGCCGATGCGCAGCGGCTGGTCGTGCGCCGGATGCGGCAGCAGCAGCTTGGGCAGCCGCTCGGCCTGCCAGGCCCGGCGCAGCCGTACGGTGAAACCGGAGACGGCCTCGACGGTGCCGAGGACCGCGCGGGAGAAGCGGTTCTCCCGGGGCAGGTCGGCGACGAGGACGGCCAGCTCGTCGGAGCGGCGAGCGGCGAGCGCCAGCTCCATGCGGCGCACGAACGTGTCGTGCGACAGCCGGCCCATGGCGACGCCGTCACGCAGCACCTGCAGCGCCTTGTCGCGCTCCGCGTCGGACAGCCGCGCGGGGTACGTGGAGAACTCGAAGGACGACGTCACGCAGGTGATTGTCGGGCAGTGAACCCCGGGTGTCCAGAAGACGCGGAACCGGTGCCCGGGCGCGCGTACTTCCGCGACACCTGCCCGGAAAGGACGAATTCGAAAGCGGATTGATCGCGTGGGCGGCACGATGGGGACGCGGGACATCACGGTGAGCAGACGAAGGGGAACCGTCCGTGCAGTTCGAGGTGTGGGCACCGCAGGCAGACCGAGTGACGCTCCAGTGCGAGGGCGCCACACGCGCGTTGAGGCGCGATCCCGACCGCGAGGGCTGGTGGACGGGCGCGGCGGAGGCGGAGGACGGGGCCCGGTACGGGTTCGCGCTGGACGACGGTCCGGTGCTGCCCGACCCGCGCTCGCGCCGCCAGCCGGACGGCCCCGACGGCCTGAGCGCGGTCGTGGACCACGGGCGGTACGCGTGGCGGACGCGGTGGACGGGGCGCGGGCTGCCGGGCGCGGTGCTCTACGAGCTGCACGTGGGCACCTACACGCGGGAGGGCACCCTGGACGCGGCCGCCGCCCGGCTGGAGCATCTGGTGGAACTGGGCGTCACGCACGTGGAGTTGATGCCGCTGTGCCCGTTCCCGGGGCGGCACGGCTGGGGGTACGAGGGCGTATCGCTGTGGGCGGTGCACGAGCCGTACGGCGGTCCCGAGGCACTGAAATGGTTCGTCGACCGCGCACACGCGCTCGGCCTGGGCGTCGTGCTGGACGTCGTGCACAACCACTTGGGGCCCTCCGGCAACTACCTTCCGCTGTTCGGGCCGTACTTCACGGACACGCACCACACGCCGTGGGGCTCGGCCGTGAACCTGGACGCGCCCGGCTCGGACGAGGTGCGCGCGTTCCTCGTCGGCAGCGCGCTCGCGTGGTTGCGGGACTACCGCATCGACGGGCTGCGCCTGGACGCGGTGCACGCGCTGTACGACACGCGCGCGTGCCACTTCCTGGAGGAGCTGTCGGCGGCCGTGGACGGCCTCGCCGAGGAACTGGGGCAGCCGCTGTTCCTGATCGCCGAGTCCGACCTGAACAACCCGCGGTTCATCACCCCGCGCGCGGAGAACGGCCTCGGGCTGCACGCACAGTGGAACGACGACTTCCACCACGCCCTGCACACCGCGCTGACCGGTGAGTCCCAGGGCTACTACGCGGACTTCGCGCGCGCGCCCTTCGCCGCGCTCGCCAAGACGCTCACCGGCGGCTATTTCCACGACGGCACGTACTCCAGCTTCCGGAACCGGCACCACGGCCGTCCGCTGGACCGCGCGCGCGTGGGCGGGCACCGGCTGCTCGGCTACAGCCAGACCCACGACCAGATCGGCAACCGGGCGCAGGGCGACCGGCTCGCCGCCCACCTCTCCCCCGGCCTGCTGGCCTGCGCGGCGACGCTCACGCTGACGGCGCCGTTCACACCGATGCTGTTCATGGGCGAGGAGTGGGCCGCGGGCACGCCCTGGCAGTTCTTCACCGACCACACCGATCCCGAGCTGGCCGAAGCGGTACGGCGGGGCAGGCGGCGGGAGTTCGCGGCGCACGGCTGGGCCGAGGAGGACGTACCGGACCCGCAGGACCCGGTGACCCGGGAGCGGTCCTGCCTGGACTGGTCGGAGCCGGAACGCGAGCCGCACGCGCGCGTGCTGGCCTGGTACCGGCGACTGATCGCGCTGCGCCACGAACAGCCCGACCTCACCGACCCCGATCTCGCCGGCACGAAGGTGGCGTACGACGAGGAGGCCCGCTGGCTGGCCTTCCGGCGCGGGGACGTGCGGGTGGCGGTGAACCTGGGCAAGGAGCCGGCGGCGATCCCGCTGGGCACCGGCCGCACGGAGGTCCTCGCCGCCTGGGAACCGGTCGAGGCACCGGGCCCGGACGGCCTGCTCCTGGTCCCCGGGGAGTCCTGCGTGGTATTGACCCAGCCCTGAGACCCTCCGGCTCGACCGGACCCGCCCTGAGTCACTCGAGTCCGGCCTACCCGGCCCTGAGGCCCTGGGTACGGCCGGACCGGCCATGAGGACCTGGGATGCGGCCTGCTCGGCCTTGCCGGGCCGCTACGGCTCCGTTTCGTCCTCCTTGAAGTCCGTCACCCGCTCCAGCAGGATCGGCTCCCAGGCCCGCCGCAGCTGGGTCCGCAACAGGCCCCCCGAGCCGGCCGCGCGGCCTTCGAGGTGGTCGGTGAGGCGGATGACGGTGTCGCAGCGGGCGAGCCACAGCCCGCGCAGGCAGGGGCGGGGGCCGTAGCCGGCCAGGGTGGCGGCGCGGACGGCCGCCGGGGAGCCGACGGCGACGGCGAGCCCGGCGATGTCCTCGGCGGGGTCGCCGAGGGCCGCCTCGGTCCAGTCCAGGATGCCGCGCACCCGCCCGTCGGCGCTGACCACCACATGCTCGCCGGTCAGCCCGTGGTGGGTGAGGACGGCGGTGCCGGGCTGCGCGGCGAGCTGGGCCGCGCCGGGCGGGGTGAGCTGATGCAGCCGGGCGGCGTCGAACTCGTCGGCCGCGGCGAGCCGTTCGGCCGCGTGCACGGCCATCCGGCGCAGCGCCTCCAGGGAGCGCGGGGCGGTGCGCGGCACACCGATCGCCTCGGCCTGGCGTGCGGGCACCGCGCGCATGCCGGTGAGCAGCCCGGCCAGGTCGGCCTCGCCGACGGCGGAGACGTCGTGCTCCTCGGCCGTGCCGCCGGGCACCAGGGCGTCGAGGGTGTAGGCGAGGCCGGGCGCCCAGTCGCCGTGCGCGATGCTGGTGGGGACGGCGACGGGCACGTGGGGGCGCACCAGGTCGCGCAGCCGCAGTTCCCGGCGGCGGCGGACGGCGGCCTCGCGGTCGGGTGCGAGGCGCAGCACATGGCGGGTGCCGACCCACCAGGTGTGCTCGCGGCCTTCCCGCACGGGCCGCACGGCGGGCCCGCCGGTGCCGTCGGTGCCCTCCTTGAGCAGCGAGCGGACCAGTCTGCGGATGGTGTCCGCCGTGGGTGTCGGTGCCTGGGTCATGGGTCGCGCGTGTGCCGTTCCGGGTGTCGTCGAGGGTGTGTCTCCTGGGCCTCTCAGTCCACTATGACCATCTCACGGGTGGTGTCGTTGAAACGGCGGCCGCCGTCCTCGGTGACCGTGACGATGTCCTCGATGCGCACCCCGAACCGGCCGGGCAGGTAGACGCCGGGCTCCACGGAGAAGCACATGCCGGGTACGAGGGGCTGTTCCTCGCCCTCGATCATGTACGGCGGCTCGTGCGTGGTGACGCCGATGCCGTGCCCGGTGCGGTGGATGAAGTACTCGCCGTAGCCGGCGTCGGTGATCACCGCGCGCGCGGCGCGGTCGACCTCCTGGCAGGCGGCGCCCGGCCGTACGGCCTGGAAGCCCGCCTCCTGGGCGGCGCGCACGATGTCGTGCACCCGGCGCTCCTCGTCGGTGGGCTCGCCGACGTGGACGGTGCGGGTGGTGTCGGAGCCGTAGCCGTCCTTCAGGCCGCCGAAGTCGAGGACGACCATGTCGCCGTGCCGGATGACGCGGTCGCCGACCTCGTGGTGCGGATCGGCGCCGTTGGGTCCGGAGCCGACGATGGTGAAGTCGACCTGGGAGTGGCCGAAGCGGCGCAGCAGGCCGGCGAGGTCGTGGCCGACGTCGGACTCGCGGCGGCCGGCGAACGGGACCTTCCGGATCTCCTCGAACGTCGCGTCGGCAGCCGCGCCCGCGGCTGCCAGGAGTTCCAGCTCCGCCGGGTCCTTCACCGCGCGCAGCATGGGCAGGGCGTCGGTGAGGGCGGCGTAGGAGGTGTCGGGCAGGGCCCGCTGGAGGCCCAGCAGGTGCATCGCCCAGGTGTTGTCGCTGACGCCGAAGCGGCCGCGGGCGTCGAGGAGGGCGGCGGTGACGGCGTAGGGGTCCTTGCCGTCGGTCCAGTCCCGCAGGGTCAGCGCGGCGGCGCCGACCGCCTTCTCGGCGTCCGGGGCCTCCAGGGTGGGCACGACGAGCACGGGGTCGTGGCCGGGGGCGAGGACGAGCACCGTGAGCCGTTCGGTGACGGCGGTGGGTTGGTACCCGGTCAGCCAGACCATGTCCGGTCCCGGCGCCACGAGCAGCCCCGCGAGGCCGGCGTCGGCCGCCGAGCGGGCGGCACGCTCCATGCGGGCCCTGTAGTCGGCGGCGGTGAAGGGCGCGGGCGTACTACCGGTCATCCGGGCCTCCGGGCGCGGGTGAGGAAACGGGGCGATGGCGTCTCGGGCAGCATCCTGCCCGCCCGGACACGTCCACGCGAGCCGGTCGCGGGGGCCGGTGCGCCCGGCGGCCGCGAGGCAGTCGCGGGGTCGGTGACCCGGGGCCCGCGGGGATGGCGCTCGGCATGGGGCCATCATGGCGTGCGAGGCGAACGGTCACCAGCGGGTTTCCCAGGGTGGCGGCTGTCGCACACACGGCCGGTTCCACGACCCGCTCGCCCAGCAGCGGCCGCGCCCACGATCGGGCCCCCGCACGCCCGGCGCCCCTGCACGCCCGGCGCCCCTGCGCGCCCGGCGCCCTCGCGGGCGACGCACGGGGACGTGGCCGCACGAGCGGCAGGGCGTGCCGGCCGCTCTCAGGTCACCACCCCCGGGACCACCGTCAACTGCTGGTAGCCCCCGGTGCTGTGACGCACGGTGAGCAGGACTCTCTTTCCGGGCTGGGCGTGGGCGACCGCTCGGGCGAGGTCGGCGGCGGTGTCGACGCGGGCGGTGCCGAACTGGAGCAGGACGTCGCCGCGGACCAGGCCGGCCGTGTAGCCCGGTCCCGGCACGTGTACGCCGACCACCAGCGCGCCCGCCTTCGCGGCGTCGACGGCCTCGATGCCCAGGGTCGCCCCGGTCCGGGCCGGAGCGGGGTTCGGGGTGGCGGCGGGGGCGGCCGTGGTCGAGGGGGCGTGCAGCGGGGCCTGGCGTTGCAGTTCGGCGAGTCGGCTCATGCCGATCACCGTGGCGCCGACGGTGCCGACGCCGACGCCGGTGAGCATCAGCACGGTGCCGGCGCACACGCCGAACACCAGGGTCCGTAGCCGTCGTCCGCGCCGGGGCGCGGCGTGCGGGCGGCGGGCCGGGCCGGGGGTGCCGCCCTCCCGCCGGTCCTGGCCGGGCATCGGTTTGGGACGCAACGCAGTTTGTTCCATGGTTCGCTCGCCTCCGGCTGGTGCTCTACCCGGGGCACTGGGCCGCGACGAGACACGAACGAGTGAGACTGGCCGAAGGGTCGCGGAGGGTAGTCATGGCCGTCGCGGCACCGCCACCACCACGGCCACCTGACGCGGCGGAGAGCCGGCGGCTCGGTCAGGCGCCCTCCGTCAGCCTGCGGATCGTCTCCGCCGCCGCTCCCCGGGGGCTGCCGCCGTGAAGGAGTTCCGCGCGGTGGACGACCCGTGGGGCGGTGAGCGGGACGGCGACCGTGCCGGGCAGGCCCGTGGCGGTCGAGCGGGGCAGCAGGGTGAGGCCGTGTCCGGCGGCCGCGAGGGCGGTGAGGGTGCGCAGGTCGGTGCCTTCGTGGCGCAGGGCGGGGCGGAAGGCGCCCCCGCCGGCGGCGGTGCGCAGCTGCGCGAGCGGGAGGGCGGCGTCGGGCGCGTCGAGCCGGCGGGCGTCGCCGAGGTCGCCGAGACGCAGGCCGGTGCGGCCGGCCAGGGGGTGCCCGCCGGGCACCAGGACGCTCACGGGTTCCTCCGCGACGCCGTGCGTGGTCAGCGGCGCCACGTCGGGCAGCCGCAGCGGATCGCTGGGCGCGGCGAGCCCGTCGACGAGACCGAGGTCGGCGGTGCCGGTGGCGACGGCGGCCGGGATCTCCTCGCGGGTGAGGACGCGCAGGGTGACACCGGACGGCGGAAGGGCGGCGAGGACGCCCGGGCCGAACGCGGTCGGCTCCGAGGCCATGCCCCGGCCGGAGCGGGGGACGGGGCGGCTCGTCCCGGTCGCGCGCACGCTGTCCGTGGTCCGTGAGCCGCTCACCGCCCCCGGTGACGGCTCCCTCGCCCACTGGCGGGAGGTGAACCTCGGCCGGTCCACGGTCGGAGGAGCACTACGCGCTGGCCGGTGCCCTGGCCGACGGGGGCCTCCCTGAGGAGGCCCGCGCGGTCCTGGCCGGTGGGGAGGCGCCGCGCGGCGAGCTGCGCGGGGCGGCCCGGAAGGGGCTGGACGAGCTCGCCGCGGAGGCCGCTCAGCGGGTCGGCGGGGTCAGCTGACGAGCTGGACGGGCAGCGCCGGGGCACGGTCGGGCAGGAACCCGTGGGCCCGGCGGCCCAGCCACTCGGCCTTGTAGCGGTCGACCTCGCGGTGCCAGTTCAGGATGCCGGCCAGCCAGTTCTGCAGGTCGAGCACATAGCCGTCCATGGCCGCCCGGCCCTCCTCGGACAGCTCGAAGTCCTCGTAGAGCACGGGCAGTTCGTGCGCGACCACATGCTCGAACTGCCGCATGCGCTGGGTCGTCAGGTCGTGCACGATGCCGAGCGCGGTCGGATAGTCCACGCCGAAGAAGTTCTGCACGACCAGGATCGCGTTGTGGATCTCGCCCTCGTACTCGATCTCCTTCTGGTACGAGAAGATGTCGTTGAGGAGGCAGGCGTAGTCGATGGCGGCGTTCTCCAGGGAGCGCACCGGGCCACTGCGGTACACCTCCGGCGGGACCGCGGGGCCGTGGCCCGTCCGGCACAGGCTCAGGGTGAGGTCGCTGCCGAAGGTGGAGCGCCGCATCTCCAGATAGTCGATGGGGTCGGGGACGCGGTTCTGCAGCTGGTTGGACAGCTCCCACACCCAGCTCTCGGTCATCGTGTCCACGGCCGCCTTGAGGGTGCGCCGCTGGTCGGCCGTCATGCCGGCCGTGGTGCGCGCCCACAGGTCGATCAGCGAGCGTTCCATGGCGTTGCCGGGGACGATGGCCGGCTCGCCCTCGACGGGCATGCAGGCCGACAGCCGGGCCGTGGTGAGCCGGGCGGCGGCCAGGTCCCGGCGGTGGCCGTAGACGAGCGGGTAGTAGTCGTCGCCGTAGGTGCCGAAGGCGAGCCACTGGGCGCTGAGGTCGAGGGCCTCGGGGGTGGCGTCGGGGTCCAGGCCGGCGGAGCACAGGGCGAGGTCGTACGCGGCGAGCTTGTCCTCGTCCCAGACGCCTTCCTGGAGCATGCCGATCCGGTGCGTCCAGGCGAGGAGGTTGCGGCGGGCGTCGTCGAGATGGGGGCTCAGCTCCAGCCGGAACGGCATGTGGAACTCGGGCAGCAGGGAGGGGCCGACCTTCTGGTAGGGCACGTGGGAGTAGGCGCGCAGGCGTTCCTGGGCCGCCGAGGCGAGCAGTGCGCCGACGTCCGCGGCCGAGGTGCCGGGGCCGGTCGGGATCTGCCAGGGCGAGTCGGTGCGGGCGCCCTTGTTCATGTAGCGGCTGGAGCGCATGTGCCACTCGTGGCCGCCGGACTGCCAGTCCTGCAGTCCCTTGGTGTAGGCGGCGACCGCGGCGACCTCGTCCGGCCTGAGGCCGTTCTCCAGGGCGACGGCGGGGACTTCGGTGAGGGCGGTGTGCTCGAACTGGTGCAGGCGTGAGGTGAGGATGTCGTTGACGGTGTCGGCGGCCTGCTGGGTGGTGCAGCCGAAGAACGTCTCCAGGACGAGCACGCCGTTGCTGTTCTCGCCCTCGTCCTCGACCTCGCGCTGGTACGAGAACAGGTCGTTGCGCAGGTGGACGGCGTCGGAGAACGTCTCCATCAGCACGCGCAGCGGGCGGGTGCCGGCGACGGCGGCGGGCACCTCGGCGGTCGCGTACTCCACGAGCCCCGCCGACCAGGGGGCGCCGCCCACCTTGCGGCGCATCTCGATGTACTCGACGGGGTTGGCGATGCGCCCCTCGTTGATGTTGGACAGCTCCCACATCGACTCGTTGAGCAGGTGCTCGGTGGCCACGGAGAAGCGGCGGCGCCAGTCCACGGACATCGACGGCACCGTACGTGCCCACAGGTCCTTCAGCCCCGCCTCGACGGGATTGCCCGGCTCGGGGACGGGGGTCGACAGGTCGAGCGGCATGAACAGCGGCAGACGGTCCAGGTGGGCCTTTCCTGCGGCGCGGTCCTGGGTGCGCTTGTACATGTCCAGGAAGTGGTCGTCGAAGAAGAAGACCCACACGTACCAGTCGGTGATGAGCGAGAGAGCGGGTCCGTCGCAGTCGGGGTGGGTGTAGGCGCACAGGAGTCCGTAGTCGTGCGCCTCCAGGTCGGCCTGCTCCCAGATCCCGGAGTCTTCCAGCATGCCCATCTCGCGGGCCCACTGCGTCGAGTGAACACGCGCCTCGTCGAGGTGGGGGTTGAGCCGCGCGGGATACGGCATGTAGAAGTGCGGGAGTTCGAACGGCTGCGTCATGGCCGGGCCCTACCCGCGGGTCCGGAGCGCCATCCGCCGTGCCGGACAGGACCACACCATCGCGTGAACCGCCATGGAAACGGGCCGCCGGAGTACTCCTGCCGTGAGCCGAACGCCCACGGTGTGGCAGGAAGTTCAGGGGCAGGCGTCCCGTTGCGCATGCCCCGCCTTCAGCCGGTGGGGCGCGGTGACACCGGCGGGCTCGCCGGTATGCCGGTCCGCGCCCTTGCCGTGTCCGCGCGCGGGCGTCACGGTAGGCCCATGACCTCCTTCGTGCTGCCCCACGAGGTGCACGGCGACGGCGCCCACAAGGTGTTCGCCGTGCACGGCTGGTTCGCCGACCGGTCCGCCTACGCGGCCGTCCTGCCGGATCTGGACCGCACCGCCTTCACCTACGCGCTGGTCGACCTGCGCGGTTACGGCGCGGCCCGGGACGCCGCGGGCTCCTTCACGACGACCGAGGCGGCCGTGGACCTGGTGGCGCTGGCCGACCGGCTCGGCTGGGAGCGGTTCTCGGTGATCGGGCACTCCATGGGCGGCGCCGTGGCGCAACGGCTGCTGGCCGTCGCCCCGGAGCGGCTGCGCCGGATCGCGGGTGTCTCTCCCGTGCCCGCCTGGGGCATGCCCCTGCCCGACGGACAGGGCGCACTGTTCACGGACGCGGCGCACAGGCCGGAGAACCGGCGCGCGATCATCGACTTCACCACCGGCGGCCGCCGCCCCGCCGCCTGGCTGGACCGGATGGTCGCCCGCTCGCTGGAGCGCAGTGACGCCAAGGCGTTCCGGGCCTGGCTCGACTCGTGGGCGGGCGAGGACTTCCACGCCGACGTCGCGGGCAGCGAGGTGCCCGCCCTGGCCGTGGCCGGCGAACTCGACCCGGCCCTGTCTCCGGCGCTGCTGCGCGAGACCTGGCTGTCCTGGTATCCGCGTGCCGAACTGGTCGCGCTGCCGTCCGCCGGTCACTACCCGATGGACGAGACACCGCTGGAACTGGTCCGGGTGGTGGAGGACTTCCTGCGGGCGGACACCGCGGCCCCCGCGGACTCCCGGGACACGGCCGTCGCGGGCGAGCCGGTGTGAACGTGCGCGACGTCCCGCCGGTGCCGGACGTGTTCGACCCGCGCCGGTACGCCGCCGGCGTGCCCTACGACGACTACCGCGTCCTGCGCGACCACCATCCGGTGGCCTGGCAGGAGGAGCCTGAGGTGCTGGGCTGGCCGGCCGGGCCCGGGTTCTGGGCGGTGACCCGGCACGCGGACGTCGTGCGCGTACTGAAGGACGCGGCGACGTTCTCCTCGTACCTCGGCGCGACCCAGATCCGCGACCCCGACCCGGAGGACCTGCCGTTCATCCGCCGGATGATGCTCAACCAGGATCCGCCCGGACACGGGCGGCTGCGGCGGCTGGTGAGCCGGGCGTTCACGCCGGGGCGCGTCGACCGGTTCACCGCGGTCGCCCGGAAGCGGGCGCGCGCTCTGCTCGCCGGCGCGGCGGAGGCGGCCCGTGAGGGGGACGGCACGGTCGATCTGGTGGCCGCCGTCACCGACGAGTACGCGCTGCTCAATCTGGCGGATCTGCTGGGCGTCGCGGAGAGCGATCGGGGGCTGCTGCTGCACTGGACGCAGCGTGTCATCGGCTACCAGGACCCGGACGAGGCCGGTCCCCCGGTGCTGGACGAGGCGGGCAAGCCGGTGAATCCGCGCTCACCGGCCATGCTGCGGGACATGTTCGCCTACGCCCGGCAGGCGGCCGCGCACAAACGACGGCATCCCGCCGACGACATCCTGACGACACTCGCCCACGACGGGGAACTGGCGGCCGCCGAACTGGAGATGTTCTTCTTCCTGCTCACGGTGGCGGGCAACGACACGGTGCGCAGCGCCGCTCCGGGCGGGCTGCTGGCCCTCATGGAGCATCCGGAGGCGTACGAGCTGCTGCGCGCCGGCAAGGTGGAAGTCCCTTCGGCCGTGGAGGAGTTGCTGCGTTGGCATCCACCGGTGCTGACCTTCCGCCGTACGGCGGTGCGGGACACCGAGCTGGCGGGGCGGCGGATCCGGGCGGGCGACAAGGTCGTGGTGTTCCACGCGTCGGCCAACCGGGACGAGCGGGTCTGTTCCGGACCCGACCGGCTCGACCTCGCCCGCTCCCCCAACCCGCACGTCTCCTTCGGGGGCGGTCCGCACGTGTGCCTGGGCGCTCATCTCGCGCGGCTGCAACTGCGAGTGCTCCACGAGGAGGTGCTGCGCGTCCTGCCGGTCCCGCACCTCGCCCGGCCCGCCGGGCGGCTGGTGTCCAACTTCATCAACGGCATCAAGTCATTGCCCGTCCACCTCACGTGACCCAGCGACCTGGATCAGCGCGTGGGTGCCGCTGGTGCGCCAGCGCTGGTCCTCCGCCGCCACCAGCGCGGCCTCGGCCGGCGCCGACAGACCGGTGATCACCTCGGACTTGAGGGTGCGCAGCGCGGCGACGGGACCGGGGAAGCGCGCGGTCACCTGCCGGAACGGCGTGGTCGGCGGCCACAGCCGGTCGCCCACGAGGCGGCGGTAGTTGAGATCGCCCTTGACGACGGTCAGCGTGGCCGCGGCGAACTGCCCGCGCAGATCGTCCGGCATCTGCGCGTACGGCAGCGGGGCGCAGGAGAAGGGGTGGGCACGCACCTCGAGCCGGCCGTCGGCCATGGCCGCCCAGAGCACACGCCCGTACTCGGCGGCCGCGCCCGGCGCCGCCCGCAACCGGTGCAGGGCGTCGACCACGTCGGCGGTGGTGGCGTCGGAGACGTAATAGGGGTACGGCTTGACGTGCAGCACCGCCCGCGCGGCCCGCCCCTCGGCGAGCAGATGGGCGATCAAGAGCAGATCGGGGACGAGTTCGCGGCCGGCGTTGTCCGCGACCAGCACGAGCGTGCCCGTCCCGCCGGGCGGCAGCAGCGCCCACAGAGCCTCGCTGTCGTCGGCGACCAGGGCGGGGGCCGGCTCCCGGGCCTCGGCGCCCGCGGCGGAGAGCCGGAACCCGAGGTCGGCACGGTTGCCCCACAGCGAGCCGTGCAGCAGGGCGTGCGCCCGCTCCTCCTCCGGAAGGTCCCTCAGCGCGTCCAGGGCGGCCAGTTCCTCATCGGTCTCCGGCGCGTCGAGTTCGGCGCGTTTGAACGGGCGGAAGGGGTCGATGCCCTGCCAGGGGCCGGGGCCGAACCAGCCGACGGCGCCGAGCAGCCGGCGGTAGAAGTAGCTCTCGGACCACAGCCACGGCACGTCGTACCAGGACCGCCCGGCATGGTCGGGCAGGCCCCAGCCGTGCCAGCGGTCGCGGTCCGGGGCGTCGGCGGGCAGCGGCTCGATCGTCCCTTCGGCGCAGCTCTGCAGGAGCTCCTCCAGCGCCCGGTGCTGCCCGGGACCGTACGGGAAGGCGTCCCGGACCTGCCGGATGATCGCGGGGTGCCGCTCGGCCAGCACACTGTGCGGGAACGAGCCGGGTTCGTTGCCGAGGATCACGGGTGCGAACGGGGTGTCGGGCATGTCGGTCACCGTAGCGCGCGTCAGGCGGTTCTGATCTCCCGCTCCAGCTGCGTGGCGAGGGTGACGTAGCGGGGGCGGCGGTGCACCGGGACCAGGCCCCGGATCATCAGGTGCCACATCTCGGCGACCCGGCGCGGAAGCCGTCCGACCGGTTCGATCGAGCGGCCGGCGACCCGGGTGCCGACGAAGAAACAGACGAGGGAGTGTGCGACGGCACCGACGTCGAGGTCACCGTGGACGTCGGCCTCCCTGACGGCTCCGGTGAACTTCCGGGTGGCGAACTCCAGCCACTCGGTGAACGGATGCCGCAGCGGCGGCCGTACGGCGACGTCCGCGGCGGCCAGGCGCAGTCCGGCGCGCGGCACCGGGTCCTCCACGGCGAGCCGGGCGATCCCGAAGGTGGTGCGCATCAGGGACTCCAGCGAGGAGTACCCGCGGCTGTCGACATCGGCCACGAGCTGCCGCGCGGCCTCCGCCTGGAGTTCCAGGATGGCGTGGGCCAGGTCCTCCTTGGCGGCGAAGTGGAAGTACAGCGCGCCCTTGGTGACCTTCGCGTGCGCCACGATGTCGCTCAGGCTGGTGGATTCGTATCCGTGTCGGTCGATCAGATCGGCGGCGGCCGTGATGATCGTTGCCCGGGTCTGCTCAGCACGTAACTGCCTCGCCATCGTGTGACCCTTTCTTGCGCCGTGAACGAACGGGACATGCGGTTTGTTTTTTGGCCCGCCGTCCAAGATAACTCACCGAGTGGCAACGGGAGTCCGGCGGACGAGGCCTCGTTCCGGCACGTGTCAGCGGCGCGTCCCCGCCTGTGTGCGCCACCATACGAGCGGTCGGGCCGACTCCTCAACGGGATGTCGTAGCAGGCGCGAACAGCCGAACCGGTCGGTGCTTTCGCGCCCCCGGAGGCACGCATGCACGATCGACTGAACGCGAGGGACGCGTGCGCCGTACTGGACACCGCAGACCCTGTTCCCCGCGCACGCCGAGGAGACGTCCCGGATGACTCGGACGACCGCCCGCCTGAGTGCCACGGCGGCAGCCGCTGCGGCGGCCCCGCTCCTGCTCCTGTCATGGGCGGCGGGGTCGGCCCAGGCGCACGGAGCCCCCACGGACCCGGTCAGCCGGGTCTACGCCTGCTCCCCCGAGGGCGGTGGTGCCGCCCGCTCGGCGGCCTGCGGGGCGGCCGTCGCCGCGAACGGCGCCCCGTTCACCGCGTGGGACAACCTGCGCGTGGCCGGGGTGGCGGGCCGTGACCGGCAGGTGATTCCGGACGGCCGGCTGTGCAGCGGCAATCTCCCGGCGTACCGCGGCCTCGACCTGCCCCGGCGGGACTGGCCGGCGACACGGCTGGCGCCCGGCGGCCGGCTGACCATGACGTACGCCTCGACGATCGCGCACGCAGGCACGTTCAAGCTGTACCTGACCAAGCCCGGTTACGACCCCGCGAAGCCGTTGAAGTGGTCCGACCTGCCCGAGCGGCCCTTCGCGCAGGTCACGGACCCGCCGCTGGAGGACGGGGCGTACCACGTCCGAGCGACCCTGCCGAAGGACCGGACGGGGCGTCAGCTGCTGTACACGATCTGGCAGAACAGCAGCACGCCGGACACGTACTACTCGTGTTCCGACGTGGTCTTCCCGGCGGGCGGGACGGCCGCGGGGGCGGCGAGGACCCCGAGGACGGCGGAGGCCACGCCGACTCCGGCGGGTGGGCGCTCGCCCCGGACGCAGAGCCCGTCGGCGGAAAGTGCCCCGGCCCGGCAGTCAAGTGCCGTTCCGGACAAGGGGCGTTCGCGGCCGAGGGGCGCCGCCGGGGACAGCACTCCGGTGGCGGAGGCGACACACGGCGGCTCGGGCCCCTCGGCTCCACTGCTGGCGGGCGGCGCCGCCGCGGTGCTGGTGCTCACCGGGGGCGCCGCCTTCGCGCTGCGTCTACGACGACGCTGACCTCTTCGGTACGAGCGGTCAGTTGACGTAGACCCGGGCACCTCCGTCGGTGACGGGTGCGTACTTGGCCGTGAAGTAGCCGTTGGCGAAGCACAGCGACGAGCCGGAGGTCTTGGTGAACTGCTGGTTGGTGAAGGTGATGCTGCTGTCGGCGTTGTCGGCCTTCCCGGTCAGGCCGGGCGCCTGGTAGATGCAGGTGACGCTGCCCAGCAGGGTGCGCAGCTGGACGGTGGCCTGGATGGCCGAGCCGCTCGGGGGCGAGACGGTGAGGGTGCCGTCCGAGGTGATCGTCGCCGAGTAGGGCAGGTTGTTGATGGTGATGCCGTTGACACCGAGGACGCCGGTGACGTTGCTGCTGCAGGTGCTGCTGTCGAAGGTGTGCGCGGTGACGGACTCGGTGGCCGTACCGGGCGCGGCCGGGTTGCCGGTGACCTTGGCGGTGAACTGGGAGGCCGTGCACTTCACGCCGCTGGTGCCGGTCGCGCTGGAGTAGAAGGTGGCGGACGTGCCGGAGGCCAGGGGCGCGGTCAGGGTGTCGCCGACCGCGGCGGCGGTGCCGCCGACGCTGCCGGTGGTGAGGACGGCGCTGCCGTCGGCGGAGGCGGGCCCGGCCGCCGTGAGGGCGAGCGCGGCGGCGGTGCCGGCGAGGGCGAGGAGGGATCGCGTACGCATGAGGGTGCCTCTTTCCTGAGTGGGGTTCGGATGAGGTGAAGTGGGGGGTGGCGGGCTGTGCGGGTGCTGCCGCCGGCGCGGGCCGTCGCGCCTTCTCCGTACGCGACAAACCCGCGACGGCGGCAGGTGGACACCGGCCGAGGGCCTGGGGGGAATCGCGCAACCGACGTGAGCGGTTGCCGTGAGCCTGCGTGATTGCGGTGAGCCACGTGAGCGGTTGCCGTCACAGGGCCGGGAACGCGGCCGGTGCCGCTCGGCGGATCCGGCGCCACGGATCCGGGAAACAGGGGATTTTGTAGACCTGATGAGCCGTCAACGTCAAGGCACTGGGCGCCAGTTGTCGCTCGCCGGCGCGGGCCGCGCACATCCGACACCCTTTTTACACAACTCCCTTGACCCTTCAATGTAACCGGCGGTAACTTCATCGGAACCTACCGCCGCGTAACGAGAAAGCCCTTGCATCCGCCGGGAGTGCCAGGAGTCGTACGCGGCGGCCACTGTCCGCGCCAGGACACCGCGCCGCTGAAGCCCAACCCGCATTGATCCATGCCCATGGGAGCAGACATGGCCTCGTCCCCGGACGTCCCGTCCGCCGGCACCACCCCCGAGAACCCGGGTAACGGTTCACCGTCCGAAACACCGAACACCGCCGGTACCAGCACCGGCGGCGAGAGACGGGGGCGGGTCCGGGCACGCCGGGCCGCCGTGATGGCGGTGCCCGCCACCCTCGTCGCCGCCGGCCTCGCGGTCCTCACCGCGCAGGGAGCGCTGGGTGTGCAGTTCGCGATCTCCGGCATGCCGTTCACCGTCACGGCGACCGAACTCAACGGCACCGGCTTCGAGCAGTTCGGCGCCCTCGACAACATGGCGGAGGGCAGCCCGAACGCCGGGGACACCGGCGGTCAGGTGCTCGTGGTCACCTCCGCGATCAAGAACGCCACGCTCACCAAGCTGTGCCAGAGCGTCGACCTCGGCGGCACCAACCTGCTGATCACCGCGGGCAGCGGATCGGAGAAGGTCACCGCGCGCGACCTGACCACCGACTCCACCGAGCTGTCGGGTGACGCGGCGTTCGACAACATCGAGATCGGCAACGACGCCAGCACGCTGACCAAGGCGGGCGTGAAGGGTCCGATCGGCGTCTTCAGCCAGCAGGCCGACACCGTGCGCATCGCCAATCTGCGGCAGACCAACTACGCCACCACGGCCGGTGTGTTCAAGCTGCCGGGTCTCAAGCTCCGCTTCAGCAGCTCGGGTTGCTGATCGCGGTGCCGGACCGTCCACGTCAGGGACCGAGGCTCGCCTTTCGCAGGTGGCGGGCCCGCCGGCCGTTCTGGGGCGGGCTGCTGCTCGCCCTGGGCGGCGGCGAGATCCTGCTCACCGAGAAGGCCTCGCTGAAGGTCGTGCTGCACATCGGCATGCAGGGCCTGGCCGGCTACCTGCTGCCGACGCTGATGCTGCTGCTGGGCCTGCTGATCCTGTTCAACCCCTCGCAGCGTCTCTTCTACTCCGTCACCGGGATCCTGCTCTCCCTGGGGACCTGGCTCACCTCCAACCTGGGCGGGTTCTTCCTCGGCCTCCTCCTCGGAGCCACCGGGAGCTGCCTCGCCTTCGGCTGGCTCCCCGACCAGGAGCCCCGCATCAGCCGCCGCAGACGTCGGAAGCAGGCGAGGGCCGAGCGTGCGGCGGCGCGTCCGGCCATGGCGGACGGGGTGGAAGGGACGGCGTGAGGACGCGGCAGGGGCGGCCCAGGCGGCTCCCGCGCGCCCGGACCCGCGACGATTCGTCTCCGGCCACCGGGCTGCCGGGACCGCTCAGCCCGTGGTCACGGCGGTTCCTGTGCCGCCCCTGCCTGCGTGCCGTACGGGCGGGCGGGCTCACTCTCGGTGAGCCCGCCGCGGACTGGGCTCCGGGCGCCGCCGCATCTGGGGCGCGGTGTCGGTCACGGGCTCACAGGCCACGGAGGCGGGGCGCCGGTACCGCGCCGGGCGCGTCCCGCTCGGCGAGCCGGCCGATGAGGAGACGTACGACGTCGACGACGGCGCCCTGTTCGGCGGCGTCGACGAAGTACACCTGCCGGCGGCCCTCGCGGCGGGAGCGGACGAGCCCGGCGAGCTTGAGCTTGGTCAGGTGCTGGCTGACGGCGGGCAGCGCGCCGCCGACGCGTTCGGCAAGCCCGGTGACGTCGCTCTCGCCCTGGGTCAGCGCCCACACGATGTGCAGCCGGGCGGGCGACGCGAGCAGTCCGAAGGCGGCGGCGGCCTCGGCGAGCACCTCGGCGGAGGGGTCCTGATGGCCGGTGCCGGGCGCTGTCCCCACGGTCGCGTTCCTTCCGCTGCTCGTCGCTGTGCCGTCTGGTCCGGAGGGGTCAGTCTAGGTCTCCGGAGCTTCTCGGCCGCCCGAAGCCGGCCCGCCGGGAAAGCCCGCCGAGGCGTGGGCCGTCGTCCGGATGCGGGGGCGCGTGTCTTCGGTGGATACGGAGCGGCGAGGGCGGTCGGACGGTCCAGGGGTGGACCGTGCGGATCACCATCCCGCGACGTGGCGAAGCAGCGAGGGTGATCGACCGGTCCGGGCGTGGACCGTGCGGGTCACAGTTCCGCGAGGTGGTGGAGCAGTTCGGTCGCCGCGCCGATGTCCCCGGTGAGCGGACGGTCCTCGGTGCCCGAGGGGAGCACGTCGGCCGCGAGGGTGAAGGCGGGGACCCGGGGTGGTACCGGGCGGAGACGCGACGCCCGCACCGCGGCCACGAGTTCGCAGGCGACGACGGTGGCGTAGGCGGCGGTGGCGCGTTCCGTCTGGCGGGCCGCCTGGCCGGCGAAACCGGCGGCCTCCTCCAGGCCGTGGGAGAGGACGGCGTGGCCGGCCGAGGCCGGTGCGGCGGCGCTCGACCGCAGTTCGGCGAGCGCGGAGTTGGCGGTGTACTCCAGGATCATGGCGCCGGAGCTGCCGGCGGGGCCGGTGGCGAGGAAGGCGGGCAGGCCGGTGAGGTCGCTGCGGCTCAGCGCGGCCAGGCGGGCGGCGGACAGTTGCGCGGTCTTGAGCAGGGCCAGATTCAGGCCGTCCAGCGCCAGGGCGAGGTGCGCGGCGAAGAAGCCGCCGTGGTGGTAGAGCCGCCCGTCGGGCATCAGGACGGGGTTCTCCGAGGGACAGTTGATCTCGGTCTCGAGAATGCGCAGCAGCGCGTCCGAGGCCTCCAGGGCGGCGCCGTGCACCTGCGGGAACGCCCGGAAGCCGTACGGGTCCTGGATGCGGCTCCCCGCGTCGGCCGGGGGTTCGGACGGACCGAGGAGCCGCCGTACCTCGGCGGCGGCACGGGCCGGGCCGGGGTAGGGCCGCAGGGCGTGCACCGGGGCCGCGTACGCCTCCGGCGAGCCGGAGACTGCGGCGAGGGAGAGCGCCGCGACCGCGTGCGTGGCCCGCAGCAGCAGCTCCGCCTCGTGCCCGGCGAGCGCGGCCTGCGCGAGCGCGAGGGCGTTGCTGCTGAGCAGCGCCAGGGCGTCTCCGGAGCGGAGGGTCACGGGGGCGGGCAACGCACCGGCGAGGGGACGCGCACCTCGGGCGCGGGCCTGACCATGACGGCCACCGTCCACACCCTCAGCGGGTACGACCGCGCTCCCGTCCGCCCCCGCGCCATGATCCCGGCGTGCTCCGGACGCGACAGCCGGGCCTCCGAGAGCGCCACCGGCCCGGCGCTCCCCCGCGGGATCCGGCCCCTCCCCCGGTGTCAGCCACGGTCGTTCTCCGATCAGCGTCAGGCCCGTCTGGGCCAGGGCCGTCAGGTCGCCGGTGCCCACGCCGCCGTACTCGTTGACCGCCGGGTGCACGCCGAGGCGGAGGGCGTCGGTGAGGGCGGTGACGAGGGAGGGGTGGATGCCGGAGCCGGCGGCGAGGAGCTGGTTGGCGCGGACCGCGAGCATCGCGCGGACCGTGCGGGCCGGCAGCAGGCGGCCGGCGCCGCCCGCGTGGCTGCGCAGGAGGCGCAGGCCGTGCGCGGCCTCGTCGGAGGGGTCCACGGGGACCGAGCGGTGTGCGCCGACGCCGGTGCCACGCCCGTACCAGCGGCCCGTGGCGGCGAGCCGGTCGGCCGTCTCCCGGGCACGGTGGACGCGGTCCAGCGCGCCGGGGTCGACGGCGGGCCGGGCCGTGCCGTCGGCCAGCCGGATCAGCGCGGGCAGCGAGAGGCCCGCACCGTCCAGCACGACGTGGGTGTCCCCGGCCTTCGGGTGCACCCACGTCGTTCTGTCCACGGTCGTTCCAGGGGGCAGGGGTCAGGCGAGACCGGCGGACTTCAGCCAGGCCTTGGCGACGTCCAGCGGGTCCTTGTTCTGCGCCTGGACCTGGGTGTCCAGCTCCAGCAGCGTCGCCGTGTCCAGCTTGGCCGAGACCGCGTTGAGCGCGTCGACGCCGTTCTGGTTCAGCGCGCTCTTGTAGACGAGCGGCTGGACGTTCTCGAAGCCGAAGAGGTTCTTCGGGTCCTGCAGGACGACGAACTTCTCCTTGGAGATGGTCGGGTCCGTGGTGAAGATGTCCGCGACCTGCACGGCGTTCTTCTTCAGCGCCGCCTGGGTGAGCGGGCCGCCCGCGTCCAGCGCCTTGAAGGACTTGAACTCCAGGCCGTAGACGGACTTGAGGCCCACCAGGCCCTGCTGCCGGGTCTGGAACTCCGGCGAGGCGCCGATGACCAGGTCCTTCGCGATGTCCTTCAGGTCGGCGATGGACGACTTCTCGGTGAGGTCGTACTTCTTCGCGGTGGCCGCGTTGACCGTGACCGAGTCCTTGTCCTGCGCCGACGAGGGCTCCAGCAGCGTCAGCTTGGAGTCCAGCTTGGCCTCGATGGCCGCCGTGGTGGCTTCCGCCGTCTTCGGCGCTGCCTTCGGGTCGAGGTAGGCGAGCAGCGCGCCGTTGTACTCGGGCAGGACGGAGATGGAGCCGTTCTTGAGCAGACCGTAGGTGGTCTCGCGGCTGCCGATGTTCGGCTTGTAAGTGACCTTGATTCCCTTGGCCTTGAGCGCCTCGCCGTAGATGTCGGCGAGCAGGGTGCTCTCGGGGAAGTTGTTGGATCCGACGACAACGCTGTCGCCGCTCGCCTTGCTGTCGTCCGACAGGGGGTTGTCGGCCTTGTCGTCGCTGGAGGAACAGCCCGCCAGCAGAGCCGTCGCCGCCGCGAGGGCGACCGCCGCCGCGCCTCGGTTCCTCCGGATGGACCTGCTGATGTGGGTCGTAAAAGTCACGCGCTGATCCAATCCGTCCGGTTCTTGGTCAGTCAAGGGCCACAGATCACCGATTGGCCTCGATCTGTGGTCAGTTGTGCACGCAGAGCGGTCCCTTTGTAACGGATTCTTGATGAAGAGCACGCTGATCGACACCCCGGGAGACCTGTAGTCTCGGCGCAGTTGAGATCGGCCACAGCGGTGTGCGGGGCCCGCTTCGGTGTCGTGACGCAGGCGTTTCGAGGGCGACGACGCCCTTCACATTCGAGGGTGACGACACCCCAGGACAAGACACCCACGAAGGAGGCCCGGTGTCCACGAACCAGGTGGACGCGCCCGCCCGGCACGCCCCGACACGGGGCGGAGTACGGGGTTTCGCCGACCGCTGGCCCTTCAGGCGCAAGCTGAACCTCCTGGTCGGTATCCCCCTAGCGGTCATCGCCGGCCTGCTGTCGTACCTGTTCACCGACCTGGTGCAGCAGTCGAACAGCGCGGCGTCGGCGGCCCGGCTGGTGCGGGACAGCGCGCAGGTGGCCCGGTTGGTCGACCGGGTGGAGGCCGAGCACCAGCAGGCGATCCTGCTCTCCGCGCGCTACGAGTCCGGGTACGCCAAGCCCTCGATGTCCGCCTACCGCGCGGCGCAGGAGGCGGTCGACTCCCAGGTGGCGACGGTACGCGAGGCCTTCGGCGACCGGCTGCCGGAGAGCGAGGCGGACGCCCTGCGGGAGATCGAGGGCCTCACCAGCCTGCGCACCTCGGTGCAGCAGTCGTACCTGCCGGCCGACAACATCGACCCGGCCTACACCAACGCGGCGCAGGGGCTGATCGACGGCCTCGGTCTCGACCGCAACGCCGACCTGGCCGCCACCTTCACCGGCAATCTACTCGACTCCCTGCTCCGCGCGGACGCCGCGCACGGTGCCTTCGAGACCAACGTGTTCGCCGCCACCACCGGGGACACCAACGCGCTGATCGAGTTCACCAACGCGGTCGGCGCCTACGACCTCTACAGCCACCAGGCCGAGCGGTTCGGCCGGTTCGCCTCCTCGGAGCAGGCCGAGCGGCTCGCCGGCATCGAGCACGCGCCGGCGCAGCGCCGGATCGCCGAGTCGTACGCCGAACTCCAGGTGGACGCGGGGCGCTTGCAGGCGGACGGCCAGGACGAGATCCGGCGGGCGGTCCAGAACGCGCTGACCGACTATCCCGCCTACCCCGAACAGGCCGCCAGCCGGCTGAAGATCACCACGTCGCTGATCGGCGGGATCGCCGACCGTGCGGACTCCGCCGCCGTCTCCGCCCGGTGGCGGGCGGCCCTGCTGCTGAGCGGCGCGCTGATCGCCTTCGTGCTGTGGATCGCCTTCGCGGTGCTGGTGCGCCGCTCGGTGATCCGGCCCGTGCAGGCGCTCACCGGCGCCGCGCAGGAGGTCGCCGAGGTGGCCGGGCGTGAGCTGGCCCGGGTGGCCGACGACGACGCCGAGGACGACGGTCCGCCCCGGCTGCAGGACATGCCGGTGACCGCACGCGACGAGATCGGCGACCTGGCGGAGGCGTTCAACCAGGTGCAGACCACCGCCGCCGCGCTGCTGGAACGCCAGGTGCTCAGCCGGCGCAACACCGCCGAGATGTTCGGCAACGTGGGCCGCCGGGTGAGCAACCTGACCACACGTCAGCTCGCGTTGATCGACGCGGTGGAGCGGGGCGAGACGGACCCGGCGCTGCTGGAGCGCCTGTACTCCATCGACCACATCGCCGTACGTCTGCGCCGCAACGCCGACAGCCTGATGCTGCTGGCCGGGATCCGCGAGACCGTGCTGGACGCGGGTCCGACAGCGTTGTCCAACGTCGTCCGGGCCGCGCTCGGGCAGATCGAGGGCTATCAGCGGGTACGGCTGTACGCCGCGTCGGACGCCCTGATCGAGCCGGACATCATCGGCGACCTCACGCTGATGATCGCCGAACTCCTGGAGAACGCCGTGTCGTTCTCGCCGGAGGGCAGCCCCGTCGAGGTCACCGTCGGTTCCGGTGCCGAGGGCGCCCACGTCGTGATCACCGACCACGGCCTGGGCATGAGCGCCGAGCGGCTCGCCGAGGAGAACGCCCGGCTGATCCGCCGCGAACGCCTGGACCTGGTGCCGACGAAGGTACTGGGCCTGTTCGTGGTGGGCGCGCTGGCCCGCCGCTGGGAGACCGGGGTCGAACTGACCCGCACGCCGGGTGGCGGTGTGACGGCGGAGGTGAGCCTGCCGCCCTCGCTGCTGCTGCCCCAGAGCCCGGCAGCCACCCCTGCCCCACAGTCCGGCGCCACGAACACCACACCGACACCGGCCGCCGCAAGGGGCTCCGTCTCGGACGGGACCAGAGCCGCGGGTTCCACCTCGGAGCGGACCAGCGCCGCGGGCTCCGCCACGGAGCGGACCAGCACCACGGCCACCGCCCCCGACCGCCATGCCGCGGGCTCCGCCACGGACCGGACGGGCGTCCCAGGCGCGGCGCCGGGCCGGGCCGGGACCGGCGGCATCGCCCCGGAGTCGGCCGGAGTCCCCGGGCAAGCCGGTCCGCTGCCCCGCCGGGTCCCCCGCCGCGCGCCGGCGTCCGATGCGGAGGTGCCCGCCGCCGACGGGCACTCCGCCACGCCCGACCCCGAGCAGGCCCCGGCCGCCCCCACCACCCACGCGACGCCCGCACCCACCCCGCACGCCGGAACGGCGCCGCCCGGACCCACCGCCTCGGCACCCGGTCCGAAGAGCGCCGACGGGCACTCCCCCGCACCCGACCCCGAGCAGGCCCCGGCCGCCCCCGCCATCCGCGGTGCGGCGGCGTCCGCCGCGGGCGCCGGAACCGCGGGGTCGCGTCCTGGCGCCTCCGACGGACCAGGTGGCAACACCGCACGCCCCCTGCGCCGCCGTGTCCGGGGAGCCACCCTGCGCACCACCGTCGGCGCGGCGCACGCCGTGCCGGTCGCCGCCCGCACCCGGGACGCGGAGGCCGAGCGCAGCGCGCTGGAGGAGTTCGAGGCGGCCGTGGCCCGCGCCCAGCGGGACAGCGACACCGTGAGCTTCACACGCCCCGAAACCCCCACCTCCGCCCACGGCACCACCGCCGGGGGCACCGCACCCACCCCGCCGCACGATCAGAACCACCTTCCGGAAGGAGCCGAGCAGTGAGCACGTCGACAGGTGACACCGCGACGGGCGGCACCACGCCGACCGACCTGCAGGCAGCCGCGGCCGACTTCACCTGGCTGCTGAACCGATTCGCTACCGAGACCGCGGGCGTCGTCGACGCGATCGCCGTGTCCTCCGACGGCCTGCTGATCGCGGTGTCGCAGCTGCGCGAGCACGCCGACTCCGAGCGGCTCGCGGCGATCGTTTCCGGCATCACCAGCCTGGCCGCCGGCGCCTCCGGCAACTACGGTCTGGGCGGCCTGAACAAGGTCATCATCGATCTGGAGGGCGGCCATGTGATCGTCTCCGCGATCGGCAGCGGCGCCGTGCTCGGCGTCGTCACCGACAAGGAGGCCAAGCTCGGCAACGTCGCCTACGAGATGACGCTGTTCGCCAACCGCGCCGGCGCCGCGCTCAGCCCACAGCTCGTGCTGGAGCTGAAGAACAGCGTCGGCGCCGCGTCGGCACGCTGAGGAGGAGAAGCTTTTCCATGGCGGACGGCACCCCGCCCCCGGGCGACCCGGACCCGTTCGGCCCGGACCCGGTCGGCCCCGCCCCCGCCGTACGGCCGTTCCTGGTCACCGCCGGCCGGGTGGCGGACGCCTCCTCCGGCCGGGCGATGCCCGTGGAGACCCAGGTGGTGGCCACCGCCGCCGGTCTCGACGCGCTCGGCAGGCTCTCCTTCGAGCAGTACGACATCGTTGCCGCGTGCCGGCTGCCGCAGTCCCTCGCGGAACTCGCGGCCCGGTTGCGGCTGCACCTCAACGTGGTCCGCGTCCTCGCCGAAGACCTGCGCGAGGCAGGCCAGTTGGCGGTGTACGTGCCGGACGCCGACGCCGTCCACGACGCGTCCGTCCTGCGCAGGCTCATCGATGGCCTCAGGGCCATCCCCGATTCCCGAGGGGTACCGATTGACACCGACTGAACCGCTCGTCCGGGGCACGGCCGCCCCCGGAGCCGTCCGGCCGCCGCTGCCGGTGAAGATGGTGATAGCGGGCGGCTTCGGCGTGGGCAAGACCACCGCCGTCGGCTCGATCTCGGAGATCGAGCCGCTGACCACCGAGGCGTCGATCACCGAGGTCGCGGCCGGCGTGGACGACCTCACGCACACCCCCCGCAAGACCACGACGACCGTGGCGATGGACTTCGGCTGCCTCACCATCGACCCGACGCTGAAGCTGTATCTGTTCGGCACGCCCGGGCAGGAGCGGTTCGGGTTCATGTGGGACGACATCGTGGAGGGCGCGGTCGGCGGGCTCGTCATCGTCGACACCCGCCGGCTGGACGACTGCTACGCGGCCGTCGACTACTTCGAGCACAAGGGCATCCCGTTCGCCGTCGCGGTCAACGCCTTCGACGGTAAGGTGGAGCACTCCCTGGAGGAGGTCCGCTGGGCGCTGGACGTCTCCGACGGCGTGCCGGTCGTGGTGTTCGACGCCCGCGAGCGGGGCTCGGTGCGGGACGCGCTGCTCGTCGTACTCGAACTGGCGCTGGCCCGCACCGAACCGTGACCGTCAGCCGCTCCGGCGCACTCCCGGCGACACCGTGAGCCGGGACGCCGCCCAGAACAGCACGAGGGTGGCGAGGGCGAGTCCGGCGACCAGGGTGGCGCCGCCGACGACCTTCTCGTAGTTCTTCTGGTAGAGGCCGTCGATGATGTACCGCCCGAGGCCGCCGAGGCTGACGTAGGCGGCGATGGTGGCGGTGGAGACGATCTGGATGGCCGCCGTGCGCAGGCCGCTCAGGATGAGCGGGAGCGCGACCGGCACCTCCACCTGGAGCAGCACGCGCGCCTCGGGCATCCCCATGCCGCGCGCGGCGTCCACCGGCGACGGGTCGACGGAGCGGATCGCCTCGTAGGTGGTGACCAGGATGGGTGGTACGGCGAGCACGACCAGCGGGATCATCACCGGTGTCAGGCCGAACCCGAGCCAGATGAACATCAGTACCAGCAGGCCGAAGCTGGGCAGGGCCCGGCCGGCGGTGGCGATCAGCGCCAGCGCGTTGCCGCCACGGCCGTAGTGACCGGTGAGCAGGCCGACGGGCAGTCCGATCACGGCGGCGAGGAGAAGTGCCTCGAGCGAGTACCTGATGTGCTCGGCGAACCGGGTGGGGATGCCGTCGTAGCCGTGCCAGTGGGCGCTGTCGCTGAAGAAGGCGTGCGCGTAGTTCAGGACGTTCACCGGGTGGCACCCTTCCGCGGCATCCAGGGGGTGAGGAGGAGACGGACGAGGACCAGCACGCCGTCGGCGAGGATCCCCAGCACCCCGATGGTCAGGACCGAGTTCACGGCCAGGGCGGGACGGTGGTAGGTCTGGGCGTCGTAGAGCATGTTGCCGAGGGCGCCCTGGTTGCCGATGAGCATGCCGACGCTGACCAGGGAGATGCTGGACACGGTCGCCACCCTGAGGCCGGCGATGATCGCGGGCACGGCGATGGGCAACTGGACCTGGAAGTACCGGCGTACGGCTCCGAAGCCCATGGCCTGGGCGGCTGCCAGGGTCTCCGGGGGCACCGAGCGGACGCCGTCGACGATCGCCGGGACGAGCACCACCAGGCTGTAGAGCGCGAGCGGGATCATCACCGTGGTCTCGCTCTGCCCGAAGTAGTCGATGAGCACCACGAAGAAGGCCAGCGACGGGATGGCGTAGAGCACGGTGGTGATGCCGAGGACGGGCGGGTAGATCCAGCGGTAACGGACGCACAGCTGGGCGACGGGCAGGGAGACGATCAGTCCGGCCAGCACCGGCAGCAGGGCTTCGCGCAGGTGCAGGCCGATGAGACCGGCGTAGCTGTGCTGGAGGTCGCTCGGGAGGTCGAAGAAGCCGTTCATCGGGTGGCCTTCACCCCGGAGTCCTCCGCCACCCTGCTGTGGGCGGAGCGGATCGCCTCGGCGATGACCTGCTGGGAGACGACACCGACGGCGCGCCCCTCGCCGTCCACCGCGACGGCCCATCCGGTCGGCGAGAGCACGGCCCCGTCGAGCGCGGTGCGCAGCGAGTCGGTGCCGGGCACGAACGGCCGCCCGTGGTCGAGGAGTCGGGCCGGGTCGATGGCGCCGGCGGTGAGCCGGTCCGGCTCGCTCCAGCCGAGCGGCCTGCCGTCGAGGTCGGTGACGAGGAGATAGGGGGCCGTGGCACGGGAGGCGAGCTTCGCGGCGTCCGCGTCGATCCCCACGACGGGCGCGGTCTGCAACTCCAGCCCCTCGGCGGAGAAGAAGGACAGCCGGCGAATGCCCCGGTCGGCGCCGAGGAAGTCCTCCACGAAGGAGTCGGCGGGCGAGCTGAGCAGTTCGGCAGGCGGCGCGAACTGCGCGAGCCGGCCACCGGTGCGCAGTACGGCGACCATCGTGCCCAGCTTGATCGCCTCGTCGATGTCGTGCGTGACGAAGACGATGGTCTTGCCCAACTCTTCCTGGATGCGAAGGAGTTCGTCCTGCAGCCCCTTGCGGACCACGGGGTCGACGGCGGAGAACGGCTCGTCCATCAGCAGCACCGGCGGGTCGGCGGCGAGCGCCCGGGCCACGCCGACGCGCTGCTGCTGTCCGCCGGAGAGCTGGTACGGGTACCGCTTGGCCAGCGAGGTGTCGAGCCCCACCCGCTCCATGAGCTCCGCGGCCCGGGCCCGCGCCTTCTGCTTGCTCGAGCCGAGCAGGCGGGGAACGGTGGCGATGTTGTCGAGGATGGTGCGGTGCTGGAAGAGTCCGGCGTTCTGGATGACGTAACCCATCGAGCGGCGCAGGGTGTTGACCGGCTGCTGCCGGATGTCCTGGCCGTCGAGGAGGATGCTGCCCTCGCTGGGCTCCACCATCCGGTTGATCATCCGCAGGGTCGTCGTCTTGCCGCACCCCGAGGGGCCGACGAGGACGGTGATCGCGCGGTCCGGTATCTCCAGCGACAGCCGGTCGACCGCGACCGTGCCGTCCGGATACCGCTTCGTGACTGAATCTATCCGTATCAAAACGCCGGATACCCTTCGGGTTTGGCAGAGTTCCGCCCACTATCGGCCACGGTCGTCGATGCGCAGGCCGTTGCGGGGAGAGTCTAGACCGCGAATGTTGCAGCGCTTTGGCGGGAGCCGGGAGGCCGGAGCACCAGTACGGCTAGCGGCCGCTGCACTTCGCACGGACCCCGCTGGTCGTCGGCGACATGATGGGCCACTGGCTGGAAGTGGCCGTCGGCAGGAACGCCTACCGCCCTTTCCTGTTCCAGGTGCCGTTCCCTCGTTGTCTGACGGTCCCGCACCGGTCGCCGGCGGTACGGCTGACGCGTTCGTGGAGGCGGGCGTGCCGCATGTGGGAGGCGCCGCGCTCGGCGAGCAGGGCGAGCAACTCGGCCTCGGGACGGCGCGGCGACTCTTAGGCCCGCCCGCACCGGGACGCCGTGCACGTCCTCCTCGCCGGCCGGCGGCATGCGCAGGGCGCCGCCGGCCCCCTGCCCCGGCCGGGTGCTCCAGCCAGGGCTCGGGTCCCGCGCCGACCGGGCGCAGGCCCGTCTCGCGCGGCACGGCGGCGGCCCCCCGGGCGTCGGGCAGCGCGTCGACGTCCCGGTGATCGCCTCGTATCCGGTGGTCCCACGGTCCCGGGCGGTCGCCCGGGGCCCGGTCAGCCCTCGGCGGGGGCCAGCCGCAGCGAGATCGAGTTGATGCAGTACCGCTGGTCGGTGGGGGTCGAATAGCCCTCACCCTCGAACACATGCCCGAGGTGGGAGCCGCAGCGGGCACACCGCACCTCGGTCCGGACCATGCCGTGGGAACGGTCCTCGACCAGCTCCACCGCGTCGGTGTCCTTCGGGTCGTAGAAGGACGGCCAGCCGCAGTGCGACTCGAACTTGGTGTCGGAGGTGAACAGCTCGGCGCCGCAGGCACGACAGGAGTAGACGCCCTTGGTCTTGGTGTCGGTGTACTCACCGGTGAAGGCCGGCTCGGTGGCGGCCTGGCGCAGCACGGCGTATTCGGCCGGATTCAGCTCCGCCCGCCACTGCTCGTCCGGCTTCTCGACGTCGTACGACATGAGCCTCAGCCCCTTTACTACTGCGACAGGCGGTCCAGGATCTGCGGGCCCAGGTCTGTCACGTCGCCCGCGCCCATGGTGAGAACGAGATCACCGGGCTTCGCCATTCCCGCGATCACCGCGGGGATCTCCGCCTTGTCGTGCACGGCGGTCACGTCGGCCCCCGCCGCACGGGCGGCCTCGATGATCAGCTCGCTGGTCACACCGGGGATCGGGTCCTCGCGGGCCGGGTAGATGTCGAGCACGACCGAGGCGTCCGCGAGCGCCAGCGACTGACCCATCTCCTTGCCCAGCTCCTGGGTGCGGGAGAAGAGGTGCGGCTGGAAGACGACGAGGATGCGGGCGTCATCGGCGGCCGCGCGCATGGCCTCGAGGTCGGCGGTCATCTCGGTCGGGTGGTGGGCGTAGGAGTCGATCACCTGGACGCCCGCCGCCTCACCCTTCGGCTGCAGCCGGCGCTTCACGCCGGTGTAGGAGGCCAGCGCCGGGGCCAGCTCGGCGGCCGGGATGCCGAGGGCGGCACCGGCGGCGAGCGCGGCGACGGCGTTCAGGGCGTAGTGGCGGCCGGGGACGGAGACCGTGAAGGTGAGTTCCCGTCCCTCCAGCAGGACCGTCACCTCGCTCTTGAGGCCCTGGGCCACCACGGAGAGAACCCGCACGTCGGCGTCCTGCGCCTCCCCGTACGTCACCACCCGCACCTCGCGGTCCGCGACGCGCCGGGTGAGTTCGCGCGCGCCCTCCTGGTCCGCGGAGACGACCAGCGTGCCGCCCTCGGTGATGCGGCCGACGAAGGTCTCGAAGGACTCGTGGATCTCGTCCATCGAGGCGTAGTTGGCGTGATGGTCCAGTTCGACGTTGAGGACGATGGCGACCTCGGGCGCGTACTTGTGGAAGCTGCGGTCCGACTCGTCGGCCTCGGCCACGAAGATGTCGCCCTCGCCGTGGAGCGCGTTGGAGCCGGGCGCGTCCAGGTCGCCACCGATCGCGTACGACGGCTTCAGGCCCAGCTCGCCGAGCGAGACCGCCAGCATCGAGGTGGTGGTGGTCTTGCCATGGGTACCGGCCACGGCGATCGGGCGCAGCCCCTCCATCAGCGCGGCGAGCGCGTCGGAGCGGTGCACCACGGGGATGCCCAGCTCGGCGGCGCGGGCCAGCTCCGGGTTGTCCTTGCGGATCGCCGACGACACGACGACACAGCTCGCGTCGTCGGCGAGGTGCTCGGCCGCATGCCCGATGTGCACGGTCGCGCCGAGCGCGCGCAGCGCCTGAGCGGTCGCCGAGTCCTTGGCGTCGCTCCCGGCCACCGCGGCCCCACGCTGCGCGAGGATCTTGGCGATGCCCGACATCCCGGCGCCGCCGATGCCGATGAAGTGCGGTCGGTCCATGGCGGTAGGAAGGCCGGGTGCCATGCGTTTCTCCCCAGAGACGGTACGAGTCAGAGCGGACCTAGCCTATGCGCTGCCGTACCGGGCTCCCCGCAAGGACGGCGAGCCGGGCCTTCCCAGGGACGCGGGGAACTGCGCGGGCAGCCACGACGGACCGCATCCGACGACGTACCGGGACCCCGAACGGCCCTCCCCGGCCCCGCGGCCGAGCCCTACGCCTTGCTGTGCGAGAACAGCTTGAGCACCGGCACCCCCACCTTGTGCCGGGCCCGAGAGGCCCAGTCCCGATGGAAGAACTCCTCCACATAGTGCGGATCGGTCAGCACGATCACCTCGTCGGCGTCCACCTCGGCGACCAGCGCCTTCAGCGCGTCCAGGGGGTGGTCCTCGACCAGCCGCCCCTCCGCCTGGCTCCCCGAGGAGCGCAGCGCCTGCAACGACACGTCCAGGGCCTGCTGCCCCATGCCTCTCGCCTCGTCGCCCTCGGGGACGTCCCGTTCCCGGACGGCATCGTCGAGTTCGCCGAGCGCGATGTCGTCGATGGCCCGCAGCAGACGGTCCGCCTGGTCACCGCGCGGCTGGAGCAGCACGTGGAAAGAGACCGGCTCGTCCCCGTGCAACGTGGTGACGAACTCCACGTCGGCGGACGTCAAGGCCTTCTCGATCATCAGCACGCTTGTGAACACCAGGCGCCTCTTCTCCTCCGTGGGCCCGGACAAGGCCCCTGCGGAAACCATCCTTCCCCGTGATCGCACGGGTACTGCGGACTAAGTCTGCCCGCCCGAAGCCAACCGGAACGGGAGATTCCGTCGGCTTCAGGACCGACGGTAACGACCGAACAGAAATCCGTCCTCCTCCAGGAGGGACACGAGGTCGAACCGGCGCGGAACGGCGACCGACGGACCCCCCGCGATGCGCTGCGCGTCCCCCGCGGTGAGCATCGGCGAGATCGTCAGGCACAGCTCGTCCAGCACCTCCGCGGCGATCAGCTGGCCGAGCAGCCGGGGGCCGCCCTCGGTGAGCAGCCGGGTGTGGCCGAGGTCGGCGAGGGCGCGTACCGCGCGCGCCGGCTCCACACCCATCCCCTCACCGGCGATCACCACGCGGGCGCCGGCCCGTTCGGCGGCGGCGACGCGGTCGGGTGCCGCGGCGGCACCCGTGAGGACCAGCGTGGGGACCAGGGGCGAGGTGAACAGCGGCAGGGAGAAGTCCAGCTCCAGACTCGCGGTGACGACGGCGATCGCGGGGACCGGGCCCTGCCCCGCCGCCTTCCGGGCACCGGCGAACTCGGCTCGCGCCTTCGCGGGGCGGTACCCCTCCTGCCGTACCGTTTCCGCGCCCACCACGACGACGTCCGCGAGCGCTCGCAGCGTGCCGAAGATGCGCATGTCGGCGGCGCTGGAGATGGGCTGGGAGCGTCCCTCGTGCTGGGCGGCGCCGTCGAGGGACGAGACCATGTTGGCCCGCAGCCACGTCCGCGGGGCGCCCGGCGCGGGCTCGGGATAGGCATAGGCGGCGGCCAGCTCGGCGAAACTCCACTCCCGGCCCTGACCGCCCCCGCCTCCACGGGCACTACCGGCCTCGCCGCCGACACCGCCGGCACCACCGGCAGCTTCCACCCCTCCGGCCCCCGCGGCTCCATCGAGCCCGCGGACGCCACGAGCCTCAGCAGCTCCGCCGGCACCGGCATCCCGCCCGGCCCCGCTCGTCCCCGCTCCCCCCGCACGCCCACCGGAGGCGCGCGGCCCCCCGCCGGAGGCCTCGATGCCCCCGTCGGAGGGCTGGGCTGCTGTTTCGTCGGTCACAGGGAACAGGCGTCGCATGTCGTGCAGTCTGACACGGCGCTTAGCATGGGTAATCGTGTCGTCCTCCACCTCCGCCCCCGGATCCAGCCCACTGAGCGACGCGGGCCCCCTCTCCCTGTGCGCCCGTGAGCCGCACGTCCCCGCCGACCGGCTGGTCGCGGAGATGGTGCCGCCGCCGCGCTTCGACTCGGTCCGCTTCGCCACCTACATCCCGGACCCGAACCAGCCCAGCCAGACCGAGGCCGTAGGGGTGCTGGAGGGCTTCGCGGCCGGGCTCGGCGGGGCGCCCGCGCCCGGCGCGGGCAGGCGCGGCTTCTTCGGGTTCGGCAAGGGCAGGGCACCGAAGGCCGCGGCCGGCCCGCGCGGGGTGTACCTGGACGGCGGATACGGCGTCGGCAAGACCCATCTGCTCGCCTCCCTCTGGCACGCGACCCCGGCCGAGCCCGCCCTCAAGGCGTTCGGCACCTTCGTGGAGCTGACCAATCTGGTCGGCGCCCTCGGCTTCCAGCAGGCCGTGCAGACGCTCAGCGGCCACCGTCTGCTGTGCATCGACGAGTTCGAACTGGACGACCCCGGCGACACGGTCCTGGTGTCGACGCTCCTCGGCAAGCTGGTCGAGGCGGGCGTGGCGCTCGCCGCCACCTCCAACACGCTGCCGGGCAAGCTGGGCGAGGGCCGGTTCGCCGCCGCGGACTTCCTGCGCGAGATCCAGGGTCTGTCGGCCCACTTCCGCACCCTGCGCATCGACGGCGAGGACTACCGCCACCGCGGCCTGCCCGAGGCACCGGCCCCGTTCACCGACGAGGAGGTGGCCAAGGCGGCGTACGCCACGGAGGGCGCCTCGCTGGACGACTTCCCGCACCTGCTGGAGCACCTGGCCAACGTGCACCCGAGCCGGTACGGCGCGCTGACCGACGGGCTGAAGGCGGTGTGCCTCATCGGTGTGCGGCCGGTGCCGGACCAGTCGACGGCGCTCCGGCTGGTGGTGCTCGCGGACCGGCTCTACGACCGTGAGGTCCCGGTGCTGGCCTCGGGACTGCCGTTCGACAGGCTGTTCAGCGAGGAGATGCTGAACGGCGGCTACCGCAAGAAGTACTTCCGCGCGATATCCCGGCTCACCGCGCTGGCCCGCGACGCGAAGGGGCTCGTCGGTTCCTGACCGCCGCCTGATAGTCGATCAAACCCCAGCGGGTCAAGGGTGAGTTCACGCCACGCGACCCGCATTTTTCACGCTCTCTTGCGCACTTAACGCGCAGTTAACCCTGCAAAGGGCTGCGCGGCGCTAACGTGTTTCTTGACCATCCATTGACCAATGCTTGGTGCGCACAAGAGATGCGAACGCGGTGAAGGGGGGCGCATGTTCCGAGGTAGGACGACCCGCGCCCTGCTCACCCTGCTCGCCGCGGCACTGTTCGCGCTCCAGCTCCGCACGCCCACGGCAACCTTCGCACCCGCGCACACATTCGGTCAGGCGCTGGCCAAGGCCGAGCCCGGAACCCTCTCTTCCGCGACGCCGGCACGGGACGGCGCGGACACGGTCCGCGCCCCGGGCCGTTCGGGTGAACCCGTGGGCATCCCACACGTACGCGACCGGCAGCGCGGCTCGGCCTCCGGCTGGGCGCAGGAACACCCGCTCATAACCGGCCGGACGGCCGAGGCGGGCTCGCCGGACACCTCCGGCACCCCGCGGCACCGCTCCTCAAGAGCCTCCAGAGCCCACACCGCGGCAGCGCTCCAGGTCTTTCGCTGCTGAGTTCCGGGCCGCTCACTCCCCCCCACAACAAGTCGTTCAAGTCCGACGCGCCGGTGCGGCGCGCCAGGAGGAACCCACACATATGCAGCCCCTCATCGACAACGCCCGTACCTTCGGACAGCGCCCTGAGGAGTTCGCCAAGCTGGCCGAAGGCCAGTCCCCGCAGGTTCTCTTCATCACCTGCTCCGACTCCCGGGTCGTTCCGGCCCTGATCACGGGCGCCCGCCCCGGCGAGCTGTTCGAGCTGCGCACCGCGGGCAACATCGTCCCGCCCTACGCGTCGCAGCACCCCACCAGCGAGGCCGCCACCATCGAGTACGCCGTGGAGGTCCTCGGCGTCCGCGACGTCGTCGTCTGCGGCCATTCGCACTGCGGAGCCGTCGGCGCGCTGGTGCGCGGCGACGACCTGACCGCCGTACCCGCCGTGCGCGACTGGCTGGCGCACGCCACCCCCCGCCCGGCCGGCGCGGCCGAGGACCCCGAGGTCGCCGAGGGCGTCCAGAGCCACGTCCTCACCCAGCTGCTGCGGCTGCGCTCGTACCCGTGCGTCGAGCGGAAGCTGGCGGAGGGCCGGCTGGGCCTGCACGCCTGGTACTACGAGGTGCATACCGGCGCCGTACGGACGCACCGCCCGCAGACCGACACCTTCGAGTCCCTGTGAGCGCGCCGATGACCAGCAACCGCACCCTCATCAACCGTTTCCCCCATCTCAAGCAGGACTTCGCCGCCTCGCTCGTCGTCTTCCTGGTCGCGCTCCCGCTGTGCGTGGGCGTGGCCGTCGCCTCCGGTGTCCCGGCCGAACTCGGCCTGGTCACCGGAATCGTGGGCGGCCTCGTCACCGGGACGATGCGTGGCAGCAGCCTGCAGGTGTCCGGGCCTGCGGCCGGGATGACCGTGCTCGTCTTCGAGGCGGTCAAGGAGTTCGGCCTGCCGGTGCTCGGCGTCATCGTGCTCGCCACCGGCCTGCTCCAGGTGACCATGGGCGCCCTGAAACTGGGCCGCTACTTCCGCGCCATCTCGGTCTCCGTCGTCGAGGGCATGCTGGCCGGAATCGGTCTGGTCCTCATCGCCGGCCAGCTCTACCCGGCGCTGGCGGCGAAGGCCCCCGACTCCGGCCTGGACAAGATCGCCGAGCTGCCCGGCGCCTTCCTGGACGCCCTCGGCACCGGGAAGGCGCCGGCCTCGCTCGCGATCTGCGCCGGCACGATATCCGTGCTGCTCCTCTGGAAGCACGCCCCGGCGAAGCTGCGCACGGTGCCCGGTCCGCTGGCCGCGGTCGGTCTCGCCACCCTGGCCGCGTTCGTGCTCGACCTGCCGGTGGCCACCGTCGAGGTGCAGGGCCTGCTGGGCTCCATCCAGCCGCCGCCGCTGGGCGCCTTCGGGGAGCTGGCCGGCGTCGGTGCCCTCGGCACGGTCGTCGCCTTCACGCTCATCGCGTCCGCCGAGTCGCTGTTCAGCGCGGCGGCCGTGGACCGGCTGCACTCCGGGCCGCGCACCGAGTACGACCGGGAACTCGTCGCCCAGGGCGCCGGCAACACGGTGTGCGGGCTGCTGGGGGCGCTGCCGATGACCGCGGTGATCGTGCGCAGCGCGGCCAATGTCCAGGCGGGGGCCCGGACGAAGGCCTCCCGCGTGCTGCACGGCGTGTGGCTGCTGCTGTTCGCCGCGCTGCTGCCCGACGCGCTCGCCTACATCCCGATCCCGGCGCTCGCCGGCATCCTGATCTACTCGGGCGCCAAGCTGGTCCCGGTCCGGGCGCTGACCGTGCTGTGGCGGGAGAACCGGGGCGAGGCGCTGGTCCTGTCGGTCACCGCCGTCTCCATCGTGGCGGTCAGCATGTTCGAGGGCGTGCTGATCGGCCTGGCGCTGGCGGTGGTCAAGACGGCCTGGGAGGCCTCGCACGTCCGGCTGGAGGTCGTCGACAAGGGGGCGGGCCCGGTCCAGGCGCATCTCTCGGGCAACGCGACCTTCCTGCGGCTGCCGAAGATCCTGGACAGTCTGGAGGCCCTCCCGCAGGACCGCCCGGTCCGCCTCGACCTCTGCGGCCTCCACCACCTCGACCACGCCTGCCGCACGGCCCTGGAGAACTGGGCCGAACGCCACAGCGCGGCGGGCACCGAGCCGGTGCAGCTCACGGTCCCGGCCCCGAGGAGGACGGAGCCGGCGAACGCGCCGGCGGCATGACCCCGGCCCGGCGTCCCCTCGGCACCGGCCGGGAGCGGACGCCGGGCCCGCACGGCCGCCTGTCAGCCGAGTCGGCCGGCCCATGGCTTCCGCCCCAACCCAGGCATATCGTTACAGCAACGGACAGAACCGACCTCTGAGCGAGGAGGTCATCATGCTCCCGGATCTGCTGGGCGCCCTCGCCGCGGCGGGCTCCATCGGGGTCGTATACCTGGCGATGGCGGCCCGGGTGGTCAAGCAGTACGAACGAGGCGTCCTGTTCCGGCTCGGCCGGCTCGCGGGGGACGTACGAACCCCGGGCCTGACCCTGGTGATCCCGTTCGTGGACCGCCTGCACAAGGTCAACATGCAGATCGTCACCATGCCGATCCCCGCGCAGGAGGGCATCACCCGCGACAACGTCACCGTCCGGGTGGACGCGGTCGTCTACTTCCGGGTGGTCGACGCGGCGAGCGCCCTGGTGAAGGTCGAGGACTACAAGTTCGCGGTCTCGCAGATGGCCCAGACGTCCCTGCGCTCGATCATCGGCAAGAGCGACCTGGACGACCTGCTCTCCAACCGAGAGAAGCTCAACCAGGGCCTGGAGCTGATGATCGACAGCCCGGCCGTCGGCTGGGGCATCCAGGTGGACCGGGTGGAGATCAAGGACGTCTCCCTGCCGGACACGATGAAGCGGTCGATGGCCCGCCAGGCCGAGGCGGACCGGGAGCGCCGGGCCCGGATCATCAACGCCGACGCCGAGCTGCAGGCGTCCAGGAAGCTCGCCGAGGCCGCCCAGCAGATGTCCGACCAGCCGGCCGCGCTCCAACTGCGGCTGCTGCAGACGGTGATGGCGGTGTCGGCCGAGAAGAACTCCACGCTGGTCCTGCCCATCCCGGTGGAACTGCTGCACTTCCTGGAAAGGGGCAACCAGCCGCCCGCGCGGAGCGGTGACGGCGGGCAGCGCGACACCGCCGCGCTCACGGAGACGCGCGCCGAGCAGCCCACGCCCGACGGCGACGCAGGAGCGCGCTCCGGCTAGGACCTGTCTGCGCAAGCCCCGCGTACGGCTCGGGAAGACCGGTGTCCGCGGGGGCGGTCCCTGCCCGCCCCCGCGGACACCGCCGCACTCCCCCGCCCTCGTCGGCTGGCGCCCGCACGGGCCCGCGGCGCACCATCGAGGGACGGCCGGACGAAAAGGGGGCGCCCGTGGCGAAGAAGAGCGACAAGGACCTCCGGGGGACGCTGCGTCTCCCGATCGGCGAACGGATCGGTCTGGCCGGGTACGACGCCCGGGCCACGCCCGGCGCCCCGGACGGCAAGAACGCCGCTCTGGCGGACACCGCCCGCATGGGCAGGCGCCTGGCCCGGCTGCAGGAGCGGCTGTGGGCGGCGGGCACCGCGGGCGACCGGCGCCGGGTGCTGCTGGTGCTGCAGGGCATGGACACCAGCGGCAAGGGCGGCACGGTCAAGCACGTCATCGGCCAGTTCAACCCCTCCGGCTGCCGTATCAAGGCCTTCAAGGCGCCCACCGAGGAGGAGCGCGCGCACGACTTCCTGTGGCGGGTGCGGCGCGCGCTGCCCGAGCCCGGCGAGATCGGCATCTTCGACCGCTCGCACTACGAGGACGTCCTCATCGCCCGCGTCCGGCATCTGGCCCGGCCCGCCGAGATCGGCAGCCGCTACGGCCTGATCAACGACTTCGAGCGGGAGCTGGCCGAGGACGGCGTGACCCTCGTCAAGTGCTTCCTGCACATCTCCTACGCGGAGCAGAAGCGCCGTCTGCTGCGCCGCCTCGACCGCCCCGACAAGCGCTGGAAGTTCGACCCCGGCGACATCGACGAACGCGCCCTGTGGCCCGCCTACCAGGAGGCCTACGAGCTGGCGCTGGAACACTGCGCCGCCCCGCACGCGCCCTGGTACCTGGTCCCGGCGGACCGCAAGTGGTACCGGAACTGGGCGATCAGCCGGCTCCTGCTGGAGCATCTGAGGGCCCTCGACCCGCACTATCCGAGGGGTGACCTCGACGTGGCCGAGAGCCGGGAGCGGCTGCTGAAGCAGACGTGAGCCGTGCCCGGCGGGGTACCCGTCGGGCATGCGCGAGCAGCGGAAGGTCACCGATTCGTACTGGCTGCGGACCGCCCCAGGGCCGTCCCACCCCGCCCTGGCGGGGGAACTCGACGTCGACGTGGCGGTCGTCGGCGCGGGGATGGCCGGCCTCAGCACCGCCCACGAGCTGGCCCGGGCCGGGCTGCGGGTGGCGGTGCTGGAGGCCGGGCGGGTGGCGGCCGGGGTCACCGGCTACACCACCGCCAAGCTGACCGCCCAGCACACGCTCGTCTACGACCGGCTCCGGCGCACCCGCGGGCCCGAAGGGGCCCGGCTGTACGCGCGTTCGCAGTCGGAGGCGATCGAGCACGCGGCGGCGCTCGTGGCCGAGCTGGGCATCGAGTGCGAGTGGGAGACGCGGGACGCGTACACCTACGTGCGGGACCAGCAGCGGGCGCAGGAGGTGCGGGCGGAGGCGGAGGCCGCGCGGGAGGCGGGGCTGCCGGCCGCGTTCACGACGGAGACCGGGCTGCCGTTCCCGGTGGCGGGCGCGGTCCGGGTCACCGGGCAGGCGCAGTTCCACCCGATCAAGTACCTGCGGGCGCTCACCGCCGACCTGATCGCGCGCGGTGGCCAGGTGTACGAGGAGACGCGGGTCGTCGGCCTGGCGGAGGGCGAGCCGTGCCGGCTGACGACCGAGGCGGGCGCGACGGTGACCGCCCGGGACGTCGTGATCGCCACCCACTATCCGGTGTTCGACCGGGCCCTGCTGTTCGCCCGGCTGTCCCCGCGCCGGGAACTGGTCGTCGCGGGGGTGCTGCGCGACGGCCCGGACCCGGAGGGCATGTACATCACCCCGGAGGAGAACACCCGCTCGGTGCGCACCGCGCCGTACGGCGCGGACGGGCAGCGGCTGCTGGTCGTCACCGGGGAGCACTTCACGCCCGGCACCGGCGATCCCGGGGCCGGCTTCGACCGGCTCGCCGCCTGGGCCGAGGAGCACTTTCCCGGGGTGGCCCTGGACCACGCCTGGGCCACGCAGGACAACGAGTCCACCGACACCGTCCCGCTGGTCGGCCGGTTCCACCCTGGGGCCCGGCACACCTATGTGGCCACGGGCTTCGGCGGCTGGGGCCTGAGCGGCGGCATCATGGCCGGGCTGCTGCTGACCGCCCTGATCACCGGCCGTGACTGCCCGTGGCACGAGCTGTACGACCCGCGCCGGCTGAAGTCGGTGGTGCGCGAGGCGCCGTCGCTGCTCAAGACGCAGGCGGAGGTGGCCCGGCACTTCGTCGGCGACCGGCTGAAGCCGGCCACCTCGGTGGACGACCTGGCGCCCGGCGACGGCGCGCTGGTCCGGGCCGGCGGCGAGCGGATCGCCGTGCACCGTGACGACGCGGGTGCCCTGCACGCCGTGTCGGCCCGCTGCACCCACCTCGGCTGCCTGGTCTCGTTCAACCGGGCGGAGCGCGCCTGGGAGTGCCCCTGCCACGGCTCGCGCTTCGACGTCGACGGCAAGGTGATCCAGGGCCCGGCGGTCAAGCCGCTGGAGCAGCGCGACCTCGACTGACCGAGGAGAGCCCGCCCGCCGCGCGGGTGACCGTACCGCGACGCCACGAGCCATATCACCATACAAACGGACATGCAGCCCTACGGTCGTACGGTGATCCCATCAGTACGCCGTATCACCGCCGTCTGCGCCCTGGGCGCGGCCCTCGCCGCCTGCGGTACGACCGACCCCACGGACACCCCGCGCCCGGCCGGGTCCACCGCCTCCGCCTCCCCGTCCGCCACCCGTCCGCCCGTGCTCGCCCCGGGACCGGGCGGTCTGACCCCGGTCTTCGAGCACGGCCCGCGCACCCTGGGCAAGACCGTCGCACTGACCTTCGACGCCGACATGACCGCCGACCAGGGGCCCCGCGCGGCCTCCGGGGAGCACTTCGACAACCCGGACCTCATCGGCACCCTGCGCGCGCTGAAGGTCCCGGCGACCATCTTCATGACCGGCCGCTGGGCCGACCAGTACCCGACCGAGGCCCGCAGCCTCGGCCATGACCCGCAGTTCGAGGTCGCCAACCACTCCTGGAGCCACTACGCGTTCACCGAAGACTGTTACGGCCTGCCGACCGTCGGCGCGGACCGGATGCGGGCGGACGTCGAGCGGGCGTACGCCTCCCTGCGCAAGGCCGGCGTGCCGAACCCGCTGCCGTACTTCCGTTTCCCGGGCGGCTGCTACGACCAGCAGGCGCTGCGCGCGCTGAGCGGGCTCGGGGTGACCGCCGTGCAGTGGGACGTGATCAGCGGTGACGCGTTCGCCACGGACGCCGACCCGGTGGCCCGGCAGGTACTGGACGGGGTGAAGCCCGGCTCGGTGGTCGTCATGCACTGCACCCGCAGCGCCGCCCCGACGACCGAACGGGTCGTCCGCACGGTCGTACCGGAGCTGCGCGAGCGCGGATACCGGTTCGTGAAGGTCTCCCAGCTGATCGGCCAGGCAGGCGGCCGCCGCTGAACGCCTACGCTGGGAGCATGAGCGACGCGGATTACTGCACGATCATCGACGCCACCAAGCCCCCGAAGGCCGACGGCCCGCCGTACGCGGAGTGCGTGCTGTGCCGGAAGCCGACGGAGTACCCCGAGTCGTACAAGGGCATCACGCTCTGCCCGGTGTGCGAGTGGCAGGAGGCGCAGCGCACCGCCTGCTCAGGTTGACCGACGGGCGCTGAGCCGGCCGGCCAGGGCGAAGGCCCCGGCCGCGAGCACGGCCGCCCCGGCCGGCGGCAGCAGCGGCACCGGGGCACGGCCGGTCCGCGCACCCGTGACCAGGCCGCTGATCGCGGCCTGCGCCGGGGAGCCCGCCGGCACCACCGACAGAAGCACGGCCTCGCCTGGCCGGTTCCTCGCGGTCGCCGGAAATCCGCTCCGCGGGGCACGCGCGTTGATCCGCTCGTCCCCGGCTTCGTAGGGTGGGCTGTCGTGAGCCAAGTTCCAGCCTCCGGTGACAGTCCCTTCCAGGCCGAGCGCAACCCCCGCGACGAGGCCCCGCAGTTCGTGCTGCCCCTCGTCGTTCGGATCGAGCGGAGTGCGCCGCCCGCCCGTACCGACGCACTGGAGACGGCCGCCCGCGCCGTACTCCGCCTGCTCGGCGACGAACGGGCACGCGGGGACGGCGAGTGGGCCGAGTCCGTGCGGAACTGGGAGGACGCGCGGATCCGGAAGGTCGTCCGCCGGGCCCGGGGTGCCGAGTGGCGGCGCGCCGAGGCACTGCCCGGGATCACGGTCACCGGCAAGTCCGCGGAGGTCCGGGTCTTCCCGCCGGTCCCGCTGGACGGCTGGCCCAAGGACCTGGCGAAGCTCCAGGTGTCGGGCACCGAACTGGACGACCCCGAGCCGCCCACCGCGGCCGACACCGCGGAACCCGTGCTGTGGCTGAACCCGGAGCTGGAGATGTCGGCCGGCAAGGCGATGGCCCAGGCCGGGCACGGCGCGCAGCTGGCCTGGTGGGCGCTGTCCGACGCCGAGCGGACCGAATGGCGCGAGGCCGGCTTCCCGCTCTCGGTCCGCACCGCCGACCCCGCCGACTGGAGCCGGCTGACCGGCAGCGGGCTGCCGCTGGTCCGGGACGCCGGCTTCACGGAGATCGCGCCGGGTTCCTGCACGGTCGTCGCCGATCACCCCGCGCTGCGCTAGGAGGGCGGCCCTGACGTGGGCGGCCCGTACCGCGCCGACGGCCGGACCGCACGCCCGCGCGAGCGGTTGCGGCTCGGAACCGGTGAGGTCGCGGCTCGGGACCACCCGGGCCGGAACCTCAAATGTTGCTCTGAAGGCGGCGCCGGGGGGATTCGGGGCCGCCCGCCGGGGCCATACCCCCGTCACTCGACGCACGAGCACCGGGTCGACGAGGAGGGGGAAGCGCCATGCGGCGACTGGGCACGGGGATCGGCTGGCGGCCGGAGATCGCGGACGCCGTGGAGCGCATGCCGGGCATCGACTGGGTGGAGGTCGTGGCGGAGAACGTCTGCCCGGGTCACCTCCCCGAGTCGCTGCTGCGGCTGCGTGAGCGCGGGGTGACGGTGATCCCGCACGGCGTCTCCCTCGGCCTCGGCGGCGCGGACCGCCCCGACGAGGGACGGCTGACGGCGCTCGCCGAGCGGGTGGAGGCGCTCGGCGCTCCGCTGGTCACCGAGCACATCGCGTTCGTCCGGGCGGGCGGCGCGCTCACCGCCTCCCCGTCGCTGGAGGCCGGACACCTGCTGCCGGTGCCGCGCACCCGGGACGCGCTGGACGTGCTGTGCGAGAACGTCCGTATCGCCCAGGACGCGCTACCGGTGCCGTTGGCCCTGGAGAACATCGCCGCGCTGTTCTCGTGGCCGGGTGAGGAGCTGACCGAGGGGGAGTTCCTGTCCGAGCTGGTCGAACGGACCGGGGTACGACTGCTCATCGACGTGGCCAACCTGCACACCAACCGCGTCAACCGGGGCGAGGACCCGGCACAGGCGCTGGCCGCGCTGCCGCTGGAGGCGATCGCCTACGTCCATGTCGCGGGCGGCTTCGAGCGCGACGGCGTCTGGCACGACAGCCACGCACACCCCGTCCCGCCCGCGGTCCTCACCCTCCTGACCGACCTCGCCTCCCGCACCACGCCACCCGGCGTCCTGCTGGAACGAGACGAGAACTTCCCGGCACCGGCGGAACTCGAGGGGGAGTTGACCGCGATCCGGGAGGCGGTGCGGGAGGGACGTGGGCGAGCGGCAGCTGTCGGGGCTGGGGGCACGGCGACCGCGGCCGCGGGTGGCGGTGGTGGAGGGGGCCGAGGCGCGGCTGCCGGTGCCGGTGGCGTGGGGCCCACGGGTGTTGCCGTCCTGTCGCGCCCGGCGGTCGGCGTCGGTGCCCGGGAGGCGGCCCGGGAGCGGCTGGGGGTCGCCCAGGCCGCGGTGCTGTCGGCGCTGGTGGCCGGGACGCCGGTGCCGGAGGGCTTCGACCGCGTGCGGATGGGGGTGCAGGCGCGGGCGCTCGCGGCGAAGCGGGCGGATGTGGTGGCGAAGGTGGCGCCCGAGGTGCCGGCGATTCTGGGGGCGGGGTACCGGGCGGCGTTCCTGGAGTACGCGCGGGAACGGCCGATGACCGGCGGATACCGGCGGGACGCGCTGGACTTCGCCGGCCACCTGCTGAGGGCGGGGCGGCCGGAGGAGGCGGAGGCACGCAGGGCCCTGCGGGAGTGGTGGCTGGACCGTGCCGGTCCGGCGCCGAGGTCGCACAGGCCGGCGACGCGGGTGGCTCGGGCGGCGCGCAGGGTACTGCTGCGGAGGGGCTGAGGGCGCCGGGGGGCGACGGCTCGGGGGCACTCGCCCACGCCGGCCGGGCGCCGCACCCACCCGTGCCGCCCCAGCGGCACGCCTGTCCGCAACCACGCCGGCACGGCAACTCCCGAGCGCGCGAGAATCCACGCGACCCTCGAGGGGCGCGGCGAACTGCGCGCCCAGCCACCCCGCACCCGCAGCCGACGGACGGCCGCCGGCTACCGAGCCACGAGACCGACGGCACGCGCCCACGCGGGCACGGGGACGCCGCAACCAGCGACCACGCACCCGCACCCGCACCCGCACGACGACCGCCAGCTACCGAGCCACAAGACCGACGCCACGCACCCCCCGCGGGCACGGGGGACTGCGCGCCCAGCCACCTCGCACCCCCAGCCGACGGGCGGCCGTCGGCTCGACGGCGCCGTGCCGGCCCTCTCCGGGCCCGCAGTAATATGCCAAGCCGCACCCACTCACCCTCAAGCACCCCTGGTGTGCGGTGCCGTACAGGAGGCGCCATGCGACCGCGACCCCCGATCAAGGGCCGAGGCATATTCAGCGGCACCGGGCTCGTCATCACCGGCCTGGCGGCGACGATCGCGGCGCTGCTCTTCCCGCTCTGGTCGTACGCCGACCGCCAGGACGCGACCGGCGCGAACGTGCTGAGCGTGCACACGGTCACCACCCCGTACGGCCCCCTGTCCGCACAGGACCGGGACTTCGTCACCAAGGTCCGGCTGGCTGGACTGTGGGAGCTGCCCGCCGGTCAGCTGGCGCAGCGGAAGGGGACCACGCCCGCCGTGCGCACGGCGGGACAGCACCTCGTCGACGGGCACACGTCCCTCGACGCGCATGTCCGGACCGTCGCCACCCAGCTCGGCGTCTCCCTGCCCAACGAACCCAACGACCAGCAGAAGGAGTGGCTGGCCACTCTGGAGTCGGCGCAGGGGCAGGACTTCGACCGCCGGTTCGCCGGCATCCTGCGCCTGGCGCACGGCCGGGTGTTCTCCCTGGTCGCCCAGATCCGGGCCGGCACCCAGAACTCCCTGGTGCGTGACCTCGCCGACGACGCCAACGCGACCGTCCTGGACCACATCAGGGTCCTGGAGGCGACGGGATACGTCGACTTCGCCGCCCTGTCCCGTGACCTGGCCGCCTCGGCCACGCCCGTCCCGCCCCCGCCGGCGGTCGCCCCGAGCGCCGCGGTCCCGGTGGCGCCGTCACCGGGTGCGACGTACACCCTGCCGCCCGCGACCACCAGCCCGCCGCCGCAGCCGAGCAGCCCCTGACCTGCACGGGAGACGGAACGTCACATACCGGCGACGCGCCGTCCGGATCTTGAACAGGGCATGGCTTTTTCGCGCGCCACTGGCGTAGAAACACGTCATGTTCTGGGTCCTACTCCTCCTCCTGGCCTGGGCTTTCGCCGGCATCACCTGCACCCGGCTGTGCCTGGCGGCCGTCCGTGCGGCAACCCTCGACACGAGCGCCACCGGCGCCCCGGACGTCACGGCGGCCGACCGCGATCTGACGCTGTACGAGGCGGCGTTCCTGTCCGGCGGCCCGGCTCGGGTCGCCGAGGTGACGCTGGTCGCCATGGCCCGGCAGCGGCGGCTGCTGCTCGCGCACACCGGCTGGGCCACGGTCGTGGACCCGCGGGGGCGCGACGAGATCGAGCAGTCCGTCATAGGGGCGATCGGCCCGGAGGGCCAGTCCCGGATCGCTCCGGTGCGGGCACGGGCGGCCGGTGCGGAGGCGGTGCGCCGGCTGGCCGACGGGCTGGTGCGCGCGGGGCTCGCGGTCCCCGACGGCGCCGCTACGACCGTCGGCACCGCCGTGCGCCAGGTGCGCGCCGCCGCACTGGCCGTGACGGTGCTGGGCACGACCGCGCTGCTGCTGCCCGTCCAGACGGGGACGCCACGACTCCTGGTCGGGCTGTGGTTCGCCCTGCCCCTCACGCTGTCCCTGAGCTGTCTCGCCCTCGCCCGGTTCGAGGCGCACCCGTACTCGCGCTGGGCATCCCCGGCCGGGCAGCGGCTGCTGGGCACGCTCACCCCCGGCCCGGCCGGCGACGAGCGGTCGTCCCTCACCTCCGTCGCCGTACGCGGGATCCGCGCGATCGGCGAGCCGGAGCTGCGCGCGGCCTTCGCCCACCGCGATCAGCCGTGGCGGGAGTGAGGACACCTTCGGGGGGCGCATAGGGGGCAAAGGCGCCGACACCGGCCGGGTGGTGCTTGCCTTACCCGGCGGCCGAACGAAATATCCCTTTTGTTGTCGCCGGGCCGTGGCAGCCGTGCCATCGCCGCCGCGCAACGAAGGGATACGCGATGAGAGCTGCCGCCCTGTACTCGGCCGCCGGGTCCTTGCTCCTGACCACGCTGGCCGCGGCCCCGGCCGGCGGCACGCCCGCCGTTCCCGGAGCGCCCGGTGTGCCCGGCGCGGCCGAGCTGCGCGGCACCGCGGTGGCCGTGGCCCGCGCCCGGGCGGCCGGTATCCACTTCGGTGCGTGCTCCGCCGCCGACGTCCCGGAGGCGCCGAGCGGTCTGCGGTGCGGCACGGTGACCGTCCCGCTGGACTACGCCCACCCGAACGGAAAGCAGATCCGGCTGACCGTGAGCCGGACCCAGGCCACGCACAAGGACCCGCACAACAGCAAGCGGAAGGTCCCCCGGCAGGGCGCCCTGGTCTACAACCCGGGCGGTCCCGGCGCCTCCAGCATGTACTTCCCGCTGATCGGCGTGGTCCCGGAGTGGCAGCGGATCGCCGCCGCCTACGACCTGGTCGGCTACGCCCCGCGCGGGGTGGGCCGTTCGGCGCCGGTGTCCTGCGAGGACCCCAAGCGGTTCTTCAAGGCGCCCACCGCGTCCCCGACGCACCCGTCGGAGGCGTACAAGCGGCAGCGCATCGCCCAGGCGAAGGCGTACGCGCGTGGCTGCGCCCAGCGCTCGGGCAGCGGACTGCGCCACTACACCTCGCTCAACAACGCCCGTGACCTGGACGTCCTGCGGGCCGCGCTGGGCGAGGACCGGCTGACGTTCATGGGCGCGTCGTACGGCACCTACTTCGGCGCGCTGTACGCGGCGATGTTCCCCTCGCACGTGCGGCGCATGGTGCTGGACTCCGCCGTGAACCCGGACCCGGAGAAGATCTGGTACCGCACCAACCTCGACCAGTCGGCCGCGTTCGAGGAGCGCTGGGCGGACTTCCGTGACTGGATCGCCCGCCACGACGACGTCTACCGGCTCGGTGCCACGCCGCAGCAGGTGCAGCGCAGTTACGACACCGCCCGGGAGCGGCTGGCCGGGAAGGCGGCGGGCGGGAAGGTCGGCCCGGGACAGCTGCAGAACACGTTCCTGACGGCCGGGTACTACGACGACTTCTGGCCGAGCCGCGCCGAGGCCCTGTCGGCCTACCTGCACGGTGACCCGAAGCCGCTGATCCGGCTGGCGGCCCCGAGCGCCGGGACGGCCGCCGAGGCGGAGAACGGCAAGGCGGTGTACACGGCCGTGGAGTGCAACGACGCGGCCTGGCCGACGGACTGGAAGGTGTGGGACCGCGACAACACGCGGCTGGCGCGGGTGGCGCCCTTCGAGACCTGGGACAACGCGTGGATGAACCTGCCGTGCGCCTACTGGCCGGCGCCCCGGCAGCAGCCGATGGACGTGCGGACCGGGCCGGGTGAGCTGCCGCCGGTGCTGATCCTGGCGGCCGAGCGGGACGCGGCCGCGCCGTACGCGGGCTCGGTGGAGATGAACCGGCGGCTGGCCGGCTCGGCGCTGGTGACCGAGCGGGACGCGGGCACGCACGGCATCGGCGGCGGCCCCAACCGGTGCGTCAACGCGCACTTCGAGGCCTATCTGCTGGAGGGCCGGCTCCCGGCGCGGCACACGTCCTGCGCGCCGCGCCCGGAGCCGGTCGCCGCCGGCGGACGGGACGCCGGGTCGTCCCGGCGGGACGCCCTCAAGGGGAAGGCCGACGGGCGCTAGGTGTATCGATCACCAGCTCACCGGGCGCGTCAGGCCAGGCCCGCCACCAGTTCCGCGATGTCCTTGCGGCGGCCCGTGTAGAACGGGACCTCCTCACGGACGTGCATGCGGGCCTCGGAGCCCCGCAGGTGGCGCATGAGGTCGACGATCCGGTACAGCTCGTCGGCCTCGAAGGCCAGCACCCACTCGTAGTCGCCGAGGGAGAACGAGGCGACCGTGTTGGCGCGCACGTCCGGGTAGCCGCGGGCCATCTTGCCGTGGTCGGCGAGCATGCGGCGGCGGTCCTCGTCGGGCAGCAGGTACCAGTCGTAGGAGCGCACGAAGGGGTAGACGCTCACGTAGTTGCGCGGCGTCTCGTCGGCGAGGAACGCCGGGATGTGCGAGCGGTTGAACTCGGCGGGGCGGTGCAGCGCCATGTTCGACCACACCGGCTCCAGGGCGCGGCCCAGCTTGGTGCGGCGGAAGAGGTTGTACGCCTCCTGCAGCTGGTCGCTGGTCTCGGCGTGCCACCAGATCATGAGGTCGGCGTCGGCGCGCAGGCCGGAGACGTCGTAGGTGCCGCGGACCGTCACGTCCTTGGCGGCGAGCTGGTCGAACAGCTCCTGGACCTCGTCGGCGTATCCCGCGCGGTCCTCGGGCAGGACGTCCTTCAGCTTGAAGACCGACCAGAGGGTGTAGCGGATGACCTCGTTGAGGTCCTTGGCCAGCTTGCCCTTGTTCGGGATCCTGCCGGACTCGGTGGTGGGGGCGTCGTCACTCATGGTCCCTATTCTCCCGCTCCGCCGTGCAGGCTCTGCACCGGGTTGGCCGTCAGCTCCTCGACCCCCGTCGGGTCGCCGGCCAGCTGGTCGACCGCCGCGTAGGCGCTCGCGACGCACGCCGGGATGCCGACGCCGTCGTACTGCGCGCCGCACACCGCGAGCCCCGGCAGCTTGGCGACGTGCTCGCGGATGCGGGCCACGCGCGCGTGGTGGCCGACCGGGTACTGCGGCAGGCCGTCGGTCCAGCGGGTGACGCGGGCCTGCAGGGGTACGGCGTCCAGGCCGGTGGCCTCACGCAGGTCGTGCCGGGAGACCTCGACGAGTTCGGCGTCGTCCCGCTGCAGGATCGCCGTCTCGCCGTAGCGGCCCACGGAGGTGCGCAGCACGACCACGCCGGGGTCCTCCTCGGCGATCCAGCCCCACTTCCGGGAGGCGAAGGTGGACGCCTTGATGCTGCGGCCGTCGACGGGCGGCACCAGGAAGCCGCTGCCCTCCGGGAGCCGCAGGCCGGCTCGCCGGTAGGCGAGGGTGACCAGGGCCATGGAGGCGTACTCGACGGCGGCCAGCTCGGCCGCGGCGGCGGGGGCCTCGGCGCGCAGCAGACCGGCGGCCGCGGGCGCGGGGACGGCGACGATCACCGCGTCGGCGTACAGCACACGGTCACCGGCGATCACACGCCAGACCGGGTGCGGCTGGCCCGCGGCGGGCTCCGCGAGCGGCGAGCCGCCGGCACCGCCCGGACCACCCGTGCCGTCCGCCTCCGGCAGCCCCGTCCTTCTCAGTTCCGTCACCGGGGCACCGGTCAGGATCTCACCGCCCCGCGCCCGCACCGACTCGGCGACCGCGAGCGGAAGCGTGCCCACGCCGCCCTCGATGCCCATGAAGACCGGGCCGGTCTGCCGGCCGGCGGCGGCCGTGGACTGGATGTCGCGGACGGCTGCCGTGAGGGAGTCGTGGGTCCGCGCCGCCTGGAAGAGCTGCGGGACCGCCGAGCGCATCGAGATGCGGTACGCGTCGCCCGCGTACACCCCACCGAGCAGGGGCTCGACCAGGCGATCGACGACCTCGCGGCCGAGCCGGGCCGCCACGTACTCCCCCACGGCCACGTCGTCGCCGACCTCCGTGCGGGGCAGGGCCGCGTCGCGCTCGATGCGGGCCAGGCCCTCGTCGGACAGGACTCCGGAGAGCGCGGCGGCGGTGCCGGGCACGCCCATCACATGGCCCTTGGGCATGGGCCGCAGGGCGCCGCGGGTCCAGATCGAGGCGGTGGCGGTGGCCGGCGGCCGGAGCCGCTCGGCGAGGCCCGCCTCGCGTGCGAGGCTCACGGCCTCGGGGCGGCGGGCGAGCATCGACTCGGCGCCCAGGTCGACCCGCACGCCCGCGATCTCACCGGGCAGCAGCTTGCCGCCGACCCGCTCGGAGGCCTCCAGCACGGTCACGCGCGCGCCGCGCCCCAGCAGCCGGTGGGCGGCGGCCAGCCCGGCGATACCGGCTCCGATGACGACGACGTGCCCCGTGCTCGTACCCGTTGCGCTCATGCCTCCCACTCTCTCAGACCCCGCCGACACGCCCGCCAGGGCCCGAGACCCCCGGTCCACCGGCCCGGTGTCCGCCGCGAGTCCGGACCGTGACCGCTTCGGAATCGGCCGTCGCCAACGTTCCGGCGGCCTCCGCCGTCGAAGGAGCGTCATCGGTCACAGCCATCGGGGGTACCGCCCATGCGCCCAGCACGTTCCGCACGCTCCGCACCGCCCGTCCGGGCCCTGGCCGGGGTCCTGCTCGCCGCTTCCCTCGCGCTCGCCGGGTGCGGCGGCGCGAACGACTCCGACGGCGGCGACTCGAAGTCCGCGGTGGGCGCCGAGGCCCGGCAGGCCGGCGCGTCCGGCGCCACGGCGGACAAGGGGAAGTCCGCGCCCCGGACACCCGATCTCACCCCGAACGCGATCATCCGCACCGCGTCCCTCGTCGTCGAGGTCGAGGACGTGTCCAAGGCCCTGGCCGCGGCCCGGACGACCGCCGAGAACGCGGGCGGCTACGTCGGCAAGGAGAACACGGGCCGGGACGCCGACGGCCACGAGAACACCCAGGTGGTGCTGCGCGTGCCCACCGAGAAGTACGACGAGGTCCTCACCGGCCTCCAGGGCACGGGCAGGTTGGTCGACCGCACGGCCGAGGCGGTGGACGTCACCGACCAGGTCGTGGACGTGGACAGCCGGATCAGGTCGCAGCGGGCCAGCGTGAACCGGATCCGCGCGCTGATGGACCAGGCGACCAAGCTGAGCGATGTCGTCGCGCTGGAGGGCGAGTTGAGCGACCGCCAGGCGGATCTGGAGGCGCTGCTGGCCCGGCAGGCCTCGCTGAAGGACCGCACCGGCCTGGCCACCATCACCCTGTCGCTGTCCGAGGCACCCGTGAAGAAGGCGGCCGACGACGACACACCGGGCGTCGTGGACGCGCTGGCGGGCGGCTGGCACGTCTTCGTCACGATGCTGCGCTGGATCGTCCTCGCGCTCGGCGCCGCCCTGCCGTTCGCCGCGTTCGCGGCCCTGCTGGCGCTGCTGTGGCTGCGGGGCGTACGCCCCCGGCTGCCGCGCCGTCCGCGGCCCACGCCGGCGATGACCGCGCCGGGCCCACTGCCGTCGGCCCGCCCGGCGCCCAAGTCGTCCGCGGAGGCGGAGCGCGACTGAAATGCCCGCGCACCGTAGCGTGTTCCCATGAGCATGAGCGATGGGCGGGGCGGGAAGCAACGGCTGGTCGTGATCGGCGGTGACGCCGCGGGCATGTCCGCGGCGTCGCAGGCACGCCGGCTGAAGGGACCCGAGGAGCTGGCGATCGTGGCCTTCGAACGCGGGCACTTCACCTCCTTCTCGGCGTGCGGCATCCCGTACTGGGTGGGCGGCGAGGTCCCCGAGCGGGACCAGCTGATCGCCCGTACGCCCGAGGAGCACCGGGAACGCGGCATCGACCTGCGGCTGCGCACGGAGGTCGTCGAGGTCGACGTGGCCGGGCAGCGGGTACGCGCGCGTGACGTCGATTCCGGTGCCGAGTCCTGGACGTCGTACGACAAGCTCGTCATCGCCACCGGGGCCCGTCCGGTCCGCCCGGACCTGCCCGGCGCGGACGCCCCCGGTGTGCACGGCGTGCAGACCCTCGACGACGGCCAGGCCCTGCTCGACACCCTGGCACGCACGCGTGGCCGCAAGGCGGTGGTCGTGGGCGCCGGCTACATCGGCGTGGAGATGGCGGAAGCGCTGATCAACCGCGGCTTCGAGGTGACGGTCGTCAACCGCGGCAAGGAACCCATGTCGACGCTCGACCCGGACATGGGCCGCCTGGTGCACCGGGCCATGGAGGGCCTCGGCATCACCATGGTGAACGACGCCGAGGTCACCAAGCTCCTCACCGGGGAGGACGGCCGGGTCCGCGCGGTGGCCACGGAGGACGCCGAGTACCCCGCGGACCTGGTGATCCTCGGCATCGGTGTGCGTCCCGAGACCGCCCTCGCCCGGTCGGCCGGCCTTCCCGTCGGCGCCCACGGCGGCCTGCTCACCGACCTCGCGATGCGGGTGCGCGGCCACGAGAACATCTGGGCGGGCGGCGACTGCGTGGAGGTGCTGAACCTGGTCTCCGGCCAGGAGCAGTACGTCCCGCTCGGCACCCACGCCAACAAGCACGGCCAGGTCATCGGCACCAACGCGGGCGGCGGCTACGCCACCTTCCCCGGTGTCGTCGGCACGGCCGTCAGCAAGGTGTGCGATCTGGAGATCGCCCGCACCGGCCTGCGCGAGAAGGACGCCCACCGGGTGGGCCTCCGGTTCGAGACGGTCACCATCGAGTCGACCAGCCGCGCCGGCTACTACCCCGGCGCCTCCCCCATGACGGTCAAGATGCTCGCCGAACGCCGCACGGGCCGGCTGCTCGGCGTCCAGATCGTCGGCAGGGAGGGCGCGGGCAAGCGCGTCGACATCGCGGCGGTGGCCCTGACGGCCCAGATGACGGCGGAACAGATGACGGCCCTGGACCTGGGCTACGCGCCGCCGTTCTCGCCGGTGTGGGACCCGGTCCTGGTGGCGGCGAGAAAGGCGGCGGCGAAGGTACGCGCGAGCGCCGCCTGAGAGGGGCACGGCGCAACTCCCTGCGGGGCGCGGGGCGGTAGCGGCTGCGCCGCGTGGCGCGACCAGCCGCAGCGGCCCGCGACGTGCCTAGGCCGTCCCACTGATCCGCGGCAGGGAGGTGACCCCTGCGCCGGACGACACCGCCGGCGGCTGCTCCCCGGAGGGCTTCGCGTGGGAGGCCGACGGCCGCGCGGAGCGCAGCCGGTAACTCACCGCCTCGTCCAGCGTCACCGGCCGCTGCATCTGCGAAGCGAGCCGCCCCGCCTCCTGACCGAGCCGCGCGACATCCTCCCAGGGAAGCCGTACCACCAAGGACAGCTCGGCCTCACCGTCGGGCAGAGCATGCATCGCCGAGACCTGCGGAGCGTTCGTCATCGCCTGATCCTCACGTCGGTTGACCACACATACGCACGGCCGCCCGGCGGCGTTCACCGATTCGCGCGCCGCATCGCGGGCACTACTTCTGTGTGGTCATCCCCGTCCATGACGTGAACCCGGTGCGCCGCACCCCCTGGGTGACGTACGCGCTCATCGCCGTCAACGTCCTCGTGTTCATCACCACGCCCGGCATAGCCGGTTCCGTGGCCGGCTCCAGCGACCTGGCGCAGCTGTGTCATCTGCACGCCTTCATGGACCGCTACGCGGCCGTCCCCAAGGAGCTGATCCACCATCAGTTGCCTCGGGTGGTGCCCACGGGCGAGGTGGGCCTGGGTCCGCACGGCCCGGGCTGTGTCGTGAGCCCGCCGGCCTACGACAAGTCACCCGCGCTGTCGGTCTTCACGGCGATGTTCCTGCACGGCGGCTGGCTGCACCTGCTGGGCAACATGCTCTTCCTGCTGATCTTCGGCAACAACGTCGAGGACCGGATGGGCCACATCCGCTACTTCCTCTTCTACATCGTCTGCGGCTACGCGGCCGGCTACGGCTTCGCGCTGCTCAACGCCTCCTCCGGCGATCCGCTGATCGGCGCGTCCGGCGCGATCGCCGGGGTCCTCGGCGCCTATCTGGTGCTGTACCCGAAGGCGAGGGTCTGGGTCCTCGTCCCGTTCCTGGTCTTCCTGCCGCTGAGGCTGCCCGCCTGGGTGGTGCTCGGCTTCTGGTTCGGGCTCCAGGCGGTGTACTCCTCCGGGCACGGCGTCTCCGGCGCCGGAACCGTGGCGTACGCGGCCCATGTGGCCGGGTTCGTGGCGGGCATGCTGCTGGCCTGGCCGCTCAAGCCCGGCACGCCTCCGCCGCCGGAGCCGCCCGGCCTGCTGTTCGGCAGGCGGGCGCGGCCCCACTACACCTGGTGAGTCGGCTGCCGAGTCAGCGCGCGGTGGCGGTGTGGACGTACTCCACGAGCCGGGTCAGCGCGTCCGGGTCGGTGTTCGGCATGACGCCATGGCCGAGGTTGAAGACGTGGCCCTCCAGACCGGCGGCCGCGTCCAGCACCTCGCGGGCCTTGGTCTCGACGGTGTCCTTGTCGGTGAACAGGACCGTGGGGTCGAGGTTGCCCTGGAGCGCCTTGCCGGGACCGACACGGCGCGCGGCCTCGTCGAGCGGGACGCGCCAGTCGACGCCGACGACGTCCGCGCCGGCCTCGCCCATGAGGCCCAGCAGCTCACCGGTGCCGACGCCGAAGTGGATGCGCGGGACGCCGTACCCGGCGACGGCCTGGAAGACCTTCGCCGAGGCGGGCATGACCGAGTTCCGGTAGTCGGCGGGGGCCAGGGCGCCCGCCCAGGAGTCGAACAGCTGGACCGCGCTCGCGCCGGCCTCGATCTGCACCTTCAGGAAGGCGGCCGTGATGTCGGCGAGGCGGTCGAGCAGGTCGGCCCACAGCTCGGGGTCGCCGTACATCATCGCCTTGGCGTTCTCGTACGTGCGGGAGGGGCCGCCCTCGACCAGGTAGCTCGCGAGGGTGAAGGGCGCGCCGGCGAAACCGATCAGCGGGGTGGCGCCCAGCTCCTGGACGAGCAGGCCGATGGCCTCGGTGACGTAGGAGACGTCCTCGGGGGTGAGGTCGCGCAGCCGGGCCAGGTCGGCGCGGGTGCGGATCGGCTGCTCGACGACCGGGCCGACGCCGGGCTTGATGTCGAGGTCGAGGCCGATGGCCTTGAGCGGGACGACGATGTCGCTGAAGTAGATCGCCGCGTCCACGTTGTGCCGGCGCACCGGCTGCAGGGTGATCTCGGTGACCAGCTCGGGCCGCATGCAGGACTCGAGCATCGGGACGCCCTCGCGTACCTTGCGGTACTCGGGAAGGGAGCGGCCGGCCTGGCGCATGAACCACACGGGGGTGTGCGGCACGGCTTCGCGCCTGCACGCCTTGAGGAAGGCGCTGTCGTACGTTGCTGTCGGCTGCTGGCCCGAGGGGCTTCCGTTGGCACTCACGACGGCAAGTCTCGCACGGTCGCGCGCGCAGAAGTGCTGCCGGCCTTCGGGGGTGTCCCTCCCTGCGTGCGGGCCCCGTTCCCCTTACTCTTCCCCGCATGGCTGCGGCTCAGGGACGACTGTCGGACGGCGCTGACGGAATGGACGACGCGGAGGACACCGCGCAGGGGCGGGCGGGCGGTGGGCTGCCGCCCGTGTTCCGGGCCGCGGTCGACGCACTGCGGACCGCGCGGGTGCGGCCGCAGGTCGAGGTGGAGCCGACACCCGCGCCTCAGCGGCTCGCCCCGTACGCGTACGCGCTGGAGGCCGTGGTGGTCGACGGCGAGCAGGAGCTGGCCGACGGGCGGCTGGTGCTGCTGCACGACCCGGCCGGTCATGAGGCCTGGCGGGGTACGTTCCGGCTGGTGACGCTGGTGCGCGCGGAGCTGGAGCCGGAGATGGCGGCCGATCCGCTGCTGCCCGAGGTGTGCTGGTCGTGGCTGACGGGAGCGCTGCAGGCGCGCGGGCTCGGCTACGGCGAGCCGAGCGGCACGATCACGCGCGCGAGTTCGCACTACTTCGGCGGGCTGGCGGAGCGGCCGGCCGCCTCGCAGATCGAGATCCGGGCCTCCTGGACGCCCCGCGAGGGCCTCGGCGGGGTGCCGGACACGGCCGCCCACCTGGCCTCCTGGTGCGATCTGCTGGCCCAGGTCGGGGGGCTGCCGCCGGCCGGTCCGGGCGACGCCTCCGTGGTCACCCTGCCGCAGCGCAGGGACCCGCAGTCGCGGTGACCTGACCACCGCCTTCCCACGGGTTCATCCGCACGGACGCCTCATTGACCCTCTCTTTGTCGATACGGCCACTTTCCGCACTCGAATCGCACTCGCTCGAACCGACTCGATCTTCGGATGATCGATCGCGTGTCCGAATTGCACAGATTGTTACTCACTAGATCGTGATCATTCTCTAAAGGCGGACGAGTTTGCTGCCGAAGACGACTGTGACCTTGAAAGCACGTTCGTCCCGGCTACCTCCCCACCAGCCGGCCCCGTCCCCCACCCAGGAGGCCTGGTGTCCGTTCTCCTCGAGCAGCCCGCAAGCCTGGTCGCCTACCGCCCGAACAAGCCCACCGCCATGGTGGTCGTGGCCGACCCGCGCGTCCGCTCCACCGTCACGCGCCATCTGTGGGCGCTCGGCGTGCGCGATGTCATCGAAGCCTCGTCCATCGCGGAGGCTCGTCCCCGCATCGGCAACCCGCGCGACATCTGTGTCGCCGACGTCCACCTGCCCGACGGCTCCGGCCTGACCCTGCTGTCCGAGACCCGCGCCGCCGGCTGGCCCAACGGGCTGGCCCTCTCCGCCGCCGACGACATCGGCGCGGTCCGCAACGCCCTGGCCGGAGGGGTCAAGGGCTACGTCGTCACCGGCACCCGCACCAACATCGGCCTGCCCGCCCGGCCCGGCGCCGCTCCCCTCGGTGCCGCCGCCCGGATGCACCGCCGCCCCCCGGGTGCCCCGAGCCACCCGGGCGGCTACCGGGAGCTGTCCGGGCGGGAGGTCGAGGTGCTCCGGCTGGTCGCGGAAGGCCAGTCGAACAAGGCGATCGGCGTCTCCATGGGCCTGTCCGCCCTCACCGTCAAGAGCCACCTGGCCCGCATCGCCCGCAAGCTCGGCACCGGTGACCGCGCGGGCATGGTGGCCGTGGCCCTGCGCACCGGCATCATCCACTGAGCCCCGCGCATCGCCCCTTCGGGGGAACCACCGGTTCCGTCACATGAACCGGCGGTTTCACCGGGCTGACTGGTTTACGACCCTCGGGCGCCCGTCGACGGAACGTTCCGGCGACGGGCGCCGTCCACTCACCGATACGCTTGACAGGTGACCGACGCCCAAGACACCGCAGCAGACAGTGCCCTGCGCACCCACGGAGGCACGCCTCCGGACGACGCCGGATCTTCTGTGATGGGGGCGCCGACTCCACTCCTCGAACCCCGCGAGGGCGTTCCGCCGGTGATCGCCGACGAGTCCGCCCTCGCCGAGGTGATCGCCGCCTTCGCGGCCGGCTCGGGCCCCGTCGCCGTGGACGCCGAGCGCGCCTCCGGCTACCGCTACGGCCAGCGCGCCTACCTGGTGCAGCTGCGCCGCGAGGGTTCCGGCACCGCGCTGATCGACCCCGTCGCCTGCCCCGACCTGTCCGGTCTCGGCGAGGCGCTGTCCGGGGTCGAGTGGGTGCTGCACGCGGCCACCCAGGACCTGCCCTGCCTGCGGGAGATAGGCATGGTCCCGGCCCGGCTCTTCGACACCGAGCTGGCCGGCCGGCTCGCCGGGTTCCCGCGCGTCGGCCTCGGCGCCATGGTCGAGGGCGTCCTCGGCTTCGTCCTGGAGAAGGGCCACTCCGCCGTCGACTGGTCCACCCGGCCACTGCCCGAACCGTGGCTGCGTTACGCGGCCCTGGACGTGGAACTCCTCGTCGACCTGCGGGACGCGCTGGAGAAGGAGCTGGACCGGCAGGGCAAGCTGGAGTGGGCCCTGCAGGAGTTCGAGGCGATCGCGGCGGCACCGCCCGCCGAGCCCCGTAAGGATCCCTGGCGCCGGACGTCCGGGATGCACAAGGTGCGGCGGCGCAGGCAGCTGGCCGTCGTACGGGAGCTGTGGCAGACCCGGGACCGCATCGCTCAGCGGCGGGACGTGTCGCCGGGCAAGGTGCTGAGCGACGCGGCCATCGTCGAGGCGGCGCTCGCCCTGCCGTCCAGCGCGCACGCCCTCGCCGCGCTCAACGGGTTCGGGCACCGGATGGGCCGGCGGCAGCTGGAGCAGTGGCAGGCGGCCGTGGACCGGGCGAAGGCCCTTCCGGACACGGCGCTGCCGCAGCCCGGGCAGGCGGTGACCGGGCCGCCGCCGCCGCGTGCGTGGGCCGACAAGGACCCGGCCGCCGCGGCTCGGTTGTCCGCGGCGCGGGCGGGGGTGTCGGCGTTGGCCGAGCAGCTCACCATGCCTCAGGAGAATCTGGTCTCTCCGGACACGGTGCGGCGGATCTGCTGGGAGCCGCCGTCCGCGGACGCCGAGGCCGTGGGGGCCGCGCTCGCGGGGTACGGTGCGCGGGCCTGGCAGGTGGAGCTGGTCACGCCTGTGCTGGTCGCCGCACTGGCCGGGACCGCGGCCTAGCCGCCGTAGCGCATCTCGAACGGCGGCGGCGGGCCCGATGCGGCTGGTCGCGCGGTTCCCCGCGCCCTCGACAGGGCGCCATCGGTGCGTCGAGATCAAGCCATACCGTCGCGCGCGGCGGTCGCGGTGGCTGATCGCCGGTGTGACGTTCGCCGCTCCCCCCGGCAGGACTGTGCAGCTACGTTACTCATAAGTAGCATGGGTTCTGAGCGCGCGCTCAGCGCATCGCAGCAGTGCCATCCCGCACCCTGGAGGAGAGCCATCGTGCCTCGTACCGTCAGGGACGTCGTCTTCGTAGACGGCGTCCGCACCCCGTTCGGCAAGGCGGGCCCGAAGGGCATCTACCACGAGACCCGCGCCGACGACCTTGTCGTGAAGGCGATCCGGGAGCTGCTGCGCCGCAACCCCGGTCTGGACCCGAAGAAGATCGACGAGGTCGCCATCGCCGCGACCACGCAGATCGGTGACCAGGGCCTGACCATCGGCCGTACCGCCGGCATCCTGGCCGGTCTGCCGCAGTCCGTGCCCGGCTACTCCATCGACCGCATGTGCGCCGGCGCCCTGACCGCCGTCACCACGGTCGCCGGTTCCGTCGCCTTCGGTGCCTACGACGTCGCCATCGCCGGCGGTGTCGAGCACATGGGCCGCCACCCGATGGGCGAGGGCGTGGACCCCAACCCGCGCTTCGTCAGCGAGAAGCTGGTCGACGAGTCGGCCCTGTTCATGGGCATGACCGCGGAGAACCTGCACGACCGCTACCCGCGGATCACCAAGCTGCGCGCCGACGAGTACGCGGTGCGCTCGCAGGAGAAGGCCGCCAAGGCGTACGCCAACGGCAAGATCCAGGCCGACCTGGTGCCGATCTCGGTGCGCCGCACGAACGCGGAGGCCGGTGAGACGGGCTGGGGCCTGGTCACCGCCGACGAGCCGATGCGCCCGGGCACCACGCTGGAGAACCTCTCCGGTCTCAAGACGCCGTTCCGCGTGCACGGCCGGGTCACCGCCGGTAACGCGGCCGGTCTGAACGACGGCGCCACCGCCTCGCTCATCGCCTCCGAGGACTTCGCCCGGGAGAACAACCTGCCGGTCAAGATGCGCCTCGTCTCCTACGCCTTCGCGGGCGTGGAGCCGGAGGTCATGGGCTACGGCCCGATCCCGGCCACGGAGAAGGCCCTCGCGCAGGCCGGGCTGAGCATCTCCGACATCGGTCTCTTCGAGATCAACGAGGCCTTCGCCGTCCAGGTCCTGGCCTTCCTCGACCACTACGGCATCGCGGACGACGACGAGCGCGTCAACCAGTACGGCGGCGCGATCGCCTTCGGTCACCCGCTCGCCTCCTCCGGCGTCCGTCTGATGACGCAGCTGGCCCGGCAGTTCGAGGAGCAGCCGCAGGTCCGCTACGGCCTGACCACCATGTGCGTCGGCTTCGGCATGGGCGCGACGGTCATCTGGGAGAACCCGCACTTCGACGGAGGCGACAAGTGAGCACCACCGCTGAACTCCTGAAGGGCGCGGCCGAGCTGTTCCCGGACGAGGTCGTCACGCAGGCGCACGTACGGCACTTCGACCTGCCGTTCGGTGCCGGGCGCTTCGCGCTGATCACGCTGGACAACGGCCTGGACCACACCAAGCCGACCACCTTCGGACCGCAGTCGCTGGCGAACCTCAACACCGCGATCGACCAGGTCGAGAAGGAGGCCGCGGACGGCGGCATCGTCGGCGTCGGTGTCACCGGCAAGCCGTTCATCTTCGCGGTCGGCGCCGACCTCAAGGGCGTCGAGCTGCTGAAGAAGCACGAGGACGCGCTCGCCATCGGCAAGGGCGGCCACGAGGTCTTCAAGCGCCTCGCCGGCCTCGCGGTCCCGACCTTCGCCTACTACAACGGCGCGGCCATGGGCGGCGGCGTCGAGGTCGGTCTGCACTGCACCTACCGGACCGTCTCCAAGGCGATCCCGGCGTTCTCGCTGCCCGAGGTCTTCCTCGGTCTCGTCCCCGGCTGGGGCGGCTGCACGCTGCTGCCGAACCTGATCGGCGCCGACAAGGCCGTCTCGGTCATCATCGAGAACTCCCTGAACCAGAACAAGCAGCTCAAGGGCAAGCAGGTCTTCGAGCTGGGCATCGCCGACGCCCTGTTCGAGGGCGCCGACTTCCTGGAGCAGTCGCTGATCTGGACCGCCCAGGTGCTCAAGGGCGACATCGAGGTCGAGCGCCCGGTGATCGACCGCGGCGAGGCCTGGGACCAGGCCGTCGCCAAGGGCCGGTTCATCGCGGACTCCAAGGTGCACGGGGCGGCCCCGGCCGCCTACCGCGCCCTGGACATCATCGCCGCCGCCAAGAACGGCGACCTCCAGCAGGGCTACGACGCCGAGGACCAGGCCCTCGCCGACCTGATCATGGGTGGCGAGCTGCGCTCCGGCATCTACGCGTTCAACCTCGTCCAGAAGCGCGGCAAGCGTCCCGCCGGCGCCCCGGACAAGAACCTGGCCCGCCCGGTCACCAAGGTCGGCGTCGTCGGCGCCGGTCTGATGGCCTCGCAGCTCGCCCTGCTCTTCCTGCGCCGCCTCGAGGTGCCGGTCGTGCTGACCGACATCGACCAGGAGCGCGTCGACAAGGGTGTGGGCTACGTCCACGCCGAGATCGAGAAGCTGCTCGGCAAGGGCCGCATCAACCAGGACAAGGCCAACCGCCTCAAGGCGCTGGTGACCGGCGTCCTGGACAAGGCCGAGGGCTTCTCGGACGCCGACTTCATCATCGAGGCGGTCTTCGAGGAGATCGGCGTCAAGCAGCAGGTGTTCGCGGAGGTAGAGGCGGTCGCCCCGGCGCACGCGATCCTCGCCACCAACACCTCGTCCCTGTCGGTGACGGAGATGGCCTCGAAGCTCAAGAACCCCGAGCGCGTCGTGGGCTTCCACTTCTTCAACCCGGTGGCCGTCCTCCCGCTGCTGGAGATCGTCCGCGGCGAGAAGACCGACGACGCGTCCCTGGCGACCGCGTTCGCCGTCGCCAAGAAGCTGAAGAAGACCGCGGTGCTGGTCAAGGACGCCCCGGCGTTCGTCGTGAACCGCATCCTGACCCGCTTCATGGGCGAGATCCAGAACGTCATCGACGAGGGCACCCCCGTCGAGGTCGCCGAGAAGGCCGTCGAGCCGCTCGGTCTGCCGATGTCCCCGCTGGTGCTGCTGGAGCTGGTCGGCCCGGCGATCGGCCTGCACGTCTCCGAGACGCTGCACGGCGCGTTCCCGGACCGCTTCACGGTCTCCCCCAACCTCAAGGCGGTCGTCGAGGCGGGCAAGCGCGGCTTCTACGTCTACGACAGCGGCAAGCCGGAGCTGGACCCGGAGGTCGCCGCGCTGCTGAAGCAGGGCGATGTCGTCCTGACCGAGGAGCAGGTGCGGGCTCGCGTGCTCGACGCGGTGGCGCAGGAGATCGGGCTCATGCTCGACGAGGGTGTCGTCGCCGAGGCCCAGGACATCGACCTGTGCCTGATCACGGGCGCCGGCTGGCCCTTCCACCTGGGCGGCATCACGCCGTACCTGGACCGCGAGGGTGTCTCGGAGCGCGTGAACGGCAAGCGGTTCCTGGCTCCGGGCGTGGCGTCGGTCCCGGCGTGACGGTCGTAGGGATGTGAGGAGGGCCTCCGCCACTCGGGCGGAGGCCCTCCTTCTTTCGTCGCCCGTGCCGGTCAGGAACGCCAGGGGCCCAGCGGGCTGCCCACCGCCGGGGACAGCTGCCGGCGGACGTGCAGCCGGCCGTCCGTGCCGATGACGGCGACGACCAGCGCGCCCGTCGCGTCGTACGCCATCGCGGGGGCGTGGGCGAACATCTCGCCCGACTCGTGCCAGTGCGTGCCGGAGACCTTCCTGTCCCGGTCGGGCAGGGAGACCACGAGCCGGCCGCGGCTGCCGCGATGGGCCAGGAAGGCCTCGCGGGCGCCGCGTTCCGGCGCCCACAGCGCGGCGACCGCTCCGGTGCCGCCGTGACCGCCGAGCCCGGCACCGGATCCGGGCCAACGGCCGTCGGCGTGCTGGCGGTAGGCCATGACCTGCTGGGTGCCGGCCTCCCGGAAGTACAGGCAGGTGCGGCCGGCACCGGAGTCGACGGCGGTGATCCCGCCGGTGGCCGGCCGGCCCGTCTGCAGGGTCTCGTCGAGGAGGAACGGTCCGCCGGGTTCGGCCTGGTGCCAGCGCCACACCGAGTTCTTGCCGGGCACGTACAGCTCCACGGTGCCGCGTTCGGTGGTCAGGGCGGTGCCCGCGTCCTGGACGAAGGTGCCGCCGAGGTCCTGCCACGGCCCCCAGGTGCCGTCGGTGTCGCGACGGCGCAGGCTGATGCCCTGCTCGAAGGTGCGGACGAAGACGTAGAGCCGGCCGGCCGCGTCGACCGCGGCGGACGGCACGCCCAGCTCACGCTGCCGGCGTCCGTCGCCGTGCACCCAGTCGGGGTTCTCCAGGGTCTGCCAGCCGCTGAACCCGTTGCCGCCGGGGTCCTGGACGGTGTGCACGACGTCCACGGTCACCCCGCCGCCGACCACGTGCTGGCGGCGCAGGCCGACGAGTTCGGCCGGACCGCCGGGCAGTCCGGCCACGGCGAGGGTCGGCCCGATCCAGCCGTCGCCGAGGACGTACGGGCCCTTCCACTCGCCGCCGGCCGGTGCGGTCTCCGTCCAGAACGCGAGCCGGCCGCTCAGCACCGCGAAGGCGTTGAGCCGTCCGCCCGGCCCGAGGCGCAGCCAGTCGGTGGTGGGCGAGTAGCGGTAGGCGGCGCTCATCATGTGCGTGCTGCGGTACGGGTTCGGGCCCAGTTGCCGGTCGCCACAGGTCTGGCAGGTGCCGTGCGGGCAGACCGTGGGGGCGTCGAGCCCGCTGTAGGTGGCCAGGTACTCGGCCTTCTCCGCGACGGCGGCGGAGTCGAGGTTGTAGCCCCAGAACCGGTTGGCGTACGCGCGGTAGTGCTCGACGACCGGGTTGTGGCCCTCCTCCCGGTGGCGGGCCAGGGCGGCCAGCGCGAACTGCGTGGTGGTGGTGTGGTCGACGTGGTCGGAGCAGACGTACTCGGTGCGGCCGCCGTCGTGTTCCGGGTCGGGGTCCATGGTGCGCACCGTCGTGGGGCGGACATGCCCGAGCAGCGCGACCAGGGCGTTGATCACCTGCTCCCGGCTGATGTGCTGGACCTCGCCGACGGTGCAGCCGTGCACCGGCAGCGTGGCCTGGGTGCGCAGGGCGCCCTCCCACAGCTCGTGCAGCCGGGTACGGGTGCCGCGCTCGGTGGGGGCGCCCATGTGCAGCTGGAGGAAGTACAGGCACACGGAGTCGTGGTCGACGAGGGTGAACCGCTCCGCGGCGAACCCCGGTACGAGGTCCACGGGTTCGCGCCGCCAGGGGTGGTCACGGTTCCCGGTGGCCATACGGGCGTACGCCGAGCGCAGCCCGCAGCCGCGCTCGGTGCTGTAGCGGGCGAAGTCGGGCGGCACCGCGGCACGTTGGGGCTCGTTGGTGTCGACGTTGATGCCGTCGGCCTCTCCCGCGGTGACGATCACCGTGGTGATCCGGTCCCCGTCCTGCAGCGAGCGCACCAGGTCCGGGTTCATGAAGTACAGATCGTCGTCCTGGTGAGCGACGATGTGGAGGATCGAGCGGGTGGTCGTGGTCATCGGCCCTCCTCGGGCATCGTGTTCACCAGGGTCGTCGGGGTGCGCGGGCTCATCGGTCCACGACGTTCATCGCCATGGCTCCGGAGGCCGAGCAGTAGGGCCGTACCCACACCGGGCGGGCCGGGTGGACCACGGCGTACGGGGAGGTCTCGTCGCCCACCAGCGGCACCGAGGGGTAGACGTAGGCGCCCTTGACGTCGGGGAAGTCCTCCAGCAGGTGGCAGACTCGCACCTTGCGGCGGTCGAACGGGTCGGGCTGGAGCCACCAGTCCCAGTCCTCCCAGCGCTCCAGGCGGTGGTCGACGACCCGGCGCAACGGGGCCTCGGCCCGGAAGGACTGGCGGCCGAGGACCTCGACGGGCACCGAGAAGGTCCGGCCGTGCCGGCCGCGCCGGCTGACGATGAACAGCGCGCCGGGTTCGATCCGCCGCCCGCCGCACAGCACGCCGCGCAGGCGGACGGCGCCGTCGCCCACCTCCACGCCGGTGCACTCGGCGTGTTCCTCGCGCAGCACGGTGCGCAGCATCAGCCGGCCGTTGGGCTGGGCGTAGGGCAGGTTCCAGCCGACCGGGCCGGCCGGGGGGCGGGCGACCAGGCGGGCGCGGGCGTCGATGAGGGCGCGGGTGTCGCGGACACCGGCCTTCATGTGCACGGGCGAGGACTTGGCGGAGGCCATGGTGACCTGCCAGCGTCCGTCGCCGAGGTCGTCGAGGGCCGACGGGGTGACGACGGCGGTGTAGCGGGTGCCGCCGTTGTCCAGGTCCTTGCGGGAGGTGCGCAGCGGGACGTCGGGGCGGCGGTCGCCGTCGGCGGGCTTGTGGCGCAGCACGAACTGCCAGCGGCGGCGGCCCTCGGCGGGGCCGTCGGCGCTGAACCGCAGCCAGCCGGCGTCGTCGGCGGTGACGTCGACGGTGGCCGCGCCGATCGCGGCCGGGGGCACGGTCGGCTGGTCGCCGCCGGTCTTCCGCACGGCGGCGGGGGCACGGTAGCCCCGCTCGGCGGCGGCGCGGCGGCGGGCGGCGTCCTCGAACAGCTCGACGTAGCGGCCGGCCACGGCCGCCGGGTCGTAGCGGGTGGCGTTGCGCAGGGCGGCGGCGCCCATGGTGCGGCGCAGCGGTTCGTCGGCCATGAGGCGGCGCAGCCCCCAGGCGATCGACTCGACGTCGCCGTTGGGCACGAGGAAGCCGTCCTCGCCGTCGCGCAGGATCTCCCGGGGGCCGACGGGGCAGTCGGTGGAGACCACGGGCAGGCCGCAGCGCATCGCCTCGACCAGCGTCATGCCGAACGACTCGGCGCTGGAGGTGACGGCCGCGATGGAGCCCTTGGCCCACTCGGACTCGATGGGCGAGAAGCCGCCCATGAGCAACGCCTGTCCGGTCAGGCCGAGTTCGGTGACCAGGGCGCGCAGCTTGCCGGCCTCGCCGCCGTCGCCGTAGATGCGCAGCTGCCAGTCGGGGAACTCCTCGGCCAGTCGGCCGAAGGCGCGGATCAGCAGGTCGTACCGCTTGATGTGGTGCATGCGGCCCGCGCTGACGACGACCTTGCGGGAGCAGTCGGAGGGCTCGACGGACGGCTCGGGCACGCTGTTGGGGATGCCGACCACGGGGATGCCGGGGATCGGTGTGTTCTCCATGAAGGAGCGGGCGTCGGCCTCGGTGACCGTCGTGATGGCGTCGAGGCGCGGGTAGACCCGGGCCATCTCCGCGCGCACCGCCGGCGGGATGGCCAGGTGGGTCATGTGCTCCTGGGCCACGCGCAGGGCGCCGTCGCGGGTGTGGGCGGCGACGAAGAGGTTGAGGCTGGGGCGGGTGCCGACCACCACGTCGGCGGAGGTCCGCTGCAGTTCGCGGATGATGCGTCCGTCGGTGAACCTGCTGTACTGGGCGTAGAACTCCTCCTGGCGCGGCACCACTTCGCTGGGTTCGGCGCTGCCGGCGGCGCCCCGGTCGGCGGAGCCCGGGCGCAGGTCGACCAGGGCGCGGACGGTGACGCGCGGCGAGATCTCGAACTTGGTGGCCGTCGCACGCCGGAAGACCGAGACGATCTCCACCTCGTGGTGGACGGCGAGGGCCTCGGCGAGGTTGATGACCGTGCGGTTGGTGCCGCCGATGCCGTAGATGTTGTTGATCAGGAAGGAGATCTTCAACGGACCTCACTCTCCTTCCGCTCGAAGGGGGACGGCACGGGGTAGTACGCCCGCAGGAACCGGCTCAGCATCGCCGTCTGGCGCTCGACGTCATGGCCGTCGGAGAGGGTGTCGTTGATGCAGAACGCCTGCCGGTCGCGGCGGGCCAGCAGGATGCCGAGCCGGCGCTGGATCTCCGGCTTGGCCAGGTCGAGGTAGGCGAAGGTGATGTGGGAGGGCACGGCGCGGCCGGTGAAGTAGGCGTAGTAGTGGTACAGCGAGGACGGGATGGAGATGTCGCTGGCGCTGCGGAACCGGCTGTGCGAGGTCTGCCGGTGCTCGGCGGCGAACTCGCGTTCGATCTCCGCCAGCACGCTGCGGCGCAGCGCGTACGGGGCGTGCCGCAGCTTCTGCACGATGGCGGTGCCGAAGTGGTCCTGCAGCAGGCGCCGGTTGTTCTTGCCGGCCGCGTCGACCGGGCGGTCCACGGGGCTCGGGTCCCACCGGGGCACCTGGGACGGCGAGAAGAAGGTGCGGGTCATGCCGTTGGACAGGAAGAAGTCCTGCGGGGTGACGGGGCTGCCCAGGAACATGTCGTCGTTGAAGTAGAGGAAGTGCTCGGACAGCCCCTTGATGTGGTGCAGGCGGCTTTCGATGGCGTGCGAGTTGAAGGTGGGCAGCGCGGCCGGGTCGTCGAAGATCTCCGAGTGGTCGACGACGGTGATGCGCGGATGACCCTCGTTGAGCCAGGCCGGGCGCTGACGGTCCGTCACCAGGTAGACGTGGCGCACCCAGGGGGCGTTCTGCTCCAGTGCGCGCAGGGAGTAGCGCAGTTCGTCGCGGCTGATGTAGCGGGCGGCGTTCGCGGACTCGGAGTGGTAGCCGGCCACGCCGTAGGCGCCGCGCCGCCGCTGCCAGTCCGGGTCACTGCCGTCGACCCAGGTGTAGACGACGTCCACGGGGAACCGCACGTCCTCGGGCAGGGGGTCGGCGCACGGCCGGATGGTGCGCACCGAGCGGGTACGACGGGTGTGCAGGGCGGCGAAGCCGGTGAGCCGGCTGACGGGAACGGTGACGCGGGGCTCGTCGAGGGCGACGTCCTCGGTGACGCGGTTGGGCCGCGGGGCGAGCAGACGGCCGTCCTCGGGCCGCCAGAACTCGAGGTCGCAGCCGTGTTCCAGGCCGAGGACCAGGGAGCCGGCCGGGTCGCTCCACACCATGCCGACCCGCAGCACGGCCGCCTGGTGGGCCAGCTGCCGGCCACCGCGCGAGCCGGCCAGCACGGTGCGGCCCTGCGCGGCATCGCCTCGGCAGGCCCGCAGATACAAGGGGCTGCGGTCGGCGCAGCGCTCGAGCACCTGGCCGACCCGGTCGCGGTCGGCCTCGGCGACGGCGAGGCAGGAGCGGAAGTCGGAGGCGCCGCGCACGGCGAAGTAGTCGACGCCGGCCTCCTCCAGGGCGGTGACGACGAGTTCGAGGTTGGCCTCGCGCAGGCCGAGCGGCGACACGGTCGGCCGGACCAGGGCGATCCGGGCGCCGTGCCCGGCGAGCGCGGCCAGCCGCTCGCCGGCGCCGAACAGGTGCGGCCAGCGGCGGCGGGCCCGTGCGCCGCGCAGCAGGCGGGCACCCAGGTTGACGGTGTGCAGCCGGCGCAGCAGTTGCTTGAGCGCCATGCGCAGCCGCAGCGGCACCCGGCGTGCGACACGGCGTCTGAGGCCCGCGGGTACCAGGATCCGGTACGCGCCGACCGCGGCGGACGCCTCGGGGTTGCCCATGCTCACGACTGGCTGCCCGCCCCGTCGAGCCGGCCGGAGGGCCGGTCGCCCTCGAAGACGCTGGGAACCGGGAAGTAGCGGTGCAGGAAGCGCACCACGGTCTTGGTGCCGCCGCGGGCGCTCGCCTCGGCGGTGCCCAGTCCGAAGAACTGGATCTGCTGGATGTCGCGGCGTACCAGCAGCCGGTCCAGGTGGGTGCCGATGCCGGGGAGCGCGGCGTGCAGGGCCACGGACGCCTCGCCGGAGGGGTCGGCGAGGCCGGCGGTGTGCCAGACGTGGTGGACCACGCCGTCCAGCGAGTGGGTGCCGGGTACGGCGGGCAGCCGCTGCCCGTCCTCCAGGGGCAGCGGTTCGACGCCGGACTCGGCCAGCCGGGCGAACGCCTCTGCGCGGTGCGGCTGGGGGCCGTGCGCGTAACCGTGGGCGGCGACCCGGCCGGTGGCCGCGTACGCGCTGCGGGTCCAGGGGGCGAAGGACTCCTCGGCGTTCCAGGGGCCGCGCCGGGGCCGGGTCGTGCCGTTCGGGGTGAAGTAGTCGAAGGGACGGACCGGCCGGCCGAGCAGGGCGCCGGGGCGCAGCAGCAGGAACTGCTGGGCGAGGTCCGGCAGCTGGTGCAGGTACCACTCGGCGCCGGGCCGCGCGCGCACCACGCTGAGCCCGTCGCCGGCCCGCAGCCAGGCCGGCGGTTCCTCCTCGGCGACGACATGGACGACGTCCACCCAGGGCGCGTACTGGTGCAGGGAGCGCAGCGCGGCGCGCAGCAGTTCCTCGCCCCACGGTGTGCGGTGCCGCCACAGCAGGACGGCGTCCACCGGGAAGGTGATCTCCTCCAGCCGTACGACGTCGAAGTTCTCCAGCGTGATCGTCGGCTCCAGGTCGCCGTCGATGTCGCAGTAGCCGGACAGCCGGTCCAGGCCGATCTCGATGCCGGGCGCGTCGCTGGGCACCGCGCGCTGGACCCGGTTGGGACGCGGGCCGATCAGCCGTTCCGTGGGCAGGTCGGTGTTGGCGGTCCAGAACTCGATCTCGATGCCCTGGTCCTCGCCCACCCAGAGGTTCTCGGTGGGTTCGGTGCGCAGCCAGGTCAGGCGGATCACCTTGGCCTTGGCGTAGTGCTTCCACGCCTTCACATGGCTGCCCGGGATGTCCTTGGTGTCGTTCTGGGCCGGTGACACCGAGACGACGTAACCGGTGTGTTCCTCCAGCAGCGCGCGCAGGACGCGGCGGACCGCGCCCTTGTCCTTGTGGTCGACGGCCAGGCTGATCCGCCGGTCGTCGAGGGCCGGGACCGCGAACCAGGGGATGTCGGCGGCGTCCAGCGCGTGGGTGACCAGATCGTGGTCGAGCCGGCGGGCCAGATCGGCGGTCAGGCCGGTGTGGACGTGTCCGATCCGGCCGTCGGGCGCCTTGACGCGGCGCTCGGACCGGCCGAGGCCGGCCCGGCGCACCCGGCGCAGGGCCTTGCGGTGCAGCCGGGCCTCGCGGCGGCTGAGGGTGCGGGCGAGCCGGCGCTTGACCTTGCGCCGCACGCCCACGGGGACCGTGGTCGCGGCGGCGGTGCGCACCGGCTGGGGGACGAGTCGTTTGTAGACGTTGACCGCGGAGCTCATGGACGTCGGGTCCGGCACGTCATGAACTCCGTTTCATCGCTCGTACGGGCTGGGGGTGGGGAAGTAGGAGGTGAGGAAGCCGTCCAGCAGCTCTTGCTGTGCCTCGATGTCCTCCGGTGTCGAGAAGGCGTCGTTGAGACAGAAGGAGTCCCGGTCGCGGCCGTCGAGCAGCCGTTGCAGCCGGTCCGCGAGGTCCGGCACGGCCAGTTGGAGGTAGGTGAAGGGCATCGAGCCCGGTTGCGCCCGGCCGGTCAGCGCCGCGTAGTACAGCGCGAAGGACGAGGTCGGCGACAGGTCGGTCATCGCCCGGAACCTGCTGGCCGCGGTGCGCGCCCAGGCCTCGGGGAAGTCGCGTTCCGCCTCTTCCATCGCCGAGCGCCTGAGGGCGTACGGGATGTGCTCCATCGGCTGGGTGATCACCCTGCCGAAACGTTCAAGCAACAGTGCGCGGTTGTTCTTGCACGCCGCGTCGACCGGGGTGTCGGTCTCCGCCACCGGGCCCTGCGGAATGCGGTTGCGCGAAGGGAAGTAGCGGGCGGTTCCGCTGGGCGTGAAGAAGGCGTGCGGGGCGACCGGGCGGCCGATGAACATGTCGTCGTTGAAGTACAGGAAGTGCTCGGCCAGGCCCTCGATGCGGTGCAGCTGCGACTCGATCGCGTGCGAGTTGAACACGGGCAGCACCGACGGGTCGCGGAAGATCTCGCGATGGGTGGCGATGCGCAGTCCGGGCAGGTCCTCGCGCATCCAGGCCGGGACCTGGTCGTCGGTGACGATGTAGACGTTGCGTATCCACGGCGCGAACAGGTGCAGCGAGCGCACCGAGTAGCGCAGTTCGTCGCGGCTGATGAAGCGGGCGTCGCTCGCGGACTCCGCGTGGTACACCTCGCCCTTCGCCTGCGCCTTGCGCTGCTGCCAGGCGGGGTCGTTGCCGTCGACCCAGGTGTAGACGGCGTCGACGGGGAACGCGATGTCGTCCGCGCAGTTCACCAGGAACTCCGGGCGGGTGGACAGGGCCGGCGCCGAGGGGGGCGGGGTCCAGTCCGAGACGAACCGGCTGAACAGCCGCGCTGAGCCCAGCACGTTCGCGCCGTCGGCGGCGACCGCCCAGGTGGCACGGTTGGCGCGGGGCGCGACGAGGTACGTGCCCTGCCGCCGCCAGAACTCGATCGCGCAGCCGTACTCGTGCCCGAGCAGCAGATGGCGGCCCGGGTCGGTGCGGTACCAGCTGATCTGCAGGACACGCGCGTCGGCGACCTCGCGCCAGGCCCGGGGGTCGCGCGTGGAGACGGGCTTGGCCGGCCGCGGCGCGTCGGGGTCGATCACGCTGAGGTGGCCGGGGTACTGGCCGAGTCCGCGGAACACCGCGCCGAGCACCCGGTCCCGGTCCTCCTCGGCGACGGCGACGACCGTGCCGTGGTCGGCGGTGCCGCGTACCGCGAAGTGGGCGACGCCGGCCGAGTCGAGCAGGGCGGTGAGCGCGGAACGGTTGGCCTCGCGGGCGGCCAGCGGGGTCAGGTCGGCTTCGACGTAGACGTCACCGTGCTCGGCGGTGACGGTGGTGGGTGCGGACTCGGGTGCGAGCCGCCGCACGGCGCCACCGGGCGCGGCCGTGGCCGCCGCGCCCGTCGCCTGTCCGGTGACACGCTCGGATACGGTCGTCACGCCGCTCGCCCCCCACCGGCGGACGCACGCACCAGCACGGCCACCCCTCCCCCATTGCGCACTCGGCCGATGCCGAGGAGTGAGCCGCCGTGGCCGAAAGCCGACCCAGGTTCTCACTAGAAATTTAACTTTCACAGGACGGCCACATCATCGGCAAACTTTCAACCATTTGTCAATGTCGGCCGGAATGACGCAAAACACATACAACCCTTACGCCAGGCTGAACGTCTGATGACCGGTGGATGACTGTCCGCCACGCAGACGGGCCCGGTCTCCTCCCCCACTCGTGCCCTGAGCCCCCGAACACGACGGCATCTGGCCGGCACGAGAGAGGAACCGAGGCAATGACGCACGCCCTGACGGAGACGGGCCCCCGGGGATCACGACGGGAGCCGTCCAACCGCCGGGCCAGACCACCCCGCAGGCGTCGCGTATGGCGCTGGGTCGCCCTGAGTCTGGTGCTGCTCGTACTGGCCGCGGGCGGTGTCGGGTACTGGCTCTACAACGACCTGAACGGCAACATCAAGGGCGTGGACCTGGAGCGGGCGATCGGCGACGACCGGCCCCGCAAGCTGCCCACGTCGGGTCAGAACCTGCTGGTCCTCGGCTCCGACTCGCGCTCCGGCGCCAACGCGGCGCTGGGCACGGGCGACGTCTCCGGGGCGCGCTCGGACACCGCCCTGGTGATCCACGTGCCCGAGGGGCGGTCGAAGGCCGTCGCGGTGAGCATCCCGCGCGACACGCTGGTGACCCGGCCCGAGTGCATGGCGAAGGACGGCTCCAGGCTGCCGTCGAAGAAGCGTGTGATGTTCAACTCCGTGTACGCGCTCGCCGGGCCCGCCTGTGTGGTCAAGACCGTCGAGCAGATGTCCGGGGTGCGCATGGACCACTTCGTGGAGATCGACTTCGCCGGGTTCAAGGGGCTGGTGGACGCGATAGGCGGGGTGACCGTCACCGTCGACCAGGACATCCACGACAAGTCCAGCGGCCTCGACCTGACGGCGGGCACCCACAAGCTGGACGGTACGCAGTCCCTGCAGTTCGTCCGCACCCGGCACGGCATCGGTGACGGCAGCGATCTCGGGCGCATCGGGTTGCAGCAGCAGTTCCTGATCGCCCTGCTGAGCGAGATCAAGCAGCAGGACCTGCTCGGCAGCCCCACCAAGGCCTACAAGATCGCCGACCGGCTCACCCAGTCCCTCACCACCGACTCGGGGCTCGCGTCCCTGACCAAGCTCGCGGAGTTCGGCCGCAGCATGAACGGCGTCGACCCCGCCACCATGGAGACGCTCATGCTGCCGGTCCGGTACGACACCCAGGACCCCAACCGCGTGGTCGCCGCCCAGCCCCAGGCCGGCCGGCTGTGGCAGGCCCTGCGCAACGACACGGCGATACCCGAGTCGGCGAAGAAGTCACCGGCAACGGGCGGTCGGACACCCTGACCGCCCGAGCCTTCACCGACCTCCCGAGCTCCGGCCCCTGACAGGCCGTTCCCCGCCGGCCTCCGGGCCCTCGGCAACCGAGTGGGCCCCGCCCGTCTCCCGGCCCTCGACGGCTGACCGGCCGGACACCGCCGGCCTTCCCGCCTTCACTGTCACGACCGGCCATACTCCGCCGGCTACCCCCCTCGGCGCTCCTACAGACCGGGGCCCCACTGGCAACCCGTCCTGCCCTCGTCGTCCCGCCGACCTCCCGGCCCTCGGCGGCCGACCGGCTGGGCCCCGGCCGGCATCCCGGCCCTCGGCGGCCGACCGGCTGGGCCCCGACCCGCCTCCCGCCTCACTGTCACGACCGGCCATATCCCGCCGGCTACCCCCCTCGGCGCTCCTACAGACCGGGGCCCCGCTGGCATCCCCGCCTGCCGTCGTCCCGCCGACCTCCCGGCCCTCGGCGGCCTGACCGACTAGGCCCCCGCCGGCATCCCAGCCCTCCACGGCCGACCGGCTGGGCCCCCGCCCGCCTCCCGGCCACGACCGGCCATACCCCGCCGGTCTGCCGTCCTCGGCGCTCCTGCAGACCGGGCCCGCGCTGCTTCACGGCCCGCCCCGGCCTCGGCTTCCCGGTCGGCCGGAGGTTTTGGTCCTCGGCGGGCTGGTCGGGCGGTCCCCGCCGAGTTCGGTGTCACGGCCGGACGGGCTTCGTTCCGCGGGGAGTGCTCAGGCGCGGATGGACGGGGCCAGGGCCAGGCCGGGGGCGCCGGTCTGGCGGGCGATGCGCAGGGATCCGTCGGGGGCGATCGCGGCGAGGACGACACGGCCGTGGGCGTCCAACGCCAGGGCCGGGGCCGCCACGGAGCGTTCGCCGGTCGGCGACCACCACAGTCCCCCCTGCTCGTTCTCCGTACCGCACGCGGCGAGCATGACCTGGCCGTCGGGATCGCGGTGGGCCAGCACCGTGCAGTCGTACCCGTCCAGCGCCGCACGCAGCACCGTGACCGGCTCACCGTTCGAAGCGCCGCCGAGCGGGATGACCCAGCCACCGGGGCGGTGCGCGACCAACTGGCCGCTGTCGGGGTCGGCCCAGTAGTACGTCGTCCGGTCCGGCGCCGTCTCCAGCGCCGAGGCCGTACCCGGCGTCACCCGCAGCGGAAGGTTCGGCTCCTGCCGGAACTCGCCGTCGGCCTCCGCCTGCCGCCACCACATGGCGTCCTGCTCGCCGCCCGCCAGCACCTCGATGCGCCCGGAGGCGTGGCCGACCACGGCCAGACCGTCCTGCACCCGGCTGCCCTTGAGGTCCACCCAGGGCTCCCACTTCCCGGTCGGCTCCTCCCGGCGCAGCATCAGCCCGCGGCCCGCGTTCCGCGCGAAGACGTGCACCCGCCCGGACGCGCTCACCGCCGCCACCGGGGCACCGAACCGGGCGGCCTTGTCCCGGTCCTTGTGCGGATTGCCCAGCGACCGCCACTCGGTCACCGGACGGCCCGTCTGGTACTGGATGGCGTGCACGATGTCGACGGCGGGCGGCCCGTCGCCCTTGCCGACCTCACGCCGGCCGACGAAGTGGACATACGTGTCCGCCCCCTGGGCCACCGACAGGTGGGTCAGGCCGGCGACCGGGAAGAACTCGGGGCCCGTCCAGTCGGGGCCGCCCGGCCGGACCTCGGTCCAGCGCAGCAGGCCGTCGGCCGCGCGGCCGTAGGCGGTCAGCCTGCCGTCCTTGCCGCGCACCAGCCAGTGGCCGCCGACGGCCGTCTCGGCCGGTCGCCGCGCGGTCCCGGTGGATATGACGGTGTGCTCGGCCGCTCTGCGTCGGGCGACGCCGCGCCCGGAACCGGTCCGCATGACGTGGCCCGCCCCTTTCCTGCCGCCCGCCCCGGCTGACCTGCCGATTCCCGAACACCTGTTGCACGGGGAAGCCGAGCGCGCCTCATCATAGGTCGAACGTTCGGCGAACACGGTGTGGCGGCCGTGTGCGCGCCCGCTCCCGCGGGGACCGGCCGGAGCCGTCCGGCGGTGCGACCGGAACCCCCCGTCACGTCTCCCGCCACGCCTCCAGCGCCAGCCCCGGCTCGTCCTTCCGCCGGGTCAGCAGGAGTTGACCGGTCGACGGGGACAACGTTGCCGCCACCACCCGCCCGTGCTCGTCCGTCGCCAGGGACACCCGCGCGTCCACCGGCAGCCGCGGGCCCGACTCGGCCCACCAGGCGCCCGCCGACTCCAGCTCCGTCGGATAGGCCGCGAAGGCGACCCGGCCGCTCACGGAACGCTGGGCGAGCAGGGTGCAGTCGTACCCGTCGAGGTCGCAGCGGACCGCCGAGACCGGGCCGGGGCCGGCCGCGGGCAGCAGCGTGACCGGCTTGCCTCCCGGGCGCCAGGCGCACAGGTCGCCGGCGGTGTCGGTGTAGAAGACGGTCGTGCTGTCGGGGGACGTGGCGAGGGCGTACAGGGTGCCCGGGCGGACCGGGGCCTGCAAGGTCTCCCGGAGCACGGGCTGGGCGCCTGCCTCCTCCTGACGCCAGTACGCCAGGCCCGACGGGACGGCCGCGTACAGCTCGACCGTGCCGGACTCCGCCGTCACCGCCGCGAGACCGTCCTGGACCTGCGAGCCTTTGAGGTCCCTCCAGGGCTCCCAGCCGCCCTTCTCCTTCTGCGCGAGCAGGCTGACGCCGCCGCCGTTGTTGCGGACGAAGACATGGGCGCGGCCCTGTGCGTCCACCGCGACGGCGGGCGTGCCGGTCCGGTCGCCCTTCTTGTTCGGGTGGCCGATCGGGTTCCAGTCCAGGGCCGCGAGAAGCGGGCGGAAGTGTGTGGAGTGCACCAGGCCGGACTCGCCCTTGGCGGTGGGCCGCCAGGAGACCAGGTGGGCATAGCCGTCGGCGCCCTGGCCGAGGGCGAGCACGGGGTGCAGTCTCTGGTCGCCGCCCACCGTGCGCGGCGCGGTCCAGGGGCCGTGGGGGCCGCGCTCCGCCCGGCACAGGACAGCGTCGTCCGACAGCTGGTAGACACTGAGCCGGCCGTCACGGCCGCGGATGAGCCAGTCGCCGTTCACCGGTTCACTCTAAGCCGGTCCGCACCGGCCGAACGGACCGCACCCGGCCACCGGCATGGGACCCTGGGCGCATGGACGACGCCCTCGACGCCCCGCTCCCGCGCGGCCCGCTGCTGGTGATCGTGGACGGCGCGAACGTCGTCGGATCGCGGCCCGACGGCTGGTGGCGGGACCGCAGGGGGGCCGCCGAGCGGCTGCGGGACCGGCTGGCCGAGGCGGGACTGCCCGGCCTCGCGGCCCCCGTGGACATCGTGCTCGTGGTCGAGGGCGCGGCCAGGGGCGTGCCGTCCGTGCCGGGGGTACGGGTGGAGTCGGCGCCCGGCAATGGCGACGACCGGATCGTGGAGCTGGCCGCCTCGCACGCCGGCCGGGACCGCCTGGTGATCACCGCGGACCGCGAACTGCGGCGCCGGGTGACCGAGCTGGGCGCGGAGGTGGCCGGCCCGCGCACGGTCCTGGGCTGAACCCCCTCCGGCACCTCGGCGTGCTGCGGAGCACGCGCGCGGGGGCGCCCCGCCGACCGCCTCGAGCACATCATGCGGACCCAGGACCGAGCCGCGCCGCCACTCCCCCACCACCCCGGAGCACAACAGCCACAGCCCCAGCCGAGCCACGCCCACCACCCCTCACCACCCGGCGTACAGCAGCCACGGTCCGGGAGGAGTCACGCCCCCACCCCTCCGACCCGCCGACGTACGACGCACACGGTCCCCCGCCGAGCCACGCCCACCACCCGGCGTACAGCAGCCACGGTCCGGGCCGAGCCCCACCGCCGATCACCCGGCCCCCGCGTACGGCACACACGCCCCGCTACTCCTGCGGCGCCCGGGCGTACAGCACCGCGCCGTCGACCGTGCCCACCTCCTCGTAGCCCCCCGTGAGGAGGCGGCGCAGGCTGGGGAGGCGGTCGGGGGCGTACGGCTTGCCGCGGGAGTCGTCGACGACCAGCGCGGGCCGGTGCGTGCTCATCTCCCGCCGGAACACCGGCCACGCGCCCGCGACGGCGTACTTCTCGCCGACCTGCGGGCCGTCCCGGCCGCCGCTGTAGTTGGTGAGCAGGCCCGCGGTGAGGTAGCGGGTGGCGGGCAGGCGGCCGGCCAGCCAGTACGTCTCCGGGTGTATGCCCCAGACCAGGACGCGGTCCGCGGGCGCGGTGCGGCGCTCGAGGGCGGCCGCGAGCCGCTGCGCGTGGGCGAGTTCGGGGCGCGGGGCGAGCAGGCCCCAGGCGAGGAAGACGGCGCAGCAGCAGGCCGAGGTGAGCACGGCGGCCACGCGCCGTTCCCGGGGCAGGACCTGCAGCGCTCCGGTGGCCAGCAGGGCCAGCGGTGCGGTGAGTTGGAGGTAGTAGTGGCCGAAGAAGTGGCAGCCGAGGGCCACGGCGGCGGCCGAGGAGGCCAGCCACAGCCACAGGTCCACGGCGCCGGTACGGGCGATGCGCAGGGCTCGTACCATCGGCGGGAGCAGGCCCGCCGAGGCCCCGGCCAGGATCGCCGTGTTGGTCAACGCCCGGGCGACGACGTGCAGTTCGGACCCGGTGACGGAGGCGTAGGCGGCCGAGCCGGTCACCGTCCAGAACAGGAATCCGGCCGGGTCGGTCACGAGGGCCGCGCCGAGCACCGGTACGGCGAACCCGGCGGCGAGCCGCGGCACGCCCGTGCGCGGGGTGCCCTGGCGGTACAGCAGCCACGCCACCGGCAGCAGCACCGCGCCACCGGTCTGCTTGGTGAGGAACGCGGCGGCGACGGCGGTCCCGGCCGTGCCCCAGCGCCCGCGGTCGGCGCACCACACGGCGGCGGCCGTGCAGGGCAGTATGAACACCTCGAAGGTGGCCGCCTGCGCGTCCTCGGGATTCAGCCCGACCGAGACCAGCAGATACAGCACCCCGGCGGTCCGACCCGCGCCGTCGCCCCAGCGGCGCCGGGCGAGGGAGGCGAGCAGGACGGCGGTGAGCAGCTGGGCGAGGACCGCCAGCACCCGGAGCGGGGTGAGGGAGCCCGGACCGCACACCGCGAAGGCGGCCTCGTACAGCCAGGGCAGCAGCGGCGGCTTGCGGTCCACGACGGTCTCGTACAGCTGTCCGCCCTGGGCGAGGAGCCGTGCCTGGACGGCGAGGTAGCCCTCGTCCGGGTTCCACAGCGGCCTGGCGAAGGACGGGATCCGGGTGACGCAGGCCAGGACGGACAGGAGGGGCAGCAGCCGCGTCCAGTACGCCGTCCGGGTGGGCACGGTCCATGCGGGGGCGAGGGGCGCGGCGAGCATGGGCAGCACGCTATCCGGCCCCGACGTCTCCACCGAAGCGGGACATACGGGGCCGGAGTGACGAGCAGTACGGTTACGGGGCGTTTCCGGCGGGCGGCCGCGGAACCTCGGTCGCGGTCCGCTCGCGCAGGGCCAGCCGGCTGTGCGTGCGGCCGTAGAGGAAGTAGACGAGGAAGCCGATCACCATCCAGATGGCGAACCGCAGCCAGGTCTCGGCCGGCAGATTGAGCATCAGCCACAGCGAGGCGCACACCGACAGGATCGGGATGACCGGCACCCACGGGGTGCGGAAGGCGCGCGGCAGGTCGGGACGGCTCCGGCGGAGGATGATCACGCTGATGGCGACCACGACGAAGGCGAACAGCGTGCCGATGTTCACCAGTTCGGCCAGCTCGCTCAGGCTGGTGAAGCCGGCCACGATCGCGATGATCACGCCGAGCAGGATGGTCGGCCGGTGCGGGGTCTTGAAGCGCGGGTGCACGCGGGAGAAGAACCGCGGCAGCAGTCCGTCGCGGCTCATCGCGAAGAACACCCGGGTCTGGCCGAGCAGCAGGATCATGCACACGGTGGTCAGGCCGACGGCGGCGCCGAAGCTGATCACGCCCGCGTACCAGGGGTGCCCGATGGACTTGAACGCGTCGGCGAGCGGGGCCTGCACCGACAGCCTGGAGTACTTCTGCATGCCGGTCACGACGATGGACACGGCGACGTAGAGCACCGTGCAGATGAGCAGCGAGCCGAGGATGCCGCGCGGCATGTCCCGCTGCGGGTTGCGGGTCTCCTCCGCGGCGGTGGCGACGATGTCGAAGCCGATGAACGCGAAGAACACCACCGAGGCGGCGGTGAAGATGCCCATCACGCCGAAATTGGACGGTGCCCAGCCGAACATCAGCTGGATGAGCGGTGCCTTGAGGTTCCCGGCCGCTTCGACCGACTGGGCCTTGGGGACGAACGGCTCGTAGTTGCTGCCCTTGACGAAGAAGGCACCGGCGATGATCACGACGAGGACGACGATCACCTTGATGGCGACGACGAGCGAGGTGATCCGGGCCGACAGCTTCATGCCGAGGACGAGGATGCAGGTGAGCACCAGCACCAGGGCGGCGGCCAGGATGTCGAATCCGAAGCCGGAGGCGCCGTCCCGCCCGGCGAGATAGCCCGGCAGGTGCCAGCCGGCGTTGTCCAGCAGCGAGCGGATGTAGCCGGACCAGCCGACCGCCACCACCGCCGTACCGAGCGCGAACTCCAGGACCAGGTCCCAGCCGATGATCCAGGCGGGCAGTTCGCCGAGGGAGGCGTAACTGAAGGTGTACGCCGAGCCCGCCACGGGGACCGTGGACGCGAACTCGGCGTAGCACAGGGCGGCGAGCGCGCAGACCACGCCGGCCGCCACGAAGGCCAGGGACACCGCCGGACCGGCGTTGTTCTTGGCGACCTGTCCGGTCAGGACGAAGATGCCGGTGCCGATGATGACACCGACGCCGAAGACGGTCAGATCCAGCGCGGAGAGGGACTTCTTGAGCGAATGCTCCGGTTCCTCGGTGTCCTGGATGGACTGCTCGACGTTCTTCGTCCGGAAGAGCGCGCTGCTCACGTTCCTGCCTCCCACGCTCGTGAGACCTCGATATGGCTCAACATGATCGAGAGGGTCGGGGTGCGTATGCCCCGGCACTGGCAGGTTCACGCAGCCGGGCCGGTTCCGCCACCGGGAGGAGCGGCGTAACCGGCCCGGACGAGAGGTTCGCCTAGTCGCGCGCGACCTCCACGGAGTCCACCGCGTCCGCCGTACGGTCGAACCGGCCGTCGAGCTTGGAGACCAGCCCGGTGACCTGGCGGGCGATGTCCGGTGCGGTCAGCCCGATCTCGGCGAGCACCTCCGCGCGGGAGGCGTGGTCCAGGAAGCGCGGCGGGATGCCGAAGTCACGCAGCGGCACGTCCACGCCCGCGTCCCTGAGCGCCTGGGCGACGGCGGAGCCGACGCCGCCGACACGGCTGTTGTCCTCGACGGTGACGACGACCCGGTGACGCTCCGCCAGCGGGGCCATGGCCTCGTCGACGGGCTTGACCCAGCGCGGGTCGACCACGGTGGTGGAGATGCCCTGCTGGTCGAGCAGGCCGGCGATCTCCAGGCACATGGGGGCGAGGGCGCCCACGGAGACCAGCAGCACGTCCGGCTTGTCGGTGCCGGGCTCGCGCAGCACGTCCATGCCGCCGACGCGGCCCACGGCCGGCACGGCGGGTCCGACGGCGCCCTTGGAGAAGCGCACCACGGTCGGCGCGTCCTCGACGGCGACGGCCTCGCGCAGCTGTGCCCGCACCTGGTCGGCGTCGCGCGGGGCGGCGAGCCGCAGCCCCGGCACGACCTGAAGGATCGACATGTCCCACATGCCGTTGTGGGAGGCACCGTCGGTACCGGTGACGCCGGCCCGGTCCAGCACGAAGGTCACCCCGCACTTGTGCAGGGCGACGTCCATGAGGACCTGGTCGAAGGCGCGGTTGAGGAAGGTGGCGTACACGGCGAAGACGGGGTGCACCCCGGCGTGCGCGAGGCCCGCCGCCGAGACGGCGCCGTGCTGCTCCGCGATCCCGACGTCATACACGCGTTCGGGGAAGCGCTTGGCGAACTTGTCCAGGCCGACCGGCTGGAGCATGGCCGCCGTGATGGCGACGATGTCCTCGCGCTCCTCGCCGAGCCTGACCATCTCCTCGCCGAACACGGAGGTCCAGTCGGCGCCGGAGGACGCGATCGGCAGGCCCGTGTCCGGGTGGATCTTGCCGACGGCGTGGAAGCGGTCGGCCTCGTCCTGCAGGGCGGGCTGGTAGCCGCGGCCCTTCTCGGTCAGGCAGTGCACGATGACCGGTCCGCCGAACCGCTTGGCCCGGGCCAGCGCCGACTCCAGCGCCTCGATGTCGTGCCCGTCGATCGGGCCGACGTACTTCAGGCCCAGGTCCTCGAACATGCCCTGCGGGGCGATGAAGTCCTTCAGCCCCTTCTTGGCGCCGTGCAGCGTCTCGTACAGCGGCTTGCCGACGACCGGGGTGCGGTCGAGGATGTCCTTCGTCCGGGCGAGGAACCGCTCGTACCCGTCGGTCGTGCGCAGGGTCGCCAGGTGGTTGGCGAGGCCGCCGATGGTCGGGGCGTACGATCGCTCGTTGTCGTTGACGACGATGACCAGCGGGCGGTCCTTGGCCTCGGCGATGTTGTTCAGCGCCTCCCAGGCCATACCGCCGGTCAGCGCGCCGTCACCGATGACGGCGACGACATGGCTGTCCCGCTCGAGCAGCTGGTTGGCCTTGGCGATGCCGTCGGCCCAGCCGAGGACCGTGGAGGCGTGGCTGTTCTCGATGACGTCGTGCTCGGACTCGGCCTGCGAGGGGTAGCCCGACAGGCCGCCCTTCATCTTCAGCCGGGAGAAGTCCTGCCGGCCGGTGAGCAGCTTGTGCACGTAGGACTGGTGGCCGGTGTCCCACAGGACCTTGTCCTTCGGCGACTCGAAGACGCGGTGCAGGGCGATGGTCAGCTCCACCACACCGAGGTTGGGGCCGAGGTGGCCGCCGGTCTTGGAGACGGCGTCGACGAGGAAGGTCCGGATCTCCTCTGCCAGCTGGTCCAGCTCCTCCAGGCTGAGCCGGTCCAGATCGCGCGGTCCCCTGATGCGGGTCAGCAGCGGCACCCGTGCCTCCTTGCAGTAGAGCTGATCGAGCTGTTGCCGGGCTCGCCCGAGTCTAATGTTCATGCTGTGCGGGACACGACAGTGCCCGGCACCTTTCAGGCACCGGGCACTGGTCCCATCCGCGGGGGCGCGGGGGACCGCGGGACGAGCCACCGAGGGCCCGCACCCGCAGGTCACACCCGCACTCCCGCGGCGGCTAGACGCTAGGCACGCCCCGCCGTCTTCTGCGTCTTGCGCGTGATGGAGTCGATGACCACCGTGGTCAACAGCACAGCCGCGGTGATCATGTACTTCACCGGCTCCGCGATGGACTCCAGCTGGAGACCGTACTGGATGGACACGATGACCAGCACACCCAGCAGGGCGTTCCAGGTGCGGCCACGGCCACCGAACAGCGAGGTACCGCCGATCACCGCGGCAGCGATCGCGTTCATCAGCAGGTCACCCGTACCGGCGCTCTGGTTGGCCGAGGCGATCTTCGAGGCCAGGAACAGACCGCCGATCGCGGCGAACCCGCCGGAGACGGCGAACACGGAGATCCGCACCGCGGTGACGTTGATACCCGCACGCCGGGACGCCTCGACGCTGCCGCCGAGCGCGAAGATCTTGCGGCCGTAGGAGGTGCGCCGCAGCACGAAGTCCGTGCCGACCAGGAACGCGACGAAGATCACCGTGGCCAGGGGCAGGCCCTTGTACTGGTTGTACATGTAGGCCCCGGCGAAGGAGATCACGGCCAGCAGAACCGTGCGCAGGACCGTGTCGCTGAGCGGCCGGGACGGGACGCCCGCGGCCTCCCGGCGCCGGTTGCCGAGGAAGGAGGAGAGGAAGAACAGCGCGACCACGACGACGGCCAGGCCGTAGGCGGCCGCCACGTCCGTGAAGGTGTACGTGGTCAGCTTGCCGATCAGGCCGTCGCTGTCGAGGTTGATCGTGCCGTCCTCGCCCAGCACCTTCAGCATGAAGCCCAGCCAGAACAACAGACCGGCCAGGGTGACGGCGAAGGCGGGGGCGCCGAGCACCGCGAAGAAGAAGCCGTGCAGCGCGCCGATGGCGGCACCGGCGGCGATGGCGACGAGAACGGCCACCCACTCGGGCCAGCCCTGGTTGACCGTGAGGACGGCCGCGAGGGCACTGGCCGCGCCGCTGACCGAACCGACCGACAGGTCGATCTCGCCGAGCAGCAGCACGAAGACGATGCCGACGGAGATCATGCCCGTGCCGACCATCGTGACCGTGATGTTGCTGATGTTCTGCGCGGAGAGGAACTCGGAGTTCAGGACCTGGAAGATGATGCAGATGATCGCCAGGCCCAGGACGACCGGGAGGGAACCCAGCTCGCCGGCCTTCATCTTGCGCTTGAACTCGCTCCAGTAGCCGAGCAGGCCCTGCTCGCGCACGAGGAGACGCGGGTCGACCGCGGTGACGGCCGCGGCCGCCGCCTCGGGGTTCTCGACCACGTGCTCGTCCTGCGGGGTCGCGGAGGTCTTGTCGATGCTCACTTGGAAACCTCCCCGTTCGTGCGCGCCGCACGGCGGGTCACGGCGTTGTCGGTGGCGCCCGTGATGGCGGAGATGATCTCCTCCTGAGAGGTCGTCTTGACCTCGAAGACACCGTTGTTGCGGCCGAGGCGCAGGACGGCGACCTTGTCGGCCACCGCCTTCACGTCCGCCATGTTGTGGCTGATGAGGATGACGGCGTGACCGCGCTCGCGCAGTCGCTCCACCAGGTCGAGGACCTGGGCGGTCTGCTCGACGCCGAGGGCGGCGGTGGGCTCGTCGAGGATGACCAGCTTCGGGTCGCCGAGCATGGAGCGGGCGATGGCCACGGTCTGGCGCTGACCGCCGGAGAGCGAGGCGATCGGGATGCGGACGCTCGGGATGCGGATCGACAGCGTGGTGAGCAGCTCGCGGGAGCGGCGCTCCATCTCTACCTCGTCCAGGACGCCCCACTTCCTCAGCTCACGGCCGAGGAACAGGTTGCCGACGACGTCGATGTTGTCGCACAGCGCGAGGTCCTGGTAGACCGTCGCGATGCCCAGGGCCTGGGCGTCGTGCGGCCTGCTGATCGAGACGGGCTCGCCATTCCATTCGATGACGCCCTCGTCGATGGGGTGGACGCCGGCGATCGTCTTGACCAGCGTGGACTTTCCGGCGCCGTTGTCGCCGACCAGGGCGACCACCTCACCGGCGTGGACCTCAAGCTCTACGTCGGTGAGCGCCTGAACGGCACCGAACCGCTTGGAGACCCCGCGCAACGCCAGCACGGGCGTAGCGGACACGTGAACCATCTCCTTCGCCGCCTGACCCGGCGGGAGGTTGTGCAGAAAGATTGGGGGGAGTTCCGTCCGGCGCCCCGCGTCGAGCTTGCGGGGCTGTCTGTGCGCGGGGCGCCGGAGGAGCCGTGGGCAGTCGGTCGTGTTCCCTACGGGCAGTCAAGGACGAATGCCCGCTCCTGGGAAGGACGTGCGACTGCTTACTTGTTGAGGCCGATCTTCTCGCAGGCGGCCTTGTACTTGCCGGCGCAGATCTCGTCCACGGTGTAGACGCCGTCCTTGATGACGGTGTCCTTGATGTTGTCCTTGGTCAGCGAGGTGACCGGGACCAGCACCGAGGGGACGTCCTTCTGGGAGTTGCTGGAGACCTTGTCCTTGGCGACGGAGTCCAGCGACTTGCCCTGGGCGAGCGCGACGGCCATCTCGGCGGCGGCGTCGGCCTCGGGAGCGTACGGCTTGTAGACGCTCATGTACTGCTCACCGGCGACGATGCGCTGCACACCGGCCAGCTCGGCGTCCTGGCCGGTGACCGGGACCTTGACGCCCGCGGCGTTGAGGGCGGTGATGATACCGCCGGCCATGCCGTCGTTGGCGGAGTACACGCCCGCGATCTTGCCCTTGCCGACCGAGGAGATCGCCGCCTCCATCTCGGAGTTGGCGTTGTCCGGCGACCACTCCTTGGTGTCGTACTCCTTGGCGATGGTGACCTTGCCGTCGAGGACGGAGTGCGCGCCCTTCTTGAACTGGGCGGCGTTGGGGTCGGTGACCGAGCCGTTGATCATGACGATCTTGGAGGACTTGGTGGCCTTGCTGCCGAGCGCCGTCAGCAGGGCCTGGCCCTGGGTCTTGCCGACCTCCTCGTTGTCGAACGAGGTGTAGGCGCTGATCGGGCCCTCGGCGAGGCGGTCGTAGGCGACGACCTTGATGCCCGCGTCCACGGCCTTCTGGACCGAGTTCTGGATGGCCTTGGCGTCCACCGCGTCCACGATCAGGACGTCCACCTTGTTGGTGATCATGGTGTCGACCTGCTGGGCCTGCAGGTTCGCGTCCTGGCGGGCGTTGTTGTACTGGACGTCGGCCTTGCCGTTCGTCAGCTCCTTGATCTTCTTCTCGATCAGCGGCCTGTCGAACTTCTCGTACCGCGCGGTCTTGTTCTCCGGCAGGAGCAGACCGACCTTGATGTCGTCGCCCTTGTTGGCCGACGAGGAGGAAGAGCTGTCGTTGCCCTTCGACTCCTTGGCGCTGCCACACGCGGCCAGCGAGACGGCCATGGCACCCGCGGCAACAGCAACTGCGGCACGACGCATACGTGCGTTCACTTGAGAAACCTCCCTGACGAGGCCGCGTCGTTGCGGCCGAGGTGGCTGGAAGTCAACTCGGCCACACGTGCGACGTCAAGAAGTAAATCCTTAACGAGATGGCAACGGTGCCATCCGTTCTCTAAGTGAAGGCAGGGGCCGCGACAGGCAGCGTTCCATCCAAAAGGGTCGAATCGCCCATCTCGCTGAGGGCGAGGGCGAGCGCTCCGAGCACCTCCGCACGGCCCCCAAGTGCCCCCGGGAGAACGGACAGTTGGCGCGCCGCACTGGGAATGGCGTAGCGGCCGACGGACTCCCTGATCGGCCCGAGCACCAGCTCACCGGCCTCCGCGAGATCACCGCCGAGGACCACCCTGCTCGGGTTCAGCAGATTGCAGAGATTGGCCACTCCACTGCCGATGTGGCGGCCGACGTCGGCGATCACCCGACGACAGCCCGGGTCACCGTCCCTGGCCAGCCGTACGACACCTTCCATCGTCAGGTCGGGGCCGTGGCTGGGCTGGAGCAACGGGAGCACATAGCGTGCGGCCGCGAACGTCTCCAGGCAGCCGCGGTTCCCGCAACGGCAGACCGGGCCGGATTCATCGAGTGTAATGTGCCCGATTTCTCCTGCAGTGCCGCCGGGGCCGCGATAGATCTTCCCGTCGATCACCAGACCGGCGCCGACGCCGCTCGCGACCTTGATGTACGCCAGGTCGCGCACGCCCTTGCCGCTGCCCCAGACCAGCTCGCCGAGGGCGCCGAGGTTGGCGTCGTTGTCCACGTGCACGGGCACGCCGAGCCGCTCGCGCAGCTCCTCCGCGGGCTTGGTGCCGCCCCAGCCGGGCAGGATCGCGGTGGACCCCAGCGTCCCCGACTCCACGTCGATCGGCCCCGGCACACCGAGCCCCACGCCGGCCACCTTGGACCGGTCCACCCCGGTTGCTGCGATCAGGCGACTGACCAGCCCCTCGGCCCGGTCGAAGCCCTGGGCGGAGGAGGCGTCGACGTCCAGCGGCTCGGACTCCTCGGCCAGCACCTGATGGGCGAGGTTCCCGATCGCGACGCGCAGATGGGTGTGCCCGAAGTCGACGCCGATCACGATGCCGGCGTCGCCGCTCAGGCTGACGCTGCGGGCCCGCCGTCCGCCCGCCGACGTGGGCGTGACCTCGACGGTTCCGCCGTCCTTCAGCTCCCGCACGATGTTGGAGACGGTCGCTGCGGACAGACCGGTCGTCCGCGCGATCTCCGCCTGCGTGAGGGACCCGGCCAGGCGCACGGCCCGGACGACCCGCTCCAGGTTGGCTCGGTGCAGTGATGACTGCGACCCTGGAGTCTCCACGACGACCTCCTGAGCGCGGGGCCGCTTCGGCGAGGCCCCGTGTATGTCCAACTAGTGAACTCTAAGCTGAGCCGTTCGGGGTGACTTCCGTCAAGAGGTTGAACCGTATCCGGGTACCTGGACAGTGTGAAGCACACCGCCCCGGCGAGCGGGACGGTGTGCTGTCGTACGGTCGCGGGGCGTCACCCCGCCGGGTCGGCGCCCCTACTTCAGCGCCCCCGCGGTCAGCCCCTGCACCACCTGGCGCTGGAAGACGATGTACGCCGCGAGCACCGGCAGCATCGCCATGACCAGGCCCGCGAACAGCCCGGACCAGTCACCCTTGTAGCCCTGGCTGACCGCCAGCTGGACCAGGCCCTGGGTGAGGACCTTCTTGTCGGGGTCGGTGTTGAGGACCGTGGGCAGCATGTACTGGTTCCACTGGCCCAGGAAGTTGAAGATGCCCACGCTGATCAGACCCGGCTTCGCCATCGGCAGCATGATCTGGAAGAACGTACGCGTGTGCGAAGCGCCGTCCACGAATGCCGCCTCCGCCACCGAGGTGGGCAGGGTGCGGAAGAACGCCGTGAGGAAGAAGACCGTGAACGGCAGCGAGTACGCGATGTAGACCAGGATCAGGCCGTGGATCGAGTTCAGCAGACCCATGTTGTTCACGACGTAGAACAGCGGGACCAGCGCGAGCATGACCGGGAAGCTCATGCCGCCGATGAACAGGTAGTAGATGAAGCGGTTGCCCGGGAAGTCGAAACGGGCCAGCACGTACGCCGCCATGGAGCCGAGCACCAGGGTGCCGATGAGCGAGCCGCCGACCACGAGGACGGTGTTCAGGAAGTAGTCGCTCATGTTGGCGTCGGTCCACGCCCGGGCCCAGTTGTCGAAGTGCAGCTTGTCGGGCAGGGACCAGGGCGAGCCGAAGATGGAGCTGTCGTCCTTGAAGGACGTCATCACCGCCCACACCAGCGGCATGACCACCATGATCGCCCAAAGGACCAGGATGCCGTGGGAGAAGACATTGAGGACGGTGCCGTCCTTCTTCTGCCCGGAGGGCCGTGCGGCCGGGGCCGTGTCCACCTTGGAGACGGTCGCGCCGGACTCGGCCGGCAGCGGGGCGGGGGTCTCGGTCGTCTTCATCGCTTCAGTACTCCAGCCGCTCGCGACGGCCCAGCCGCATCACGATCGCCGCGAACGCGAGCGTGACGACGAGCAGGGCGACGCCGATGGTGGTGGCGTAGGCGGCCTGACCGTCCCGGAACGCCTTCTGGTACACGTACAGGACCATCACGGTGGTCGAGTAGTCGGGGCCGCCCGGTCCGGTCGTCATGATCTGTACGACCGCGAACGACTCGGCGCCGAGCGCGAGGATGCCCATGTAGACCCAGCCGGACTGCACGGTGTCCCACAGCAGCGGCAGGGTGACGCGGAAGAAGGTGGTGAAGCGGCTGGCGCCGTCCAGCAGGGCCGCCTCGTACAGCTCGGCCGGGATCGAGGCCATGCCCGCGGAGAACAGCACCACGAAGAAGCCGACCGTGGACCACACGAGCACCGCCATCACGCACCACAGCGCGAGGCTCGGGTCGCCCAGCCACAGCGGCTGGACGCCGTCGAGGCCGATGCCCCGCAGGAGCGAGTTGATGGCGCCGCTGTCGGGGTTGTACGCGAAGGCGAACAACAGCGAGACGATCGCGATCGAGAGCACCTGCGGGAAGAAGTAGACGATCTTGTAGAAGGACGAGCCCCGGACCCCCGAGATCGCGGGGCCGCCCCTCCTCCGGCGTCCGCCCACATTGATCATGAAGGCGAAGAACAGCGCCAGACCGATCGTCACCACCGGCAGCACCAGAGCGAACAGCAGACTGTGCTGCAACGACTTCCAGAAGATGTCGTCGTCGAACATCCTCTTGTAGTTGTCGAAGCCGACCATCTTGAATTCGGGGCTGAGGCCCGTCCAGTCCGTGAACGAGTAGTAGATGGACTGGATGAACGGCCACACCACGAAGAGCGCGTACAGTCCCAGGGGCAGTGCCAGAAACCCCACAATGAACCGGTACTTGCCGTGCTGCATCGCCACTCCGGTGCTGTCAGGGTGCTGGTTTACTGGTGCTTGTAGTGCTTGATCGAAGTGTCCTTGGCCGCCTCGTCGGCAAAGCCCTGGATCTTCTTGATGGCTTCGGCCGGGGTGAGCCGGCCGGCCATCATCTCGCCGAGACCGGCCACACCGATCTTCTCCTTCTGCAGCTGCACGTACCAGTCCTGGATCCGCGGATTCACCACGTTGGATCCTGCCTTGTCCAGGGCCGCCACGCCCGACTTCAGACCCGGCGTCAGCGTGATGCCGGTGGTGCCGCCGTTGTACGCGGTCAGGGACTTCACCTTGGCGGTGAAGTTCTTCGAGGACGCCTCGGAGAGCATGATGCGCAGCTGCTCCATGCCGCCCTCGGTGTTCTTCGCCTTGGCGGGCACGACGAAGGGCTCACCGCCGGAGGCCCAGATGGTGCCGAACGGCAGCTTGTCGGAGCTGTCGAGGCCGGTGGGCGCGGAGACGGCGAGGTCGAAGTCGGCCGGGATGACGTTGGCCGACTCGTTCTCCACCCAGGAGCCGTTCGGGATGAACAGCGCCTTGCCCTTGGCCCAGGCGGTCTGCGACTGGATGTGGTCCAGGCCCGGCGTGCCCTTGAGGATGTAGCCCTTCTTGTACAGCTCGTAGTACGCCTCGAAACACGCCTTGACCGCGGGGTGCTTCCAGGCGTTCGGCTCCAGGTTGTCGATGGCGTCGAGGACCTCGCGGCCGCCGACCTTGCCGATCATCGGGTAGAGGGAGAAGGGGACGTAGTACGGGTACTTGCCCGCGTACGTCCAGCCCGCCATGCCCTTCTTCTTGGCCTTCTCGCACACCGCCAGCATCTGGTCCCAGGTCTGCGGGTACTCGGCGTCCAGCGAGTCGAGGGCCTTCTGCGAGTACCAGACGCCGTAGACCGTGTAGGCGTAGTACAGGATCCAGACCGGCTTGCCGTCGAACTGGCCCATCTCCACGATGCCGGGGCGCAGCGTGTCACGGACCTTCTTGTTCGGGTCGTCGTACGACGGCGCGTCCAGCAGCGGGGTGAGGTCCGCCAGCTGGTTCTTGCCGACGAGCACACCCATGTCCATCTGCTCGGCGCCGGAGTTGTCGATGAGGTCCGGCGGATTGCCCTGGTTGAAGCGGGGCTGCAGGGTGGACTGGATCTTCTGGGTGGCGGCGAACTTCACCTTGGCCTGGGGGAAGTCCTTCTCGTAGACCTTCACCGCGTCCTGGGCGTACTCCTTGCCGAAGCCGCCGTCGAAGAGGACGAATTCCATGCCGGCGGTCTCGTTGACGCCGAGCGGGTTCTTGGCGGTCTTCTTGCCCGCCTCGGCCTTGTCCTGTCCGTCGCCGCCGCTGCTCGCGCAGGCGGACAGCAGACCCATGCCCGGCGCCGCCACCAGGCCGAGCGCGGCGGACCGCTTGATCAGATCGCGACGGCCGACGCCTTCGCCACCGTGGTGCGCAGTGGATCCCATGCTCAAGTCCTCGCCTTCTCCAGGACTCAGGCGGTGAACCGGATCCTCCCCGGCACCGCTGTCGGGTAGTGCAGGGTCGTGCAGGAAACGCCGACAGGTATAGTCCACTTCCCGCCAGCGGAGCAAGATCGAATGCAAGGTTCGCGTTGGGTCTTTTCCGAGTTGAGACCTCTCGGAAATATGAGCGGCCTGTACGCGCTTCGCCGGAAAAATTCGCGACACAAGCCCCTGAATGCCACACCCAACACCCTTGACATCACGGGCCACTTGACGCCCTACTGGTTGCTGCGCACCGATTTTGACAACGTTGTCCACACGGTCGCAGGAGGGGAAATCCGTAGATGCAGCGGAGAACCAGGCACAGATGGGATCCGGCGGTCGTCCTCACGGCCGCCTTTGTCATGGCCGTCGGCGCGCAGGGAGCGGCGGTCGCCCTGCCCGCCGAGGCTCCGTCGGCCGACCAGGCGTTCGCATCCTCGTTCGAGGCGGACGATCCGGCGCCGGACTGGCTGAACACCGTCGACACCTCGGCGGACGGCGGCAAGCGCGCCTCGGGCGTCGACGGCGGCTACAGCACCGGCATTCCGGGCAATGTGACCGACCATGTCACCGAGGTACGGGCCAGCGGCGAGAACACGGTCGCCGGCGAGGTGAAGGAGAACCTCGCCGACGGCGAGCCCGGCACGAAATGGCTGACCTTCGCGCCCACCGGCTGGGTGGAGTTCGACCTGGACAAGCCCGTCAAGCTGGTGACGTACGCGCTCACCTCGGCCAACGACTACGACGCGCGCGACCCACGGGACTGGACCCTGCTGGGCTCCAGCGACGGCAAGGACTGGAAGACCGTCGACACCCGGGCGGGCGAGAACTTCTCCGAGCGGTTCCAGACGAAGTCGTACGACCTGGCCGAGCCGGCCGAGTACCAGCACTTCCGGCTGGAGGTGACCAGGAACAACGGCGCCTCGGACATCCTGCAGCTCGCCGACGTGCAGTTCTCCACCGGTGGCGGGGGCGGCCCGGTGCCGCAGGACATGCTGACGCTGGTCGACAAGGGCCCGAGCGGCTCGCCGACCGCCAAGGCCCGGGCCGGCTTCACCGGAAAGCGTGCCCTGCGCTACGCCGGACGGCACACGGCGGGCGGCCGGGCGTACTCCGACAACAAGGTCTTCGACGTGAACGTGAAGGTCGGCCGCGACACCCAGCTGTCGTACCGCGTCTTCCCGTCCATGGCCGACGGCGACCGCGACTACGACGCGACGAACGTCTCCGTCGACCTGGCCTTCACCGACGGGACCTACCTCAGTGGCCTGGGGGCGCTCGACGAGCACGGCTTCGTGCTGTCGCCGCGCGGTCAGGGCGCGTCGCAGTCGCTCTACGTCAACCAGTGGAACAACGTGGTCTCGCGGATCGGTTCGGTCGCGGCCGGCAAGACGGTCGACCGCATCCTGGTGGCGTACGACTCCCCCGACGGCCCGGCGAAGTTCCGCGGTTGGATAGACGACGTGGCGCTGCGGCCGGTGGCCCCCGAGAAGCCCAAGGCGCACCTGTCGGACTACGCGCTGACCACCCGCGGCACCAACTCCAGCGGCAGTTTCTCGCGCGGCAACAACTTCCCGGCGACAGCGCTCCCGCACGGCTTCAACTTCTGGACCCCGGTGACCAACGCGTCCTCGCTGAGCTGGCTGTACGAGTACGCACGTGCGAACAACGACGACAATCTGCCCACGATCCAGGCGTTCAGCGCGAGCCACGAGCCCAGTCCGTGGATGGGTGACCGGCAGACCTTCCAGCTCATGCCGTCGGCCGCGTCGGGCACCCCGGACACCGGCCGCGAGGCACGGGAACTGGCCTTCCGGCACGAGAACGAGACCGCGCGGCCGTACTACTACGGCGTCCGGTTCGAGAACGGCCTCAAGGCGGAGATGACGCCGACCGACCACGCGGCGGTGCTGCGCTTCACCTATCCGGGCGCGGACGCGAGTGTGCTGTTCGACAACGTGACCGAGCAGGCGGGCCTGACGCTCGACAAGGAGCACGGGATCGTCACCGGCTACTCGGACGTGAAGTCCGGCCTGTCCACGGGCGCCACCCGGTTGTTCGTGTACGGCGAGTTCGACAAGCCGGTGACCGACGGCGGATCGAGCGGGGTGAAGGGCTTCCTGCGCTTCGACGCGGGCGCCGACCGCACCGTCACCCTGCGGCTCGCGACCTCGCTCATCGGCATCGACCAGGCGAAGGACAACCTGCGCCAGGAGGTCCCGGCCGGCACGTCCTTCGACAAGGTCGAGGCGCGTGCCCAGCGTGTCTGGGACAAGCTGCTCGGCAAGGTCGAGGTGAAGGGCGCGACCCCCGACCAGCTGACCACGCTGTACTCCGGGCTGTACCGGCTCTACCTGTACCCCAACTCCGGCTTCGAGAAGGTCGGCGGCAAGAACCAGTACGCCTCGCCCTTCTCCGCCATGCCCGGCCCGGACACCCCGACGCACACCGGCGCCAAGATCGTCGACGGCAAGGTGTACGTCAACAACGGCTTCTGGGACACCTATCGGACCACCTGGCCGGCGTACTCGTTCCTGACGCCCTCCCAGGCGGGCGAGATGGTCGACGGGTTCGTGCAGCAGTACAAGGACGGCGGCTGGACCTCCCGCTGGTCCTCCCCCGGCTACGCGGACCTGATGACCGGCACCTCCTCGGACGTGGCGTTCGCCGACGCGTACGTCAAGGGCGTGAAGTTCGACGCGGCGGCGGCCTACGACGCGGCCGTGAAGAACGCGACCGTCGTCCCGCCGGCGTCCGGCGTGGGCCGCAAGGGCATGGCCACCTCGCCCTTCCTCGGCTACACCGGCACCGACACCCACGAGGGCCTGTCGTGGGCGATGGAGGGCTACGTCAACGACTACGGCATCGCCCGGATGGGCCAGGCGCTGTACGAGAAGACGGGTGAGAAGCGCTACAAGGAGGAGTCGCAGTACTTCCTCAACCGGGCGCAGGACTACGTGAAGCTGTTCGACTCCGAGGCCGGCTTCTTCCAGGGCCGAAACGCCAAGGGCGACTGGCGGGTGGACTCCGCGACGTACGACCCGCGCGTGTGGGGCTACGACTACACGGAGACCAACGGCTGGGGCTACGCCTTCACCGCCCCCCAGGACAGCCGGGGCCTGGCCAACCTCTACGGCGGCCGGCAGGCCCTCGCGGACAAGCTCGACGAGTACTTCGCCACGCCGGAGACGGCCTCCCCGGACTACGTCGGCTCCTACGGCGGTGTCATCCACGAGATGACCGAGGCGCGCGACGTCCGGATGGGCATGTACGGCCACTCCAACCAGGTCGCGCACCACGTGATCTACATGTACGACGCGGCCGGCGAGCCCTGGAAGGCGCAGGCGTACGCCCGCGAGGCGCTCGCCCGCCTCTACACCGGCAGCGAGATCGGGCAGGGCTACCACGGCGACGAGGACAACGGCGAGCAGTCGGGCTGGTACCTCTTCTCCGCGCTCGGCTTCTACCCGCTGGTCATGGGCAGCGGTGAGTACTCCATCGGCTCCCCGCTGTTCAAGCAGGTCACCGTGCACCTGGAGAACGGCCGGGACCTGGTGGTCAAGGCGCCCAGGAACAGCGCGAAGAACGTCTATGTCCAGGGCGTGACGTTCGACGGCCGTCCGTGGAAGTCCACCTCGCTCCCCCACTCGCTGCTGTCCAAGGGCGGTGTGCTGGAGTTCTACATGGGTGACAAGCCCTCCACGTGGGGCACGGGCAAGGACGCCGCCCCGGTCTCCATCACCCAGGACGACAAGGTGCCGACGCCGCGCGCGGACGTGCTGAAGGGTGACGGCGCCCTGTTCGACGACACGTCGGCGACGAGCGCGACGGTCACCTCGGTGGACCTGCCGGCCGACGGTGCCGTGCGGCCGGTGCAGTACACGCTGACCTCGGCAGCGGACCACACGAAGGCGCCGACCGGCTGGACCCTGCAAGGCTCCACGGACGGCACGACCTGGAAGACCCTGGACCACCGCTCCGGCGAAACGTTCAGGTGGGACCGCCAGACGCGGGCCTTCACCCTCGCCGCCCCCGGGACCTACACGAAGTACCGCCTGGTCCTGGACGGCGAGTCGACGCTGGCGGAGGTGGAGCTGCTGGCCTGACCAAGGCAAGGGGGAAGGGGGCGGGCCCGCTCGGGTCCGCCCCCTTCCCCCTTCGTGTGCGGTGCTCAGCCGGTGGCCAGCGTGAACACGTGCAGGTCCGCGTTCTCCGGGAGCCGGACGCTCTTGATCGTCCGGCCGGCGGGCGCCGCGAAGGGCTTGGTGGCGAAGACGTACGTCGCCACCGGGTCCTTGTCCGCACCGGCGACATTGCGGTACGCCGCCTCCGCCACGACCTCGTTGCCGAACTGGACGGTGCCGCCTCCGCCGCCGACGGTCCAGTCGGTGAAGGACAGGTCGACGGTATCGGTGGTGCCGTCGGAGTAGGTGACGGTCGCCTTGGTCTGCTGGTTGCCGTTGACCGCGCTGCCGATGAAGGACAACCTGGCCGCGGGCGTCGGCAGTTCGATCGTCCGGCCGTTCGCCGAGGCGTTGTCCGGACGGCCGGTGGGCGAGTTCGGCCAGGTGAAGGCGAGGCCGTCCACCGTGCCCCGCCCGCCCGGGGTCAGTCCGGCCGCGGCGAGGGCCTGGCGCGAGTAGCTCCAGCCGCCGCCGTCGTAGTCGGCCTCGTCGTGGTCGCCCTCGTCGTCGGAGACGCCGGTGTTGTCGTAGGCGGCGAGGAGGGAGCCCGGGGCGGCCACGGTCAGCGAGACCGGCTGCTGGTACGAGGTGTCGCCCGACGTCACCGTGACCTTGACGTCGGCGAAGCCCTGCGCGGCGTCCCGCGCGGCGGTGAGGGTGATCTCCTGGGCGCCGTCGGCCACCGTGCCCTCGGCGGGCGTGGCCGTGATGCCGGCCGGGGCCTGCACCCGGAAGCGCACCTCGGGGCCGGTGCCGCCGTTCAGCGACAGCGCGCGGACGCCGATCTTCGTGCTGTCACCGGGCGCGAGGGTGGCGGCGGTCGGGCCGACGCCGATCTGGTACGGCTGCTCGCCCTCCCGGAAGGACGGCGGCGGGCTGCCCGCGCCCCAGGCGTGGTTCGGGGTGGCGGACAGGGTGTAGTCGAGTCGGCCGCCGTCCCGGACGAAGGAGGCGGGCAGCCAAGGACGGTCACTGGTGCGGCCGTCGACCTTCAGGGACTGGACGTAGGGCGCGTCGGCCGCGGCTCCGGCCGCGCGGATGGAGATGTCGTTGCCCAGGGGCCGGTGGATCTCCACCCGCTCGAACAGCGGGGAGGCGAGGACCAGTTCGGCACGGGACGGCACCTGCGGGTACATGCCGAGCGCCGAGAAGACGTACCAGGACGACATCGCGCCGAGGTCGTCGTTGCCGGGGATGCCGCCGGGCTGTGTGGACCACAGCTGCCGCATCGCCGCGCGGACGGTCTCCTGCGTCTTGTAGGGGGCGCCCGCGTAGTCGTAGAGGTAGGGCACGTTGATCGACGGCTCGTTGTCCAGCTCGGACTTGGCGCCGCCGTTGCCGGTGAAGGCCCAGCCGCCGTCGGCGTCGTGGAAGAAGTCGTCCAGCCGGGCGAGGGCCGCCTCCCGGCCGCCCAGCGCGGCGAACAGGCCCGCCGGGTTGTGCTGGACCATCCAGGTGTACTGGGCGGCCGTGCCCTCGACGAAGCCGTTGCCGGTGTCGGGGGTGAAGCCGGTGACCCAGCTGCCGTCGGCCTTGCGGTTGGCGATGTAGCCGCCGCTCGGAGCGGCCGCGATGTTGAAGTTGTTCTGCCACCACTGGGCCCGGCGGGCGAAGGCGGCCGCGGTGTCCTTCTCCCCCGCGGCCCGCGCGAGCTGGGAGATCGCGAAGTCCGCCGTGGACATCTCCAAGGTCTCGGCCGCGCCTCCCCAGGCGTTGGACACGCTCGGCATGTAGTGCAGCCGGAGGTACTTGTCGAGCGAGGGGCGCTGCCCCACCGAGAGCACCGGCTTGCCCGCCGCCGACAGGTCCTGCTCCGTGGGTACGGTCGCCGCCCTGACCAGGGAGTCCAGGGCGCCCTTCAGATCGAAGCCGGTGCCGCCGAAGGCGCGGATGCCGGCCAGGGCGGCCGGCGAGGGGTCGCCGTTCATCACGTGGGTGCCGCTCGCGCCGTGCAGCCAGCGGTCCCAGATCCCGCCGTTCTGCCGGGCGAGTTCGTACAGCGACTGGGCGATGTCGGAGCCGGTGCGCGGGTCGAGGAGGGTCAGCAGCTGCACCTGGTCGCGGTAGACGTCCCAGCCGGAGAAGGTGCCGTACTGGGCGCGGTGGCCGCGTCCGACCCGGTGCACCGCGCCGTCGCTGCCCCGGTAGCGACCGTCGGCGTCGCTGATGACGTTCGGGTGCAGCAGCGCGTGGTAGAGCGCGGTGTAGAAGGTGGTGCGCTCCGCGTCCGTGCCGCCGCCGACCCGGACGGCGCCCAGACGCTCGCGCCAGGCACGGCGGGCCGCCTGCTCGACGGTGCCGAAGGAGCGTCCCGGCGGGTTCTCGGTGGCGAGGTTCGCCTCGGCGGCCTCCCGGCTGACGTAGGAGATGCCGACCTTGACGTTCACCGGACCGGCGCCGGGCGCGAACTCCACGTAGCCGCCCGCGCCCTTGCCCGCGACGGGCCGCCCGCCGTGCGAGAAGCCGCCGGTGCCACCGGACGCCTGTGTGGAGCCCGGATCCAGCTTGTCGTCGCGCCAGGTTCCGGTGGCCTGGAAGGCGCGGTCGAAGCGGGCGGTGAAGTACAGGGTGTAGTAAGCGCGTTGTCCCTCGGGGTCGAGGTAGCCGCAGAAGTTCCCGGAGGTGACGGAGCCGGAGATCGTCCGGGTGTCCGGGTCGATCGTGACCGTCGAATCCTCCGAGCCGACCTCGGAGCCCGCGGTGCGCACCAGCAGGGAGGCGGGCTTGCCGGTCGGGTAGGTGAAGCGGGCCGAGCCGGTGCGTGTGGTGGCGGTGAGGTCGGCGGTGACGCCGGAGGCCAGGCCCACCTTGTAGTGGCCCGGCTCGGCGGTCTCGTCGGCGTGGGTGAAGTCCGAGGCGTAGACGGCGTCCTTGGTGTCGCTCGCCGGGGATGAGGTCACCTCGCCGGCGTACGGGAAGAAGGGGATGTCGCCGCCGCCTCCCGCACAGCCGGTGCCGGACATGTGGGTGAGGCTGAAGCCGCGGATGCGGGTGGCGTCGTAGTGGTAGCCGCCGGGTGCGGCGGTTCTCGTGGCGTCACCGCGGGTGTTCTCCGGGCTCCAGGAGAGCATGCCGAACGGCACGACGGCGCCAGGGAACACGTCACCGCCGTTCTTGGTGCCGATCAGCGGATCGACGTACGGCGTGGGGTCCTTGACGAGGTCGGGGGGAGCGGCGGTCGCCGCGAGGGCGGGGGTGGCGGCGCCGCCGGTCGCGAGAAGCGCGGCCAGCAGCAGGGACATGGGTCTGAAACGCATGACGCGGCCCTTCCTCCTGACGGACGGGTCGCGCACCACGGGTCGCACAAGCCGCAGGGACAGTAGCGTGCGCCACCCGTACCACGGAAGACCGCGTGCGCCTGCGCAGGCGCACGCCCCGATCACCCGGACGGGCTACCTCAAGTGTCTTGACATCGTTGTCCGTTGAAGCGGTAAAGTCATGTACAGACCATAGACAACGTTGTCTCGCGCCATGCCGGCGCACAAGCCACGCAATTCCTGTTTCAGTCCATCTCCTCCGGGCGGGTCGCCCACCCCCCTCGCCCGCCCGGCTCGCGGACCCGGTGCGCGACTCCACCGGGTCCGCCCCGAGCACACCCGGGGCGAACGAGGCGCGCACGCGACACAGCTGTGACTGCTGTGACCAGGCGCGACTTCTGATACGGATGAGGCGCGAAAAGGTGCGTCCATCTTGTGGACCGGCGTAGTCACGGGCATGCGCCGGTGCTACAAATGCCGCATGTCGGACCGATTCGCCCGATTCAGGCGTATGTCATGGCGTGCCGTGGTCGGCAGGAGCCCGCGCAGCGTCGCCGGGCAGGTCTTCCTTCTCCAGGCGGTCCTGGTGGTCCTGCTGGTGATCTGCGCCGTCATAGCTCTCGTCCTGCAGTCGGAACGGGACACCAGCACGGAGGCCAGACGCCGTTCCATAGCCGTGGCGCAGACCTTCGCGCACTCCCCCGGCCTCGTGCAGGCACTGCACTCCCCCGACCCGTCGAAGCTGCTCCAGCCGCTCACCGAAGCGGGACGCAGGTCCGCGGGCGTCGACTTCATCGTGGTCATGGACACCCACGGCATCCGCTACACCCACCCCATACCGACCAACATAGGCAAGCGGTTCGTGGGCACGATCGGACCGTCGCTGGCCGGCAAGGTCTACACGGAGAGCGTCCACGGCCCGCTCGGCCACGAGGTGCAGGCGACCGTCCCCATCGACGACCACGGCCACGTGGTCGCCCTCGTCTCCGCCGGGCTGAAGGTGAAGAACGTCACCAGCCAGGTGAACCGGCAGCTGCCGATCATCCTGGCGGCCGGTGCCGGGGCGCTCCTGGTGTCGACCGGAGGTACCGCTCTGGTGGGCAGGAGGCTGCGGCGGCAGACCCACAGCCTGGCTCCCGACGAGATGACCCGCATGTACGAGCACCACGACACGGTGCTGCACTCGGTGCGCGAGGGCGTGCTCATCGTCGGTGACGACGGGCGGCTGCTGCTCGCCAACGACGAGGCCAGACGCCTGCTGTCGCTGCCCGCCGAAGCCGAGGGGCGCCATGTGGGTCAGCTGGCGGGCCTCGACCCCGCGACGGTGGAGCTGCTGCTGTCCGGGCGCGAGGCCAGCGACGAGGTGCACTTCGCCGGCGGACGCCTGCTGGCGGTCAACCAGCGGCCCACCGACACCGCGGGAGGTCACCGGGGCACCGTGGTGACGCTCCGGGACTCCACCGAGCTGCAGGCGGTGTCCGGCCGGGCGGAGGTCGCACGGGAGCGGCTGGAGCTGTTGTACGACGCGGGCCTCTGCATCGGCACCACCCTCGACGTGGTCCGCACGGCCGACGAGCTGGCCCAGGTCGCCGTCCCCCGGTTCGCCGACTTCGTCACCGTGGACCTGGCCGACGCCGTGCTGCACGGCGAGGAGCCGGCTCCCACCGCCACCGACATGCGGCGCGTCGCGGTGAGCGGCATCCTGGACGACCATCCGCTGTACGAACAGGGGCGGCTGATCGACTTCCTGCCGTCCACGCCCCAGGCACGCAGCTACGGCTCCGGCGACTCCGAGCTGGTGACCGACCTGTCGGCCGCGGAGGGCTGGCAGGCGCAGGACCCGGAACGGACCCGGGAGATCCTGGACTACGGCATCCACTCGCTCATCTCCGCCCCGATCCGGGCCCGCGGCGTGGTGCTCGGCATGGCCAACTTCTGGCGGTCCAAGCGGGAGCCCTTCGACGAGGAGGAGCTGTCCCTGGCGGAGGAGCTGGTGGCCCGGGCCGCGGTCAGCATCGACAACGCCCGCCGCTACACCCGCGAGCACGCCCTGGCGGTCACCCTCCAGCGCAGCCTGCTGCCGCGGGCGCTGCCCGAGCAGAGCGCCCTCGACGTCGGCTACCGCTACCTGCCCGCCCAGTCGGGCGTGAGCGGCGACTGGTTCGATGTGATCCCGCTGCCGGGCAGCCGGGTGGCGCTGGCCGTCGGCGACGTCGTCGGGCACGGCCTGCACGCCGCGGCGACGATGGGCCGGCTGCGGACCGCGGTGCACAACTTCTCCACGCTCGACCTGCCGCCCGACGAGCTGCTCAGCCATCTGGACGAGCTGGTCGGCCGCATCGACCAGGACGAGGCCTGTCCGGAGACGGCCGGGGAGATCGTCGGTGCCACCTGCCTGTACGCGATCTACGACCCCGTGACGCGCCGCTGCGCCATGGCCCGGGCCGGGCACCTGGCGCCCGCGCTGGTCTCGCCCGACGGCAGCGTCACCTTCCCCGACGTGCCGGCCGGGCCGCCGCTGGGGCTCGGCGGCATGCCGTTCCAGACGGCCGAGCTGGAGCTGGCCGACGGCAGCCAGCTCGTCCTGTACACCGACGGGCTCATCGAGGACCGCAGGCGCGACCTGGACGTGAGCATGGAGCTGCTGCGCCGGGCGCTGGCGGGACACCCCGGCCGGTCCCCCGAGGACAGCTGCCGGGCGGTGCTGGACGAGCTGCTGCCGGAGCGCCCCACGGACGATGTCGCGCTGCTCATCGCGCGCACTCGGGCGCTGCCGTCCGAGAACGTCGCCGACTGGGACGTGCCGCGCGACCCGGCGGCCGTGTCGGGGATGCGGCTCGCCGTGTCCGGCAAGCTCGAGGAGTGGGGCCTGGCCGAGCTGGGCTTCGGTATGGAACTCGTGCTGAGCGAGCTGATCACCAACGCCATCCGCTACGGCTCCGATCCGATCCATGTGCGCCTCATCCATGACCGCACACTGATCTGTGAGGTGGCCGACGGCAGCAGCACCTCGCCGCATCTGCGGTATGCCGCGACGACCGACGAGGGAGGCCGGGGCCTGTTCCTCGTCTCGCAGCTGGCCGAGCGCTGGGGCACCCGGTACACACCGCACGGCAAGGTGATCTGGGCCGAACTGACACTCCCGGACCTCACGGCGCTCCTCGCGGACTGAGGCCCCGCTCGCCCCGACAACGGCCGAACACCGCGTCCGGACGGCACGCCCTCACCCCCGCGCCCGACCGGTGCATGGCGGCGTGTCCGCTCGGCGGTGGGTGTCGGGCCGGGCCGGGGGTGGCGGGGGCGGTCCGGTGGATCGGGGCGGGGGGCCTGGCCGGTCTCGCTGCCGGGAGCGGTGTCGCGTGCCGCCACCCCGGGCAGCGCGGTGACCTGTCCGTGGCCGAGCGGCGCGCGGGAGATCTCGCCGGCGGTGGCGGCGAGGCGGCCGAGCGGGCGCAGCTGCCGCCGGACGACCACCGCGCACAGGCCGCCGACGACCGCGAGCGCGGCGGCCCGGCGACGGCCCCGGTCCGGGCGAGCCGGCGGAGGGTGTCCTGTACCTCGCCCAGGGGCAGGCCGGTGAGCACGCGGATGCCTCTCGCGTCGAGGGCGGTGAGCCGGTAGGCGCCGAGTCCGGGCACGGTGCGGGTGTGCGCCGAGCCGTCGGCCCGGATGCCGGTGAGGGCGGTGCGCTGGGCGGCGGTGAGGGCGCGTGGGGACGCGTTCCGGGCGAGGACCGCGGCCGAGACGATACGGCCCCGGGTGTCCAGCCGGGCGGCGAGCAGTCCGGCCGGGTGGCCGCCCTCGTCGACGAAGGCGAGGCCTGCGGGGGCGTCGGGGTGGAGTGCGGCACCGGCCAGGCCGTGTGCGGCGGCCTCGTTCACGCGGTCGTCCAGGGCGCCCGTCAGGTAGGCGCGTTGGGCGAGGACCGTGGTGAGGGGCCGGCGCGGCGCACACGCAGGCGAGGGTGGCGGTGACGAAGAGCAGCAGGCGTGCGCGCAGCGAGCGGACGCGCGGTCGGGGGCTCATCCGCGGGACCCAGGAGCGCCGGACATGTAGCGATTCTGTTCCGGTCCGCTGGGGGAAGCCTGTGCTCCGGCTGAGGGTCGGCGATGACCTGGGACGCGCACGGCCGAGGGCCGCACCCCCGCCACCGGGGATGCGGCCCTCGACTGCTGTGCCGTACCGCTTACTTGCGGATCAGGCTGCGCAGCACGTACTGCATGATGCCGCCGTTGCGGTAGTAGTCCGCCTCACCGGGGGTGTCGATGCGGACGACCGCGTCGAACTCGACGCCGGTGTCGGTGGTGACCTTCACCGTGCGCGGGGTGGTGCCCTCGTTGAGCTCGGTGACGCCGGTGATGGAGAAGGCCTCCTCGCCGGTCAGGCCGAGGGAGGACGCGGACTGGCCCTCCGGGAACTGCAGCGGCAGGACGCCCATGCCGATCAGGTTCGAGCGGTGGATGCGCTCGTAGGACTCGGCGATGACGGCCTTGACGCCGAGCAGCGCGGTGCCCTTGGCCGCCCAGTCACGGGACGAGCCGGAGCCGTACTCCTTGCCGGCCAGGACGACCAGCGGGATGCCCTGCTCGATGTAGTTGCGGGAGGCGTCGTAGATGAAGGAGACCGGGCCGCCGTCCTGCGTGAAGTCGCGGGTGTAGCCGCCCTCGGTGCCCGGCGCGATCTGGTTGCGCAGGCGGATGTTGGCGAACGTACCGCGGATCATGACCTCGTGGTTGCCGCGGCGCGAGCCGTAGCTGTTGAAGTCACGACGCTCCACACCGTGCTCGGTGAGGTACTGGCCGGCGGGGGTGTCGGCCTTGATGGCACCGGCCGGGGAGATGTGGTCGGTGGTGACCGAGTCGCCCAGCTTCGCGAGGACGCGGGCGCCGGAGATGTCGGTGACGGGCTCCGGGTCCATCCGCATGCCCTCGAAGTACGGGGGCTTGCGGACGTAGGTGGACTGCGGGTCCCACTCGAAGGTGTTGCCGGTCGGGACCGGGAGGGACTGCCACTGGGCGTCGCCCGCGAAGACGTCGCTGTAGGACTTGGCGAACATGTCCTCGCCGATGGCGCCGGCGACGACCTCGTTGACCTCGGCCTCGGAGGGCCAGATGTCCTTCAGGTAGACCGGGTTGCCGTCCTGGTCGGTGCCCAGGGCGTCACGGGTGATGTCCACCTTCATGGAGCCCGCGATGGCGTACGCGACGACCAGCGGCGGGGACGCCAGGTAGTTCATCTTGACGTCGGGGTTGATGCGGCCCTCGAAGTTCCGGTTGCCGGAGAGGACCGAGGTGACCGCGAGGTCGTGGTCGTTGACGGCCTGGGAGACCTCCTCCGGCAGCGGGCCGGAGTTGCCGATGCAGGTGGTGCAGCCGTAGCCGACGAGGTTGAAGCCCAGCTTGTCCAGGTACGGGGTCAGGCCGGCCTTCTCGAAGTAGTCGGTGACGACCTTCGATCCCGGGGCGAGGGTGCTCTTCACCCACGGCTTGCGGGTGAGGCCCTTCTCGACGGCCTTCTTGGCGACGAGGGCGGCGCCGATCATGACGTACGGGTTGGAGGTGTTGGTGCAGGAGGTGATGGCCGCGACGGTCACCGCACCGTGGTCCAGCTCGTAGGTGGTGCCGTCGGCGGCGGTCACCGGGACCGGGTTGGACGGTACGGCACCGGTGCCCTGGCCGTGCTGCGGGGCGCCGGCACCGTTCTCCTGGTGGCCGTAGGCCGGGGCGTCGGAGGCCGGGAAGGACTCGGCGCTGGCCTCGTCGACCGGGGAGGCGGCGGCCTCCGGCGACTGCGCGACGGGCGCCTCGACGTAGTTGAGGACGTCCTTGGCGAACTGCTGGGCGGCCTCGGCGAGGACGATGCGGTCCTGCGGGCGCTTCGGGCCGGCGATGGACGGGACGACCGTGGCCAGGTCCAGCTCGAGCTTCTCGGAGAAGTCCGGCTCGGCCTTCGGGTCCAGCCAGAGGCCCTGCTCCTTGGCGTAGGCCTCGACGAGCGCGACCTGCTGGTCGGAGCGGCCGGTCAGGCGCAGGTACTTCAGGGTCTCGTCGTCGATCGGGAAGATCGCGGCGGTGGAGCCGAACTCCGGCGACATGTTGCCGATGGTGGCGCGGTTGGCCAGGGAGGTGGCGGCGACGCCCTCGCCGTAGAACTCGACGAACTTGCCGACCACACCGTGCTTGCGGAGCATCTCGGTGATGGTGAGCACGAGGTCCGTGGCCGTCGTGCCCGGCTGCAGCTCACCGGTGAGCTTGAAGCCGACGACGCGCGGGATGAGCATGGAGACCGGCTGGCCGAGCATGGCGGCCTCGGCCTCGATGCCGCCGACGCCCCAGCCGAGGACGCCGAGGCCGTTGACCATGGTGGTGTGCGAGTCGGTGCCGACCAGGGTGTCCGGGTAGGCCTTGCCGTCGCGGACCATGACCACGCGGGCGAGGTGCTCGATGTTCACCTGGTGGACGATGCCGGTGCCGGGGGGTACGACCTTGAACTCGTCGAACGCGGTCTGGCCCCAGCGCAGGAACTGGTAACGCTCCTTGTTGCGGCCGTACTCCAGCTCGACGTTCTGCTTGAAGGCGTCGTTGGTGCCGAACTTGTCGGCGATGACGGAGTGGTCGATGACCAGCTCGGCCGGCGCCAGCGGGTTGATCTTGGCCGGGTCGCCGCCCAGCTCCTTCACTGCCTCACGCATGGTCGCGAGGTCCACGACGCAGGGCACGCCGGTGAAGTCCTGCATGATCACGCGGGCCGGCGTGAACTGGATCTCCTGGCTGGGCTGGGCCTGGGAGTCCCAGCCGCCGAGGGCGCGGATGTGATCGGCGGTGATGTTGGCGCCGTCCTCCGTGCGGAGCAGGTTCTCCAGCAGGACCTTGAGGCTGTACGGCAGGCGGGCCGAGCCCTCCACCTTGTCCAGCCGGAAGATCTCGTACGACTCGTCGCCCACCTGCAGCGTGCTGCGGGCGTCGAAGCTGTTCGCCGACACGACAGTCTCCTTCATTGATGTGCGCGTACCACCGTCAATCGTGCCGCCACGCCGGCTTGGCCGATCCGCTGAGGTAAGGCTAAGTTAGGGAACCCTTACTGAGGTGGCGGCTGCGGTGCGCCTCGGCAGATATCTCGATGTCGAGATAACTCTAGTACATGGGGGCCGCCGGGTCATGTCCGGACCGGCTCCGGCATGCCGACGCACCGCGGCGAGCCACACACGGCGAACGAGGACCAGCGCATGCGTCTCGACACGGCCCTGCTGGGCCACTGGAGCAGCCACCCCTTCGAGCTCGGCATCATGGAGCTGTCGGAGCTGGAGTTCCGGGGCGACGGGACGGGCAGCACGACGCTCGCGAACGCCTCGGGCGACGACGTCACGGACATCACCTGGCACTGCCCGGCGACGGGGGTCCTGGAACTGCGCGACGAGTACGGCGACGTCAGCCGGGTCCGCTACACCCTCTCGCCCGCCGTACCGGCCACCGGCGGGGAGCCTGTGCCCGCCGTCACCTTCGAGCCGCCGCTCCTCCACGCCCATCAGTACGCGCGCACGGGGTATCCGAACTGAGCGGTACTCAGACCGGCGACCCCCGAAGGAGGCCTCCATGCCGCTCACGTTCCGCAAGAGCTTCCGGATCCTGCCCGGGGTGCGGCTGAACATCAACCGGCACTCCTGGTCCATCACCACGGGCGGCAGGCATGGCCCGCGACACACCCACAGCAGCACCGGACGTCGTACGACATCGGTGGATTTGCCCGGACCTTTCGGGTGGCGTCGTTCGCGTACGACCAGGGACCATTGACGGGTCATCACCCGAATGGACCCCCCAGGAGGCGCCATCTCATATCTGAGATAGCCTCAACCTCATGTCAGACGACTACCTCGTACGCATCGGCAAGCTCATCCGTGACGCCCGGCAACACCGTGGCTGGACACAGGCGCAGCTCGCGGAAGCGCTCGGTACCAGCCAGAGCGCGGTCAATCGCATCGAGCGCGGCAACCAGAACATCAGCCTTGAGATGATCGCCCGAATCGGTGAGGCCCTGGACAGCGAGATCGTGTCGCTGGGCTATGCGGGTCCGATGCATCTGCGCGTGGTCGGCGGCCGTCGGCTCTCCGGCGCCATCGACGTCAAGACCAGCAAGAACGCCTGCGTGGCCCTGCTGTGCGCCTCGCTGCTGAACAAGGGCCGCACGGTGCTGCGCCGGGTCGCGCGGATCGAGGAGGTGTACCGCCTTCTGGAGGTACTGAACTCCATCGGCGTGCGCACCCGCTGGATCAACGACGGCGTCGACCTGGAGCTGGTCCCGCCCGCCGAGCTGGAGATGGCGGCGATCGACGCGGAGGCCGCCGTCCGCACCCGCTCGATCATCATGTTCCTGGGCCCGCTGCTGCACCGCATGGACCACTTCAAGCTGCCGTACGCCGGCGGCTGCGACCTGGGTACGCGGACCATCGAACCGCACATGATCGCGCTGCGCCGGTTCGGCCTGGACATCGCGGCCACCGAGGGCCAGTACCACGCGCAGGTGGACCGCACGGTCCGTCCCGACCGCCCGATCGTCCTGACCGAGCGCGGCGACACCGTGACCGAGAACGCGCTGCTGGCCGCCGCGCGGCACGACGGCGTGACCGTCATCCGCAACGCCTCCTCCAACTACATGGTCCAGGACCTGTGCTTCTTCCTGGAGGCGCTCGGCGTCAAGGTGGAGGGCATCGGCACCACCACGCTGACCGTGCACGGCGTGCCGAACATCGACGTCGACGTCGACTACTCGCCCTCCGAGGACCCGGTCGAGGCGATGAGCCTGCTGGCCGCCGCCGTGGTGACCGAGTCGGAGCTGACGGTGCGCCGGGTGCCGATCGAGTTCCTGGAGATCGAGCTCGCGGTCCTGGAGGAGATGGGCCTCGACCACGACCGGTCACCGGAGTACTTCGCGGACAACGGCCGCACCCGTCTGGTGGACCTCACGGTCCGGCCCTCCAAGCTGGAGGCGCCGATCGACAAGATCCACCCGATGCCGTTCCCCGGCCTGAACATCGACAACGTCCCGTTCTTCGCGGCCATCGCGGCGGTCGCCTCGGGCCAGACGCTCATCCACGACTGGGTCTACGACAACCGCGCGATCTACCTGACCGACCTCAACCGCCTCGGCGGCCGCCTGCAGTTGCTGGACCCGCACCGGGTCCTGGTCGAGGGCCCGACCCGCTGGCGGGCGGCCGAGATGATGTGCCCGCCGGCCCTGCGCCCGGCCGTGGTCGTCCTGCTGGCGATGATGGCGGCCGAGGGCACGTCGGTCCTGCGCAACGTGTACGTCATCAACCGGGGCTACGAGGACCTCGCCGAGCGCCTGAACTCCGTCGGGGCGCAGATCGAGATCTTCCGGGACATCTGACGGCCTTCAGGCAGAGCGCCGCTACAACCCTGCGGGGCGGGAAGGGAGGTGGCGGCGCTTCTGGGCTTTTCTGGGGCTTCCGGCTGGGTACGGGGGCTTTTCGAGTGACACGCCGACGTGTCATCGGAAAGAAGTCACAGGAAGCGAGCCACGGCTCGTCCTCGTCCTGGCAACCTTGGTGGCCGGCTACACCGTACTCACGGCCTACATGGTCGAGCCGGACGGCTCCTGAGGCCGACAGGCCGTCACCAACTCCGGTGTCGCGGCCAGTGTCGGTTTGGCCTTCTGCGCTGTGCTGGCGCTGCTGACCTGGGTGTCCGTCAAGCCCGAATGGCTACGCAGGTGGTGGTACGCCGCCCCCGCGGTGCTGGCACTCGCCGCACTGCTGCGGCTGACCGTGCTGGCGCCCAGCCTCTGATTCACCCGTCTCCGACGAATCCGCGGCCCGCTCACCGCCCGTCCGCAGACGGTGAAGGGCACGGTGAGCTTTCAGTTCCCGGAGAGAGAGCGCACAGGCGCTGTGAAGGTGCGCGGCGAGTCGGGCTGGCCGATGCGGGGCTGCTCGCATCGCCACGGGAGCGGCGAGGGCACGTTTGCCGCGGATGGCGTGGACGGCACGTCAGGGGAACCGTGGGGTCCTCCTCGGGCAGTGGCCCACTACCGCCCTTCTCCTCGTGAGCGACTCGTTCAGACACTGCCGCGATCTCGATCGGATCCGGCGCCGAAGTTCGGATGGGCGCGGCCTGCCGGCAGACATGGCTCGCCCAGCAGCCCTCTCCCGTCGCGACGGCTGCCGCCAAGGACAACGCCACTGACACCGAGTCAAGTCGGACGAGTTCGCGATCTGCGTCTCCGGCAGCGATCTGGTGGTGTGGGTCGTACGCGTCGGACATCGCTCCACTGTCTACGACGACTGAACACCCCCTGTCATCCCGCGCCCCGATCCATCACGGTAGATGCGCGCTGGGGTGGTGCCGGGTGTCGGGAACCAAGCAGTACAAGTCGTTCTGGGACCGCACGTGGGGCGGTGTTGTCTCGATCAGCCGAGACGGCGCGTACTGACCAGGCCAGCGATCACTGCTGATTCCGGGACGTCTGAGCTCCCGCAGAACTGAGCCGCCGCACCGGTTTCGACCTGCTGAGCTGTAAGCCAGAGGGAAGTGCGGCGGCTCCGCTGGGGCTTCATGGGGCTCGGGGACTTTTCGTGTCGTGCTCCACCCCGGGCGCCGCGCAGCGCAGGGTCCGGGCGCGCTCCTGCCCCTACGCTCGGGGGTCCGTGTAGCGGGACGCGAGGGTGGGCTGGTTGCCGCCTGTGAGGAGAGCGGTCTCCGCGGCGAGCAGGGCGGCCTGGGCGGCGGCCTGGTCCTCCAGTCCCGGCACGCACACGGTTTCGCCGAGGCGGAGCCCGGCCAGGCCGGCCGAGGCCACGTCTTCGGGCGACATGGCCCAGGGGATGCTGCGACCGGCACCGCTGTTCCAGTCCGTGGCCACGACACCGGGGCAGACCACCTGGACGCGCACCGGGGTGTCGGCCAGTTCGCCGGCGAGCGTGCGGGTGAACGCGAGGGTGGCGGACTTGGCGGCGACGTACAGGGTGCGCCGGGGCGCTCGCGGGTCCGTGCTGCCCGCGCTGAACGCGAGGAGCGAGGCGACGGTGCCCTCCCCCGCCGCGAGCATCCCCGGCAGCGCGGCGCGGACCAGCTGGACGGGGGCGACGGCGTTGAGGGTGAGCAGGCCGTTGATGTCGGCCGGGTCGACGTCGGTGAGCGGGGCGTAGCCGCCGGCGCCGGCGTTGCTGATCAGCATGCGCACGTCCCCGGCGGACAGGCGGTCGGTGACGGCGGTGATGCCGTCGTGGGTGGCGAGGTCGGCGGGCAGCACCTCGACGGCGGCTCCGCGGGCTCGGAGCTCCTCGGCGAGGTCGCCGAGCCGTTCCGCGCGCCGGGCCACCAGAACGAGGTCGTGCTCGTCCGCCAGGAGACGTGCGTAGGCGGCGCCGATGCCGGAAGAGGCGCCCGTGATCAGGGCGATGGTGCGGGTCATGGGAAACAGAGTCCATCAAGCGCAACTGCACCTCACCGAGGCCGGACGGGCAGCGCTGAGCGCGGCCGACGAGATGATCGCCGGTATCGAGCGCCACATCACCGAGGGCCTCGGCCCGGACGGGAGCGCGCAACTGCGGGCGCTGCTCGACCAGGTGGCCAAGACGGTCCGCGACGCCTGAGCCCCCACCCGGCCGCTGGTGGGCGTGGGCTGCGCGTCGTGCGAGTCCGCCAGGGCCGGAGCCGGGTGTCAGGCGGTGGCGTGCGGCTGGGTCGGGCTGAGGTACCGCACGGCGGTCCGGTCGGCGTGCGGGGCGAGGAGGCCGAGGAGCTCGTCGGCCGCGACCTTCAGCAGGTCGCCGTCGCGGGCGGCGTGGAGGGTCTCCAGGACGAAGGCGACGTGGGTGGAGTCCTCGGTGACGCGGGTGCGGTGGGCGTCGCGGTGGTTCCAGTGGCGGGTGAGGACGCCGGTGGTGTCGGCGTAGATGATCTCGCCGGGCTTGGGGTGCTCGACGGTGCCGGGTTCGCCCAGCGGGGTGAACGCCTCGGTGCCGTCCGCGGGGCGGATGTCGACGTCGCCGGTGACCTGGTCGAGGTCGAAGGCGCCGGCGGGCAGGCCGTGGCGGACGGAGACGGCGTTGTAGGAGTCGACGGCCGGGTTGATGCGCGGCAGGGTGCCCTTCTTGGCGAGGCGGCGGCCGAGGGCGTCGACGCTGGGGCGGATGCGGCGGGGGTTGGTGCCGAAGGAGCGGTAGGCGGTGTGCCACGCCTCGATCCGGGGGTCGGTCTCGTCGGCGGGCTGCCACGTGCCGTCGGCGAGCTGCTGCTCCAGCTCCTCCTGGGCGGTGACGGTGTGCGGCCAGGGCTCGTGGCCGCGGAGTCCGGTGACGGTCACCAGGGCGATGAGAGTGTCGGCAAAGGCGTCGGCGACGGCGGGGACGATGCGGAAGGAGGTCATGAGGCGGGGTCCGTTCGTGCGGTGGGCGGGTCAGGACTTCCAGGGGCCGACGCGGTCCAGGCGGTGGAGCTGCCGGCGTGCGGTGGGTACGTCGAGGCCCTGACCGCGTGCGAGGAGGGCCTCGGCGACCGAGGTGCGGTGCTCGACGGGCTTGTGGTCGTCGTACTTGAACTTGGCGCGTACGTCGGTGACCTCCAGGCGCAGGCCGCGGATGCCGGACAGCATCCGGCCGTAGGGCGGCTGGTCGACGGCGACGGGGGCGTGGTCGCTGTCGGGCTGGAAGTGCGTCATCTGGCGGCGCAGCAGTTCGGCCTTGGCTTCGGGGTCGTCGACCAAGTGGGCCTGGCAGGTGAACTGCACCGCCGCGTAGTAGCTGGTGGGCACGCCGTCGGTGGGCGGAGTGCCCGGCTTGGCGCGCCAGGGGCCGGGGATGAAGGCGTAGTCGCCGATGACGGTGAAGGTGACGTTCGGGTCGTGCTCGATGGTGCGCCAGACCGGGTTGGGGCGTGCGAGGTGGATCAGGAGGTGGTTGCCGTCGCCGGTGAAGTGGGTGGGAACCGTCATCGGGGCGTCGCCGGGCAGGCCGTTGACGCTGAGGAGGCCGAAGTCGTGACCTTCGGCGATCCAGGCCTGCCATTCGGCATCGTCCAGACTGGCGTCCCAGGGCTGGATGAACACGGGCTTCTCCTTGCGGGGGCGGGCGGTGGTTCAGGTGAGGGCGAGGAGACCGACCGCGACGGCCGCGGTACCGAGCCCCACGAGCTGGCCGCGGTGGATGCGTTCGGCGAGGACGGTGCGGGCGAGCAGAACCGTGCCGGCCGGGTAGAGGGCGGTGATCACGGCGACGACGGTGAGGTCGCCGCTGCGGGCGGCGAGCAGGAAGAGCAGGTTCGCCACCGAATCCAGGACGCCCGCGGCCGCCGACATCGCGTACACCGGGCGCTCCGGGCCCAGCCTGCGGCGCAGCAGCCCGGCCGCGGCCAGGGTGACGGCCGAGGAGACGGCCCGGCCCACGATCAGCGGGGACACGCCGCTGCCGGACGGCGCCTGGTGCAGGAAGACCAGTTGCAGGGCGATGGCGGCGCCCGCGCCGAAGGCGAGCAGCAGCGCCGTACGGGACGGGCGGGCCGGGCCGTCCCGTGTCCGGCGCTGACCAGGACCACGGCCAACAGCACGAGCGGCAGTCCGATCAGGCCGGCGACGGTCAGCCGCTCGCCCTGGAGCAGCCCGACACCGACCGGCAGCGCTGCCGACACCAGGGCGGTCAGCGGGGACAGCACGTTCATCGGACCGATCGCCAGGGTGTGGTACAGCAGGGCGAACGCCGCGGCCGACGCGACCCCGGACGCGGCGCCCCAGCCGACGGCCGACGTGCTGAACGAGGCGCCGAGCACCGGCCACAGCAGCAGTTCGACCGCGAGGCTGGCCGGGCCGCCACCAGCACGGTCCGCAGCACATGGGCTTTGCGGGCACCGAGGCCGCCGAGGAAGTCGGCGCACCCGTAGGCGAGCGAGCTGCCCAGGGCCAGCAGCAGAGCGATCACGGCACATCCCTTACCATTCAGTGGAACGTCTGCACGGTACAACGGAACGACCGGCGAATGTCAACCAAACGACCGCGCGGTGCATCGAGCCGGTCTGCTGCAAGGGACGGTGATGAGGTGGTCGAGACAGCCACAGCACTGCGGACGGTCGCGCACAACGTCCGGTCGGCACGGGTCCGCGCGGGCCTGTCCCTGGAGGAGCTCGGCCGGCGCGCCCAGGTCAGCAAGGGCGCCCTGGTGGCGCTGGAGAAGGCACAGGGCAACCCCAACCTGGCCACCCTGGTCAGGCTGGCCGACACCCTGGGCATCTCGGTGTCCGCGCTGATGCAGGGACCGCACGAGGGGCGGGTGCGGATCGTGGCCGCGGATGCGGTGGCCCCGCTGTGGACCGGCGAACACGGCGGGGAGGCCCGGCTCATGCTGACGACCTCGGGCCCGGCCCCGGTCGAGGTCTGGCGCTGGCGCCTGGACCCGGACGAGGAGTATCCGAGCCATCCCCATCAGGCCGGGGTCGTTGAGACGATCAGCGTCGTCTCCGGCCGGATGACCCTGGTCGTCGACGGCACCGAGCACGCCCTGGAAGCCGGCCAGACGGCCACGTTCGACGGCGACACGGCCCACACCTACCGCGGTTCCGGTACCGAGCCCTGCCACCTGATCATGACGGTCCACCTGCCTCCGGGCCCTCCTGCCACGGCGTGATCGGGGCACCCGGTGCCCTGGTGGAGCGGAAGCCGCCCGCGCGCGTGCGGAACGCGCCGGGTCACCGCGGACGCGATGCCGGCGCGGGGCGCTGGGGTGCCGCGTGGTTCCGTGAGTCCGCCGCCGGCGAGGAGGCTACGCGCCCTCACTCGCCGGTACTGCGGCCTCGGTGGCCGGTGCCGGGGCATGGTGGGCCCAGGGGATCCGGATCGCCGTCAGGGTGACGATCAGGGCCGAGGCCGCCACCGTGGCCATGCCCAGGGTCAGGCTCGCCGCGCCCGCGACGAAGCCGATCAGGGCGGGACCGCCCAGGAGGCCCGTGGTGCCCATCGCGGCGACCAGGGCGAGGGCGTCCGAGCCGCGTTCGGCGGCGGCGACGTACACGCACGGGGTGACGGCGGCGGCGCCGAGGCCGACGCAGGCGAAGCCGAGGAGCGTGGGGACGACCCCGCCGGCGAGCAGCGCGAGGGCCAGGCCGACGGCGGCCACGGCGCTGCCGGTGCGGACCACGCGTCCGTCGCCCCAGCGGGTGCGCCAGCGGTCGGCGCACACCCGGGCCAGCAGCATCATCACGGAGACGACCGCGATGCCCAGCGGGGCCACCGCCGAGGACGCCTTGACGACGTCCTTCATGTAGAGCGTGGACCAGTCGTTCATGGCGCCCTCGGTGATCGTGCCGAAGGCCATGGCGCAGCCCAGCAGCAGGGTCGTGGCGGAGGGGAGCGTCAGCCGGGCGCGCTGTTTCGGGGTGTCCGGGGTGGCGGGCTCGGCGTCGGTGGCCGTCAGCAGGCCCGGGCGGGCGCCGGCGAGCAGGAGCAGCAGCAGGGCACCGGACACGGTGAAGTGGGCCGGGACGGACGCGGTCAGCGCGGTCACGCCGGAGGCCAGCAGGGCGGCGGCGAGCAGGCCGGCGCTGAACGTGGCGTGCAGTTGGGACATGGCGGTGCGGTCGTACGCCTTCTCCAGTGCGGCGCCCTGCGCGTTCATGGCGACGTTGAGGCAACCGACCGCGACCCCGTCGGCGCAGACGGCGAGGAGGGCGAGGGGGTAGTTCGGCACGGCGGACAGGGCGGCCAGTACGGCGACCAGGCACAGGGCGGAGGCGAGGGACAGCCGCCGGGAGCCGAGGCGCCGCGTCAGGACGGCGACGAGCGGGAAGGAGGCCGCCGCACCGGCGCCGCAGGCCATCAGCAGCAGGCCCACCTCCCCGGCCCCCAGGTCGAGCCGGGTCTTGAGCGCGGGGAGGCGGGAGATCCAGGTGCCGTACTGGAAGCCGAGGAAGCTGAACAGCGCCGCGATCGACCACTTGGCGCGCTGGAAGGAGGGGGTGAGGACGCCGGGCATCAGACTGCTCTCCGTCCCTCGTGGGGGCGGACGGCGGCCAGCTGTACCGACATGTAGACCGTGTCGCCGCCGTAGCCCGGCGGTAGGCCGGCCTCGGGGTGGGCCTGGTAGCCGTTGGCCCGCCAGAACGGCTCCTTGCCGCCGACCGCGATCAGTGACATGGTCTCGAAGCCGCGGGCGCGGGCCACGTCGGTGAGATGGCGCACCAGGCGGGTGCCCAGTCCGCGGCGGCGCAGGGGCGTGCTGATGACGAGGTCGTGCAGGTGGAGGTTGGCCGAGTGGTGGACGACCTGCTCCGCGCGGGTCAGGTCGGGGCAGTGGAACCTCGGGTAGGGCAGGGCGAGGACATAGCCCGCGAGCCGGCCGTCGAGGTCGAGGACGAAGCAGGTACCGGCCGAGGCCCGGGCCCGTGAGCGCAGCATCTCCTCGCCCTCCGTGAGGGAGAGGTCCGCGTACGCCTCGGCCTCCAGGGCGGCCAGCGCCGGCCAGTCGGCCTCGGCTATGCCCCGTATGCGCATCAGGTGTTCCCTTCCGTGCCGTTCATGGGGGCCAGGGGCTCGCCGCTGCCGCGTACGCAGACGCACGGCAGCGGGCGGATGCCGTTGAACCCCTGGGTCATGTAGCTGGTGGCGTAGGCGCCGGCGGAGAGGATCCAAACCGGGTCGCCGGAGGCGACGGACCGGGGCACGCGCACAGGGTGCCGGCCGCCGCCGTAGGCGTCGTCGCTGTCGCAGGTGGGGCCCGCGACGACGGCGGCGACGTGGTCCCGGTCGTCGGGGTGGCCCCCGGGGAAGACCAGCCGGTGCGTCACCTGGTCCATCTCGTAGAGGCCGTTGAACTTGCCGCAGCTGAGATAGAGCCAGTGGGCGTCCGTCCCGTCCGGCTGCCGGCGCCGGGTGAGCCGGGAGACGTGGGCGCGGACGGCGCCGTGGTCGGCGACCAGGTGGCGGCCCGGTTCCATCACGAGGTCGAGGGGTGCGCAGGTGAGGCCGCGCAGACGGTCGAGGCCCTCGCGGAGCACGGTGAAGATCTTGTCCAGGGGCGGTTCGAGGGGGTTGCCGTGGCGGTCCCGGTAGCCGAGCGCGGGCAGGCCGCCGCCGAGGTTGACGTGGTCGGGTACGATCCCTCGCCCGGCCAGCGCCGTCAGGGTGTCGGCGAGGGTGTCGAGGGCCTGTTGCCAGGCCTCGCCGGTCATCTGCTGGGAGCCGACGTGCACGGACAGGCCCGCCGGGGTCAGGCCGGCCGCGCGGGCCGTGGTCAGCACCCGGACGGCGTCGTCCGGTGCGCAGCCGAACTTGCGGTTCAGGCCCCACAGGGCGCCTTCCCCGCTGGTGGCGAGGCGGCAGAAGACGCGGGCGCCGGGGGCGTGTTCGGCGATCGCGGTGACGTCCTCGACGCTGTCGGTGGCGAAGGTGCGGATGCCGAGCCGGTGGGCCTCGGCGATGTCCCGGTCGGACTTGACGGTGTTGCCGTAGTGGATGCGGTGGGTGGGGGCGCCGGCGTTCAGTGCCTGCCTGATCTCGGCGGGGCTCGCCGCGTCGAAGCCCGCGCCGCGGGCGGCCAGGCAGTCCAGGACCTCGTCCACCGGGCATGCCTTGAGCGCGAACCGGATCCGGGCTCCGGGCAACTCGCTCAGCAGGGTGTCGTATTGGTGCTCGATGCCGGTGAGGTCGTAGACGATGCGGTCGGTGTCGGCCGCGGCGAGCGCGGTGGCCAGCGGCGCGCTGATGGTGCCATGGAATGCGGCCGGGCGTCGGATGTGTCGTGGTAGATCGCGCCCACGCGGCGGTAGCCGCATGTCGGACGGGGCCCCGCGTCCCTTCGGGGTGCTCATGCTCGGGCCGCTTCGATCAGGGCCGGCCAGGCCTCGATCAGGTGAGCGTAGTCCTCGATGTCCGTCGCGGCCTCGTCCAGTAACCGCTCGCGTTCCGCGGCGAGTCGGTCGGCGACCGTGGCGTAACGGCCGCCGAGCTTGCGGTACGCGGTGTCGACCCGGTCCAGGCGCCAGATGTTCTCGGCACGGTCCAGGGCGGTGCTCTCGCGCAGGAACTCCACGATCCGGTCGGCCCGGACCCGTCGGTGGTCGTCCAGGAGCCGGTCGCCCTCGGCCGCCATCCGGTCGTAAACGTGGTGGAAGTAGAGCATCGACAGCAGGAACTTCACGAAGCGCCGCTGGTAGGCGGGAAATCCGGTGTCGGTACGGCGTTCGGGGGTGTGGAAGTTCTCGATGTGCCGGTTGTGCAGGATGCCGGGCAGCCCGGCGTCGTGGACCAGGTGGAGCAGGAAGTAGTCGCTGCCGATGGTGTCGGTGGCGGGCGGCAGCGGGATCCGTTCGTACACCGCGTGGTCGAAGGCCACGTTGCACATGTCGACGCGCATCGGGTCGACCAGGGTGAGTGTCGCGTGGTCGCCGGTGAAGGGGGCGGTGCCCGCGCCCGTGAAGGACTCCTCGACCAGCTCCCGTTTGCGCTCCTCCGGCCAGTCGCCGGGTACCCAGAGGCCGACCACGTCGTGGTAGACGGCCTCGTCCAGTCGCCGTATCTCGCCGATGTCGACGGAGAGTTCACCGATGAAGGAGGCACCGGCCAGGGAGACCGGGCGGTGGGCCAGCTCCGGGTCGAGGTCGGTGCGGGTGACGGCGGCCGCGGCCTCGGCGGCGGGCCGGCCCAGCCACGGCAGCTCGTGGTGGACGGGGAACACCGGCTGCCCGGCGTGCAGCTGGTAGGTGCTGTCGGAGTCCCTGCGGTGCACCGACCGGCAGCCGAGGGACGCGGCCAGCAGGAACGCGCGGTTGGTGCAGGCGCCGTAGGAGACGGCGGGCGGGAGCATCAGGCGCAGCAGCCGGTCCGGTTCGGGCAGGCCGGCCTTCCGGATGATTTGGCGCAGCATGTCCCGCTGGGCTTCCTCGCCGAGGTGGCGGACGGTCACGCCCGGCGCCGGGGGCAGGGCGGCGACCGTGCGGGTGTGGTCGGCGCGGGTGCGGTCGTCGGCGGAGTCGAGGATCAGCAGCTCGATGTCGGCGCCGAAGCGGCGGGCGGCGTAGCGGGCTTCGGCGTGCAGGGCGGTGAGGGTGGCGGAGCAGGCCCGGTTGGTGGGCAGGGTGAGGCAGACGCGGTTCACTGGGCCCCTTCCGCGGCGGCCCAGGAGTCCAGACCGAGCAGCTTGCGGCCGAGCGGGTTGAGTGTGGCGGGGCCGTAGCGCAGGGCCTCCGGTCGGCGGGCGTCGCCGAGCAGGGTGGCGTTCCAGTCGGGGGTGGCCAGGGTGCGCCAGGACTGCACGCGGGAGTCGCGCAGGGCCGTGTGCTCCTCCAGTGCGGGCATCATCGACAGGTACTGGACGGCTCGGACAGCGTTGTCAGAGAGGTTCGGGGCGACGCCGTGCGCCAGCAGCCCGTTGAAGATCAGCAGGTCACCGGCCTGGAGGTCGGGGCGGACGACCGGGACCTCGGTGCGGTCGGTGCCCGGGCGGATCGGGTCGCGGCCGGGCGGCCGGGCGACGCGCCACTCCTCGAAGCGGCGGAACAGCTCCGGGGCGCACTGGAAGCCGCCGAGTTCGGGCCGGGTGTCGGTGAGTGCGATGATGCCCTGGACGCGCTGCGGGAGTACGGCGAGGGTGGTGTCGACGTCCCAGTGCAGCTCGATGTCGAAGCCCTCCTCGGTGGGCTCGATCAGGGAGCGCGAACGGGTGCCTGTGTTGGGCGGGTTGAGGTTGAGCCGGTCCAGGGTGACCCACAGCTCCTCGCAGTCCCAGACGTCCACGAAGGCGTCGTAGACCCGCTGGTTCTGACGGCTGTCCCAGATGAGCTGGTGGTGGTACGCCTCGACGAAGCCGTAGATGTAGAGGTGCTGGTCCAGTTCGGAGCGGAACTCCGGCTGTGCGTACCAGGTTTCGGGGCGGCCGGGATCGAGGCCCTGGAACTGCCAGGCGAAGTCGAGCAGGCCCTTGGCCTCGCCGGGGGTGATGGCCTCGCGGACGACGACATAGCCGTACGTCTGCCAGAAGGCGTAGTCCTGTTCGGACAGCACCCTGAGGGGCCGTGCCTTCTGGATGTCGCGCAGGGGTGTCGGGGCGAGGTAGGTCTCGCCGTCGGCGCTGAAGTAGGGGCGGTCGGTCGCCGCTCGGTGGAGGTAGGGGGCGGACGTCTGCATGCGATCACTCCGGGGTGGTGGGTCGGCGAGCACCTTCGGGTCGGACGTGAGACATGTGCCGGTGGCAAGCGCCAGGGCGCGCGAGGCCACCGGGTTTCCGTGCGGAAGAGATGGGGTCGGCCGCCCGCGGGGAGGGGCGGGCGGCCGGTGGGCCGGCGGTTCAGCCGGCGACGACGGCCTCGGCCGCCGCCACCCCGCAGACCCGGGCGGCGCCGTAGGTGGCGATGTGCAGGGTGCCGCGCGGCGGGGCCTGCGGCAGGCCCATCTCGACCACCACGGTGTCGGGCCGGGCGGCGAGCAGGGTGTCGAGGGCGGAGCCCATCCAGTGGTGCCGGTGTTCGTCGCGGACCACGGCGACGATCCGGCGGCCGTCGGCCGCGGCGAGCGCGGCGGTGCCCGCGTCGGTGCCGGTGAAGGAGCCGGACGTGCTGCCGGGGAGCAACCGCTGCAGCTCGGCGGCCACGCCCCACGGGGTCTGGTCGCCGACGGCGATGTTGGGGGCCGGGTTGAACTGGGCGACGTACACCGGTGCCTCGACCGGCGCGGCGGCTGGGGCCCGGGTCACGGTCAGGGCGCGGCGGGCCGCGACCAGGCCGATCTGCGGATCGGGCTCGGTCCGCTCCGCGCCGCCGCGTGCCTCGGCGGTCCAGCGGGCCAGCCGGCGCACCCGGGCGGCTGCGTCGGCCAGCCGCTCCTCGGGCAGTTCGCCGGAGCGTACGGCGGCCACGAGCGCGTCCCGCAGGCCCAGCACGGTGCCCTCGTCGCACAGTCCGCCGCCCACGCAGATGGCGTCGGCGCCGGCCGCGATCGCCAGGACCACGCCGTGCTCCAGGCCGTAGGTGCCGGAGATCGCGCGCATCTCCATGCCGTCGGTGACGATCAGGCCCTGGTAGCCGAGTTCGCCGCGCAGCAGGTCGGTCAGGACGCGCCGGGAGAGGGTGCCGGGGCGGTCCGGGTCGAGGGCGGGCACGAGGATGTGCGCGCTCATGATGGCCCGGGTGCCGGCGGCGATGGCCGCGCGGAAGGGCGGCAGTTCGCGTTCGTAGAGGGTGTCGGCGTCGACGTCGATGCGCGGGACGGCGTGGTGGGAGTCGACGTTGGTGTCGCCGTGGCCGGGGAAGTGCTTGGTGCAGGCGGCGACGCCGGTGGACTGCAGGCCCTCCACCCAGGCGGCGGTGTGCCGGGCCACCAGGTCGGTGCCCGAGCCGAAGGAGCGGACGCCGATGACGGGGTTGTCGGGGTTGGCGTTGACGTCGGCGGACGGCGCCCAGTCGAAGTTGACGCCGCAGGCGGCCAGGCGCCTGCCCAGTTCGCGGGAGACGGCCCGGGTGAGGTCCGGGTCGTCGACGGCGCCGAGGGCGTGGTTGCCGGGGAAGGAGGAGCCGGTGCGGACGTCGAGGCGGGTGACGTCGCCGCTCTCCTCGTCGATGGCGACGAGGAGATCGTCCCGCTCGGCATGCAACTGGGCCGTGAGGGCGGTGACTTGCTCCTCGCTGACGACGTTGCGGCCGAACAGGGCGACGGAGGCGAGGCCTTCGCCGAGGCGGCGGCGCACCCAGTCGGGCGCGGTGGTGCCGTCGAACCCCGGCTGCAGCACCGCGAGGGCGTCCCGGGTGAGGGTGTCAGGGCCGGTGGCGAGTGTGGTCATCGGGAGCGTCATCCCTTCACGGCGCCGTCGGTCAGACCGCTGACAGCCTTGCGTTGCAGGAAGATGAAGAGGATCAGGATGGGCAGCGCGAACAGGGACGAGGCGGCCATCGTGGCGCCCCAGTCGTCGCCGAACGCGGTCTGGAACTGGGACAGCCACAGCGGCAGGGTCTGCTTCTCGTTGGCCTTGTTGAGGATCAGGACCAGCGGGAACTCGTTCCAGGCGGTGATGAAGCCGAACAGCGAGGTCGCCATCAGGCCCGGCGCGAGCAGCGGGAAGATCACCTTGACGAAGGCCTGCGTGCGGGTGCAGCCGTCGACCATCGCCGACTCCTCCAGCTCCTTGGGCACGGCGGCGACATAGCCGCGCAGCGTCAGGATGGTCAGCGGGAGCACCATCATCGTGTAGAAGACGGTGAGCGGGACGAGGCTGTCGAGCATGTCGTTGTCGCGGACGATCATGTAGATGGCGATGATCATGACTTCCCAGGGGGCCATCTGCGCCAGCATGAAGGTCACGATGAGACCCCGCCGGCCCTTGAACCGCATCCGCGCCAGGGCGAATGCGGCGAACAGGGCGATGACGAGGGAGCTCACCACCGACAGGACCGTGACGGTGACGGAGTTCAGGACCAGCGTCCAGAAGTGGTCGGCGTCGACCGCCTTCTTGAAGTGGCTGAGGGTGACGTCGGTCGGGAACCACACCGGGTCGTCGGTGATGATGTCGCCGGTCGGCTTGAAGGCCGTGGCGAACATCCAGTAGACGGGGAACACGAAGCCGACGAAGAGGACGACGGCGGTCGCGTTGGGCCAGATGCGGCCGATGAGCGAGCGCTTCACAGCTCGTCCTCCTCTTGCTTGAGCACCATGCGCAGGTAGTACGAGGTGATGACGAGCAGCACCAGGATGGTCAGGAAGGAGATCGCCGCGCCGACCCCGAAGTGCTGGTTGCCGACGCCCTCGACGTAGGCGTAGATCGGCAGGGTCTCGGTGAGGTGGTCCGGACCGCCCGCGTTCATCGCGAAGATCTGCGCGAACGACTTGAAGACCCAGATGACCTCGAGGAAGGTCGTCGCGTACAGGAAGGGCCGCAGGAAGGGCAGGGTCACCGAGGTGAAGCTCTTGAAGGCGCCGGCGCCGTCCAGGGAGGCGGCCTCGTACAGCTCCTTGGGAATGGTGGTGGTGGCGGCGTAGAGGTTGATCGCCACGAACGGGATCGACTGCCACACGATCAGCAGGATGACCACGGCGAAGGTGGAGAACTGGGTCTCCAGCCAGTTGTGGTCGGCCATCGAGTGCCAACCGAGCTTGTCCAGCACCCAGTTGACGACGCCGAAGCGCTGGGCGAACAGCCACTGGTAGACGGTGGTGGCCGCGACGACGGGCATGGCCCAGGCGAGGACGAGCCCCGCCAGGAGCAGCAGCCGCAGCTTCTTGCCGAGCCGGGCCAGCAGCAGTCCGATCAGGGTGCCGAGCACCATGATCAGGACGACGTTGGCGGCGGTGAAGAAGACCGAGCGCTCGACGACGTGCCAGAACTCCGGCTCGGTCAGGACGTCCCGGTAGTTGTCTACGCCGTTCCACTCGGTGAGGTGCTGGATCAACTGCCGCGGGTTGAGGTTCTGGAACGACAGCATGCCGTTCTTGACCAGGGGCCAGCCGAGCAGGACCACTGTGGCCAGCAGTGCGGGCAGCAGGAGCAGGTAGGGGGCGGCGGCGCGGCGGGACGCCGCCCGGGAGGTGCGGTCCTCACCTCGCGGCGGCGCCGGCACCCGGGCCTTGTGGACAGCGGGCCCCCCGGCCGTGTCCGTGCCTTCGGTCTGCACTGACATGAGTTGCCATCTCTTCCGTGGCCGTACGAACGACTTCCTCGGCCGTGCGAACGACAGCCGTGGCCGTACGCACGGCCGTACGCGGCCGTACGCACGACACAGGGGGGCCGGGGGCGCCCGCGGGGCGCCCCCGGCGCGGTGATCAGTTCTGCTGGGCCAGGCGCTTGTTGATCTCGCCCTCGACCTGCTTGGCGGCGTCCGCCGGGGACTTACCGTTCAGCACCGCGGTCATGTAGGACTTGATCGGGTTGGGGGTGTTCTCCACCGCGGCCCACTCGGGGATCAGCGGGGTGGTGCCACCGACCGCCGCGGCGGGAGCGGCGGCCTCGGCGGCGCCGTTGCCCTTGAGGTTGCTCTCCAGGGACTCCTTGTTCGGGATGACGCCGTTGAGCTTGGCCAGTTCGCCCTCGTACTGGTCGGACAGGGCGATCTTCAGGAACTCCTTGGCGAGTGCCTGCTTCTTGCTGTTCTGGGCGACGGCGAGGTTGGAGCCGCCGAGGAAGACGCCCTCGGGCTTGCCGGCCGTCTCGCCCGGGATGGTGAAGTAGCCGAGGTCCTTCTCGATGGCCTTGTTGGCCTGGACGGCGGTGCCGGCCTCCCAGCCCATGCCGATGAAGGCGCCGGTCTTGCCCTTGGCGAAGACCGTGGCCTGCTGCGGCGTGGCCTCGTCCTTGTCCTTGGGGGCCTTGGAGTAGGAGGCGTACTTCTTGTAGATCTCCATGGCCTTGGCGACCTTCGGGTCACCGAGGTTGGAGACGTACTTGTCACCGTCCTTCTTCACCAGGTCGGCACCCTGGCCGATGGTCAGGCCGTCGAAGAAGTACCAGTTCTGGCCGGGCAGGTAGAGCGGCTCGGCGTCGGTCTTCTTGCCGATGGCCTCCAGGTCCTTGAAGAACTCGTCCCGGGTCTTCGGGGTGTCCTTGATGCCGGCCTTCGCCCACACCTTCTTGTTGTAGACGACGACGCGGTTGGCGAAGTACCAGGGGGCGGCGTACTGCTTGCCCTCGTAGACGGAGGACTGCGAGACCGACGGCGTCCAGTCGGCGCCGATCTCCTGCTTCAGGTCGCTGAGGTCGGCGAGGCCGCCGGTGGCCGCGTAGGCCGGGGTCTGGGTGTTGCCGACCTCGAGGACGTCCGGCGGGTTGGACTCGGAGAGGGCGGTGGTGATCTTCTGCTGGATCCCGTCCCACTTCTGGGTCTCGAACTTCAGCTTGGCGCCGGTCTTCTTCTCGAAGGCGGCCGTCACGTCCTTGACCCACTGGTCCGGCGTGGAGCCGTCCATCGCCCAGACCGTCAGCGTCTGGCCCTTGAAGCTGTCCGGCCCCGCGTTCTTGCCGCTGTCGTCCCCGTCGTCTCCGCCGCACGCCGACACGGAGACCATCATGCCCGCGATCACGATCGCGGCCGCAAGCTTGCGCTTCACGCCACCCTCCTCAGGGATGCCACTAACCCCCACGCCCTCGGCGGTGACCTGCGTACGACGCTGTTGCACGTAGGGCTCGGGCCTGGCCACTAATGGTGTAGACCAGTACGTGGAGCTTGGCCTAGACCTTTCGGGGTGTCAAGGGTGGCCCTGGAAGCCGGTACGGCCGTTACGAGAACGTCATCGGAGCGCGCCCGTCCCCTTCTTCCGTCCCCTTCGCCCGACTTCACCCGGAGCGTTCAGTTGGACTAGACCATAGGGCAGTTGGTCGCTATAACGGGAGCCACCGACACAGCCGGGAAGGCAGGCATGACCACCGACGTCAGCAGCGCCCAGCCACGCAGGGGGGCGCCCGGCCGCTCCGCGCGCGTGCCGAAGTACTACCGGATCAAACAACAGCTCCTCGCCATGACCGAGGCGCTCGAGCCCGGTTCGGCCATGCCCGCGGAACGTCTGCTCGCCGTCCGGTTCAGCACCTCCCGGACCACCGTCCGGCAGGCGCTGCAGGAACTCGTGGGCGAGGGCCGCCTCGACCGGATCCAGGGCAAGGGCACCTTCGTCGCCCAGCCCAAGCTGTACCGCACGCTCCAGCTCACCTCGCACACCGAGGACATGCGCGCCCAGGGCCTCACGCCCGCCTCGCAGATGCTGGACATCGGGGAGGTCCCCGCCGACGAGAAACTGTCGGGACTGCTCGGCATCGGGATCGGCGAGCGGGTGCTGCGCATCGAGCGGCTGCGGCTCGCCGGCGGCGACCCGATGGCGATCGAGACGACCCACCTGTCCGTGCGGCGCTACCCCGGCCTGCGCCGGTCCCTGACCACGTATCCGTCGCTCTACTCGGCGCTCGCCGAGGTGTACGGCGTCCAACTCGCCGAGGCCGACGAGACCATCGAGACCTCGCTGTCGACCCCGCGCGAGGCGCAGTTGCTCGGCACCGACGTCGGGCTGCCGATGCTGCTGCTGTCCCGGCACTCGCGGGACGCGGAGGGCACCCCGGTGGAGTGGGTGCGCTCGGTGTACCGCGGCTCCCGCTACAAGTTCGTGGCCGCACTGCGCCGCCCGGACCTGCGCCTGGCTCCGACCGCGGTCCGGCGCAGGGGTGCTCCGCCGGACCGGGACGGGCTCAGCCGCGGCTGAACCGGGGGTGTTCGGTCGGCCGTCGCCGATCAGCGAGCCGACTTGGCCGGCGCCTTCGCCGATCCCTTCCCCGACCTCTTCCCCGACGGCTTGGCCGACCCCTTCCCCGACGCCTTCGCCGACCCCTTCCCCGACCTCTTCCCCGACGGCTTGGCCGATTCCTTCCCCGACGCCTTCGCGGGTGGCTCGGCCGACGTCTCGGGGGACGACGAAGGCGTGCCGTTCTCGGTGAGTTCGATGTCCTGGTTCGTCACCGCGTGGAAGGCGGGCAGCACGGTGATGCCCGAGGGACGCAGTTCGGTGAGGGTGGCCTCCGCCTGCGCCGCCCCCTCCTTCAGCATCTCAAGGGAGACCTTGCCGGAGTTCTCCCAGCGGTGTTCGGCGCCGTCGCACCGGGCGGCGCTGCCGCCGATGCCGTGCCTGACGTCCGGGTCGCCCTGGCTGAGCGAGGAACTGACGAAGACCGGTCCCGTGGCGCCGGTGCACCGGTAGCTGCCGGAGAGGGTGACCGTGCCGTCGGACGCGATCCGGCCGACGGAGTCGACGGTGATGACCTCGGAGGGATCGGCGCCGGCCGGGCCGGCGGTGGCGCAGAGCAGGGCAGCGGCGCCGAGGGCCGCGGCGAGGGCGGGGCGGACGGGCATGGGGGTACCTCCCGGTTCCGTGGGGTCTCAGGCGTCCACTGGTACCGGGCCGCCGCGCGGGGGGCCGTGACCGTCACTCCATCGGTGGCGCGTCACGGACCCGTCCGGCAGTCGTCCGCCACCGGCCGGTCGTCTACGGCAGTACGGCGAACCCGTCCAGCTCCACCAGCGCCTGCTCGTCCCACAGCCGTACGACCTCCACGACCGCCATCGCGGGGTAGTCCCGGCCCGCCAGCTCCCGCCAGATCCGCCCCAGCCGGCCCGCCTGGGCACGGTAGTCGGCGACGTCCGTGGCGTAGACGGTGACCCGGCCGAGGTCGGCGGGGGTGCCGCCGGCCGCGCGCAGCGCGGTGAGGAGGTTGCCGAGCGCCTTCTCGAACTGCTCGGGCAGTGTGGCGCCGGTGACCTTGCCGTCGGTGTCGAGGGCGGTCTGGCCCGCGAGGAACACCACGCGGGAGCCGGCCGCGACCACGGCGTGGGAGAAACCCGTGGGCGGGGACAGCTCGGACGGGTTGACGCGCTCGGTCGTCACCGGACCTCCCGGTCGTGGGTCGTGGCGTACAACTCCTTGGCGATGATGCCCCGTTGCACCTCGCTGGCACCCTCGTAGATGCGGGGCGCGCGCACCTCGCGATAGAGGTGTTCGAGGAGGTGGCCGCGGCGCAGGGCGCGGGCGCCGTGCAGCTGGACGGCGGTGTCGACGACGTACTGCGCGGTCTCGGTGGCGAGCAGCTTGGCCATCGCGGCGCGCCCCGGCACACCGGGGGCGCCCTCGTCGTACGCCGCCGCCGCCGCGTACACCATCAGCCGGGCCGCCTCCGTGCGCAACGCCATCTCGGCGACCTGGTGGGACACGGACTGAAGGTCCTTCAGCCTGCCGCCGAACGCCTCGCGCCGCCGCGTGTGGTCGAGCGTGGCGTCCAGCGCGGCCTGGGCCATGCCCACCGCGAAGGCGCCGACGCTGGGCCGGAAGAGGTTGAGGGTGCCCATGGCGACGGCGAAGCCGCGGTCGGCCTCGCCGAGCACGTCGTCGGCGGTGACGGGCACGGCGTCGAAGTCGAGGGCGCCGATGGGGTGCGGCGAGAGCATCTCCAGGGCGGTGCCGGTGAGCCCGGGCCGGTCGGCGGGGACGAGGAAGGCGGTGACGCCGCGCGCCTTCTTGCCGGGCGCGGTGCGGGCGAAGACGGTGTAGAAGTCGGCCTCGGGGGCGTTGGAGATCCAGCACTTGGCGCCGGTGAGCCGCCAGCCGTCACCGTGGGGTTCGGCGGCGAGGGACAGCGCCGCCGCGTCGGAACCGGCTCCGGGCTCGCTCAGCGCGAAGGCGGCGACCGCGCTGCCGTCGGCGACGCGCGGCAGCCAGTGCTCGCGCTGGGCGGGGGTGCCGTGGGCATGCACCGGGTGGGCGCCCAGGCCCTGGAGGGCGAGGGCGGTCTCGGCCTCGGTGCAGGCCTGGGCGAGGGACTCGCGCATCAGGCACAGGTCGAGCGCGCCGGAGCCGAACAGCCGCCCCAGCAGCCCGAGGCGGCCGAGTTCGGCGAGGAGCGGCCGGTTGACGCGGCCGGGTTCGCCCTTGTCGACGAGCGGGCGCAGCCGTTCGGCGGCCAGCGTGCGCAGCTCGGCACACCAGGCGGTCCGCTCCGGTCCGAGTGAGAATGCGGGCACAGCCGGTCCTCCCTCCGGGGACGGCCGGGACGGCGGCCCCCGTCACCTTCCGGGGACGGCCGGCCCGGCTCACCCCGGTCGCCTGCGTGGGCGAGCCACCGCGACTCACCCCGTCGCCTTTCCGGGGCGGGCCACCGCGGCTCACCCGGTCTGCTTCCCGGGCGGGCCACCGCGGCTCACCCGTCTTCCTCCGACGTTATCGCGCACAGTTGACTGCCGTCACCAACACGATACGCTCGAACGGCGAAGCCACCAGGACGCCGGTGCGCACCACGACGCCCGTCTCGACGCTTGTCACGGCAAGGGGGCGAACCGCCATGCACCTCTCGGCCCACGTCGACACCTTCGCGCGCGATCACCTGCCCCCGCCGGACGAGTGGCCCGAGCTGCGGTTCGACCTGCCGGAGCTGCGCTACCCCGATCGGCTGAACTGCGCCGCGGAACTCCTGGCCGGCGCCGGCCCGGACCGCCCGGTCTTCCGCACCCCGGCCGGGCCCGTCTGGACGTACGGCGAGCTGCGCGGGCACGTCGACCGGATCGCGCACGTGCTCACCGGCGATCTGGGGGTGGTCCCCGGCAACCGGGTCCTGCTGCGCGGCCCCACCACCCCCTGGCTCGCCGCCTGCTGGCTGGCCGTGCTGAAGGCCGGCGCGGTCGCGGTCACCGTGCTGGCCCAGCAGCGCCCGCACGAACTGGCGACGATGTGCGAGATCGCCCGGGTGCGGCACGCGCTGTGCGACGTCCGGGCGGTGGACGACCTGGCGAAGGCCGAGATACCCGGACTGCGGATCACGACGTACGGCGGCGACGCGTCCGACGACCTTCTCCACCGCCCGGCGCCCGCCACCGCGTACCCGGCCGTCGACACCGCGGCGGACGACGTCGCCCTGATCGCGTTCACTTCCGGCACCACGGGTCGCCCGAAAGGGTGCATGCACTTCCACCGGGATGTGCTCGCGACGGCCGACACCTTCTCCCGGCATGTACTGCGCCCCCACAGTGACGACGTCTTCGCCGGCAGCCCGCCGCTCGGCTTCACCTTCGGCCTCGGCGGGCTGGTGGTCTTCCCGATGCGGGCCGGCGCGAGCGCCCTCCTGCTGGAACAGGCCGGCCCCAGACAACTGCTCCCGGCGATCGCCGAGCACCGCGTCTCGGTCCTGTTCACCGCCCCGACCGCGTACCGCGCCATGCTGGACACGCTGGACGGGCACGACGTCTCGTCGCTGCGGCGCTGTGTGTCGGCCGGCGAGAACCTGCCCGCGGCCACCTGGCGGGCCTGGCACGAGCGCACGGGCGTACGCATCATCAACGGCATCGGCGCGACCGAGCTGCTGCACATCTTCATCTCCGCCGCGGACGAGCACATCAGGCCCGGCACGACGGGTGTCCCGGTGCCGGGCTGGCAGGCGCGCGTGCAGAGCAGGGACGGCGCGCCGGTGGCCGACGGCGAGCCCGGCCTGCTGGCCGTGCGTGGCCCGGTCGGCTGCCGCTACCTCGCCGACCCGCGCCAGCGCGAGTACGTGCGCGACGGCTGGAACGTCACCGGCGACACCTACGTCCGCGAGTCCGGCGGTTACTTCCGCTATGTGGCGCGCGCCGACGACATGATCATCTCCGCCGGGTACAACATCGCCGGACCGGAGGTGGAGGACGCGCTGCTGCGCCATCCGGACGTGCTGGAGACGGCGGTGGTGGGGCGGTCCGACGAGACGCGCGGCCAGGTGGCGGTGGCGTACACCGTCCTGCGCGACGGGGCCCGGCGCGACCCCGAGGCACTCCGCGCGTTCCTCACGTCCGAACTGGCGCCCTACAAATGTCCGCGCGAGTTCGTCTTCCTCGACGCGCTCCCCCGCACGGCCACCGGCAAGCTGCAGCGGTTCCGGCTGCGCACCGCTGGTGACCGGCAGTGATGCGGACGACCTAAAATGATCAACGTGTCCGAGCAGCACGCCCCCAGGTCCCTCATCGTCACGCTCTACGGCGCGTACGGCCGCTTCATGCCCGGCCCGGTGCCCGTCGCCGAGCTGATCCGGCTCCTGGCCGCGGTCGGGGTGGACGCGCCGTCCGTACGCTCCTCGGTGTCCCGGCTCAAACGGCGCGGTCTGCTGCTGCCGGCCCGCACGGAGTCCGGCGCGGCCGGCTACGAACTCTCGCCCGAGGCCCGCCAGTTGCTGGACGACGGCGACCGCCGCATCTACGCGACGGCACCCCCCGCGGACGCGGGCTGGGTGCTGGCGGTGTTCTCCGTACCCGAGTCGGAGCGGCAGAAGCGGCACGTGCTGCGGTCCCGGCTGGCGGCCCTGGGCTTCGGCACGGCGGCCCCCGGGGTGTGGATCGCCCCGGCCCGCCTGTACGAGGAGACGCGGCACACGCTGCGCCGGCTGCACCTGGACCCCTACGTGGACTTCTTCCGCGGCGAGCATCTGGGGTTCGCGCCGACGGCCGAAGCGGTCGCCCGCTGGTGGGACCTGACGGCGATCGCCAAGGAGCACGAGCGCTTCCTGGACGTGCACGCCCCCGTCCTGCACGCCTGGGAACACCGCCCGGGCACCCCGCCCGAGGAGGCCTACCGCGACTACCTCCTCGCCCTCGACTCCTGGCGCCACCTCCCCTACACCGACCCGGGCCTGCCCACCCACCTGCTGCCGGCCGACTGGCCCGGCGTGCGCTCGGCGAAGGTCTTCCAGGGCCTGCACGAACGGCTGCGGGACGCGGGCGCGGAGTTCGCGGGGGCGTGAGGCGGCACGGTACGGCCCACCCGCGGTACCGGCGGTACAGCTGCGCACCCTGCCGCCGTCCCCGCGCAACGTCCCCGTGGATCGAGTAGGGCAGCCGGCACTGACACCTCAGCCGTCGAGCGACAACCGCGGCTTCGGGGCGTCCGTGCGTCCGGTCTGCGGGCGTCTGCTGCCCGCCCGGTAGGGCGCGGGCCAGACGGCACCGGGACCGTCGTAGCCCTGCTCGGCCGCCGCGTGCAGGGTCCAGTGCGGGTCGTACAGGTGGGGGCGGGCCAGCGCGCACAGGTCGGCGCGCCCGGCCAGGATCAGGGAGTTGACGTCGTCCCAGGAGGAGATCGCGCCGACCGCGAGCACCGGGACGCCGGCCTCGTGCCGGATGCGGTCGGCGAACGGCGTCTGGTACGACCGCCCGAACTCCGGCCGCTCCTCGGCCACCACCTGCCCGGTGGACACGTCGATCGCGTCGGCGCCGTGGGCGGCGAAGGCGCGGGCGATCTCGACCGCGTCCTCGGCCGTCGTACCGCCCTCGGCCCAGTCGGTGGCGGAGATGCGCACGGTCATCGGCCGTTCCGCCGGCCACACCGTGCGTACGGCGTCGAAGACCTCCAGCGGGAAGCGCAGCCGCTTCTCCAGCGAGCCGCCGTAGGCGTCGGTGCGGTGGTTGGTGAGCGGGGAGAGGAAGCCGGAGAGCAGGTAGCCGTGCGCGCAGTGCAGTTCGAGCAGGTCGAAGCCGGCCCGGGCGGCCCGCCAGGCGGCGGCCGTGAACTGTTCCCGGATATCGGTGAGCTGGGCTCGGGACAGCGAGCGCGGGGTCTGGCTGCCCGGCTTGTACGGCAGCGGCGAGGCGGCAAGGAGCGGCCAGTTGCCGTCGGGCAGCGGCTCGTCCATGCCCTCCCACATCAGCTTCGTGGAGCCCTTGCGGCCGGAGTGCCCGAGCTGTACCCCGATCGCGGTGCCGGGGGCGCGGGTGTGGACGAAGTCGGTGATGCGCCGCCAGGCCTCGGCCTGCCGGCCGGTGTAGAGGCCGGCACAGCCCGGGGTGATGCGGCCCTCCGCGCTCACGCACACCATCTCGGTCATGACCAGACCGGCCCCGCCGAGGGCCCGGGCGCCCAGGTGGACGAGGTGGAAGTCGCCGGGGACGCCGTCGGTGGCGGAGTACATGTCCATCGGCGACACGACGACCCGGTTGCGCAGGGTCAGGCCGCGCAGCCGGAACGGGGTGAACATCGGGGGCGTGCCGGGCGGGCAGCCGAACTCGCGCTCCACGGCCTCGGTGAAGTGGGCGTCGCGGAGCCGGAGGTTGTCGTGGGTGACCCGGCGGCTGCGGGTGAGCAGGTTGAAGGCGAACTGGCGGGGCGGCTGACGGAGGTACAGCGGCAGGTTCTCGAACCACTCCAGGCTGGCTCGCGCGGCCCGCTGCGTGGAGGCGACGACGGGCTTGCGCTCCTCCTCGTAGGCCGCCAGCGCCCTGGGCACGTCCGGTTCTTCCTCGAGGCACGCGGCCAGGGCCAGTGCGTCCTCCACGGCGAGCTTGGTGCCGGAGCCGATGGAGAAGTGGGCGGTGTGGGCGGCGTCGCCGAGGAGGACGACGTTGCCGTGCGACCAGCGGTCGTTGACGACCGTACGGAAGGTCGTCCAGGCGGACCTGCCGGAACGCAGGGTGCGGCCGCCGAGCGCGTCGGCGAAGAGCTTGGCGCAGCGCTCGACGGACTCCTCCGTGGTGACCTCGTCGAATCCCGCCGCCCGCCACACCTCCTCGCGCATCTCGACGATGACGGTGGAGGCGCCGCGTCGATGCTGCGGTCCGGAGGGTCCCGTCGAGGAGTGGTGGCCGGGAGACGGGCGGGCGTAGGGGTAGCCGTGCAGCTGCATCACACCGTGCTCGGTCTCGGCGATCTCGAAGCGGAAGGCGTCGAGGGCGAAGTCGGCGGCGAGCCATATGTAGCGGCAGCGGTGTTCGGTCACCTGGGGGCGGAACACACGGGCGTAGGTCTCGCGGATGGTGCTGTGGACTCCGTCGGCGGCGATGACGAGGTCGTGGTCCGCCGCGAGGCGGTCCGGGGGCGGGGCCTCGGTACGGAAGTGGATCCGCACGCCGAGGGAACGGCAGCGGTCGTGCAGGATCTCCAGCAGGCGGTGCCGGCCGAGGGCGGCGAAACCGTGTCCCCCGGAGGTGTGCCGCGTGCCTCGGTGGACGATGTCGATGTCGTCCCAGCGGACGAAGTCCTGCTGGAGGGCCGCGTAGACCACCGGGTCGGCGTGTTCTATGCCGCCCAGGGTTTCGTCGGAGAGGACCACGCCGAAGCCGAAGGTCTCCTCGGGGGCGTTGCGTTCCCAGAGGGTCACCTCTCGTGCGGGGTCGAGGCGTTTCAGCAACGCGGCCGCGTAGAGGCCGCCCGGGCCACCGCCGGTGATCGCGACGCGCAGGGGGCGGCCGGCCGTCGGCTGCGGCTGCGGGTTCGTCGCGGCTTGCCGCGCCGTTCCCCGCGCCCCTTTCGTCGTCGCTCGTCGCGCCGTTCCCCGCGCCCCTTCGTTCCTCGGGTCGGCTGCCATGGTCACCGTCCCCGCCACTTCGGCGGGCGCTTCTGCGTGAACGCCGCGTGGAACTCCGCGTAGTCCTCGCCGTTCATCAGCAGGGCCTGGGTGGAGGCGTCCAGCTCGATCGACGCCGCCAGGGGCATGTCCAGCTCGGCAGTGAGCAGGGCCTTGGTCTGGGCGTAGGCCAGGGCGGGGCCGTCGGCCAGGTGGCGGGCCAGCTCGAGGGCCGCCTCGGTCGCCCGGCCCTCCTCCGTCAGCCGGCTGATCAGGCCGATGCGCTCGGCCTCGGGTGCGCGGACCGGTTCGCCGAGCATGAGCAGGCGGGTGGCGTGGCCGAGGCCGACGACCCGGGGCAGCAGGTAGGCCGCTCCCATGTCGCCGCCGGAGAGGCCGACGCGGGTGAAGAGGAAGGCGAAGCGGGCCGAGGGGTCCGCGACGCGGAAGTCGGCGGCGAGGGCCAGGACGGCGCCCGCGCCGGCCGCCACACCGTGCACGGCGGCGATCACCGGGAACGGGCATTCGCGGACCGCCCGCACGACCTGGCCGGTCATCCGGTTGAAGTCCAGCAGCTGGGCGGTGTCCATGGACAGGGTGGCGCCGATGATCTCCTCGACATCGCCGCCGGAGCAGAAGCCGCGCCCCTCGCCGGACAGCACCAGGGCGCGGACCGAGCGCTCCCGGGAGAGTTCGGCGAGCAGATCGCGCAGGTCGGCGTAGGCGCCGAAGGTGAGGGCGTTGAGTTTCTCGGGTCGGGTGAGGGTGACGGTGGCGACCCCGTCGGCGAGCTGGACCCGCAGGTGCTCCCAGTCGGAGGTGCGGGCGGAGGAGCCGGTGAAGGGACTCATGACGTGTGGCCTCCTAGGGCGGCGGTGCCTCACGTTGCAGCGGTGGGTGCCTCACGGTGCTACCCCATGAAGTTATCACCTGTTTGTGACTGTCGTCACGCTCACGCGACAGACGTACGCCGATCGGCCGGGTCCGGTCACATGCGTCACTGCTCGGCGACAGCGCGGTAACAGTGGGCACCGCCGCGCGAGGGGGGCCGTTCGCCTGGGTAAGCCGCCCGGTACCGGGGCCGGAGGTCCCGGGCGAAGCCCGTCGGCGGTCTCCGGTGGCCGGGCCCGTACCATTCCTACAGTCGAAAGCAGGACAGCCTGCTCCATGAACGGACTCGCCTTGCACGAACGCTCCACCGAATCGGCCTCCTGGCGCATCGCGCTGCCGCACACCGCCGCGGCGGTGCCCGTGGCGCGCGCCCTGGTGCGCTCGGCTCTCGCCGACGTGGAGCACGCGGCCGACTGCGACACCGCGGAGCTGCTCACCGCGGAGCTGGTGGCCAACGCGGTGGAGCACACCGCCGGGCGCGGCCCGATAGAGCTGGTGGTGGAGCTGCTGCCGACCGCCTGCCAGGTCGAGGTGCACGACCCGGACCCGGCGCCGCCCGGCCATCTGACCCGGCCCGTGATCGAGGAGCCCGACGTCTGGCAGGAGGGCGGGCGCGGTCTGCTGCTGATCCGCGCCCTCAGCTCGTCCTGCGGTCACCGCCCCACCCCGTCGGGCAAGGCGGTGTGGTTCAGACTGCCTGCGGTTCCCGCTCAGCGGCGTCCGGTGTGACCTCGGGGGCCGTGCGGGTCAGCGTGGAGTGCCGGCGCCCGTAGGCGACGTAGACGAGCAGTCCCACCGCGAGGAACACGGCGAACTGCAGCCAGGTCTGCCGGCCGGTCTCGTAGACCAGGTACAGGCAGAAGGCGACGCCGAGCAGCGGGCCCACGGGGTAGAGCGGCACGCGGAAGCTGCGGCTCAGGCCCGGTTCGCGGCGGCGCAGGGCGATGACCGTGATGTTGACGACGGCCATGACGGCGAGCGTGCCGATGGTGCACAGGTTCATGACGGCGTCGAGGGAGGCGAAGGCCGCCGGGACGGCGAAGACCACGGCGACGATCAGCGTGCCGGCGACCGGTGTGGAGGTCCTCGGGGACACCTTCTCGAAGACGCGCGGGATCAGGCCGTCCCGGGACATCGACATCAGGATGCGGGTCTGGCCGTACATCACGGCGAGGACCACGGAGGCGATCGCGACGACCGCGCCGAAGGCGATGACCCCGCCGCCGATGCCGGAGCCGGTGACCTCGTTGACGACGTACGACAGCGCGGCGGGGCGGCCGGCCACCTGGCCGCCGCCGATGGCGCCGATGGCGGCGACGGCGACCGCGCAGTACAGCAGGGTGACCAGGCCCATGCAGACCATGATCGCCACGGGGATGTCCCGGCGGGGGTTCTTGGCCTCCTCGCCGGCGGTGGTGATCGCGTCGAAGCCGATGTAGGAGAAGAACGCGGCGGTGGTGCCCGCGCCGATGCCGCCGAGGCCGGCCGGGGAGAACGGGGTGAGGTTGCCGTCCTTGAAGGCGCTGTAGCCGATGGCGCAGAAGGCGAGCAGGACGACGAGCTTCACGGCGGCCATGGCGGCGGTCGCCCGGGCGCTCTCGCGGACCCCGCGCACCAGCAGCACGCAGGCCATGGTGATGACGATCACGGCGGGGAGGTTCACGACCCCGCCGTCACCCGGACCGGCGGAGAGGACGGCCGGGAGCTGCCGGCCGGTGAGGCTGTGCAGCAGCTCGTTGACGTACTGGCTCCAGCCGACGGCGACGGCCGAGATGGAGATGCCGTACTCCAGCAGCAGGCACCAGCCGACCAGGAAGGCGGTGGACTCGCCGAGGCCCGCGTAGGCGAAGGAGTACGAGGAACCCGAGACCGGGATCGCGCCGCCCAGCTCCGCGAAGGAGAAGGCGGTGAAGACGCAGGTGAGCGCGGCGAGGACGAAGGAGACGACGACGGCGGGACCGGCCTGGGCGACGGAGTCGGAGAGGCCGACGAAGATGCCGGTGCCGACGATGGCGCCGACGCCGAAGCAGATGAGCTGGAAGAGGCCCATCGTGCGCTTGAGGCCGTGTCCCTCGCGGTCGGCGCCGGATTCGGCGAGGAGCAGGTGCGGGGACTTGATGCGGGGAGCGGGCATTGCGGGTGGTGCTCGTTTCTGGTGGTGCGGGCGACCGTCGTACGGTCGCGGCGGCGGCCGCGGAAGGGGTGGCTCCGGGCCGCCGGTCAGGATAGGGCTGCTCAGGCGAGTGTGGCTACCAGCACCGCCTTGATCGTGTGCAGCCGGTTCTCGGCCTCGTCGAAGACGATCGAGTGGGCGGATTCGAAGACCTCGTCCGTCACTTCCAGGGACCGCAGTCCGTAGGTCTCGTGGATCTCCTGGCCCACCTTGGTGCCCAGGTCGTGGAAGGCCGGCAGGCAGTGCAGGAACTTCACGTCCGGGTTCCCGGTGGCGCGCAGGACGTCCATGGTCACGGCGTAGGGGGCGAGGGCCTTGATCCGCTCGCCCCAGACCTCCTTGGGCTCGCCCATCGAGACCCAGACGTCGGTGGCGATGAAATCGGCCCCCCTGACACCCTCGTCGACGTCCTCGGTGAGCGTGATGACGGAGCCGCTGTGCTCCGCCAGCTTGCGGGCCCGGGCCACGATCTCGTCGTCCGGCCAGTACTGCCGGGGTGCGACGATCCGTACGTCCATGCCGAGCAGCGCGCCGGTGACCAGATAGGAGTTGCCCATGTTGAACCGGGCGTCGCCGAGGTAGGCGAAGGCGATCTGCCGCAGCGGCTTGGTGCTGTGCTCGGTCATGGTGAGCACGTCGGCGAGCATCTGGGTGGGGTGCCAGTCGTCGGTGAGACCGTTGTAGACGGGCACGCCGGCGTAGGCGGCCAGCTCCTCGACCTTGGCCTGGCTGTCCCCGCGGTACTCGATGCCGTCGAACATCCGGCCGAGGACGCGCGCGGTGTCCTTGACGGACTCCTTGTGCCCGATCTGCGAGCCGGCGGGGTCGAGGTAGGTCGTGTGGGCGCCCTGGTCGGCGGCGGCGACCTCGAACGCGCAGCGGGTACGCGTCGAGGTCTTCTCGAAGACCAGCGCGATGTTCCGCCCCCGCAGGTACCGCGTCTCGGTCCCGGCCTTCTTGGCGGCCTTCAGCTCGGCGGCCAGCTCGACCAGACCGCGGAACTCCTCCTCGGTGAAGTCCAGCTCCTTGAGGAAGTGGCGGCCGGCGAGGGCGGTCGGGACTGTCGCCATGGGGCGCTCCAGGGGTACGGGTGCACGGACCTTGGAATTCTATACGACGGTCAGCATTTCTATACAGTTCGCTCGGTCACACCGCATCCCGCTCCACCGGACAGCTCATACAGCGCGGGCCGCCCCTGCCCCGCCCCAGCTCGCTGCCGGGGATCTCGATCACCTCGATGCCCTGCTTGCGCAGATGCGTGTTGGTGGTCGAGTTCCGCTCGTAGGCGACGACGACTCCCGGCTCGACGGCGAGGACGTTGCAGCCGTCGTCCCACTGCTCGCGCTCGGCGGCGTGCACGTCCTGGGTGGCGGTCAGCACCCGGATCTCACCGAGGCCGAGGGCGGCGGCGATCGCCCGGTGCATGTGCTCCGGGGGATGGTCAGTGACCTTCAGCTCCCGTTCGCCGACGCCCGGCTCGATGGTGTACGAGCGCAGCATGCCGAGCCCGGCGTACTGGGTGAAGGTGTCGCCGTCGACCATGGTCATCACCGTGTCGAGGTGCATAAAGGCCCGCCGCTTGGGCATGTCGAGCGCGACGATCGTGCGCGCCGAGCCGGCCGCGAACAGTTTGTGCGCCAGCATCTCCACGGCCTGCGGGGTGGTGCGCTCGCTCATACCGATCAGCACGGCGCCGTTGCCGATCACCAGGACGTCGCCGCCCTCGATGGTGGAGGGGTAGTCGGCCTGCCCCCGGGACCAGATGCGGAACGTTTCCTCGCGGAAGAGGGGGTGATGGCGGTAGATCGCCTCGAAGTGGACGGTCTCCCGCTGCCGGGCGGGCCAGCGCATGGCGTTGATGGAGACGCCGTCGTAGATCCACGCCGAGGTGTCACGGGTGAAGAGGTGGTTGGGCAGCGGGCGGAGCAGGAAGTCGTCCAGGTCCATGACGTGGAAACGGACGGAGGTCGGCTCCGCGTGCGCGTCCAGGAACTCCCGCTTGGTCATCCCGCCGACGAGGGCCTCTGCCAGCTCGCCCGGGGCCATCCGGTCGAAGGAGGCACGCAGATGGTCGGTGGCCAGGGGGCCGTACTCCTTCTCGTCGAAGACCCGGTCCAGGACGAGGGCGCGGGCCTCGGCGATCTTCAGGGTCTCGGCGAGCAGGTCGCCGAAGAGGTGGACGGCGACACCCCGGTCGCGCAGCACGTCGGCGAACCCGTCGTGCTCGGCGCGCGCCCGACGCACCCAGAGCACGTCGTCGAAGAGGAGGGCGTCCTTGTTGCTGGGGGTGAGCCTCTTGAGCTCGAGATCCGGCCGGTGCAGGATGACGCGGCGCAGCCGCCCGGCCTCGGAGTCGACATGGAATCCCATGCCTCCATCCTGACCATCGCGCCCCGGGTTCACCCGCCCCTCGGCGGTTTCCGCGTCCTCCAGTTTTCGTCCTCTTGACGAGAATCACGCCCGACGGTTATCGTCGCCATGACGAAAAAAGAGGGGGGCACATGGCCGACATCACCCGGCGCCTCGGCCGGCGCCACCTGCGCGGCGCGCCGACCGCGCACATCCGCCACCACCGTTCCGGCCGACTGGTCCACGACGGCCCCGGGCTCAGCTTCTGGTTCCGCTCGCTGACCGCCGCGCTCTCCGAGATCCCGGTGGACGACCGCGAGCTGGCCATGACCTTCCATGCCCGGACGGCCGACTTCCAGGACGTGACGGTGCAGGCGACGGTGACCTACCGCATCGGCGACCCGACGCTCGCCGCCACCCGCCTCGACTTCTCGATCGACCCGGACACCGGGGTGTGGCGCGGCACCCCGCTGGAGCAACTGGGCACCCTGCTCACCGAGACGGCGCAGCAGCACGCGCTGGACGTCCTCGCCCGTACGCCGCTCTCGGCGGCGCTGGTCGACGGAGTGGCCGCGGTGCGCGAGCGGGTCGCGGCGGGCCTGGGCGCCGAACCGCGGCTGCCGGCCACGGGCATCGAGGTGGTCGCGGTGCGTGTGATGGCATTGCGGCCGGAGCCGGAGGTGGAGCGGGCGCTGCGCACCCCGGCCCGGGAGCAGATCCAGCAGGACGCCGACCGCGCCACCTACGAGCGACGGGCCGTGGCGGTGGAGCGGGAGCGCGCCATCGCCGAGAACGAACTGGCCAGCAAGATCGAACTCGCCCGCCGCGAGGAGCGGTTGGTCGAGCAGCGCGGCACCAACGCGCGCCGCGAGGCGGAGGAGCAGGCGGCCGCGGACGCGGTGCGCGCCGGGGCCGAGGCGGCGCGGTCGGTGAAGCTCGCCGAGGCGGAGGCCGCACGGTCGGTGAAGCTCGCCGAGGCGGAGGCCGCACGGACGGCGGCCCTCACCGAGGCGGAGGCGGCCCGCGCTCTCAAGCTCGCCGAGGCGGACGCGGCCCGTGCGGTACGGGTCGCCCGCGCGGAGGCCGAGGGCGCGCGGGAAGTCGGCGAGGCACGCGCGCAGGCCCAGGCGGCCTGGCTGCGGGTGCACGCGGAGGCCGGCGTCGACGGGACGACGACCCTCCGGGCGCTCACCGCGACCCGGCTGGCCGAGAACCTGCCCCGCATCGACAGTGTGACCGTGTCCCCGGACGTGCTGACCGGGCTGCTGGCCAAGCTCGGCGGCGCCGCCGAGGCGGGGACGGGGGCGGGGGCGTGAGTCTCGCCCCGCGTGCCGTGCTGGTCCACCGGACCACCGAGTACGAGGAGCTGGTGGCCCGGCACGGCACGCACGGTCAGGCCGCGTTCTTCCTCGCCTCGCGAGGCCGGGACATCGAGGAGGTCGCCGAACGCCACCGCCGGGCCCGGCACGCTCTGGCCGAGGTGGCGTCGGCTGTTCCCCTGACCTGGCGCCGGGCACAGGTCGAGCGGGGCGACCTGGACCGGTTCCTGTTCGCACCCGAGGACGTGGTCGTGGTGGTCGGCCAGGACGGGCTGGTCGCGAACGTCGCCAAGTACCTGACCGGGCAGCCGGTCGTCGGCATCGACACGGACCCCGGCCGCAACCCCGGTGTGCTGGTACGCCACCGCCCGCGGGACACGGCGAAGCTGCTGTCGGCGGGGACGGGGTGCGACGAGCTCACCATGGTCGAGGCCGTGGCCGACGACACCCAGCGGCTGGTGGCGCTCAACGAGATCTACCTGGGCACGCCCGGTCACCAGACCGCCCGGTACCGCCTGGGCCTCGACGGCGACGGGGGTGTCGCCGAGGCCCAGGCCTCCTCCGGGGTGCTGGTGGGGACCGGCACCGGCGCGACCGGCTGGCTCCGCTCGGTGTGGCAGGAGCGGGGCGGCCGGCTCGCGCTGCCCTCCCCCACCGAGGACCGGCTGGTGTGGTTCGTCCGGGAGGCCTGGCCGTCACCGGCCACCGGTACGAGCCTGGTGGCGGGCGAACTCGGGACCGTGGCGGCACTGACGGTCACCGTGGAGTCCGACCGGCTCATCGCCTTCGGCGACGGCATCGAGACGGACTCGCTCCAGCTGACCTGGGGACAGACGGTCCGGGTCGGGGTGTGCGAGCAGCGGCTACGGCTTGTCGACTAGGACGATCAGATCGCGGTGCAGGGCACGGGCCACTGCCGGATGCGCGGGGGCAGGGCCACCGCCCAGCCGCCGCAGACCAGGACCAGCCGCTCGGCGGTGAGCAGTTCGGCGGCCTCCCGCTGGGTGGCGTCGAGCACCTCGAGGGGCGTGGGCTCCAGGAGCCGGAGGAAGGCCGCGTGGAGGACGGGGTGGTCCAGGGTGAGCCGGACGGCCGTGCCCTGCTGCCTCCGGTCCAGGACCGTCACGAAGCCGGGGCCACGCCGGTGGTAGAGGATGCCGTGGGCGTGTCCGGTCCGCCAGGCATCCCATCCGCCCCGGTCCGCCGGTGCTCGGGTGGGCGGGGGCAGATGGCGCAGCACGCCCAGGTCGTACGACGGTCTGCCCGTCGCCCGCCAGCTCACCGTCAGGCCGAGGCTCTGGCACTCGCGCAGGAACCGGACCGCCTCCGCCGTCTCCCGGCCGTCCCCGCTGATGTCCAGCGGTTCGGTCGCCTCGACGCGGCGACCGGTGAGCCCGTGCGGTACGGCGGAGGGCAGCCCGCTCATCCGGCCCCCTCGGTCAGGCGGACCGGCTCGCCCCAGGTCGGCAGGGCCACACAGGTGGGGCCGTCACGGAACAACAGGCCCAGGGAGCAGGCCTGCTGGATCCACTCCGCCAGGGTCTGCGGGGTCACGTCGTGGCCGTCGGCGGTCAGCAGCCGGTGCAGGGCGGTGACCGTCCGGCCGGCCTCCAGGCGGCGCAGTGCCTCGGCCCGCCAGCCGGTGAAGCGGTGGGTGGCCGGGGGCCGGCCGTGCCGCCGGTCGTGCACCAGCAGTTCCTCGCCGTCCTGCGCGAACAGCAGTCGGGAGTGCGCGTGCCCGGCCCGCCACTCGGCGACGGCGTCCTTGAGCCGCTGCTCGACCGGGCCCGCGATGCCCGCGTCCTCGGTGTCGAACAGGTAGACGAGGTCGGCGAGTTCGTCCTCGGGCAGGTCGTAGACGTGCTGGTACATCTCGGCCGGCCGGCGTTCGGCAAAGCCGCGTGCCGGGTCGGTGAAGTGCGGGCTGAAGCGCTCCAGCTGGATCCGGTGGGCGCCGCTCGGCGGCTGGAGGTGGACCAGGGCGGGGAGCTGGTCGACGACCGGCGTGTAGTCGTCGGCGGTCTCGCCGGGGAAGCCGTACAGGAGGTTCCAGGAGCAGGTCAGCGCGTGGTTCTCGCACTCGCGCAGGGTGCGGACGTTGCGTGCCCCGGTGACGCCCTTGTCCATCAGGTCCAGGACGCGGCTGCCCAGGCCCTCGATACCGGGCTGGATGTGCACCGTGCCGGAGGCCCCGAGGAGCTTCAGCTGGGCCGGGGTGAGGTTGGACTTGACCTCGTAGTGCAGCCGCAGGTCCCAGCCGCTGTCGGCGACCCGGGGCAGGAAGTCCTGGAAGTAGGCCATGTCGATGATGTTGTCGACCGTGACCACGTCGAGGATGCGGTGGCGGCGCACCAGCCGGTCGATCTCCGCCCACAGCCGCTCCCCCGGCTTGGCACGGAAGGCCATGGCGGAGCCGTTCAGCCCGCAGAAGGTGCAGTGGTGCTTCTCGCCCCACCAGCAGCCCCGGGCCCCCTCCACGACCAGCTTCGGGTGGACGTACCTCTGGATGGGCGAGGCGTCCAGGGCGGTCTGCCACTGGTCGTAGTCGGGTGAGGGGATGTCGGCGGGCGCCACGATCCGCCGCGTCTCGGTGTTGGCCCGGGACAGGGTGCCGTCCCACCAGCACAGACCCGGCACGTCCACGGGCGCGGTACCCGCGTCCAGGTGGCGTAACAGGGCCGGTAAGGCGTACTCGGCCTCGCCGCGCACCACGTGGTCGACAAAGGGATGATTGCGGTGCAGGGCGTGGCCCATCGGGCCGTCGCAGTTGCTGCCGCCGAAGACGATCGTCAACCGCGGTCGCCTGCGCTTGAGTTCGCGGGCGAGGGCGAGGGAGGGCACGTTCTGCATGAACGTGCTGGTGAACCCGACCACGTCCGGTTCGGCCGCCAGCACCTCGCTGGCGCACTCGGCGATGAAGGCGGCGGCGTACGGGCGCATGGCGACGGCGGTGTCGATGAAGACGTCCCGGGCGGCCGCGTAGTCCCGCAGCCGGGCCAGGCCCCAGCCTGGGTCGTCGTAGAGGGCGCCGGAGAAGACCCAGTCGCCCAGGCCGTGGAAGATCGCGTCGCTGCCGACGGACACGTAGTCGCCCGGCCGCAGCCGGCCGCCGGAACGCTCCAGCAGGAACTCCGCCCAGCGCAGGGAGGCGTGGAACTCGGTCACACGGTCGCCAGGGCGGGCCTGGCGCACGATGCGGTTCAGCAGGCCCAGCTGGAGCGAGGGCAGGTCGATCGGGTGCCACGGCATCGTGACCAGGTGGACGCGCATGGTCAGCGGGTCGGCCGCTTCTCCAGGATCGCCGGCCGGCGGCTCGTGCTCTGCTGGTCCTCGCGGACCACGACCTTCTTGATCTCCACGTCCACCGCTCCCCTCGTAGCGTGCGAACCCCCTTGCACCGCACGGCTGTCCACCATATGGACAGGTGTGTGTGCGACACAAGGGGGCTGTGTGACGGGGGCCTACCGGCGTGGGCCTACAGGCGTGGGTCGACCGGCTCCGACTCCAGGGCCAGCACACCGAACACCGCCTCGTGCACCCGCCACAGCGGCTCCCCGTCCGCGAGCCGGTCCAGGGCCTCCAGGCCGAGGGCGTACTCGCGCAGGGCGAGGGACCGCTTGTGGTTCAGGAACCGCTGCCGCAGCCGGGCGAGGTTGTCCGGCCGGGTGTACTCGGGACCGTAGATGATCCGCAGGTACTCGCGGCCCCGGCACTTGATGCCGGGCTGCACCAGCCGCCCGTCCGGGCCCCGGACCAGCGCGCCGACCGGCTTGACGACCATGCCCTCGCCGCCCCGGCCGGTCATCTCCAGCCACCACTCGACACCCGCGCGCACCGAGTCCGGGTCGCCGGTGTCGACGTACAGCCGCCGGGTGGTCTGCAGCAGTCCGGTGCCGTCGTGCTCCACCAGCCGGTCGATCAGGTCCAGTTGCTCGTCGTGCGGCACCGCGGCGAGGTTGCGGCCGCGGGCGGCCAGGACCTGGAAGGGGGCCAGGCGGACCCCTTCCAGGCCGTCGGTGGTCCAGCAGTAGCGGCGGTACGCCTCCGTGAACGCGGCCGCGTCGGACGCCCGGTCACGCTGGCGGGCCAGCAGGCCGGTCACCTCGACCCCACGGGCCGCCGCGCCCTCCAGCGCGGCCAGCGCACCCGGGAACACCGCCCCGGAAGCGGCACCCACCGCCGCGTACTGCGACCGCAGCAGCCCGGACGCCTTCAGCGACCACGGCATCAGCTCGGCGTCCAGCAGCAGCCAGTCGGTGTCGAGTTCGTCCCACAGGCCGGCCGCGTCGATCGCCGAGCGCAGGCGCCCGAGAATCTCCTCGGTCACCTTCTCGTCGTCGAGGAACGGCCGCCCGGTGCGGGTGTACAGCGACCCCGTCGGGCCCTGTGCGCCGAACCGCTCGCGCGCCGCGTCCGCGTCCCGGCAGACCAGGGCCACGGCCCGCGAGCCCATGTGCTTCTCCTCGCACACGACCCGCGCGACCCCGTCCCGCGCGTACTGCGCGAAGGCCTCCTCGGGGTGCTCCAGGTAGCCGTCCACCTGGGACGTCGCCGTGGGTGCCATGGTCGGCGGCAGGTACGGCAGCAGACGCGGGTCGATCGCGAAGCGGCTCATGACCTCCAGCGCCGCCGCCGCGTTCTCCTCGCGGATGGCCACCCGGCCCGCGTGCCGGGTCTCCACGGCCCGGCGGCCGTGCACGTCGGCCAGGGCCAGCGGCCGTCCGTCCTGCCCGCCGGGCGCCTCGGAGCGCAGCGGCTTCGCCGGCTCGTACCAGACCCGCTCGGCCGGTACGTCCACGAGCTCGCGCTCCGGCCAGCGCAGCGCGGTCAGCTTGCCGCCGAAGACGGCGCCGGTGTCCACGCAGATGGTGTTGTTGAGCCAGGTGGCCTCCGGAACGGGCGTGTGGCCGTAGACCACGGCCGCCCGGCCCCGGTAGTCCTCCGCCCACGGGTAGCGCACCGGCAGCCCGAACTCGTCCGTCTCGCCGGTGGTGTCGCCGTACAGGGCGTGCGAGCGGACCCGGCCGGAGGTGCGGCCGTGGTACTTCTCGGGCAGACCGGCGTGGCAGACCACGAGCCGGCCGCCGTCCAGGACGTAGTGGCTGACCAGTCCGTCCAGGAACCGCCGGACCCGGTCCTTGAACTCCTCGCTCTCGCCCTCCATCTGCGCGACGGTCTCGGCGAGCCCGTGGGGGTGCTGGACCTTGCGGCCCTTGAGGTGACGGCCGTACTTGTTCTCGTGGTTGCCGGGCACGCACAGGGCGTTGCCCGCCTCGACCATCGAGATCACGCGGCGCAGCACGCCCGGGGTGTCCGGGCCCCGGTCGACCAGGTCGCCGACGAACACGGCGGTACGGCCCTCGGGGTGCTCCCCGTCGGTGTACCCCAGCTTGGCGAGCAGGGCCTCGAGTTCGGACGAGCAGCCGTGGATGTCGCCGATGATGTCGAAGGGGCCGGTGAGGTGGGTCAGGTCGTTGAAGCGCTTCTCGGTGACGACGGTGGCCGTCTCGGCCTCCTCCACCCCGCGCAGGACGTGCACCTTGCGGAAGCCCTCGCGCTCCAGGTGCCGCAGCGACCGGCGCAGTTCGCGGATGTGCCGCTGGATGACCCGGCGGGGCATCTCGGCACGGTCGGTGCGGGCCGCGTTGCGCTCCGCGCACACCTCTTCCGGCATGTCCAGCACGATGGCGATGGGCAGCACGTCGTACTTCTTCGCCAGCTCGATCAGCTGCCGCCGGCTGTCCTGCTGCACGCTGGTGGCGTCGACGACGGTCCGGCGGCCGGCGGCGAGCCGCTTGCCGGCGATGTGGTGCAGGACGTCGAAGGCGTCGCCCGTCGCGCTCTGGTCGTTCTCGTCGTCGGAGACCAGACCGCGGCAGAAGTCGGAGGAGATGACCTCGGTGGGCTTGAAGTGCTTGCGGGCGAAGGTCGACTTGCCGGACCCGGAGGCGCCGACGAGGACGACCAGGGAGAGGTCGGTGACGGGCAGGGCCCGTCCCGTGCGGGTCTCGGTCATGCGGCCTTCGCCTCCTTCTCGGTCATGTCGGCGTGTCCGGGCTTCGTCGTGGCTGTCCGCAGGACGAACGTGGCCATCTGGGTGGGCGGCCCGACCTCCGGGTCGTCCGGTCCGACAGCCGTGAACTCCACGTCGTATCCGTGTCGTTCGGCGACGGCCGCCGCCCAGGTGCGGAACTCCTCGCGGGTCCACTCGAAGCGGTGGTCGCCGTGCCGGACGTGTCCGGCGGGGAGCGTCTCCCAGCGGACGTTGTACTCGACGTTCGGGGTGGTCACGAGGACCGTGCGGGGGCGCGCGTGCCCGAACACGGCGTACTCCAGGGCTGGCAGCCGGGGCAGGTCGAGGTGTTCGATCACCTCGCTGAGCACGGCGGCGTCGTAGCCCTTGAGCCGGTTGTCGGTGTAGGCGAGGGAGCCCTGGAAGAGCTCGACCCGGGCCGCCTGCCGCTCCGCCATGCGGTCCAGCTTCAGCCGACGTGCGGCGATGGTGAGGGCGCGCACGGACACGTCGACGCCGACGATCTCGGTGAACCGCACGTCCTTGAGCAGTTCCTGCACCAACTGGCCCTGTCCGCAGCCCAGGTCGAGCACCCGCGCGGCACCGGACGCGCGCAGGGCGGCGACGATGGCCTCCCGGCGCTGCACGGCGAGCGGCGTCGGCTTCTCGTCCGCCTCCGTCTCCGCCTCGACCGCGTTGTCGATCTCCTCGACCTCGCTGTCGTCGGCCTCGGCCAGCCGCACCAGTTCCAGCCGCTCCCTCGCCTGCCGGGTCAGCGACCAGCGGCGGGAGAGATAGCGGCTGGTGATCAGCTTCTGCTCGGGGTGTCCGGGCAGCCAGCCCTCGCCGGCCCGCAGCAGCTTGTCGACCTCGTCGGAGGAGACCCAGTAGTGCTTGGCGTCGTCGAGGACGGGCAGCAGGACGTACAGGTGGCGCAGCGCTGCGGCGAGGGTCAGCCGTTCCGACTCCAGCACGAGGCGGACGTACCGCGAGTCGCCCCACTGCGGGAACCGGGCGTCCAGCGCGACGGGTTCGGCGGTCACCGCCCAGCCGAGCGGTGCGAAGAGCCGTCGTACCAGGTCAGGCCCGCCGCGGGCGGGGAGCGCGGGCACCTCGACGCGCAGCGGCAGCGGTGCGGCGGCCCGCTCCGGGCGGGCGTTGCACACCCCGCGCAGGGCGCTGGAGAACACGCCGCTCAGCGCGACCGCGAGCAGTGAGGAGGCGGCGTAGGGGCGGTCGTTGACGTACTGCGCGAGCGCCGCGTCGGGCGCGCCGCCGCGTCCCTTGCCCTTGCCGCGCCGTACCAGCGCCACCGTGTCGATCTCCAGCAACAGCGCCGCCGTGCAGCGCCGGTCGTCCGCCTCGGGGTAGAACACGTGGGCGGTGCCGTAGGACGTGGAGAACTGCTGCGCCTTGTCGGGGTGCTTGTGCAGCAGGTATCCGAGGTCGGTGGCCGGGTGGGCGGCGTCGCCGCTCGTGGAGATCGTCAGGAACACGTGTCCGAGTCTCCCGGGCTCCAGGCCCGGTGACCACTGGTTTTCGAGCAGTGCCGCCCGCCGGTTCCGCTAACGGCCGGTGTCGTCCTTCTTCCACGGGCCGACGCCGAGTCTGCCCGTCGTGCCGAGGTCCAGCTCCGGTGTCACGATCACCGGGCGGGCGCCCGGCTTCGCCCGCACGCGCACGTAGGGGGCGTCGACGGGGCGCGAACCGTCGCCGGCCTCAGTGGTGTTGCGCCAGGTGAGCACGGCGTAGGCGCGCTCGCCGGGGGCGAGGGTGAGGGGCCGGGGGGTGCCGTCGGCGCCGGTGCCGGTGGCGATCTCCTCGCCGTGCACGAGGCGCACACCGGTGACGGCCGTGTGGTCGGCGTCCAGGATCTGGAGCGCGGGACGGCCGTTCAGGCTGTACGGGCGCGTGCCGCAGTTCTCCAGGTGCAGGCTCACCGCGCGCAGTCCCATGGCGGCGTCGCCCTGGTCGGCGTACAGGCGCACCCCGGAGGCCGGGCAGGGGCCGCCCGCCGAGGGGGCCTCGTCGACGGGGGCACTGCGCACCTTCAGGATCGACACACCGGTCACGGCCGGTGCGTGCTCGGGCAGCTCCCCGAGGACGGCGGTGCTCTTCACCGTCCGTCCCGGCGGGACCGCGGCAACGGTCGTGGCCACGGTGTCGACGGCGCCTCGGGTCGCCGCCAGGAAGCCGAGGGTGACCGTGTAGGTCATCGCCGTCCTGGCGTGGTTGGTGACGGTGAAGGTGGCGGCGGACCGGGCGGACGGGCAGTCCTGGCCGCGGTCGGACGTCCAGCCGGACAGACCGGTGATCCGCACACCGCCCTGGGCCGCCTGGGTGCCGGTGGGCAGCGGGAGCGGGGTCCCGGAGGGCGGCGGGGCGCTGCTCGCGGGTGACGGGGTGTCGGTCGGGGCGGCGCCGTACCGGGGCATGCCGGAGGGGCACAACGGGTCGGCGGTGACCGCCCAGGGGCCGGTTCCGTCGCTGCGGGCGCCGGCCTGCGAGCCGCACCCGGCGAGGACGAGGGCCGCCGCCGTGGCGGCGGTCACCGCGGCGCTCCCGGTGCGCACCGCCCTGCTCAAGACTGCTCGCCGATGATGGTCCGGGCGCTCCGGACGGCCCGCTCGTCCGCTGCGCGCAGGTCGTCCAGTGCCTTCTTGCGCTTGCTGATGACCGTCTTCTGAGCGTCGGCCTCGATGGCGTGCACGGTGTCGATGTAGTCGGTGTCGAGCTTGCACCGGGCGTCCGCAGCCGCTGTCTTCTTCTCCTTGGCCGACGGCCCCTCGGTCCGGTACCAGGCGGTGTCGAGGGATGCCTCGTCCGGGTCGGGGTAGCGGAAGCCCTTCTCCTTCATGCAGTCCGACCACGCGCGGTCGGCCTTCTTCCAGCCCGGGTCCTTCCGCGCCGCCTTGTGGGACTCGTACCACAGCTCGAGGGCCAGCGAGTAATAACCGGTGAGCCGCACGCCGTTGACCTTCGTCGCCTTGGGCGCGGGGCCGTAGATCTTCCGTGTCGCCTGTCCCAGGCAGCCGCCCTCGGGGATGGGGTTGCCATGGGCGAAGTGGCTGTCGCCGGAGCCGAACGTGCCGGTGAGGGCGACGTACTGGTCGGCGGGCCACTCCTGGGGCTGGGCGGACTCCTCCTGATCGCGGTTGTGGTAGCCGTGCTCGGCCGCCCGGTCGGGATCGTCGATCCCGTAGGGGCTGTCGTCGCCGGTCGTGCCACGGCCCGCGAGGGTGCCCTGCCGGACCGGGTACGTCGACTCGACGGTCCTGGTGTTGAGCGTCGCGAAGCCGCCGAAGCCGAGCCGGACCATGCACTGCTTCGCGAGGATCCACTGCGCCTTGCCGATGGACCTGCCCCCCTCCGACGACGGATCCGGTATGTAGGCGTGCAGCGGGAGCGACTGCATGGTGTTGAGGCGGTGGGCCTCGGCCGCGGGGTCGTCATGGCCGGCGAACTGGCAGGCCGACAGGGCCAGCAGGCCGGTGGCGGCGAGAGGGAGCACTTTGCGCACGCGGTCATCCGACCAGGCCGGGATCAAGTGCGCTGTGATGGAGCCCACAGTTCCGGCACATGGTGTTCACGGGCCGGTCACGCCGCCCACGTGATCCGCCTCCCGGTGATCTCCACCATGGCCGCGAGGGGCCGGGGGGATCACCGACTCCCCCCGGCACCACCCGTCAGGCGAAGTCCGCCTGCGTGAAGTGGATGCCACAGGCGCGGCAGCGGAAGAGGTAGGCCGTCGGCCCGCCCTCCTTGTCGAGCGCGGCGACGAAGTCCTCGGTCCACGCGGGCCCCCAGCCCCACTCGGCGCACAGTCCGCGCAGGTGGTCGAGCGCGTCCGGGTAGGGCCGCAGTTCCTTCGCGCCGACCGCGCCGAGGAACACCCCGCCGTCGCCGCAGTGCGCGGGCCAGCCCCAGTCCTGCCAGGTGGCGAAGCCGGGGGTGCGCTCACGGATCCGCCGGGCCGCCTCGTCCGGCATCCCACGCGCCTCGACGTCGTTGAAGAACGCGCCGTACCGCTGGGCGGCGGTGCCGAACGCGATGCAGTACGGGCACACCCGGCCGTCGGGCACGTCCTCGCCGTAGACCGGTCCGGTGTGGATCCAGCCCTGGTCGTGGCCGCAGCACACGCATGTCTCGTCGGCGGCGACAACCGACCCGGTGGCCACCGGGTCGGGATGGTAGGGGAACGGCGGCAGCATGGGTCTGGGTCTGGGCTCCGGCCGCGGTCTGACGACCTGTTCGATCGCGTTGCCGGTCAGGGCGGCGGGCGGGACGACGACCGCGCCCTCGCGCAGGTCCTCCGGCAGATGCCCCCGGTCCTCCGCGCTCATCACGATCGCCGTCGCCGGGTCACCGAGCAGCAGGACGGCGGCACCGGTACGGCGGGCCACCTCGGCGACGAGGTCCAGCACCCCGCGGCCCGGCCGGTCGAAGGACACCCCGTGGTCGAGGCACACGTCGGCCTCGCTGCCGTCCGCCGTCCGTACCCAGGCGACCGGCTCACCCACGGGCACGTCGTAAGGGGCGTACGGTTCCAGCACCTCGCGGACCGTCGAAACATCCACCGGGACGATGTCTCCGTGGCGGAACTTGTAGAGGTGGATGCCGAAACCCATGGCGGTCACTTCATCACACGTGGGCAGGACGGCGGGGGCCCGTGGGGGCGCGCAGGCAACCCGGGCGGCGTGCGAACCCTCTGACCGGGAGGACGGGCCGGAACCGGCCGAGGACCTCGAGGGGGTATCACTTGGTGCGCTCGACCGACCGGACCGGCGGACCCGGACCCGCGTGGGCGCTGGCCGCCCTGGCACTGCTCGCGGTGTCCTGCGACACCGGCGCGCGACGGCCGCCGTCCGCGTCGCCCCCGGCCGCACCGGCCCACATCGCGGCCTACGACGCCGGCTGGCAGACCGGCAGACGGCTCTACGCCGAAGGCGGCAAGGGCACGGCGGTGCGCGAGGTGGTCTGGGGCGGCTGTGTGCGCCGGTCCCTCACGGCCCGGCCGCGGGAGGTGGTGGACCGGGACCGCGGTGCCTGGGTGCTGGGCTGCCGGCACGGCGTCGGCGGGGAGCGGCCGCACCGGCGCCCGCCCGGCCACGCGCTGACCCGGCGCGAATCCGACCCGGGTCTGCTGGGGCGCTTCCGGGCCTGGGCCGCGAAGAACGGCCAGGAGGGATCCGCCGCCACGCTGAGCCGGGTCGTCCTGGTCCACCTCGTCGGCGGTGACTACGACATCGAGCTGACGGCCGACGTCGACACCGCCGAGCGGAGCGCGGACGCGGAACGCCTGGCCGCAGCGTTCGCCGAGGGGTGGGACGGCGACGACGGCGACGGCACCGCCTGGAACGTCCTCGTCCGATCCCCGGACGGCGAACGTCTCACCGTCCGCGACCTCTGACGACCCCCGCGGATCGGCCTCGCCCCTTCGCGGCTCGCCGACTCGTCCGGGTGCGCTCCGGCCGCTCCGGCCGCTCCGCCCCCGTACGCCGTTCCCCGTCCGGCGGGCCGGGCGGGGAGCGGCCTCACCCGGGCCGTGTCCGCGGGGGCCGGGCGACCCGGCCGTCCTACGACAGCTGCGACTGGACCTGGGCGGAGATCAGCTCCAGGTGGTCCAGGTCGTCGAGGTCCAGGATCTGGAGGTAGATGCGCCGGGAGCCGATCTCGGCGTACCGGCCGATCTTGTCGACGACCTCGGCCGGGGAACCGGCCAGGCCGTTCGCCTTCAGTTCCGCCACCTCACGGCCGATGGCGGCGGCGCGCCGGGCGACCTCCTGGTCGTCCTTTCCGACGCAGACCACGAGCGCGTTGGAGTACGTCAGGTCGTCCGCGCCGCGGCCGGCCTCCTCCGCGGCGGCGCGTACCCGGCCGAACTGCCGCTCGCTGTCCTCGACCGAGGCGAACGGGATGTTGAACTCGTCCGCGTACCGGGCGGCGAGCCGCGGGGTACGGGTGGCGCCGTGGCCGCCGATGAGGACCGGGACCTTCGTCTGGGCGGGCTTGGGCAGCGCGGGCGATTCGGTGAGGTCGTAGAACGTGCCGTGGAAGTCGAAGGTCTTGCCGACCTCGGTCGCCCACAGCCCGGTGACGATCGCGAGTTGCTCCTCGAGCCGCGCGAACTTCTCCTTCGGGAACGGGATGCCGTAGGCCTTGTGCTCCTCCTCGAACCAGCCCGCGCCGAGGCCCAGCTCCACCCGGCCCCCGGACATCTGGTCGACCTGGGCGACCTGGATGGCGAGCACGCCGGGCAGCCGGAAGGTGCCGGCCGTCATCAGCGTGCCGAGGCGGATGCGCTTGGTCTCACGGGCGAGGCCGGCCAGGGTGATCCAGGCGTCCGTCGGGCCCGGCAGCCCGTCCACGCTGCCCATGCGGAGATAGTGGTCGGAACGGAAAAAGGCGTCGAAGCCCAGGTCCTCGGTGGCCTTCGCCACGGTGAGCAAGGTGTCGTAGGTGGCCCCCTGCTGGGGCTCGGTGAAGATTCGAAGGTCCATACACCTATCCTGCACGCCGGGCGTCCCGTCGACCTCGCCGGTACCTCCCGGCACGGCCGTCCACGGTCGGGTGAAAATCGTCCTCGGCGGGCCGGGGCCGCGGTGGGGCGAGTGACCGGCCCCGGTGATGATCGTCGGGCCGCCCGAGCCGGACCGTCCGGCACCCGCGCCGGACGGTCCGAAGAGTCTCCGCCGGTCAGCAGGGTGGTGTGGCCGGTCGGCCGAGGGGCTTGCTGGAGCAGATGGAAGAGCTGATGGCCGCGCTGGACGTGGATCTGTGGGCGCCGGCGGATCTGCAGGCCGGTCAGGGCGCCGTCGAGGAAGCCGATCTGGGCCGAGGGCCGGCCGTCGTCCCGGTGTCCTCCTCACAGGGCACCGGAGGGACTGCTCTCGTTGCCGTTCTCCGGTACCACCGCCTCCCGTGCCGCCAGCTTGCGCAGCATCTCCAGGACGCGGTCGCGGGACTCGTCGGCCGCGTCGATGGCCTCCATGCACTGCCAGTACGTCGTCTCGTCGGCCGCGGCGCTGGCCATGCCGACCAGGGCGATGCCGACCTCGCCGAGCAGGCCGCCGAGGCAGAGCAGGGTCTCGCGTGCGTCGTCCAGCTCGGTGAGCTGGGCCGCGCGCAGGTCTCCCGGGTCGAGTTCGGGAGGGTCCAGGACCCCGCAGCCCCGGCCCGCCAGCTCCGTCAGCCCCAGCGCCTCGCCGCGCAGCTCGGGCGGCCCCGAGACCGCGAGGCGGCTGCCGATCGCCTGGGCCAGGGCCTGCGCCTGCCATACCTCCGCCAGCATCTCGACCGCGTCGGCACCGCCGGCCAGGGCGCGCCTGCTGGTGAGGATGATCCGTATCGCGTCCATGGGCTGCCCCCGTCCGTCCGCGTGCTCTCCGCACGTCTGTGTGAACTCCCGTGTCCACTACCCAGAGTGAGTGTCCATGGGGCGAAAAGCCAGAGGTAGGGGAAATCTGTGGACAACAATTCGGATTCGCCCGGTGATTTGACTGCGGAGAGTGATAACGGAGTTCGTGGGTCCGCCCGTTGGGGACGCGGGCCGGACGAGACCGTCAGGTGTCGTCCTGCGCTCCCGGCAGCGGGAAGCGGTGTTCGTTGCGGTCGATCTTGGCGGCCAGGGCGGCCAGCGGGTCGATCCCCAGGACCTCGCAGAACTGCAGGAGATACGCGAGCACGTCGGCGACCTCGTCCGTGACCCGGTGCGCGCGCTCGGGCTCGTCCATCACCCGCTCGGACTCCTCCGGCGTCAGCCACTGGAAGATCTCGACCAGTTCGGAGGCCTCCACCGAGAGGGCGGCGACGAGGTTCTTGGGGGTGTGGTACGGCTGCCAGTTCCGCGCGGCCGCGAACTCGGCCAGTCTGCGCTGGAGTCGGGCCAGGTCGAGAGGTTCGGTCACGTCTCCAGGTGTACCACCGTGATGCCCTCGGCTCCCACGGCCCACGAGGCGTCGCTCACCGCGGCCACGCAGCGGATGTGCCCGCGCTCTCCCATGCGGGCCGCCGTCGCGAGCAGTTCCCGGCGCTGGGCGGGGTCGAGGGCGCGGTCGAAGCCGTCGGCGAGGACGGTGAGACTGCGCAGGGCGTCGGGCACCTCGCCCGGGGCGTCCACGTCGAGGACGCCGGGTCCGGTCAGCAGGACGAGGGTCAGCGCCAGGTAGCGCAGTTCGCCGTCGCCGAGCCGGGCGAGTTCCGTGCGCCGGCCGTCGCCGCGGTCGAGCAGCGCCCGTACCGTGCCGTCGGACAGCGGCTCGGCGATCAGGTCGGTCACCGGGCCGGCGCAGCCCGCGCGCAGCGCCTCGACCAGCCGGCCGTGCCGACGGGCGCACTCCGCGCGGGTGCGCCACAGGACGTCGGCGAGGTTGTCGCAGCCCGTCAGCAGCCGGCCGGAGCCCGTGGGGACAGGGGTGCGCATGCGGTCCGGACAGGGGTCGCAGGGGAAGACGGAGCGCAGGGCGACGACCATCTGCTCGGCCGCGGCCAGCACATGACGCTGCCCGTCCGTCTTGCCGGCCACGCGCAGCGGCAGCAGGGCGGTTCCCAGGCGGTCGTCGGGGAGCGGGGCGCGGGTCACCGGGGCGGAGCCCGCGGTGTGCCAGGCGGCCTGCACGGTACGGCGCCCCGGGTCGCGCAGGGCGGTCTCCAGCAGGACGACCCCGCCCGCGGTCAGCCGCTCGCCCACGATCCGCAGGACCGGCTCGGCCTGTACGGCGACGTCGAGCCGGACCGGGCCCTCGGCGCCGTCGGCCGTACACCCGATCCGGAAGCCCCGCCGTCCCTCGGCGTCCGGGCGGGCCCGCGCCGGCACGCAGGCGACCGGGTCCGGGAACGCCTCCCCGAGGGGGGCGCCGCCACCGAGCCGTGCGAGCGCCTCGAACGCCGCGAGCGCCGTCGTCTTGCCCGCGCCGCTGGGGCCCGCGAACAAGGTCACGGACCCGAGCGGGAATCCGGCCCGCCGGTGCCCGGCGAAGGCCGACAGCCGCAACTCGGTGACCCGGGCGCGCATGTCGGAGCTTGCGCGGGACTGCGCGGGGACGGTCTCCGGGGACGCGTCGGCCGCCGGCTGCCCGGCGGACACGTAAGGCACGGCCATAGGCGGACCGTAGGGCTCCGCGGCGGCGGCGAACCGTTCCGCCTCCGATCCTTCCTACGATCGGGGGACGGGCCGGGAGGACGCCGGTATGAAGAACGCCGTCGTGAAGGGCACCGGCACCGCGACTCTCAGCCTCCCGAGAGCCCCGCCCCTTCCATCAGTCCGCTGACCTCCGTGCCGGGCGGGGTGAGGAGGAACACGTTGCGGTCGACGCGGTGCATTCCGCTGCCCAGGCCGAAGACGACACCCGTGCTGAAGTCGAGGACGCGCTTGGCGACATCGCCCTCCGCGCTGGACAGATCGAGCAGCACCGGCACCCCGGCCATCAGTGTCTCGGCGACTTCCCGGGCGTCCGCGAAGACGTTGACGCGCAGGACCACGAACCGGCGCCGGGTCTCGGTCTCGGCATCGGGCAGCGAGCGGTGGTCCACCGCGGACGGCCAGGCGTCCCGGCCTCGCAGCGGCACGACCTGGGCGAGCCCTTCCCACTGCTCATCGGTGACGTCGTAACGGCTCACCGGCTCCCCCCGACCTGACTCGCACTGATTGCCTGCACCGGCCAATTCTTACGCCAAGTCACCCGTTCGGCCCAACAACGACACGGTCAGCGACCGAACCGCCGGTTCGGAACTCGGCGGGCACTGGGGAAGATGTGCGTGTACGCCCGCTTTTTACCGTTCTCGTACCGGGTGCGGCGGGGCTCGGCGCGGCCGCTCGCCTCGCCGGGGCCGCGGGCGGCGGACAGGGGGCTCTCCGCTCACCTCGCACGCGGGCCGACGACGGACCAGGGCGTGAGCCGGTGCGGTCGATCCCGCGAGACGGCGGCCGTGGAACCGCGGACGCCTCTCCGGCCGGTTCACGCCGCCCGCCGAGACAAGCGCCCGCGCGCGGCTGCGTGCCTCACGGCGGCCCCGCGGACGCTCGCGACGCGGGACGTGCGCCGGGGCCGGCCTCAGGCGGTCGCGCGTGTGAACCGCAGCCTGGTCGTCACCGTGGCCGACTTGGCGACCATGCCCAGCTGGTTCCAGGCGATGCCGAACTGCGTGCGGTCCACAACGAACTCCGCCTCCAGGACGAGCGCGTCGACGCCCACCTCGACCAGGCGACCGGTGAAGGAGAGGGGTTTGGTGACACCGCGCACCGTCAGCCGGCCGGCGACGCGGACGGCGTCACCGTCGAGGCGGTCGGCGCCGGTGACCGCGAAGGTGATCTCCGGGTGGTTGTCGGCGTCGAAGAAGTCGGCCGAGCGCAGGTGGGTGTCGCGCTTGGCGTTCTTGGTGTCCAGGGAGGCCGCGTCCAGGGTCAGGGTGCCGGTGGCCGAGCCGTCGGGCTTCACCTCGCCCTCGCCGCGGACAGCTGTGAAGGTGCCCTTCACGGTGGACAGGCCCCAGAACGTCTTGTTCCGCAGCTGCACGGTGGACGCGGCCGGGTCGAGCTGCCAGAGACCTGTTTCCACGGCGACGGTCATCGTCGTACTCCTGAATCAGTGGTCCAAATTTGGATGATCGCAAACGCTAGCGGCTGCGCCGGTGACGAACAAGCCCATACATCCAAAATTGGACAACGGGTTAGACTCCCACCATGTCCGCCTCCGACCCGCGCCCCGCCGACCTGCCGGAATGTCCCGCCGCGGACGCCGGACTCCTGCCGGACGAGCTGCGCGCCTGGATGCTATTGCTGGCCGCCACAGGAACGGTCGAGCAACGCTTGAGGTCGGTCGTGAAGGAGTGCCTCGACGTCTCCCACGACGAGTTCCTGATCCTGTGCCTGCTGGCCGAACAGCCGGACGCCGGGCTGCGCATGACCCAGGTCGCCGACCTCCTCGGCCGCCCCAAGACACGGCTCACCTACCAGATCGCCTGCCTCCAGCGGGCCGGCCTGGTCACCCGCAGGTCCGTGTGCGGGGACAAGCGGGGCGTGCGGGTCGCCCTCACCGGCACGGCGCGCGAGCGGCTGCGGGAGACCTCCGCCCTGCTCGCCGGGACCGTCCGGCAGGCCCTCGCCGACTCCATGGGCGCCGAGCAGCGCGCGGCCGTGCGGGCGCTCGTACCGGCCCTGGGCGAAGAGCCGCGCTGACCTCCCCGGACGCGCCGCCAGGGACGGGAGAGGCGCAGCTCACAAGGGCAACAGGAGAAAGCTCACAGCCCGCGCTCTGCACGCGCTCGAGGGCACTGCCCTAGCATCCGAGCCATGACGGTCCTGCCTGACGACGGGCTCTCACTGGCCGCCGAGTTCCCTGACGCGACACACGAGCAGTGGCAACGCCTGGTCGAGGGTGTGCTGCGCAAGTCGGGCAAGGAAGTCTCGGGCGCGGCAGTTGAGGACGCTCTGTCCACGACGCTGGAGGACGGGCTGCGCACCCGCCCCCTGTACACCGCGCGCGACGACGCGCCCGACCCCGGCCTGCCGGGCTTCGCCCCGTTCGTACGGGGCAGCCGCCCGGAGGGCAACATCGCGGGCGGCTGGGACGTACGGCAGCGGCACACGACGCTCGTCGACGGTACGGCGAACGCCGTGCTGTCCGACCTGGAGAACGGCGTCACCTCGCTGTGGCTGGTGCTGGGCAAGGGCGGTATCCCGGTCCGCGAGCTGGGCCGGGCCCTGGACGGCGTCTACCTCGACCTGGCGCCGGTGGTGCTGGACGGGCGCGGGGAGACCGAGGCCGCCGCCGAGGCGCTGCTCGGGCTGTACGAGGAGAGGGGCGTCGACCCGGAGGCCGCGCGCGGCAATCTGGGTGCCGACCCGCTGCGGTACGAGGCCCGGACCGGCACCGCCCTGGACTTCGCGCCCTTCGCCGCGCTGGCCGCGCGCTGCGCCGAGACGTACCCGGGTGTGCGCGCCCTGACCGTGGACGCGCTGCCGTACCACGAGGCGGGCGGCTCGGCCGCGCAGGAACTGGGCGCCTCCCTGGCCACCGGGGTGGCCTATCTGCGGGAGCTGACCGCGGCGGGGCTCTCCGTCGAACAGGCCGCCGGACAGCTGGAGTTCCGCTACGCGGCCACCGCCGACCAGTTCCTGACCATCGCCAAGCTGCGGGCCGCGCGCCGGCTGTGGGCGCGGGTCGCCGAGGTGTGCGGGGCACCGGGCGCGGGCGCGCAGGTGCAGCACGTGGTGACGTCGCCGGTGATGATGACCCGCCGTGACCCGTGGGTGAACATGCTCCGCACGACGGTCGCCACGCTGGCGGCCGGGGTCGGTGGCGCCGACGCCGTCACCGTGCTGCCGTTCGACCACGCGCTGGGCCTGCCGGACGGGTTCGCCCGCCGTATCGCGCGCAACACCTCCACGATCCTGATCGAGGAGTCCCACCTGGCCCGGGTGATCGACCCGGCGGGCGGCTCCTGGTACGTCGAGCGGCTCACCGACGAACTCGCCCACGCCGGCTGGGAGTTCTTCCGGTCCATCGAGCGCGACGGCGGCCAGGCGGCCGTCCTGCGCTCCGGCCGGCTGCGCACGGACCTGGCGACGACCTGGGCGGAGCGGTCCAAGCGGCTCGCCAAACGGCGTGAACCCATCACCGGGGTCAGCGAGTTCCCGCTGCTGTCCGAGAAGCCGGTGAAGCGCGAGCCCACCCCCGAACAGCCGTCCGGCGGTCTGCCCCGGGTGCACCGCGACGAGGCGTTCGAGGAGCTGCGGGCCCGCTCCGACGCGCATCTGGCGGCAACCGGCTCCCGGCCCCGCGTCTACCTCGCCACGCTCGGTTCGGCCGCCGAGTACACCGCGCGCTCGACCTTCGCGGCCAACCTGTTCCAGGCGGGCGGCATCGAGCCGGTCACCGAGGGCGGCTTCGAGGACAGCGGCGCCACCGAGGCCGTGCTGTGCTCCAGCGACGCCCGCTACGCCGAACAGGCCGAACAGGCCGCCGAGTCGCTGCGCGCGGCCGGCGCCCGGCATGTGTTCCTCGCGGGCCGCCCGGCCGAGTACGCCGGCGTCGACTCGTACGTCTTCGCGGGCTGCGACGCCGTGGCCGTGCTGTCCGCGACCCTCGACCGCATGGGAGTGTCCTGATGGGAATCCCCGACTTCTCCGGCATCGAGCTGGGCACCCCGGTCGCCGACGGCAGTGCCGAGGAGTGGCGTACGGCCGTCAAGCGGGCGACCGGGGGCGCGGAACCGCTGTGGGAGACCCCGGAGGGCATCGGGGTCAAGCCGCTGTACACCGGCCGCGACCTGGAGGGCCTGGACTTCCTGGGCACCTACCCGGGCATCGCGCCGTATCTGCGCGGCCCGTACCCGACGATGTACGTCAACCAGCCCTGGACGATCCGGCAGTACGCGGGCTTCTCCACCGCCGAGGAGTCCAACGCCTTCTACCGGCGCAACCTGGCGGCGGGCCAGAAGGGCCTGTCGGTCGCCTTCGACCTGCCCACGCACCGGGGGTACGACAGCGACCACCCGCGGGTGACGGGTGACGTCGGCATGGCGGGCGTGGCCATCGACTCGATTCTCGACATGCGGCAGCTTTTCGACGGCATCCCGCTGGACAAGATGACCGTGTCGATGACGATGAACGGCGCCGTGCTGCCGGTGCTGGCGCTGTACATCGTGGCGGCGGAGGAACAGGGCGTACCGCCCGAGAAGCTGGCCGGGACCATCCAGAACGACATCCTCAAGGAGTTCATGGTCCGCAACACCTACATCTATCCGCCGAAGCCGTCGATGCGGATCATCTCCGACATCTTCGCTTACACCTCGCAGCGGATGCCCCGCTACAACTCCATCTCCATCTCCGGTTACCACATCCAGGAGGCCGGTGCGACGGCCGACCTGGAGCTGGCGTACACCCTCGCCGACGGTGTGGAGTACATCCGCGCGGGCCGGGAGGCGGGCCTGGACGTGGACGCGTTCGCGCCCCGGCTCTCCTTCTTCTGGGCGATCGGCATGAACTTCTTCATGGAGATCGCGAAGCTGCGCGCGGCCCGGCTGCTGTGGGCCAAGCTGGTCTCCCAGTTCGAGCCGAAGAACAGCAAGTCGCTGTCGCTGCGCACCCATTCGCAGACCTCGGGCTGGTCGCTGACCGCGCAGGACGTCTTCAACAACGTCACCCGCACCTGCGTCGAGGCGATGGCGGCGACCCAGGGCCACACCCAGTCGCTGCACACCAACGCCCTCGACGAGGCACTCGCCCTGCCGACGGACTTCTCCGCGCGTATCGCCCGCAACACCCAGCTGCTCATCCAGCAGGAGTCGGGCACCACCCGGGTCATCGACCCGTGGGGCGGCAGCGCCTACGTGGAGCGGCTGACGTACGACCTCGCCCGCAAGGCCTGGGCGCACATCCAGGAGGTCGAGCAGGCGGGCGGCATGGCGCAGGCCATCGACGCCGGCATCCCCAAGCTGCGCGTGGAGGAGGCGGCGGCCCGCACGCAGGCCCGCATCGACTCCGGGCGGCAGCCGGTGATCGGCGTGAACAAGTACCGGGTGGACAGCGACGAGCAGATCGAGGTCCTCAAGGTCGACAACTCCTCCGTGCGCGCCCAGCAGATCGAGAAACTGCGGCGGCTGCGGGCCGAGCGGGACGAGGTCGCGTGCCGGGACGCGCTGGACGCGCTGACCAGGGCCGCCGACGGCGACGGCAACCTGCTGGAGCTGGCCGTGCACGCGGCCCGCGCCAAGGCGACCGTCGGTGAGATCTCCGACGCCCTGGAGAAGGTGTACGGGCGGCACGCGAGCCAGATCCGTACGATCTCCGGCGTGTACCGCAACGAAGCAGGCCAGTCCCCGTCCGTGGACCGCACCCGCGCCCTGGTGGACGCCTTCGAGGAGGCCGAGGGCCGGCGGCCCCGGATCCTGGTCGCCAAGATGGGCCAGGACGGCCACGACCGCGGCCAGAAGGTGATCGCGACCGCCTTCGCCGACCTCGGCTTCGACGTCGACGTCGGCCCGCTGTTCCAGACTCCGGAGGAGGTCGCCCGGCAGGCGGTCGAGGCGGACGTGCACGTGGTCGGCGTGTCCTCGCTGGCCGCCGGTCACCTCACGCTCGTCCCGGCGCTGCGCGAGAAGCTCGCCGAGGAGGGCCGCGAGGACATCATGATCGTGGTGGGCGGGGTGATCCCGCCGCAGGACGTGCCGACCCTGCTGGAGATGGGTGCCACGGCCGTCTTCCCGCCCGGGACGGTGATCCCGGACGCGGCGTACGACCTGGTGAAGCGGCTGTCGGCCGACCTCGGCCACGACCTGTAGCGGCCGATGGCAGCGATCGATCTCGACACCTATGTGAAGGGTGTGCTCGACGGCAGGCGGGCCCTGGTGGCCCGCGCCATCACGCTCGTCGAGTCCACCCGTCCGCACCATCGGGCGCTGGCACAGGAGTTGCTGACACAGCTCCTCCCGCACAGCGGCCGGGCGCGGCGGATCGGTGTGAGCGGGGTGCCGGGCGTCGGCAAGTCGACGTTCATCGACGCGTTCGGCACGCTGCTGACCTCGCTGGGCCACCGGGTGGCGGTCCTCGCCGTGGATCCGTCCTCGACCCGTACCGGCGGTTCGATCCTGGGCGACAAGACCCGGATGGAACGCCTCGCCGTGGACCCGAACGCCTTCGTCCGGCCCTCTCCCAGCGCGGGCACGCTGGGCGGGGTCGCCAAGGCCACCCGGGAGTCGATGGTGGTCATGGAGGCGGCGGGCTACGACGTGATCCTCGTGGAGACCGTCGGCGTCGGCCAGTCGGAGACCGCGGTCGCCGACATGGTCGACTCCTTCCTGCTGCTCACCCTGGCCCGCACCGGCGACCAGTTGCAGGGCATCAAGAAGGGCGTCCTGGAGCTGGCCGACGTGATCGCCGTCAACAAGGCGGACGGCCCGCACGAGCGCGACGCACGCGCCGCCGCACGGGAGTTGGCGGGGGCGCTGCGCCTGATGCACGGCAAGGACGCCTTCTGGACTCCCCCGGTGCTGCACTGCAGCGCCCGGGAGTCGACCGGCCTGGACACGGTGTGGGAGCGGCTGGAGCAGCACCGCACGCTGCTCGACTCCACCGGGCGGCTCGCCGCCAAGCGGCGGGACCAGCAGGTCGGCTGGACCTGGGCGATGGTCCGCGACGAACTGCTCGGCCGGCTGCACACGGACCCGGCGGTGCGCGAGGCCGCACCGGACCTCGAACGGCAGGTCAGGGAGGGCCGGTTGACCGCGACGCTGGCGGCGGAGCGCATCCTGGCCGCGTTCGAGGGGCCTACGGCTCCCCGGGCCGGCGCCTGAACGTCAGTCGAGCCCGCCGCGTTCGCAGATCCGGCGGGCCACCTCCCGGAGTTTGACGTTGTGGTCCTGGGAGTAGCGGCGCAGCACGTCGAAGGCCTGCTCCTCGGTGAGGTGATGGCTGCCCATGAGGATGCCCATGGCCTCGCCGATGACGTGCCGGGTGGAGACGGCCTGCTCCAGCTGGGCGTGCGTACGGGCACTGGAGAAGGCGACCGCGGCGTGCGAGGCGAGCAGCCAGCCGGCCGTCTCGCCGGCCTCGGTGAACGCGCGCGGGCTGCGGGAGTACAGGTCGAGGGCGCCGAGGTCCTCCCCCTCGGTGAAGAGCAGGAAGCCCATCATGCTGCCGATGCCGAGCTCGCGGGCCTGCGGGACATAGGCGGGCCAGCGCGGCTGGTCGTCACGGAAGTCCCAGATCCGGAACACCCGCTCCTCGTTCTGGCGGCGGGCCGCGTCGAAGCAGGGGCCTTCCCGCAGGCGCTCCTGCAGCTGGTCGCTGTCGATCACGAGCTGGTCGGTCGGGGCGAGGGTCTGCACCCCCTTGCCGTGCAGGATGAGGATGCCGGCCGCGTCACAGCCGGGGACCAGCCGGGTGGCGGAGGCGGTGATCCGTTCCAGGGTGGTGGTCACCGTGTCCTGCGCCAGCAGGTCGCGCGCCAGGGTCGCCATCTGCTCGGCGAACGTGCGCCAGTCCATCGCGGATCCTCCGTCCCGGCCGCCGCCCTCTCCACCGCCTGCCCACTACCCACCATCGCATCCGCCCACCGCTCCGGCGACGAACGGCTCGCCCGACCCTCGGCGCGGCAGGAGGCCGGCGGTACCCCGAGGCGGGCTCCCGGGCCGCGCGGGCCGGGCGCGGGCGGAGCTGTCACAGGACCGGGTCCGGCATCGGTGCCGCGTCGGACGGGCCCGGTTCCGGGAGATTTCCGGAACCGGGCCCGTCACCGGGTCACGGTGGCCTTACGCCTCGAACACCTCACGCACCAGCTGTTCCTGCTCGGCCTGGTGGCGCTTGGCCGAGCCGACCGCCGGGGACGAGGAGTGCGGGCGGGAGATGCGCCGCAGCCGCTCGCCGGCGGGGATGTCCGCGCCGACCGCCAGGTCCAGGTGGTCGATCAGGTTGAGCGCGATGAACGGCCAGGCACCCTGGTTCGCCGGCTCCTCCTGCGCCCACAGGTACTTCTCGGCGTTCGGGTACTTGTCGACCTCCGCCTGCAGCTCGGCACCCGGCAGCGGGTACAGCCGCTCGATGCGGATGATCGCCGTGTCCGTGGCACCGCGCTTGATCCGCTCGGCCTCCAGGTCGTAGTAGACCTTGCCGGCGCAGAAGACGACCTTGCGGACCGCGGCCGGGTCGGCCGAGCCGTCGCCGATGACCGGGCGGAACCGCCCGCTCGTGAACTCCTCCGCCTTGGAGGCCGCGGCCTTCAGGCGCAGCATCGACTTCGGGGTGAAGACGACCAGCGGCTTGTGGTGCGGGTTGTGCACCTGCCACCGCAGCAGGTGGAAGTAGTTCGACGGCAGGGTGGGCATGGCGACCGTCATGTTGTTCTGGGCGCACAGCTGCAGGAACCGCTCGGGACGCGCGGAGGAGTGGTCCGGGCCCTGGCCCTCGTAGCCGTGCGGCAGCAGCAGGGTGACGCCGGAGGTCTGGCCCCACTTCTGCTCGGCCGAGGAGATGAACTCGTCCACGACCGTCTGAGCACCGTCGGCGAAGTCGCCGAACTGGGCCTCCCACATCACGAGCGCGTCGGGGCGGGCGAGCGAGTAGCCGTACTCGAAGCCCATCGCCGCGTACTCGGACAGCAGGGAGTTGTAGACGTTCAGGCGGGCCTGGTCCTCGGAGAGGTACTGCAGCGGGGTGTACTCCTCGCCGGTCTCCCGGTCGATCAGCACCGCGTGGCGCTGGCCGAAGGTGCCGCGCTGGGAGTCCTGGCCCGCCAGCCGGACCGGCGTGCCCTCCAGCAGCAGGGAGCCGATGGCGAGGGTCTCGCCCATGCCCCAGTCGATCGTGCCGTCCTCGACCATCGCCGCACGGCGCCGCAGCTGCGGCTGCAGACGCGGGTGGACCGTCAGCCGGTCCGGCAGGTCGATCTGCGACCGGGCGATGCGCTTGACCGCCTCGGTGGAGATGGCCGTCCGGACCGCAACCGTGACGTCGGGCCGCGGTTCCGGGGCGGCCGGGGCGACAGGGGCCGCATCGCGGACCTCGACGAAGACCTCCTCCAGCCGGCCCTGGTAGTCCTGGAGGGCCTGCTCGGCCTCTTCCAGGGTGATGTCGCCGCGACCGATCAGGGACTCGGTGTACAGCTTGCGCACCGAGCGCTTCTTGTCGATCAGGTCGTACATCAGCGGCTGGGTGAAGGCCGGGTTGTCGGTCTCGTTGTGACCGCGGCGGCGGTAGCAGATGAGGTCGATCACCACGTCCTTGTGGAACGCCTGGCGGAACTCGAAGGCCAGCCGCGCGACGCGGACGACGGCCTCGGGGTCGTCGCCGTTCACGTGGAAGATCGGCGCCTCGATCATGCGGGCCACGTCGGTGGCGTACATGGAGGAGCGCGAGGACTCGGGGGCCGCGGTGAAACCGACCTGGTTGTTGATGACGATGTGGACCGTGCCGCCGGTGCGGTAACCGCGCAGCTGCGACATGTTCAGGGTCTCGGCCACCACGCCCTGGCCCGCGAAGGCCGCGTCGCCGTGGATCGCCACCGGCAGGACCGTGAAGTCCGTACCACCCTTGTTGATGATGTCCTGCTTGGCGCGGGCGACACCCTCCAGGACCGGGTCCACCGCCTCCAGGTGCGAGGGGTTCGCGACCAGCGAGACCTTGATCTCCTCGCCGTCCAGGCCGGTGAAGGTGCCCTCGGCGCCCAGGTGGTACTTCACGTCACCGGAGCCGTGCATCGACTTCGGGTCGAGGTTGCCCTCGAACTCGCGGAAGATCTGCGCGTACGACTTGCCGACGATGTTCGCCAGCACGTTCAGGCGGCCGCGGTGGGCCATGCCGATGACGACCTCGTCCAGACGGGACTCGGCCGCCGAGTCGATCACCGCGTCCAGCAGGGGAACCAGCGACTCTCCTCCTTCGAGGGAGAACCTGCGCTGGCCGACGTACTTGGTCTGCAGGAAGGTCTCGAAGGCCTCCGCCGCGTTCAGCCGGCGCAGGATGCGCAGCTGCTCCTCGCGCTCCGGCTTGGAGTGCGGGCGTTCCACCCGGTCCTGGATCCACTTGCGCTGCTTGGGGTCCTGGATGTGCATGAACTCGATGCCGGTCGTGCGGCAGTACGAGTCACGGAGCACGCCGAGGATGTCGCGCAACTTCATCATCGACTTGCCGGCGAAGCCGCCGACCGCGAACTCGCGCTCCAGGTCCCACAGGGTGAGGCCGTGCTCGACGATGTCCAGGTCGGGGTGCTTGCGCTGGCGGTACTCCAGCGGGTCGGTGTCGGCCATGACATGACCGCGGACCCGGTAGGAGTGGATCAGCTCGAAGACACGGGCGGCCTTGGCGACGTCGTCGTGCGCGTCGGTCACGTCGGCGACCCAGCGCACGGGCTCGTAGGGGATGCGCAGAGACCTGAACACCTCGTCGTAGAAGTCGTCCGCGCCCAGCAGCAGGTGGTGGACGGTACGCAGGAACTCGCCGGAGGCGGCGCCCTGGATCACCCGGTGGTCGTAGGTCGACGTCAGGGTCATGGTCTTCGAGATGCCGAGCCTGTTCAGGGTGTCCTGGCTCGTGCCGTGGAACTCCGCCGGGTACTCCATGGCTCCGACGGTCACGATCGTGCCCTGGGCGCGCGGCAGGCGCGGCACCGCGTGGACCGTGCCGACGGCGCCGAGGTCGGCGAGCGACAGCGTGGCCCCGGTGCGGCCCTGCGGGGCCGGCTCGTCCGCCCGGGCCCGGGCCACGGCGGTCTCGCACGCCTGCCAGAACGTCGCGAAGTCCATCGTCTCGGCCTGCTCGATGACCACGACGTCCATGCGGTGCTCGCCGTTCGGGTCCACCACGTCGACGGCCAGGCCGAGGTCGAGGTGTTCGGGCTTGACCACGGCGGGCTTGCCGTCGTGCACCGTGTAGCCGTGGTTCATGCCCGGGTGGGCCTTGGCCGCTCGCACCAGCGCGTAGCCGACGAGGTGCGTGACGGACACCTTGCCGCCGCCGGCCCGCTTGAGATGGTTGTTGATGACGATCCGGTTGTCGATCAGGAGTTTGGCCGGAACGGCACGTACCGATGTCGCCGTGGGAATGTCCAGCGAGGCGTCCGCGGCGGGGGCCGGCTGCGGCGGCGCGGCGGGGACGGGTGCGGGCGCGGGGGCAGGTGCGGGGGTGGATGCGGGGGCGGGGGACGGGGCGGGGATCAGCCTTCCGGCGGGGGCGGCGGCCGGTTTTCCGGTGTCCGCGCTTTCCGAAGCGAAGAATTCCCGCCAGGACACGTCCACCGAGTCGGGGTCTTCGTGGTACCGCTGACGGAGTTCGTCGACGACCCACTCATTGGCGCCGAAACTCTGAATCGGGATTGATCCCTCGGACATGGGTATTCAACTTCCCTCGGCAATGAGAAACTCCCCGCGGAGACTACCCCGCGAGTTCAGGTGTTTGCAGTAATTCGCCAGCAAAATAGGCCCGGTTCGCGCTAGCCTGCAACTGCCAAGTTTTCGCGGCCCATAGGGAGCATCCGATGACTTCTGCAGCGCTGGACTACGACGCCTGGATACGCACCTTCGACGCGGCCATGGAAAAGGGACCCGTGGTCGACGGATTGCGCCTCGTATGCTTCCCGCACGCCGGGGGTTCGGCCAGCTTCTACTTCCCGTACGCCAAACTCCTGAGGCCGGAGATCGAGGTGCTGGCGGTGCAGTATCCGGGGCGGCAGGACCGGCGGGGAGAGCCCTGCCTGGACCGGATCGCCACGCTTGCGGACCGGGCGGCCGAGGTGCTCAGGGTGCGCCGTCCGGATGAGCGACTGGCGTTTTTCGGCCACAGCATGGGTGCGGCGGTCGCCTTCGAGACGGCCCGCCGGCTCGAAAGGGGCCCGGGTCCACGGGTGCTGCGCCTCTTCGCCTCGGGCCGGCGGGCGCCGAGCGTCTTCCGTCCGGAGTTCGTGCACCGCAAGGACGACGACGGGCTGGTGGCCGAGTTGCAGGCGCTCAGCGGTACGGATCCCGCGCTGCTCGCCGATCCCGAGGTGCGGGCACTGGTCCTGCCGACGATCCGCAGCGACTACCGGGCGATCGAGTCCTATCGGTGTGAGCCGGGGGCTTCGGTCGCCTGCCCGGTGACCGTACTGATCGGGGACGCCGACCCCCGGGTCTCGGTGGCGGACGCCCGCGCCTGGGAGGGGCACACCAGCGGCGGGTTCGACCTGCGGGTGCTGCCGGGTGGTCACTTCTACCTCGAGGAGCAGCGGGACGTCGTCGTCGCCGGGATCCGGGCGGCGCTGCGCGAGCATCTCTGAGCCGGCCCGGGTGACGCGCTCGCCCGTCATGTCACGTCCACCGCGAACTCGGGCGGCCGGGCGGGCGGTTCGCGCCGCCCGCCGCCGGAGGGCGCCGCCGGCCCGGTCCGCCGCACCGCGCGTTCCTGCGCACACCGCCCCCCTGATCCGCACGTCTCTGCCCGGCTCCGCACGTCACTCCCCCCGTTCCGGGCCGCCACCGGCCCGGTTCGTTCAGTCCTCGGTCGCCGTGCCGCCCCCGCCGCGCAGGCCGTCGCAGTAGACCGCGAGCATGCGGCGCGGCAGCTGCGGGTCACCGGTGCGCTGCGCCGCGATCAGGGTGCTCGCCATGACGGCCATCAGATCGGCGACGGCCACGTCCTCGCGTACCCCCGCCTCCTGAGCGCGGGTCAGCAGCACTCCCAGGGCCTCGTTCAGACCGAGGGCGGCCGGGCCCGTCACCTCGCCCACGTCGACCCCGGCCCCGATCAGCGCGTCCACCAGGTCCTTCTTGGCGCGGCCTTCCTCCAGGACGTCGAAGAGGAAGCCGAACAGCGCCTCGACGGGGTCCGCCGGGCCGGTCAGTTCGCGGGCCTTCTGGGTCAGCCGCTGGATCCGGGTGATGATCACGGCTTCGAACAGCGCTTCCTTGGTGGGGAAGTGCCGGTGCACGGTGCCCGCCCCGACGCCGGCGCGACGCGCGATCTCGTCCAGCGAGACCGCGTGCCCCTCGACCGCGAAGGTCTCCAGCGCGGCGGCGAGGATCTGGTCGCGGTTGCGGCGGGCGTCGGCGCGCAGCGGTCGCGGGGGCGGCGGCGCGTAGGGAATGGCGGAGTCGAGTCCTGTCGACTTGCCGACTGCCATGGTGCCTCCCCATCGTCACAAGCCCCGCCAGAACGCCTCAGGGCGGGCGGAGGCCTCCGATTGTAACCGCACTTCCGCGACAACCGGGGCGGCGGCCCCGCATGTGGCCGCACTTCGTTGACAACCGGGGCGGCGGCCCCGTATCGTCCGTAACCGGGTCCATGGGCCCGGTTAGCCCGACTGGTTCCTCCCGTTCCTTCCAATCCGGGGAGTCCCCACCGTGTCCTCTTCAGCGGCGCCAAGCCCCAACGCCGGCATCCGCAGTGTGCTGCCCGGGCTGATGCTCGCGCTCCTGCTCTCCATGCTCGACGCGATGATCGTCACCACCGCACTGCCGACCATCGCCAGTGACCTCGGCGGATTCAACCGCCTCTCCTGGGTCATCACCGCCTACATCCTGACGTCCACGGTCTCCACTCCGCTCTGGGGCCGGATGAGCGACTTCTTCAGCCGCAAGCAGCTGCTGCTCGCCTCGATCGCGATCTTCACGATCGGTTCCGTGCTCTGCGGTGTCGCCCAGTCCATGGCCACGCTGATCGCCTTCCGCGCCCTGCAGGGCATCGGCGCCGGTGGTCTGATGGTCGGCGTCATGGCCGTGATCGGCGTCATGGTCGCCCCCAAGGAGCGCGGCAAGTACCAGAGCTACATCGCCGCCCTCAGCGCGGTCGCCACCGTCGGCGGCCCGCTGCTCGGTGGCGCGCTCACCGACCACGCCTCCTGGCGCTGGGCGTTCTACCTCAACGTGCCGATCGCCGCCGTCGCCGTCTGGTACGTGGCGGCCCGGCTCAACCTGCCGCACAACCGGGGCACCGGCCGCATCGACTACCTCGGTGCCGTCCTGCTCAGCGTCGCCAGCACGGCCGTGGTGCTCTTCACCACCTGGGGCGGCAACGAGTACGCCTGGGGTTCGCCCACCATCCTCGGCCTGATCGCCCTCGCGGTGGTCGCCGTCATCGGCACCGTGCTGGTCGAGCGCCGGGCCGCCCAGCCGATCCTGCCGCCGCACCTGTTCCGCTCCCGCAACTTCGTCGGCAGCCTGGTGCTCGGCTTCCTCGTCGGCATCGCCCTCTACGGCACCATCACCTACCTGCCGGTCTACCAGCAGAGCGTCCAGCACCTGTCCGCCACCAGCAGCGGCCTGCTGCTGCTCCCCGTGCTCGGCGGCATGCTGGTCGCCTCGATGTACAGCGGCCGGCTGATGAGCGAGTCCAGCCGCCACCGGTTGATCCTGCTGGCCGGCGGGGCGTTCCTGAGCGTCGGCTCGTTCCTGCTGTCCATGCTCGACGTGGACACCTCCCGTGTCGTCTCCTCGCTCTACATGGTGATCTTCGGTATCGGTCTGGGCCTGCTGTTCCAGAACGTCATGGTGATCACCCAGAACAGCGTCGAGCTGAAGGACATGGGCGTGGCCAGCGGCACGCTGACGTTCTTCCGCTCCGTCGGCGGCTCGTTCGGTACGGCGCTCTTCGCGACCGTCTTCACCAGCCGGCTCACCGACTCCCTCGACTCCAAGCTCTCCGCCGCCGAGCTGCAGGCCGTGCACGACAACGGTGGGCGCGCGGGTTCGGGCGCGATCGAGTCGCTCTCCCAGTCGGCCCGCGCGGCGTACGTGGACGCCGTGGCCGGCGGCACGCAGAGCATGTTCCGCTGGGCCCTGCCGTTCTTCGTCGTCGCCTTCGTGGTGGCCCTGTTCCTGAAGGACAAGAGCAAGCAGGCACAGGCGGCCCCGGCGCCCGCACCGGCCAAGCCGCAGCAGGCCGGGTCCGCGGGCTGAGCCCACGGGCCGGGGATGCGTGACCTGACAGCAGTCGGCCCCGTGGCGAGCGCTCGCCACGGGGCCGGCTTCCCTGTTCCGTCAGACCGCCGGTGCCAGCGCCACGCGCTCGCGGCCGTCCGCGATCAGCACGACCCGTTGCAGCTCGCGCAGTCGCAGACCGGGCTCCAGGCCCAGTTCGCTGCGCAGCACGTCCGCGGCGTGCGCGTACACGGCGAGGGCGTCGGCCCGCCGGTCGGAGGCGAACAGCGCCCGCATCAGCTGGGCGTAGAAGACCTCGTGCAGCGGGTGCTCCGAGATCAGCCGGTACAGCCGGCCCACCAGCTCACGGTGGTGACCGAGGGCCAGTTCGGCCTCGATCTGCCGCTCCACGCACTCCAGACGCAGCTCTTCCAGCCAGTCGGTGAACCCGGTGACGATCGGCCCGTTGCCGAGCTGGCCGAACGCCGGACCGCGCCACAGATCCAGCGCGCCGGCCAGGGTCGCGCTGGCCGCCGTGTAGCGGCGGGCGCCGAGTTCGGCCCGCCCGCGCTGCACCAGTCGCTGGAAGACCCAGCAGTCCAGGTCGTCCGGCTTCACCTGGAGCAGGTACCCGGACGTCGAGGTGATGATCGGGCCGGCCGGGCGCGGGGACTCGCCCTGGTCGGCTCCGGACAGCAGCTTGCGCAGCTGGGATATGTAGACGTGGATCGCCGAGGTGGCCCGCCGGGGCGGGTTCTCTCCCCAGATCTCCAGCGTGAGCTGCGGCACCGAGACGACCTGGTTGCCCCGCGCCAGCAAGGTCGCGAGCACGTTCTCCATCTTGGGCGCACTGATCTGGCGGACGACGCCGTGGTCGATGACCTGGAGCGGCCCCAGCACCTGGTACCTCATTCGCTCTCCCGCCTTGTCTCGATCTGGTCCCCACCGGCCGCGCGCAGATGCCCGGCGAGCCGTCTCGGTGTCGGATGCTCGAACAGTTCGGACAGCGCCACCCGCACGCCGACGAGCGCCTCCGCCTCCTGCACCAGCAGTGCTCCGAGCAGTGAATGGCCTCCGTGGGAGAAGAAGTTGGTGTCCGCGGTGATGTCCTGGCGGTTCAGCACGCGCTGCCACAGGCCGACCAGGTTCCCGACCAGCGTGTCCCCGGTTTCCCGCGCCGGGCCCTGGGGCGCGGCCTCGGCCCGGCGCAGGCGGGCCAGTTCGAGAAGCGCCGGATAGTCCACCTTGTCGTTGAGGGTGGTGGGCAGGGTGTCCAGGACGAGGAAGTCCTGCGGTACCAGGGCGCGCGGCAGTTCGGTCCGGGCGTGTTCCCAGAGCCGTTCCACCAGGTCCTCCGTCCCACCGGTGCGGTCGGCGCCCGCCGGTTCGACGAAGGCGGTCAGGGCCGCGTCGGTGTCGGGATCGCCGACCAGCGCCACGGCCGCGCCCCGCACGGACGGGTGGGCGAGGAGCACGGCCTCGATCTCGCCCGGTTCGATCCGGTTGCCGCGCAGCTTGATCTGGCGGTCGGCACGGCCCAGCAGTTCGAGGGTGCCGTCGGCCCGCCAGCGGGCGAGGTCTCCGGTCCGGTAGTAGCGGCCCCGCTCGGGGTCGTCCACGAACCGTTCGGCGGTCAGCTCGGGTCGCCCGTGGTAGCCGAGGGCGACGCCGTCACCGCCGATGCACAGCTCCCCGCGCACTCCGATCGGCAGTTCGGTGCCGTCCGGGGCGAGCACCATGACCCGGGTGTTGGCGATGGGCCGGCCGATCCCGGCCGGCTCGGGATCGCCGGGTCTCAGGATCGCCGAGGTGGACCAGATGGTCGTCTCGGTGGGGCCGTAGACGTGGTGCAGGGTGCAGCCGGTGGCCAGCAGCTGCTCCACCAGCGGCTGGGGCGCCGCCTCACCGCCGCACAGGACGCGCCGGCCGCGCAGCGCGGAGCCGGCCTCGTCGAGCACCAACCGCCAGGTGGTGGGGGTGGCCTGGACGACGTCCGCGTCGTGCCGCTCGATCAGCGCGCGCAGGACGCCGCCGTCGGTGCGGGCCTCGTCCGGGGCGGCCACGACGCTGCCGCCGTGCGCGAGCGGGACGTACAGCTCCAGTCCGGAGATGTCGAAGGAGAAGGTGGTCAGCCACACCGCGGTGGTGCCAGGGCCGGCCTCCACCTCGGTACCGAAGTGTGCGACGAGGTTGGCCAGTGCCCGGTGGCCGACGACGGTGCCCTTGGGTCGGCCGGTCGAGCCCGAGGTGTAGATCAGGTACGCCGGAGCGGCCGGGTCGGCCGTCACGGGTGCGGCGGGCAGCGGCCGGGCCGGGGCGTCACCGGCCGGCGCCAGGGTCAGCACCGTACGGTCGCTAGCGCCGGGCAGGCGGACGCCCGGCCCGGCGACGACGGCACGGGCGCCGGAGTCGGCGAGCTGGTAGGCGATCCGCTGCTCGGGGTGCTCGGGGTCGAGCGGCAGGTAGGCGGCGCCCGCCAGCCAGCTTCCGAGGACGGCCGCGGCCAGTTCGGGACCGCGCTGGGCGGCGACGGCGACCACGTCGCCGGTGCCTGCACCGGCCTCGGTCAGCCGCTCCCGCACCGCGACGGCCGCGTGCCACAGCTGCCGGTAACTGGTGGTGCCGTCCGTCGTGTGCACCGCCGGGGCGTCCGGGTGAGCGAGCAGACCTGTCGTGAACGCCGTGAGGACCGATTCCGAACCCACCTCCGCCTGGGTCCGGTTGGCGCTCGCGATCACCGTGCGGTCCTGCTCGCTCCACACCCGCAGCGCGCCGACCGGTCGCTCGACGTCCTCGGCGAGCTGGACCAGCAGCGCCTCGTACCGCTGAAGGAGCAGTTCGACGTCCTGGCGGGTCAGCAGTTCGGTGCAGTAGACCGCCCGGACACGCAGCCGGTCCGGTGCGGAGACCACGAAGAACTCCAGGTCGAACTTGCTGTAGCCGTTCTCCACCACCAGTGGTTCGGCCGTCAGTCCGCCGATGGCGAACCGGGGCAGGACGCTGCCGGGCACGTAGTTGAACAGGTGCCGGAACAGCATGTTCCGCCAGCTGGAGCCGCCACGCGGTACCAGCGGGGTCAGATGGTCGACCGGGACGTCGGCGTGCGCCAGGGCCTCGAAGAAGACTTCGCGGGTGGCGCGTACGAAGCTGCGGACGCTCTGTTCGGGCGTCACGCGGGCGCGCAGGGGCAGCACGTTCACGTGGTAGCCGATGGCGTCCGCCGCCTCGCGCGGGCGTACGTCCACGGGCGAACCGACCGCCAGGTCGGGTCCCGCGCCGTGTGCGGCCAGCAGCAGTTGGTAGGCGGCGAGCAGGACGACCGTCTCGGGCGCCCGGACCTCCCGCTGGAGTCGCTTCACAGCCGCTCTGGCCGATTCGGAGAGGTCGTGCAGCACCCGGTCCCCGACCAGCGTCGGTTCGGCGACGTCGGGCACCCCGCACCACAGGTCGAGGGCGCCGAGGTCGTAGTCGGCGAGCTGCCCCCGCCAGAACTCCAGGCTCTCCTCGGTGGGCTCGGGCTCGACGAGGGCGGGCACCGGCTCCAGCAGGGCGGCCGGTGGCACGCCCGAACCCAGCAGCGCGCCGTAGGCCTCGGCCAGTTCGGCCAGGAAGGGCACGCCCGACAGGGTGTCGAACACCAGGTGGTGCACGGCCAGGCAGAACACGTCGCCGTCGGCGCCGCGTAAGACGGCGGCGCGCAGCAGCAGGCTGCCGTCGAGCGGGAAGCGCTCGGCGACGAAGGCCGTCAGATCGGCGTCGAGATTCTCCGGGCGGGTGGTGAGCACGCTCGGGACGAGGCGCACGTCCGCCGGGTCGAGGACGGATCGGGTGAGGTGGGCCCCGGCGGCCCGGTAGACGGTGCGCAGTGCCTCGTGTCTGCGCAGCAGGAGGGTGAGGGCCTCCTGCAACGGGAACTCCTGGAGCCTGCCGTCCACCCGGAAGGCGACGGACAGGTTGTTGGCCGCGCTGCGCGGGGCCAGTCTCTCCAACAGCCAGAGCGCTTCCTCCTTGCGTCCGGCGACCTCGGATCTGGCCAGGTCGCGGACCTCGGTGGATGCCCCGGATCCCAACGCTTGCATTGCTTTTCCTTCCTTCGCGAACGCCGTCACGCGAGAAGCTGGGAGACCGTTCGCGCGACACCGGTGTCGCGGAGCAGCTCCGTGTGGGGGAGGTCGAAGGCGATTTCGCGGGCCACCAGGGTCGAACGCTCCTGCGGCGGCAGGGGGTTGAGACCGCTGTGTGGCGTGGCGGAGCTGATGGCGACCGCGTCCGCCCAGGCCGGGCGGGGGTCGAGGTCGGAGGCGGCGACGAGGTAGCCGAGGAAGGAGGCGAACGTGGCGACCACTTCGGCGCCGCGCTCCGCGTCCAGGCCGGTGCGCCGGAAGGCGGGCTCGCCGTACTTGCGGAACAGCTCGCACAGGTCCTCGGCCAGCGGGCGCATGGCCGTGTGCGCCCGCCGGGTCTCCTGGCCGGCTCGGCGTGCCTCGTCGATCTCGTCGGGGGACAGCATCGGGGCCAGGCCGCCGATGAGTTCGTGGTAGTGGCGGTGCAGCAGGTCGACGTCGGGACGTTCGGGGTCGAACAGGACGAGTCGCGGTGCCTCGCCCTGCAGGCGGCCGATCTCGGCGGCCAGGCCGGCGGCGAACACGCTGCCCACGCAGAAGCCGAGCACCGCGCGGACCGGTCCGGCGGACGCGGCGCCCGCCTGCCAGTGCCGCAGATAGTCCTCCCCGGTCATTCCGGCTTCCTGGCCGGGCCGGGGCGGGGCGGTCTCCCACAGGGCGGGCGCGGCGTCCCCCAGCCCGCGCACCAGGTCACCGAATCCGGCGACGGTGCGGCCGGTCGCCGGGAAGTCGGAGGCCAGCGCTGGAGCGGTCTTCCCGTCACCGCTCAGAACGTTCCACCCGTTCGCAGTCATCATTCCATTCCGAATTCTAGAGATGAATTTGGGGAATTCTTTACCGTCACTTCGCCCGCAAGGGACATGCGGAATGATGAATTCCAGTATTGCGGGAACGAAACTCCGACCCTGGTGAATTCCCCCGTTATCACGCGCGCTGCAGCGGCAAGTTAGCACTTGCGCACTCTGCCGTAACAGTCGAATTCGATTCTTGAACGAGCGTTCACTTTCCGTTTCGAGCCGGGCGGGCCGATCCGTTCCGAAATGCGACCAGCCCGAGAACCAGTGCGCAGAGAACGAAACCTGTGGCGACCGTGAATCCCGTCTCAATGCTGTGGACGAGCCCGGCGTGACCCGAGCCGGGCGCCGGTGCCCGGTGGGCGCCGGAGCTTCCGCCGGCCGTGACGAGTACCGCAAGGCCCAGCGAGGCGCCCACCCGCAGCATCGCCTGCTGGAGCCCGGAGGCGGCGCCGGCCTCCCCGCGGGTGACCCCGCTCAGGATGATGGAGTTGAGCGGCATGACGGTCAGCCCGAGCCCGAGACCGACCAGCACCAGCGGCACGGCCAGCCCGCTCGCGTAGCCGGTCGACTCGGTGATGCGGGAGAACCAGAACGTCCCGGCGCCGAGCACGGCCGCGCCGACGACCAGCAGCGGCCGGGCACCCAGCCGGGCCAGCAGGCGCGGTGCGGCGACCGCGGAGACCACCATCAGCACGGCCAGGGGCAGGAAACCGAAGCCGGCCCGCAGTCCGCTGTAGCCCAGCACCGTCTGCAGGAACTGCGTGAGGAAGAAGAACAGTCCGGAGACGGTGGCGCCGACCAGCAGGGTGTCCAGGTACGCCGCCGCCCGCTCGCGCCGGGCCAGCAGGCGCAGCGGCACCACCGGTTGCTCGGCCCGGACCTCGACCGCCATGAAGATCACCAGCAGCAGTACGGCCGCCGCGCCGGACAGCAGCGTGGCCTCGTCGGTCCAGCCGTGGCTCTGCGCCTGGATGAAGGTGTTCACCAGCGCCGCCATGCCGGCCGTCGACGTCAGCGCGCCCGCCAGGTCGAACCGGCCGGGCCGGCGCTCGGTCTCCGCGACGAAGCGAGGGGTGACCAGCAGCACGGCGACACCGATCGGCACGTTGAGGAAGAGGGTCCAGCGCCAGGAGGCGAGGGAGAGCAGGCCGCCCAGGATCATCCCGACGGCGGTGCCCGCGCCGGCCACGGTGGAGAAGGCGCCGAGCGCGCGGTTGCGCTGGGGGCCCTCGGCGAACGTGGTGGCCAGCATCGCCAGCGAGGTCGGCTCGGCGAGCGCGGCACCGAGGCCCTGGCCCACCAGGGCCGCCAGCAGCACCGGCGCGGTCGGCGCGAGCGCGGCCAGCAGTGAGCAGGCGGTGAAGATCGCGATGCCGGTCAGGAAGACCGCTCGACGGCCGAGCAGGTCACCGCACCGGCCGCCGAGCAGCAGCAGGCCGCCGAAGGTCAGCATGTAGGCGTTGACGACCCAGGACAGGTCGGTCGGGGAGAAGCCGAGGCTCTCCCGGATGCCGGGCAGGGCGATGTTCACCACCGTCGTCGCGACGACGATCATCAACTGGCAGCTGATGATCACGGCGAGGGTGACGCCGGGGTACCGCACCGGCGTCGCGGCGGTGTCCGCGCCGGCGCCCCTGGACCGAAGCGAGGAGTCGGTCATCGCTCCACCTCCTCGAGCAGCAGTCGGATGGCGCGTTCGGGGCAGGCCGCCGCACCGCGCGCGGCCGGACCGCGCAGGCGCTCGGACACCTCGAACTCCCCCATGCCGTTGAAACCCGTGTCCTCGTCGATCTCGTAGACCTCGGGTGCCATGGCATGGCACAGGGCGTATCCCTGACAGACGTCGGAGTCGACCCGGATACCGATCCGTTCACTCATCGGGCCACCCCCACCGTCAGCTCCAGCCGGTCCAGACCGCGGATCGGCGAGTAGCGGGAGACCGGCTCGGTGCCGGGGGTGAGGTGGTACTCCGGGATCCTGGCGTGCCACTCCTCCAGCGCGACCTTGATGATCCGGCGGGCCAGGTGCATGCCGAGGCAGCGGTGCGGGCCGATACCGAAGGCGAGGTGGCGCACCGACTCCCGGTCGAAGTCGACCTCGTCCGCGCGCTCGAAGACGTCGGGGTCGAGGCCCGCCATGCCCCAGGACATCATCACCCGGTCGCCCTCGCGGAGCTTGACGTCGTGCAGTTCGACGTCCCGGGTGACCACGCGCGCGGTGGACACCATCGCCTCGTGGCGGATCAGTTCCTCGGCCATGGCCGGGATGCGGTGCGGTTGCTCGACGACGGTGCGCTGGGCCTCCGGGTGCTCGGCGAGGTGCCGGAAGACCATGCTGAGCAGCGAGTTGGAGGTGTCCAGGCTGGCGAACATGGTCATCAGGATGATGTTGACGATCTCGTCCTGGGTGAGCGGCCGGCCCTCGTGCTCGGCGCGCAGCAGCGAGCTGATGACATCGCGCCGGCCCTCGGTGCCCGCGGCCCGGCGCTCATCGACGGCGGCGCTGAAGAACTCCCACAACGGCCGTCCGGCCGCGTGCAGTTCCTCGTCGTTCCGGGCGTTGGGCAGGCCCTCACGGCGCAGCCAGTTCTTGTGGTCGAGGAGTTCGGGCAGATGGGAGCGGTCGATACCGAAGTTGATCAGAAAGGTCTCGGCGGGCAGCCGGACCGCGAAGTCCTCGACGAACTCGCAGGAACCGCGGGCGGCTATGGGCTCGATGGCGTCCACGGCCGCCTCGCGGATCTGCGGGGTGATGTGGTTGACCACGGCGGGGTTGAACAACGCGGAAAGTGCCTGGCGCCACTTGCGGTGGTCCTCCCCGTCCAGCTGGATGGGGATGAGTTTGTCCTTGTATATCTGGCGGTTGGGTATACCGATGTCGGCGCTGGAGAACAGGTCCGGATTGCGGGCCGCCCACTCGATGTCGGCGTACCGGGTGAGGATCCAGTAACCGCCGAACTCCTCGGAGCGCAGCACCGGTCCGTGCTCCCGGATCTCGTGCCACGCGCCGACCGGGTCCGCCTGGAGCCACGGCTGGTAGGTGCTCCACCTCCGGATCCGCTCCTCCATGGCGCCCGGTCCCACAGGGCACCCCTGATGTTGCGCCGCCGTCTGGTTCATCCGCCAACTCCCTCCGACGTCCGAGCCGTGGACGGCACCCGGCCGCACACGGTGCATCTTCAGCCAGGATGGAGGGGGCATCTAATGAGGTCCTTAAGGCAGGACTAAGTGGCGACGCCCACGGAGGCGGCCGGGCGCGCCGACGGCCCCGGCCCTTCGGCCGGGTCCCCTTTCGGCCAGGGACCCGGTCGAGTCCTGCGCGCCGGCCGAGCGCGCCTGGACCAGGCACGGTCCGGCCCACGCCGCGCGGTCAGCCCGCCGGGCGGGCCGGCCCGAACCACGTCGTGACCGCGGCCAGCAGGCCGTCCCGGTCGGCCTCGCCGGTGTCGACCCAGGCGACGTGGCCGTCCGGCCGGACCAGCAGCCACCGGGCGTCCAGGGTCCCGGCCTCGGCCGCGCGGACCACGTTGACGCGGTCCGACCAGCCGGTGAGGTCGGGCGCCTGTCCGGCGCCGAGGGACAGCAGCAGCCCTCGCCCGTCGGCCAGCAGCCCCGCCGCCTCCACCTCACCGTCCGCCGTGCGCAGGGTCGCGTCGGGCAGGGTGTCCCCGAGCAACGGGTGCTCCTTGGCGGGAAGGCCGGGGTAGGCGATGGGGTAGCGGACCCGGGTGACGGCCTGCACCAGGTGCCGGTTGACCTCCGGGTACTCGATCAGCTCGGCGAACAGCTCGCGCAGCGGCTCCGCCCGCTCCGGCGGGTGCTGGAGCGGCACCTGGGCGAGCGCGCGCATGCAGGCGCGACGGCCGACGGGGTGCCGCTCGGCGTGGTACGTGTCGAGCAGGCCGGGCGGCGCCGAGCCGCGGACCGTCGCCGCGAGCTTCCACCCCAGGTTCAGACTGTCGTGCAGAGCCGTGTTCAGACCGTTGCCGGAGGACGGCGGGTGCGGGTGGGCGGCGTCGCCGGCGAGCAGCAGCCGTCCCTCTCGGTAGGAGGTGGCCAGCCGCGTGGGGCTGCCGTACCGCGTCATCCAGCGCGGTTCGGCGAACTCGGCGTCGGCACCGGTGATCCGGCGGATCGCGGCGCGCATCTCCCCGGCGGTCACCGGAACGTCGGCGGCCGGCGGCTCGCGGTCGAACTCGACGGTCATCAGCCGCACTTCGGACGGGTCGCGCGGGTTCATGGGCAGCACGCCGAACTGGCCCTCCGGATGGACGCCGGCCCGGAAGTGCTCCTGGGCGTCGCCGGGCACCGCCACGTCGGCGATCACTCCGTAGTACGACGGTGCCAGCACCTGGAAGCCGAAGCCGCCCAGTGTCGCCACGGTGCTGTGCGGGCCGTCGCATCCCACCAGGTAGGCGCAGCGCAGCACCTGTTCGCCCGCGGCGGAGCCGACCCGGACCTCGACCCCGTCCTCGTCCTGGCGCAGCCCGGTCAGCCGGTGGCCGAGCAGGACGCGCGCACCCAGCTCCACGGCGCGCTGCTCCAGCAGTTCCTCGGTACGCCACTGGGGGACGATCAGGTCGTAGTCGGTCTCACCGAGTTCGGACAGGTCGAGCCAGAGGAAGGCGAAGTGGGTGCGCGGCCACACGGGCGTGCCGGCGTCCCGGAAGCGGTCCGCGAGGCCGCGCCTGCGCAGCGCGTCGACCGAGCGGGCGTGCAGCAGCATGCCGCCGGACGACCGCTCCCGTGCCGGCCGCTCCTCCAGGACCACGGCGGGCACCCCGGCGAGCCCCAGTTCACAGGCCAGCATCAGGCCGGCGGGTCCGCCACCGGCGATCACCACGGTGTCGTTCACGCCGTCACCTCCAGGCTCGGTACGCCCTTCGCTTCCCGCTCGCCCAGTTCCTCGTCCAGATAGACCGCCACAGCGCGCGGGGTGGGCAGGTCGTAGATGACGCTGGGCGGCAGCGGCAGCCCGGTCACGGCGCACAGGCGGTTGCGCAGCTCCACCGCGGTGAGCGAGGAGAATCCGACGTCGAGGAAGTCGACCTCCGGGTCGAGGTCGTCCGGGCCGGGCAGCGCGAGTACGTCGGCCGCCATGGTGCGGACCATGGTCAGCAGCAGCCGCTCCCGACCGGCCCGGTCGTGCCCGGCGAGTTGTTCGGCCAGTGCCTCGGGGCCCGGCGGCAGACCGTCGGCGACAGCCGCCCGGGCCTCTGCGGTCAGCGGTGAGTCATCGGCTACGGCGGTCGCCCTCAGCCGTTCCTCCCGCCACTGCCGCGCGGCGGTCAGCAGTCCTTGTGCGGCGGCCACCTGATCGGGCGTGAGGCCCAGGGTGTCGATGAGCGCCCGGCTGTCGCCGTCCGCCACGGCCGTCCAGAACCAGTCGTCGAGCCGCTCGCCCGGCTCCCCGGCCGTGTCCCGCAGCCAGTACCGGCGCCTTTGGAAGGCATACGTCGGCAGCTCGATCGTGCCGGCCGGCGGCACGAGCGCGGACCGGTCCACCGCGACCCCGTGCAGCTGGAGCCGGCACACGGCCGCGAGCAGGCTCCGCGTCTCGGAGCGGTCGCGTTGCACGGCGGGCGCGGTGAGCGCCTCGGCCGACAGGGACTCGGCGGCCAGCGGGGCGAGCACCGCGTCGGGCCCGATCTCCAGGAAGGCCGTCACTCCGCGGGCCTCGGCGACGCTGACGCAGTCGGCGAAGCGGACGGTCTCGCGGATGTGCCGGGTCCAGTAGTCCGGGGACGTCAGCTGCTCGGCGGTGGCCTCCTGACCGGTCAGGTTGGACAGGACCGGCAGGGCGGGCGGCCGGAACTCGACGGTGGCGGCCACGGTGCGGAACTTGTCGAGGGCCGGGTCCATGTGCGCGGAGTGGAAGGCGTGGCTGACCTGCAGCGAGCGCACCTTGGCTCCGCGTTCCCGCCAGTGCGCGGCGGTCGCGGCCACGGCCTCGGCGTCCCCGGAGACGACCGTGGAACGCGGGGAGTTCACCGCGGCGATCGCCACCGGATCGCCCTCCGGCAGCGAGGCGGCGACCTCCTCGGGGGCGGCCCGTACCGCGACCATGGCTCCGCCCGAGGTGGCGGCCTCCATCAGCTGCCCGCGCGCCGCCACGAGGGCGCACGCGTCGCCCGCCGACAGCACGCCGGCGACGTGGGCCGCCGCCAGCTCCCCCACCGAATGCCCGATGAGCACGTCCGGACGCACACCGTAGGACTCGACGAGCCGGAACAGCGCCACCTCGTACGCGAACAGCGCGGGCTGGGTGAAGGCCGTGCGGTCCAGTGTCTCGGCCGGACCGTCGAACATCACGTCCCGCAGGGGCCGTCCCAGCAGCGGGTCCAGATGCCCGCACAACTCGTCCAGGGCGGCGGCGAACACCGGGAAGGACCGGTACAGCTCGCGTCCCATGCCGACCCGTTGGGCGCCCTGACCGGTGAAGAGGAACGCCGTACGGCTCCTGGTGACGGCCCTCCCCCGCAGCGCGCCCGGGGTCTGTCGGCCCTCGGCCAGGGCTTGGAGCCCGGCGAGCAGTTCGTCGCGGTCGGCTCCCAGGACGGCGGCCCGGTGCGGGAACGCCGTACGCGCGGTGGCCAGCGTGTACGCCACGTCGCCCAGCCCGGTGCCGGGCCGCGCCGTCAGGTGCCGGTGCAGCCGGTCCGCCTGTTCCCGCAGCGCCTCCGGCGACCGCGCCGACAGCAGCAGCGGGGCCGGCGTGTGCACCGCCGGGGGCGGGTCCTCCTCGGGGGCCTGCTCCAGGATCAGATGGGCGTTGGTGCCGCTGATGCCGAAGGAGGACACCCCCGCCCGGCGGGGGCCGTCGCCCTGCCACGGCCGGTGCTCGGTCAGCAGCCGGACCGTGCCCGCCGACCAGTCCACGTGCGGGGACGGCTCGTCCACGTGCAGGGTGCGCGGCAGCTCACCGCGCCGGACGGCCTCCACCATCTTGATCACACCGCCGACACCCGCAGCCGCCTGGGTGTGCCCGATGTTCGACTTCAGCGACCCCAGCCACAACGGCCGCTCCGCAGAACGCTCCCGGCCGTACGTGGCGATCAGCGCCTCCGCCTCGATCGGATCACCCAGCGTCGTACCGGTGCCGTGCGCCTCCACCACGTCCACGTCCGCTGCCGACAGACCCGCGTCGGCCAGGGCCTGCCGGATCACCCGCTGCTGGGCCGGACCGTTCGGCGCCGTCAACCCGTTCGACGCGCCGTCCTGATTGACCGCACTGCCCCGGATCACGGCCAGCACCTTGTGCCCGTTGCGCCGCGCGTCCGACAGCCGCTCCAGCAGCAGCATCCCGGCGCCCTCGGCGAAGCCCGTGCCGTCCGCGCCCGCCGCGAACGCCCGGCAGCGGCCGTCGGGGGCCAGTCCGCGCTGGCGGCTGAACTCCACGAAGACGCCGGGGGTGGCCATCACCGTCACCCCGCCGGACAGGGCGAGGGTGCACTCACCGCGCCGCAGCGCCTGGGCGGCCAGGTGGATGGCCACGAGGGACGAGGAGCAGGCCGTGTCCACCGTCACCGCCGGACCCTCGAGCCCGAGGGTGTAGGCGATCCGGCCCGAGGCCACGCTGCCCGCGCTGCCGCTGCCGATGAAGCCCTCCAGGTCGCTCGGTACCTGGCGCAGCCGGGAGCCGTAGTCGCCGTACATCGCGCCGACGTACACCCCGACGCGCTCGCCACGGAGGGTGCCGGGGACGATGCCCGCGCGTTCCACCGCCTCCCAGGAGGTCTCCAGGAGCAGCCGCTGCTGCGGGTCGACGGCGAGCGCCTCGCGCGGGCTCATGCCGAAGAACTCGGCGTCGAAGTCGGCCGCGTCGTGGAGGAAACCGCCCTGCCGGGTGGTGACGCGGCCGGGCCGCTCGGGGTCCGGGTGGTACAGGTCCGGGTCCCAGTCCCGGTCGGTGGGCAGGTCGCCGATGGCGTCGGTGCCGGCGGCCACCAGGTCCCACAGGTCCTCCGGGGCGCGGACGTCGCCGGGGAAACGGCACGCCATGCCGACGACGGCGATCGGCTCCAGCCGTTCGGCCTCCACCTCCTGGAGGCGTTCGCGGGTCCGCTGGAGATCGGCCGTGACCCACTTGAGGTAGTCGACGAGCTTCTCTTCGTTTGTCATGTACGTTCAGCCTCTTCTCAGCCTCGTCGGGAGGCGGCCGCAGCGGTGCCGTGGGCGCTCAGGTGGTGCGTCGGCCGAGTTCGTTGTCGATGAAGGCGAAGATCTCGTCGGCCGACGCCTCCTGGAGCCGCTCGGCCGGCTCGGTGCCCGCGGGCCGGCGCCAGCGGGCGAGAACGGCCTCCAGCCGGGTGGTGACCAGGTGCCTGGTCTCCTCGTCCGCCGCCTCGTCGGGCAGCGCGTCCTCCAGTTCGCTCAGCCGGGCCAGCAGGTGGTCCGCCGGGGCGGTGACGGGCGGCAGCAGTTCGGTGCCCAGGTGGGCGGCGAGTGCCGCGGGCGTGGGGTGGTCGAAGACGAGGGTCGCCGGCAGCCGCAGCCCGGTCGAGGCGCTCAGGCGGTTGCGCAGCTGGACGGCGGTGAGCGAGTCGAATCCGAGCTCCTTGAACGCCTGGAGCGGATCCACCGACTCCGGTGAGGCGTGGCCGAGGACCGCGGCCACGGTGGCCCGGACCAGGTCCAGGAGGGCCTCCTCGCGCTGCTCGGGCGCAAGGGCGAGGATCCGGTCGACGGCCGGGACCTCCGTCTCGGGGCTCGCGGTCTCGCGGGCGGCGGCGGGGACCAGGTCCCGCAGCAGGGTGGGCAGGGTGCCCTGGGCCGCCGCCTGCCGCAGCGCGGCGGTGTCCAGCCGGACGGGAACCAGCGCGGCACGTCCGGAGCGCAGCCCGGCGTCGAACAGGGCGCGCCCGTCGTCGCCGGTGAGCGGTACGACGCCGCCGCGCCGTAGCCGTTCGAGGTGAGCGCCGTCGAGGTGGCCGGTCATGCCGCTGGACTCGGCCCACAGCCCCCAGGCCAGCGACAGGGCCGGCCGGTCCGTGGCCCGGCGGTGCCGGGCGAGGGCGTCCAGGTAGGCGTTGGCGGCGGCGTAGTTGGCCTGGCCGGGGCTGCCCAGGGTGCCGGCGACGGACGAGAACAGCACGAACGCGCTCAGGTCCAGGTCCCGGGTCAGCTCGTGCAGGTGCCACGCCGCGTCGGCCTTGGCCCGCAGCACGGTGTCGAGCCGGCTCGGGGTGAGCGAGCCGACGACGCCGTCGTCGAGGACGCCCGCGGTGTGCACGACGGCGGTCAGCGGGTGCTCGGTGGAGAGGCCCGCGAGCAGGTCCGCCAGCGCCGTCCGGTCGCCCACGTCACAGGCGGCGACGGTCACCTCGGCGCCCGACTCCGCGAGTTCGGCGACGAGTTCGGCGGCTCCGGGGGCGTCCTCGCCCCGCCGGCTGGTGAGCAGCAGGTGCCGTACGCCGTGTGCGGCGACCAGGTGCCGGGCGACCAGGGCACCGAGGGTGCCGGTGCCGCCGGTGATCAGGACCGTGCCCGCCGGGTCGATGCCGCCCGGCGCGACGGCGCCGGGCTGATCGCCGTGCTCCGCCGGACCGGTGCCGCTCGGCGCGGGTCCGGCGAGGGTGAGCCGGGGGGCGAGGACGCGGCCGTCGTGCAGGGCCAGTTGCGGTTCGCCGGCGGCGAGCCGGGACAGCACCGGGTGCGGCGGCGCCGGCCGGTCGGCGTCCTCGTCCAGGTCGAGGAGGGCCAGGCGGCCGGGGTGTTCGGACTGTGCGGCGCGGACGAGTCCCCATACGGCCGCGTCCGCGAGGCCGGTGAGCCGGGTCCCCGGATCGGCGCCGACCGCGTTCCGGGTGCACACGACCAGCCGGGAGCCCTCGAAGCGCTCGTCCTCCAGCCAGGTCTGGACCAGTTCCAGTACGCGGTGGAGCGCGCCCCGGACCGCCTCGGGGCTGCCGTCGTCCGGGGCGGCCGCGGACCGCACCAGCACGAGGTCGGGCACCCGCTCGGCCTCGGCCAGGGCGGCGAGGGCCAGCAGTTCCGGGTCCACGGCCGGGTTCCCGGTGGGAGTGCGCGTCTCCTCCACGGCGTGCAGCAGCACGCAGGAGGGCTCGGGCGAGGCCGGGGCGGGCGGCAGTTCGGCCCATTCCACGTGGTGCAGGGGCAGGTGACCGGCGGTGCGCAGGGCGGCCAGCTGCCGGGCGCTGATCGGGCGGACCGTGAGTTCGTCCACGGTGGCGAGCGGGGTGCCGTCCGGTGTGCTCAGCGCCAGCGACACGGTGTCCCGGCCGGCCGGGGTCACGGCGACGCGCAGGGCCGTGGCTCCGGTCGCGTGCAGCCTGACCCCGCTCCAGGCGAAGGGCAGGCGGATCCCGCCGTCGGCGGGTTCGGTGGCCGCTTCGAGGGCCAGCACGTGCAGGGCCGCGTCGAGCAGCGCGGGATGCAGGGTGAAACCGTCGCCCCCGGGCAGCCGCACCTCGGCGAACAGCTGTCCGTCCCGTCGCCAGGCGGCGCGCAGACCCTGGAAGCCCGGGCCGTAGCCGTAGCCGCGCTCGGCGAGCAGCGGGTAGAAGGCGTCGACGTCGACCGGCTCCGCGCCCGTGGGCGGCCAGGGGACTCCGGCCGGTGCCGCCGACGGGGCGGGCGCCGTCGTGGGCCGTACGGTGCCGGAGGCATGCCGGGTCCAGTCCGCCTCCTGTCCGGTTCCGTCGGTCGCCGGGCGGGAGTGCACGGTGACCGGGCGGCGGCCCTCGGCGTCGGCCGGGCCCACCAGCACCTGCAGCCGGGTGTCCCCGGTCGCGGGCAGGGCCAGCGGAGCCTCGAGGGTGAGGTCCTCCACCTCGGCGCAGTCGGTCTGCCGGCCGGCGTGCAGGGCGAGTTCGAGGAAAGCGGTGCCGGGCAGCAGGACCACTCCGTCCACGGCGTGGTCGGCCGGCCACGGGTGGGCGTCGAGCGAGAGCGTCCCGGTGAGCAGGACGCCCGCGTCGCCCGCCAGGACGACGGCGGTGTCGAGCAGCGGATGCCCGTGGCCCGCCGGGCCCGTCCCGGAGGCGGTGCGCGGCCGGCCGGCCGGGTCGAGCCAGTACCGCTCCCGCTGGAAGGGATAGGTCGGCAGCGCGGCCGGGTCGGCGGGGGTACCGGCGAGCAGCCCGCGCCAGGACACCGGGGCACCCTGGACGTACGCCTCGGCCAGTGACAGCAGCAGCCGGCGGCGGCCACCGTCGTCGCGCCGCAGCGTGCCGAGCGCCCCGGCGACGCCGGGTGCGACGGTGTCCAGCGTCTCCTGGACGGCCGCCGCGAGGACGGGGTGGGGGCTGCTCTCCACGAACAGCCGGTGGCCCTGCTCGGCCAGCGCCGCGACGACTTCGTGGAAGCGCACCGTCCGGCGCAGGTTGCGGTACCAGTACGCGCCGTCCAGGACCGTGGTGTCGGCGAGCTGTCCGGCTGTCGTCGTCGACCAGAACGCGGCCTCGGCGGGCCGGGGGTCGAGTCCGGCCAGCAGGGTGCTCAGCTCCTCCTCGATGGCCTCGACGTGGGCCGAGTGCGAGGCGTAGTCGACGGGGATCCGGCGGGTGCGCACTCCCTCGCGCGTCAAGTGGTCGGCCAGGTCGTCGAGGGCCTCGCCGTCGCCGGAGACGACGACGGCGGTGGGGCCGTTGACGGCGGCGAGCGCGAGCCGTCCGGGCCGGTCGGCGATGAGGGCGGCGGCCTGTTCGGCGGAGGTCGCGACGGAGAGCATGCCGCCCTGTCCGGCCAGTGCCCTGATCGCCCTGGAACGCAGCGCCACGACCCGCGCCGCGTCCTCCAGGCTCAACGCACCCGCCACACACGCGGCCGCGATCTCCCCCTGCGAATGCCCCACCACAGCCGCCGGACGCACACCGAACCCCTGCCACACCGCGGCCAACGACACCATCACCGCGAACAGCACCGGCTGCACCACATCGACACGCTCCAACGACGGCGCACCCGCACCCCCGCGCAGCGCATCCACCACCGACCACCCCGTGAACGGCTCCAACGCCGCCGCACACGCGGCAAGACGCTCCGCGAACACCGGCTCACTCGCCAGCAACTCCCGGCCCATCCCCACCCACTGCGACCCCTGCCCCGGAAAGACGAACACCGGGTCGATCCGGCTCTCCGCGAGGCCGGAGACGAGGTGGGGGGCGGGGACGTCGTCGGCGAGCGCGGTCAGTCCCTGGATCAGTTCGGCCCGGTCGGAGCCGACGATCACGGCCCGGTGTTCGAACTCGGCCCGGGTGGTGACGAGGGCCGCCGCGAGGGCGGCCGGCTCGGCGTCCGGGTCCGCGGCGAGCCGGTCCAGCAGTCGCCGGGCCTGTTCCCGCAGGGCGTCGGCGCTCCGGGCGGAGAGCACCCAGGGCAGCAGCGTGCCCTGCGGCATCCGCGGTGCGGGAGCGGGCCGTTCGGCGTCCGGGGCCTGTTCGAGGATCACGTGGGCGTTGGTGCCGCTGACTCCGAAGGAGGAGACCCCGGCCCGGCGGGGGCCGTCGTGCTTCCACTGCTGGGGTTCGGTCAGCAGCCGGACCGTGCCCGCCGACCAGTCCACGTGCGGGGACGGCTCGTCCACGTGCAGGGTGCGCGGCAGCTCGGCATGACGGATGGCCTCCACCATCTTGATCACACCGCCGACACCCGCAGCCGCCTGGGTGTGCCCGATGTTCGACTTCAGCGAACCCAGCCACAACGGCCGCTCCGCCGAACGCTCCGCGCCGTAGGTCGCGATCAGCGCCTCCGCCTCGATCGGATCGCCCAGCGTCGTGCCCGTACCGTGCGCCTCCACCACGTCCACGTCCGCCGCCGACAGACCCGCGTCGGCCAGCGCCTGCCGGATCACCCGCTGCTGGGCCGGACCGTTCGGTGCGGTCAGACCGTTCGACGCGCCGTCCTGATTGACCGCACTGCCCCGGATCACGGCCAGCACCTTGTGCCCGTTGCGCCGCGCGTCCGACAGCCGCTCCAGCAGCAGCATCCCGGCGCCCTCGGCGAAGCCCGTGCCGTCCGCGCCCGCCGCGAACGCCCGGCAGCGGCCGTCGGGCGAGAGGGCGCGCTGGCGGCTGAACTCGACGTACACCGTCGGGCTGGCGATGACCGTGGCGCCTCCGGTGAGTGCCAGTGAGCACTCACCGTTGCGCAGGGCGCGGGCGGCCAGGTGGATCGCAACGAGGGACGAGGAGCACGCGGTGTCGACGGTGAAGGTGGGGCCCTGCAGGCCGAAGGTGTAGGCCACTCGTCCGGCGGCGACACTGGTGGTGTTGCCGGTCAGCAGGTAGCCCTCCAGGTCGTGCGGGGTGCCGGGCGGGCGGGTGACGTACTCGGCCGGTACGACGCCGAGGATCACGCCGGTGTCGCTGCCCCGCACCGCGGCGGGGTCGATGCCGGCCCGTTCGAAGGCCTCCCACGCGGTTTCCAGCAGCAGCCGCTGCTGCGGGTCCATGGCCAGCGCCTCGCGGGGCGAGATGCCGAAGAACTGGGCGTCGAAGGCGTCGGCGTGGTCGACGAAGCCGCCGCGCCGGGTGTAGGCGGTGCCCAGCACGTCCGGGTCCGCGTCGTACAGGTCCTCGACGCGCCAGCCGCGGTCGGTGGGGAAGGCGGAGGTCGCGTCCCGGCCGTCGGCGACCAGCCGCCACAGCGTCTCGGGGTCGTTCGCCCCACCGGGGTAGCGGCAGCTCATGGCGATGATGGCGATGGCGTCCTCGTCGTCCGGGGTCGCCGTGCCGCCGGCGTCGGGGAGGGCGGGCCGCGGTGCGGAGGGCGCGACCCGTTCGAGCAGCAGGGCGGCGACGGCCTCCGGGGTGGGGTGGTCGAAGACCAGGGTGGCCGGCAACCTCAGCCCGGTCGCCGCGTCGAGTCGGTTGCGCAGCTCGACGGCGGTGAGCGAGTCGAAGCCGGACTCCTTGAAGGGCCGTGCCGGGTCGACGGTGGCGGGTCCGGAATGTCCGAGGACGTCCGCGACATGTTCGCGGACCAGGTCGGTCAGGGCCTGCGCCCGGGCTGCCTCCGGCAGTCGGGCCAGCCGGTCGGCGAGCGCGGAGCGGGGTGCGGCTGCCGCTTGGGCGGTCCGGCGGGCCGGGCGCGGGAACAGGCCGCGCAGCACAGGCGGCACCTCGCCGTCGGGGTGCCGGGGCGGCGTCAGACGGGCCGCCACGAGCGCTCCGGGCAGGTCGGCCGCCGCGTCGAACAGGGTGAGGCCCTCGTCGGTCGTCAGCGCTGCGGCGCCGAGCCGGGCCAGCCGCCCGAGGTCGGCCGTGGCGAGGTCGCCGGCCATCCCGTCGGTGGCCCAGGGACCCCAGGCGAGGGAGGTCGCGGGGAGTCCCTCGGCGCGGCGGTGGGCGGCGAGGGCGTCGAGGAAGGCGTTGGCTGCCGCGTAGTTGCCCTGGCCCGCGTTGCCGAGGACGCCGGCGAGTGAGGAGAACAGCGTGAAGGAGGCCAGGTCGAGGCCGCGGGTCAGCTCGGCCAGGTGCCAGGCGGCGTCGGCCTTGGGGGCCAGTACGGCGGCGCAGCGTTGCGGGGTCAGCGTCTCCAGCGTTCCGTCGTCGAGGACGCCGGCTGCGTGGACGACGGCGGTCAGCGGACGCCCCTCGGGAACCGTCTCCAGCAGAGCAGCCAGCGCCGCCCGGTCCGCCACGTCACAGGCGGCGACCGTCACCTCCGCCCCCAACCCCCGCAACTCAGCGGCCAGCTCCTGCGCACCCGGAGCCTGCGCACCACGCCGACTCGTCAGCAGCAGATGCCGCACGCCGCGCTCCGCGACCAGATGCCGGGCGAGCAGGGCGCCGAGTCCGCCGGTGCCACCGGTGATCAGCACGGTGCCGTCCGGCCGGGGTGCGGCCGGAACGGTGAGGACGACCTTCTGGGCCTGTCCGGTCTCGTTGAGCAGGCTCAGTGACTCGCGGACGCCGGCCACCTCGCGCACCGCCGCCGGCAGCGGGGCGAGCACGCCCTCCGCCCACAGCGGCGCCAGTTCGGCGAACGCCTCCACGGCCTCCTCGAGGGTGTTCCGGTCCGGCCACGGCAGGAGTTCGGCGGCGTCGAGGACCGCGTCGAACGGGCCGTCGGGGGCCTGCGGGGAGTCCGCGGCCACCGTCTGGACCTGCCAGCCGTGGTGCCGGGCCAGTCGCACCACCGCGGGGCCCGCCCCGCTGTCCGCCGAGCGCACCAGCAGTGTGCGTCCCGGCCGGTCGGCGGCGAGCGCGCGCAGGGCCCGGTGGGCGGCGAGGCAGGACAGCGGCAGGGTGGCGGCCTGCGCGTACGACCATGCGGCGGGTATCGGCGCGAGCAGCCGGTGGTCGGTCTCCGCGAGGGAGGCGACGGCGCCGGGGAACAGGCCGAACACCCGGTCGCCGGGGGCGAGTCCGGTGACGCCCGGGCCGACCTCGGTCACGGTTCCGGCACCCTCCGCGCCCAGCGGCACCTCTCCGGGCAGCATGCCGAGGGCCGCCAGCACGTCCTGGTTGTCCAGTGTCGCCGCCCGGACCGCGACCCGTACCCGCCCGGCGCCGGGCGGCCCGGCCGGGACCGGGGCAGGCACCAGCGCGAGGTTGGCCAGCGATCCTCTGGGTACGGCGTCCAGTCGCCAGGCCGGTGCGTCCACCGGCGGCACGAGCCGGCCGCCGAGCTGCGCCCGGACCAGCCGCGGCGCCAACAACCTGCCTTCCCGTACGGCCAGTTGGGTCTCGTCGGCGGCGAGCGCGGTCAGCGCGGCGCGCACCGAGGCGGGATCGTCGTCCAGGTCCAGCAGCAGGAAGCGGCCCGGGTGCTCGGCCTGTGCCGCGCGGACCAGGCCCCACACCGGAGCGGCGACCAGATCGTCCGGGCCGTGCCCGGCCTCGGGGGCGACCGCTCCCCGCGTCACCAGGGCCAGCCGGCAGCCGGCCAGCCGCTCGTCGGCCACCCATTCCTGGAGCAGCGCCAGCACCTGCGAGACGGTGTCGTGGACGGCGTCGGGTATGTCCTTCCGGGCCGGTTCGGCGGCGAGCGCGGTGCCGTCCGCAGCCGCGTGCCCGTCCGCCGTGCGGCCGACGGCCGTCAGGACGACGTCGGGCAGCCGGGCTCCGGCCGCGACCGCCTCGGCCAGCGCCGCGGGCGTCGGATGGCGCTCCACGCCCGTCAGGCCCAGGTCGTCCGGGCCGAGGAGCGCCACGTGCGGATCGCCGGCCGGGCCGGCCGGTACGGGGCTCCAGGCGGTGGTGAACAGCGCGTCGTGCCGCTGGGCGCCGGCGGCGCTCAGCTGTTCCGGCGCGATGGCCCGGAACACAAGGGAGGCCACCGACACGACCGGCGAGCCCGCCGCGTCGGCCACCTCGAGGGCCACCACGTCCTCGCCGCGGCGTGCGAGGTGCACCCGCAGCGCGGTCGCGCCGGACGCGTGCAGCCGGACGCCGCTCCAGGAGAAGGGCACCCGGACCGGGGCGGTGTCCGCTCCGGCACCCTCGACCGCGAGCAGCGCGAAGGGGTGGAGCGCCGCGTCCAACAACGCCGGGTGCACGCCGTATCCGGCGGCCGTGGTGCCGGCCGGCAGTTCCACCTCCGCCCACAGGTCGTCCCCGCTGCCCCAGGCGCGGGTCATGCCGCGCAGCGCCGGTCCGTAACCGAGACCGTGCGCGGCCAGCCGCTGGTAGGCGTCGGCGACGGGCAGTTCGGGTGCGGGCGGCGGCCAGGCCGTCAGGTCGTCGGGTCCGGGCGCCGTGGCACCGGGCGCGAGGACACCGGTGGCGTGCCGGGTCCACGGCGCGGTGCGGCCCTCCGTGCCGCCCGGGCGGCTGTGGACGGCGATGGTGCGCCGGCCGGAACCGTCGGGCCGTCCGAGCACGATCTGCAGGTCGACGGTGTCCTGGTCCGACATCACCAGCGGGGATCCGAGGACCAGTTCCTCGACCTCGTCGCAGCCCACCCGGTCGGCGGCCCGGACGGCCAGCTCCACGAAGGCCGTGCCGGGTACGACGACCGCGCCGACGATCGTGTGATCGGCCAGCCAGTCCTGCTCGCGGAGGGCGAGGCGGCCGGTCAGTACCAGGCCGTCCTCGTCCGCGAGGTCGACGGCCGCCGACAGCACGGCGTGCTCGACGGTCTCCAGCCCGGCCGAGGTGACGGAGGCGGTGGCGCCCGTGCCGTCGGCCCAGTAGCGCTGGTGCTCGAAGGGATACGTCGGCAGCTCCACGGGCACCGGCCGGTCCGCGTCGACCAGACCGGCGTAGGCCGGATGCCAGTCCACGCTCACGCCGTGGGTGTGCAGCGCCGCCAGCGCGGCGAACACCACCGCCACCTCACCACGACCCCGACGAGCACCGGCCACCGCCAGCACCTCCGAGCCTGTGACACACACCGGCACCACACCCGTCAGCGCCGCGTCCGGACCC
>NZ_JBICWR010000003.1:0-271473 GCF_043199855.1 Streptomyces sp. NPDC048521
GCCCCCCCGGGGGGGGGGTTTGTTCCCCCCCCCTCACCGCCCCCCCCGGGGGGGGGCGGGGGGCCTGCCCGCCGGGCCGGGGGGCCCCCCCCCCGCCCGGCCGCGGCCCCCCCACCGCCGGTCACCGTCCAAGGGGCTGATCGCCGTCGAGGCGGGAACGTACGGATCGACGGTCAGGATCAGCCGACCGTCGACTCAGCCGATGCGGTGCATCCAGTTGTGCTTGTCCTCGGTCATGCCGCGCTGGAGGCCGAGGAGGGCCTCGCGCAGGCGGAGGGTGACCGGGCCGGGGTTGCCGTCGCCGTGGGTCCAGCCGTCCGTCTTGGTCTTGACGTGGCCGATCGGGGTGACCACGGCGGCGGTGCCGCAGGCGAAGACCTCGGTGAGGGCGCCGGACGCGGCGTCCTCCCGCCACTGCTGGAGGGTGATCACGCCTTCCTCGGCGGTGTAGCCGAGGTCGCGGGCGACCTGGAGGAGGGAGTCGCGGGTGATGCCCTCCAGGATCGAGCCGGTGAGGGCGGGGGTGACGATCCGGTCGCCGTAGACGAAGGCGACGTTCATGCTGCCGCTCTCCTCGACCTTGGTGCGGGTCACCGCGTCGAGGTAGACGACCTGGTCGCAGCCGTGCGCGGCGGCCTCGGCCTGCGGCAGCAGGGACGCGGCGTAGTTGCCGCCGGTCTTGGCGTCGCCGGTGCCGCCCGGGACGGCGCGGACGTGGTCCTCGGAGACCCAGATGGTGACCGGCTTGACGCCACCGGCGAAGTACGCGCCGGACGGGGAGGCGATCAGCATGAACAGGTACTCGTTCGCCGGGTGCACGCCGAGCGCCGCCTCGGTGGCGAACATGAACGGGCGCAGGTAGAGGGACTCCTCGCCACCGTGCGGCGGGACCCAGTCGGCGTCCTGGCCGAGCAGCGCGTCCAGCGCGGCGATGAACAGCTCCTCGGGCAGCTCGGCCATGGCCATGCGGCGGGCGGAGTTGCGGAAGCGGCGGGCGTTGGCCTCGGGACGGAACACCGCGATCGAGCCGTCGGGCTGCCGGTACGCCTTCAGACCCTCGAAGATCTCCTGTCCGTAGTGCAGGACATGGGTGGAGGGGTCGAGGGAGATCGGGCCGTACGGGACGAGCTGCGCGTCGTGCCAGCCGCGGCCCTCGGTCCACTTGATCGTCACCATGTGGTCGGTGAAGTGGCGGCCGAATCCGGGGTTGGCCAGGATCGCCTCGCGCTCCGCGGCGGCCAGCGGGTGGGCGGACGGCTTGAGCTCGATCGTGGGCGTCGTCATGAGTGGTTGTCCTTCACCGGTTGTAGTGACGGGCCGCGCTCACGCCCATACTGCCAGTCGTCAGTGCAAGGACGTCCGAGCTTTCCCTCATACCGCGGCTCCGCGTTCGATTATCGCGCGGGGCTCGCGGGTGGACGGAATCGGGGTGAAAGCGGCCCAGGGGGTCGATGGTGGCACCCGGCGGGGACACGGGGAAGCCGCCAGGTGTGGTGACCCGGCGGCTTCTGAGGGTGGAGCGCCGGGTCAGCCGGCTACTCGGGCGGCGAGCGCGTCGCCGATCTGCGCGGTGCTGCGGGCGCCGAGCGCGGCGCGCTCGGTCAGGTCGGCGGCGACCGCCGCGTCGATCCGGTCGGCCTCGGCGTCGTAGCCGAGGTGACGCAGCAGCAGGGCGACGGACAGGACCGTGGCGGTGGGGTCGGCCTTGCCCTGGCCGGCGATGTCCGGAGCCGAGCCGTGGACCGGCTCGAACATGGACGGGAATTCCCGGCTGGGGTTGATGTTGCCGGAGGCGGCCACGCCGATGCCGCCGGAGACGGCCGCGGCGAGGTCGGTGACGATGTCGCCGAAGAGGTTGTCGGTGACGATCACGTCGAACCGCTCGGGCTGCGTGACCAGGTAGATGGTCGCCGCGTCCACGTGCATGTACTCGGTGGTGACCTCGGGGTACTCCGCGGCCACCTTGTTGAAGACGTTGGTCCACAGGTGGCCCGCGAAGGTGAGCACGTTGTTCTTGTGGATCAGCGCCAGCTTCTTGCGCGGGCGGGCCTGGGCACGCTCGAAGGCGTCGCGGACCACGCGCTCGACACCGTAGGCGGTGTTGACGGAGACCTCGGTGGCGACCTCGTGCTCGGTGCCCTTGCGGATGGTGCCGCCGTTGCCGGTGTACGGGCCCTCGGTGCCCTCGCGGACGACGACGAAGTCGATCTGCGGCTGACCGGCGAGCGGGGTGGCGACGCCGGGGAGGAGCTTGCTCGGGCGCAGGTTGACGTGGTGGTCGAAGGCGAAGCGGAGCTTGAGCAGGAAGCCGCGCTCCAGGACGCCGGACGGCACCGACGGGTCGCCGATCGCGCCGAGCAGGATGGCGTCGTGCCGCTTGAGCGCGTCGAGGTCGGCGTCGGTGAGCGTCTCACCGGTGGCGTGGTAGCGCCGGGCGCCGAAGTCGTACTCCTTGGTCTCCAGCTTCACATCCTGCGGCAGGACGGCGGAGAGGACCTTGAGACCCTCGGCCACGACTTCCTGGCCGATGCCGTCACCGGGGATCACTGCGAGATCGATGCTGCGAGACATGCGGGCACCCTACTCCTCGTCCCAGAGAATGACATGCTCTGTCCGCCATGCGGACAGGGTGCGTGGCGCCCTGGGCGATGTGGCTCAGTGGCCGGTCTCGCCGCCGTTGTCCCGGCGGTCGAGGGCGCGCTGGAGGGCGGCGGCGGCGTTCTTGCGGTCGGACTCGCTCGTGCGGGACACGTGGCGGACTCGGCGGCGGACGGTCGTCTCGGGCATGGGAATCGACTCCTTCGGCAAACGTGGAGTGCGGAATGTGAGGAGTTACGAGACGCCGGAAGGGGCGGGGAGCACCGGCCACAGGGGTTGCCTGCACGAGGCCGGGCTTACGACCGCCATTCGCTGGATCGAGCGAGACGTTCGGCTCCTACAAAACTAAGGGAGCCGGCCGTTCCTGTCTGCACAATTACTCGGACTTCCTACTATCTGAGACGGCGGACTGGGTCACACCGCGCTGAGCTGCGCTTTCGCGGTCAGGTGACGTCGCCGTCCCGCCAGTCGAAGACCAGCTCATGCGCCGGGTCGAGGGGGCCGGCGAGCGCGGGGCGCACGTACACGCCCCCTTCCTCCTCCGGCAGCCGCACGATCCCGTCCGGGGACAGGGCATGCACCTGGCCGCTCCACCGCTGCCAGCCCCGGGCGGTGTACAGCAGGGCGCCCTCGTCGCTCGCGGACAGTGCGCCGAGGTCGTAGGCCCGGTCGATCACCCGCTCCAGCTCGGCCATGACCCGGCCGCCGAGCCCGGTCCGCCGTACGTCGGCGCGGACGGCGACGGCTTCCGCGTACCCGGTGCGCAGCCAGCGCCCGCGGTGCCGGACACGGCGCATCACGACGGCCCCGTGGGCGGCGAGTCCGGCGCCGTCCCGCAGCAGCACGTGCATCCCGCCGAGCCCGTGCTCCCAGTCCTCGTCGGAGAGGTCCCCGTCGAACGCGTCGTCCAACAGGGAGCGCACGGTACGCAGTTCGGCGGGCCCGAGGTCGGCCGTGTGGGCGAGACGCAGGTCGAGGGCCATGCGGCCAGTGTCGCACTCCACCCGCCACATCCAACCGCTGAAATACGCTTGACCAGCAAGAGGAGTTCCCCGGCCGGGCGGACATGGCGACGGGCCGGGAAGCCTGCTCGATGTCAGGTTTCCCGGCCCGTGTTCAGGAGGCTGAGGTCAGCCCATGTGCGGGTACGTGTAGTCGGTCGGCGCGACCAGGGTCTCCTTGATGGCGCGGGTCAGCGTCCAGCGCAGGAGGTTCTGGGGGGCACCGGCCTTGTCGTTGGTGCCGGAGGCGCGGCCGCCGCCGAAGGGCTGCTGGCCGACGACGGCGCCGGTCGACTTGTCGTTGATGTAGAAGTTGCCCGCGGCGAACCGGAGCTTCTCCATCGTGTACGCGGCCGCGGCGCGGTCGTTCGCGATGACCGAACCGGTGAGGGCGTAGTCCGACACCGACTCCATCTGGGTCAGCATCTCGTCGTACTTGTCGTCCTCGTAGACGTGCACCGCGAGGATCGGGCCGAAGTACTCGGTCGTGAAGACCTCGTTCTCCGGGTCGGTGCACTCGATGACGGTCGGGCGGACGAAGTAGCCGACCGAGTCGTCGTAGCTGCCGCCGGCGACGATCGTGCAGGACGGGTCGGCCTTGGCGCGGTCGATGGCGGCCTTGTTCTTGGCGAAGGCACGGTCGTCGATCACGGCGCCGAGGAAGTTCGACAGGTCGGTGACGTCACCCATGGTCAGGTAGTCGACCTCGGCCGCGAACTCCTCCTTGAAGCCCGAGTTCCAGATGGACGCCGGGATGTAGGCGCGGGAGGTGGCGCTGCACTTCTGGCCCTGGTACTCGAAGGCGCCCCGGGTCAGGGCCGTCTTCAGCACCGCGCGGTCGGCGCTCGGGTGGGCGACCAGGAAGTCCTTGCCGCCGGTCTCGCCGACCAGGCGCGGGTAGGAGCGGTACTTCTCGATGTTGGCGCCGACCGTCTTCCACAGGTACTGGAAGGTCTTGGTCGAACCGGTGAAGTGGATGCCCGCTAGGTCGCGGTGCTCCAGAGCGACCTTGGAGACCTCGATGCCGTCGCCGGTGACGAGGTTGATGACGCCCCTGGGCAGGCCCGCCTCCTCCAGCAGCTGCATGAGCAGGACGGCCGCGTGGGTCTGGGTCGGGGACGGCTTCCAGACGACGACGTTGCCCATCAGGGCGGGGGCCGTCGGCAGGTTGCCCGCGATCGCGCTGAAGTTGAACGGCGTGATCGCGTAGACGAAGCCCTCCAGCGGGCGGTGGTCGAGGCGGTTCCAGACGCCCGGGGAGTTCGCCGGGGGCTGCTCGGCGAGGATCTGGCGGGCGTAGTGGACGTTGAAGCGCCAGAAGTCGACCAGCTCGCAGGGGGTGTCGATCTCCGCCTGCTGGGCGGTCTTCGACTGGCCGAGCATGGTGGAGGCGGCGATCGTCTCGCGCCACGGGCCGGCCAGCAGCTCGGCGGCGCGCAGGATGATCGCGGCGCGGTCGTCGAACGCCATCGCGCGCCAGGCGGGAGCGGCGGCGAGGGCCGCGTCGATGGCGTCCTTCGCGTCCTGCTGGGTGGCGTGGCGCAGGGTGCCGATGACGGCCTTGTGGTTGTGCGGCTGGACCACCTCGAACGGCTCGCCGCCGCCCATCCGCTTCTCGCCGCCGATGGTCATCGGCAGGTCGATCGGGTTCTCGGCCAGCTCCTTGAGCTTGGCCTCGAGGCGGGCGCGCTCGGGCGAGCCGGGGGCGTAGCCGTGCACCGGCTCGTTGACCGGGGTGGGGACCTGGGTCACAGCGTCCATGAGATCCGTAACTCCTTGTACGTGAGCGGGTGTGCGGGCTCAGCCCTTGCTGACCATGCTGCGCAGGAAGAAGCGCAGGTTCGCCGGCTTCTCCGCGAGACGGCGCATGAAGTAGCCGTACCAGTCGGTTCCGTAGGCGGTGTAGACGCGCATGCGGTGGCCCTCGGCGGCCAGCCGCAGGTGTTCCTCGCCGCGGATGCCGTACAGCATCTGGAACTCGTACTCGTCGAGCTTACGGCCGGCCTGGTGGGCCAGTTCCTGGGCGATGGCGATCAGGCGCGGGTCGTGGGACCCGATCATCGGGTAGCCCTCGCCCTCCATCAGCGTCCTCAGGATGCGCACGTAGGCCTTGTCGATCTCGTGCTTCTGCTGGTACGCGACCTCGGCGGGCTCCTTGTAGGCGCCCTTGACGAGGCGCACCCGGCTGCCGGACGCGGCGAGGCGGCGGGCGTCGGCCTCGGTGCGGAAGAGGTAGGCCTGGATGACGCAGCCGGTCTGCGGGAAGTCCTTCCGCAACTCCTCGTGGATGGCGAACATCGAGTCCAGGGTGGTGTGGTCCTCGGCGTCCAGGGTGACCGTCGTACCGATGGCGGCGGCGGCCTCGACGACCGGGCGGACGTTCGCGAGCGCCAGCTCGTGGCCGTTCTCCAGCGCCTGCCCGAACATGGACAGCTTGACGGACATCTCGACCTTCTCGCCCAGCTCCAGGAGCTTGAGGTGGTCGATCAGCTCCAGGTAGGCGTCCCGGGCGGCGGTGGCCTGCTCGGGCGTGGTGATGTCCTCGCCGACGACGTCCATCGTCAGCTCCAGGCCCTTGGCCGTCAGCCCCTCGATGATCGGGACGATGTCGGCCACGGTCTCGCCGGGGATGAAGCGGTCGACGACCTGCTTGGTCACCGGGGCCGCCGAGATCAGGCGTCGCATCCGGTCGCTGCGCGACGCGGCGAGAATCACGGGACCCAGCACGGGGCACCTCCACAGACAAGCACCGAAGCGGCCGGCACCCGGCGATTCGGGTACGGCACGGAGAACCACCGTGAAATCTAAGGATCTCTCCGATCGTCAGCCATCGACAGCTGTCACGCATCCGTGCCCAGGATCTCAGACAGATGTATGAAGGCGGCGAGAAATGCGGGAGAATGCCCGGGTGACGGCGGCCTACAAGGGTGACTACCAGGAGCTGGTGGACGAGATCTCGGAGCTGCTGGGCGTTCCGGCGACCCTGGAGAACCGCGACTTCGAGCTGATCGCCTTCGGCGCGTACGACAGCGAGGACGAGCTGGACGCCTCCGCTGTGGACCCGGTGCGCACCCGCTCGATCCTGACCCGGCGCTCCACGGCGACCGTCCGGGCCTGGTTCGAGGGCTTCGGCATCACGCGGGCGACCGGGCCGGTGCGGATCCCGCCCAGCCCGGAGGCCGGGGTCTACCGCGGCCGCATCTGCCTGCCGGTACGCCATCGGGGTGTCGTCCTCGGCTACGTCTGGCTGCTGGACGGCGACCCGGGGCCGACGGACGCCCAGCTGGCCGCCGCCATGCGGGTGGCGGACCGGATCGGCGCGCTGCTCGCGGACGAGGCGGAGGCCGGGGCCGGGCTGAGCCGCGAGTTGCGGGCGGTGCTCACCGCGGAACGCGGTTGGCAGCGGGACATGGCGGTGACCGAACTGCGCACCGCCCTGGGCCCCCGCGCGGACGGCCCGCACACGCTGGTCTGCCTCGCCCCCTGGCCCTCCGCCGACCCGGACGACGCCCCCTCCCCGCGTACGGTCCCGCACGCGACGGCGCTGTGCACGCTGCCGTGGGGCGCGACGGGCCTGAGCCTCGCGGTCCTGGTACGGCTGCGCAGCACGGACGTGGTGACACCCGCGCTGACGGCGGCCGCACGGCTGCTGAAGGAGGCCGAGGGGGCGGGGGGTGCCAAGTCGCGGGGAACCGGGGCGCGTACGGCCGCCGCCGTGGCCGCGAGGTTCGGCGGGCCCGCAGGGGCCGGCGCGGCTGCCGGGTTCGCCGCCGGGGTCGGCGAGCCGCGCACCGGCCTCGCCGAGCTGGGCACGGTCTGGCAGGAGGCGCTGGCCGCCGCGCGCGCCGCGCTGGCCGAGCCGCGGTTCGGTCCGGTCGCGGAGTGGGCGCGCATCGGGCCGTACCGGCTGCTGACCGCGCTGCCCCCACAGTCCGCGCACGATCCCGTGGTCGGCCCGCTGCTCTCCCCCGTCCACCGGGAGCTGGCCCGCACCGCCGAGATCTACCTCGACTGCGCCGGACAGGCCGGCCGCACCGCCGCCGAGCTGGGCATCCACCGGCAGACGCTGTACTACCGCCTGTCCCGGGTGGAGCAGCTGACCGGGCTCGACCTGGACGACGGGGAGGACCGGCTGCTGCTGCACATGGCGTTGAAGCGGGCCCGGCTGTAGCCACCCGACCGGTGGTGACGATATCGCGGAGGGCGGCCTCACCCGCCGCCGATGACCAGCACCGCCGCCTCGGCGTCCGCAGCGGGCGTCTCGATCAGGGCTTTGGGAGCGGGTCCGGCCCACAGGTCCATCGGTCCGTCTCCCCCAGAACCTGCGCGGGGCACGGAGCCCCAGGACGGCAGGGTCAGTTCTTCGCGGCTTCCCGGACCACCCGTCGCAGGCCCTCGGTGAGCTGCTCGGCGGTGGTCGCCGAGTCCGGGTCGAAGAGCCACTGGACCATGAGGCCGTTGAGGAGGGTCATGTAGAAGCGGCCCTCGGTCTCGGCGGACTCCTGGTCGACATCGGCCTCGGGGATCTCCCGGAACAGGGATACCAGCCCCGAACGGCCCGCCTTCTGCGCCTCGGCCAGCAGCTTGCGCACCTCGGAGATCCGTTCGTCCTGGAACATCAGCTCGAAGCTCAGCAGCCAGATCGCCCGTGCCTCGGGGACCGTGCGGATGATGGCGCCCCACACCTCCTGGAAGCGCTCCGGCGAGCCCGGGGGCTGCGTCATCTCCCTGCCGAGGCCGGGTTCGAAGCCCTCACCGACGTCTTCGATCAGGGAGATGTACGCCTGCACGAGCAGCGCGTCCTTCGACCCGTAGTGGTAGCCGATCGACGCCAGGTTGGTGCCCGACTCCTTGACGATGTCCCGCGCGGTCGTGCGCAGGAAACCCTTCTCCAGCAGGCAGCGCTTGGCGCCCTCGAGCAGATCCTCACGGTGTCCCATGCCGCTCAGCGTACCCCGCGATCCATACAGGCGTCCTATACGACCGAATTATACAATCGTTCTAGACAGATGTTTAAGACGTGCGTACATTCATCGCCATGACGAACCGGACGAGCGCCACCCCGACCACGCCCCCGACCTCCCCCCTCCGCGCCGGACGCCGTGAATGGACCGCTCTGGGCGTGCTGATGCTGCCGCTGCTGCTGGTCTCGATGGACGTCTCGGTCCTGTACTTCGCCACCCCCGCGATCAGCGCGGATCTGCACCCCAGCGGCACCCAGCAGCTGTGGATCTTCGACATCTACGGCTTCGTCCTGGCCGGCCTGCTGATGACGATGGGCTCCCTCGGCGACCGCGTCGGCCGGCGCAAGCTCCTGCTCCTCGGCGCCGCGGCCTTCGGCGCCGCCTCGCTCCTCGCGGCCTACGCGAACAGCGCCGAGACCCTGATCGCCGCCCGCGCGATCCTCGGCATCGGCGGCGCGACCCTGATGCCGTCCACGATGGCCCTGGTGCGCACGATGTTCACCGACCCCGCCGAGCGGGCGAAGGCGATCGGAGTGTGGTCCGGCGTGATGACCGGCGGTGTCGCCCTCGGATCGGTGATGAGCGGCGTCCTCGTCGAGCACTTCTGGTGGGGCTCGGTCTTCCTGGTCAACCTGCCCGCGATGGCACTGCTGCTGATCCTCGGTCCCGTGCTGCTGCCGGAGTCGAAGAACCCCGAGCCCGGCCGCTTCGACCGGGCGAGCGTCCCGCTGTCGATGGCCGCCGTGCTCCCCGTGGTCTACGGCCTGAAGGAGATCCCCTCCGAGGGCTGGCACCCGGTGTACGTCGTCTCGATCACCGTCGGCCTGCTCTTCGCGGCCCTGTTCGTCCACCGGCAGCGCACCGCCGGCTCCCCGCTGATCCCGCCGGCCCTCCTCCGGGGCCACGGCTTCACCCCGGCACTGGTCCTGAACCTCGTGTCCGCGTTCGGCATGATGGGCTCGGCCATCTTCACCACGCAGTACCTGCAGTCGGTCCTCGGCAAGAGCCCGCTGTCGGCCGCACTGTGGAGCCTGCTCCCGTCGGTGTTCATCGGGGTCGCCGCACCGCTCACCACCCAGCTGGTCCAGCGGGGCGTCAACCGGGCGTACGTCGTCGCCGGCGGCTTCGCGGTCGCCGCGGCCGGTTACGCGCTGCTCGCCTTCACCGGCACCGATTCCCTGTGGCTGGTGCTGGCCGCGGCCGGCGTCCTCGCCTGCGGGGTGGTCGCGATCATGTCCCAGCTGACCGACATGGCCATGGGCGGCACCCCGGTGGAGCGGGCGGGCACGGCCTCCTCCCTCATGGAGACCAGCGCCGAGTTCGGCGGCGCCCTCGGCATGGCGGTCCTGGGCTCCATCGGCACGGCCGTCTACCGCCACGAGATGCCGGCCACGGCCCCGGCCGAGGCCCGCGAGACCCTGGGCGGCGCCCTGGCCACGGCCGCCCGCCTGCCCGGCCGCACCGGCGAGACACTGCTCACCACGGCCCGGGAGTCCTTCACCGGCGGGATGCACGGGGTGGCGGTCGCCGGAGCGGTGACCCTGGCGCTGGCTGCGGCGGGAGCGGCGGTGACGCTGCGGAGGCTCCCGGCCGGGGAGAGCGAGTCGTAGGGCAGGAAAAACGCCGGACGGGCTGAGAAACCTCAGCCCGTCCGGCGTTTCGGCACGGGTGGCTCAGACCAGGTTCACCGACCGGGCCGACGTCGCCCCGATCTCCGCGGCAAGCTCGGCCAGAACGCCGGAGGCCACCGTGTCGTCCACGGTCAGCACCGCCAGCGCCTCACCGCCCGCCGTCGCGCGGGCGACCTGCATGCCGGCGATGTTGATGCCCGCCTCGCCGAGGATGCGGCCGACGGTGCCCACGACACCCGGACGGTCCTCGTAGCGCAGGACGACCATGTGCTCGGCGAGCGCGAGGTCGACGTCGTAGTCGCCGACCGCGACGATCTTCTGGACGTGCTTGGGGCCGGCCAGCGTGCCGGAGACCGACACCTCCTCGCCGGTGCCCAGCGTGCCGCGCACGGTCACCACGTTGCGGTGGTCGGCCGACTCCGAGCTGGTGGTCAGGCGGACCTCGACGCCACGCTCCTGCGCGAACAGCGGGGCGTTGACGTACGACACCGTCTCGTCGACGACGTCCTCGAAGACACCCTTGAGCGCGGACAGCTCCAGCACCTTCACATCGTGCTGGGTGATCTCGCCGTACACCTCGACGTCGAGGCGGACCGCGACCTCACCGGCCAGCGCGGTGAAGATGCGGCCGAGGCGCTCGGCCAGCGGCAGACCGGGCTTGACGTCCTCGGCGATGACACCGCCCTGGACGTTCACCGCGTCCGGCACCAGCTCGCCGGCGAGGGCGAGGCGGACGGACTTGGCGACCGCGATACCCGCCTTCTCCTGGGCCTCGTCGGTGGACGCGCCGAGGTGCGGGGTGCACACGACCTGGTCCAGCTCGAACAGCGGGGAGTCGGTGCAGGGCTCCTTGGCGTACACGTCGAGGCCGGCACCGGCGACCCGGCCCTCCTTCAGCGCCGCGTAGAGCGCCGCCTCGTCCACGATGCCGCCACGGGCCGCGTTGACGATGCGCACGCCGGGCTTGACCTTGCGCAGCGCCTCGTCGCCGATGAGGCCGAGGGTCTCGGGGGTCTTGGGCAGGTGGACGGTGATGAAGTCGGAGACCTCGAGCAACTCGTCCAGGGAGAGCACCTTGACGCCCATCTGCGCGGCCCGCGCGGGCTGCACGTAGGGGTCGTAGGCGACGACCTTCATGCCGAAGGCGGACATGCGCTGCGCGACGAGGGCACCGATGCGGCCGAGGCCCACGACGCCCAGCGTCTTCTCGGCCAGCTCCACGCCCGTGTACTTGCTGCGCTTCCACTCGCCGTTCTTCAGCGCGGCGTTGGCCTGCGGGATGTTGCGGGCGGTGGCGAGGATCAGACCGCAGGCCAGCTCGGCGGCGGTCACGATGTTGGAGGTCGGGGCGTTGACGACCATCACGCCGGCCTTGGTGGCGGCGGAGACGTCGACGTTGTCCAGGCCGACGCCGGCTCGTGCGACGACCTTGAGCTTCTTCGCCGCGGCGATGGCCTCGGCGTCGACCTTGGTGGCGGAACGGATCAGGATCGCGTCGACGTCGGCGATGGCGGGGAGCAGTTCGGCTCGGTCGGCTCCGTTGGCGTGCCGGATCTCGAAGTCCGGGCCGAGCGCGTCGACGGTCGCGGGCGACAGCTCTTCAGCGATGAGTACGACGGGTTTCGAGCTCACGTGAGTCCTCACAAGTCCAATGCGGACGGCCGTCCCGACGGCCGCAGGCGGTGGAGGGGCTAGCCGCGGAAGACGCACGACGCTGTGGGCCTGACGCGTGTTGTGCAGCAGTCTAGTGGCGTGACGGAGGTCGTCATGCGCCTCCGCGGAAGGATCACCCGTCCGTGGCTGGACGGGGTGGACAACAGGGGCCGGAGCAGTCCGCCCCGGCCCCTGACATGAGGCTTACGCCTCCTCGTTCACCCAGCTCATCAGCTTGCGCAGCTGCTTGCCGGTGGTCTCCAGCAGGTGCTCGGAGTCCTGCTGCTTGTACTCGTTGTACTTCTTCAGGCCACCGTGGTACTCGTCCATCCAGTTCTGGGCGAACGTGCCGTCCTGGATCTCGGCGAGGACCTTCTTCATCTCGGCCTTGGTGGCGTCGGTGATGATCCGCGGACCGGTGACGTAGTCGCCCCACTCGGCGGTCTCCGAGACCGACCAGCGCATCTTCTCCAGACCGCCCTCGTACATGAGGTCCACGATCAGCTTCAGCTCGTGCAGGCACTCGAAGTAGGCGATCTCCGGCTGGTAACCCGCCTCGACCAGGGTCTCGAAGCCGGCCTTGACCAGGGCGGAGGTACCACCGCACAGCACGGCCTGCTCACCGAACAGGTCGGTCTCGGTCTCCTCGGTGAAGGTCGTCTTGATGACCCCGGCGCGGGTACCACCGATGGCCTTGGCGTACGACAGCGCCAGCGCGAAGGCGCCTCCGGTGGCGTCCTGCTCGACAGCGGCGATCGCCGGGACGCCACGGCCCTCCTCGTACTGACGGCGCACCAGGTGACCCGGGCCCTTCGGGGCGACCAGGGCGACGTCGACGCCGGCCGGGGGCTTGATGAAACCGAAGCGGATGTTGAAGCCGTGGGCGAAGAACAGCGCGTCGCCGTCGTTCAGGTTCGGCGCGATGGACTCCTCGTACACCTGGGCCTGGATCGGGTCCGGGATGAGGATCATGATGACGTCGGCCTCGGCGGCCGCCTCCGCCGGGCTCACCACGCGCAGACCCTGCTCCTCGGCCTTGGCCTTGGACTTCGAGCCCTCGTGCAGACCGACGCGGACGTCGACACCGGAGTCACGCAGCGACAGCGCGTGGGCGTGGCCCTGACTGCCGTAACCGATGACCGCGACCTTGCGGCCCTGGATGATGGACAGGTCGGCGTCAGCGTCGTAGAACAGCTCGGCCACTTTGGGTTCTCTCCTTGGTGTGCAGATGGTGCGTCCCACCGTATGCCGGTGGGGGAAGGGAAGTTTCGGGGTCTCGGCATACGGGCGGGCGGCGATTCACCGACCGCCCGTATTCAGCCTTACGCAGATCGGTCGAGCGCGCGCAGCGACCGGTCGGTGATCGAACGGGCGCCGCGGCCGATCGCGATCGTGCCGGACTGCACCAGCTCCTTGATGCCGTACGGCTCGAGCATCTTGAGCATGGCGGACAGCTTCTCGCTGGATCCGGTGGCCTCGATGGTGACGGCCTCCGGGGAGACGTCGACGGTCTTGGCGCGGAACAGCTGGACGATCTCCACGATCTGGGAGCGGGTCTCGTTGTCGGCGCGGACCTTCACCAGGACGAGTTCGCGCTGAACGGCCTGGCCCGGCTCCAGCTCGACGATCTTCAGCACGTTGACGAGCTTGTTGAGTTGCTTGGTCACCTGCTCGAGCGGCAGGTCCTCGACGCCCACGACGATGGTGATGCGGGAGATGTCGGGGTGCTCGGTGACACCGACCGCGAGCGAGTCGATGTTGAAGCCGCGGCGGGAGAACAGGGCGGCGATCCGGGCGAGGATGCCCGGCGTGTTCTCCACCAGGACGGAGAGCGTGTGCTTGGACATGGTGTTCTGCTCTTCCTCGCTCAGTCGTCTTCGCTGTCGCCGAAGTCGGGGCGGACGTCCCGGGCGGCCATGATCTCGTCGTTGGAGGTGCCGGCGGCGACCATCGGCCACACCATCGCGTCCTCGTGGACGATGAAGTCGACGACGACCGGGCGGTCGTTGATGGAGTTCGCCTCCGCGATGACCTTGTCCAGGTCCTCGGGGCGCTCGCAGCGCAGGCCCACGCAGCCCATCGCCTCGGACAGCTTCACGAAGTCCGGCACGCGCGTGCCCTTGGCCTCGGGGTTGATGTCGTCGGGGCCGCTGTGCAGCACGGTGTTGGAGTAACGCTGGTTGTAGAACAGGGTCTGCCACTGGCGGACCATCCCGAGGGCGCCGTTGTTGATGATGGCGACCTTGATCGGGATGTTGTTCAGGGCGCAGGTGGTCAGCTCCTGATTGGTCATCTGGAAGCAGCCGTCGCCGTCGATCGCCCAGACGGTACGGCCCGGCTGCCCGGCCTTGGCGCCCATCGCGGCCGGGACCGCGTAGCCCATCGTCCCGGCGCCGCCGGAGTTCAGCCAGGTGGCGGGGGTGTCGTACTGGATGAAGTGCGCGGCCCACATCTGGTGCTGGCCGACGCCCGCCGCGAAGATCGTGCCCTCGGGGGCGAGCTGCCCGATGCGCTCGATGACCGCTTGCGGGGAGAGCGAGCCGTCCCCGGGCTGGTCGTAGCCGAGCGGGTAGGTCTCGCGCCACCGGTTCAGGTCGCTCCACCAGGCGGTGTAGTCGCCCTGGTGGCCGTCGCTGTGCTCCTTCTGGACGGCCTGGACCAGGTCGGCGATGACCTCGCGGGCGTCGCCGACGATCGGCACGTCGGCGGCGCGGTTCTTGCCGATCTCGGCCGGGTCGATGTCCGCGTGGACGATCTTGGCGTAGGGGGCGAAGCTGTCCAGCTTGCCGGTGACGCGGTCGTCGAAGCGGGCACCGAGGGCCACGATCAGGTCGGCCTTCTGGAGCGCGGTGACGGCGGCGACGCTGCCGTGCATGCCGGGCATGCCCAGGTGCTGCGGGTGGCTGTCGGGGAAGGCGCCGAGCGCCATCAGGGTGGTGGTGACCGGGGCGCCGGTCAGCTCGGCGAGGACCTTCAGCTCGGCGGTGGCCTGGGCCTTCAGGACGCCGCCGCCGACGTACAGGACCGGCCGCCGGGCAGCGGTGATCAGCTTGGCGGCCTCGCGGATCTGCTTGGCGTGCGGCTTGGTCACCGGGCGGTAGCCGGGCAGGTCCATGACGGGCGGCCAGGAGAAGACGGTCTTCTTCTGGAGGATGTCCTTGGGGATGTCGACCAGGACCGGTCCGGGACGGCCGGTCGAGGCGATGTGGAACGCCTGCGCGATCACCCGCGGGATGTCCTCGCCCTTGGTGACCAGGAAGCTGTGCTTGGTGATCGGCATGGTGATGCCGACGATGTCCGCCTCCTGGAAGGCGTCCGTGCCGATCGCGGAGGACACCACCTGCCCGGTGATCGCGACCAGCGGCACCGAGTCCATGTTGGCGTCGGCGATCGGGGTGACCAGGTTGGTCGCACCGGGTCCCGAGGTGGCCATGCAGACGCCCACCTTGCCGGTGGCCTGCGCGTAGCCGGTGGCGGCGTGGCCGGCGCCCTGCTCGTGCCGGACCAGGACGTGACGCACTCGGCTGGAGTCCATCAGCGGGTCGTACGCCGGAAGGATCGTGCCGCCCGGAATGCCGAATACCGTGTCCGCGCCGACCTCCTCGAGGGAGCGGATGAGGGACTGCGCACCCGTGACGTGCTCGACGGGGGCGGACTGCTGTCCTCCGGAACGGGGCCGCGGCTGCGGATGGTGGGCCCCGGTGGCCTGCTCGGTCATCGGCATTCTCTTCTCGATGCTGAGGGTTTTTGCGAGGTTCGGGCGGAGTTCAAGCGCTGCACGAAAGGCGCTCGTGCAACAAAAAACCCCTCGTGCCGAAAGGCAAGCGAGGGGAGCGCGCCGGTGAGGTCGCTGGGGATTCCGGATCGTCCTCCGGTGCGTCCCAGCTCAGCCGACGCGCTGTCCAAGTACGAGAATTCGGGTGCGCATGGCACTGACCCTCCCCCCGGCACGCACCACGTGTCAAGTAGGTGGGACGGGAGTCTCATCATGTGAACGAAGGGCACTGCCGCCTCCGAAGACAGCGGGGACACCCCCGGTGTGCACCCCGTGCCCTTTCCCTCGCTCGTTCACCTCCGGGGCGCCACCGTCGGCGTCGAGGCCACGACCGTGCTCAGACCCTCGGGCCTCCGCGTTCCCCCGCTCTCGGCTTCGCTCGCACGGGACGACGCCCACGCGCCCTCGACACCGACACGCCCCTGCGGCTCTCTCGCGCCGCCCGCGAAGGCCGGTCCGGCCGGTGCGTGGGGCACCGGATAATGGCCGGATCCGAGCGCCCGGCGCAGCCGGTACTCGTCCAGGGCTCCGGCGAACGCCATGCCCTGCCCGTGCGTGCAGCCCATCGCGCGCAACGCGACCACCTGGTCCGGCAGATCCACGCCCTCGGCGACGGACTGCAGCCCCAGATCGCCGGCGATCCGCAGCAGCCCAGCGGTGATCTTGTGCAGGCGCGCGGACTCCACCACCCCCTCGACCAGGCTGCGGTCGAGCCTGAGGATGTCCACGGGCAGCCGCCTGAGAGCGGTGATGGCCGCGGAGCCGCTGCCGAACCCGTCCAGCGCGATCCGCACCCCGAGCCTGCTGAGCGCGGTCAGTCGCCGCTCCAGCTCCTCCAAGGAGATCCGGGGATCGGTGTCGGACAGCTCGACGACCAGCGCCCCGGGCGGCAGCCCGTGCCGGCTCAGCAGCGCCTCCACGGAGCCCAGCGGCGTCGAACGGTCCAGCAGCCGCCGGGCGCTCATCCGTACCGCCACGGGTACCACGAGTCCGGTGGCGGCCCGTTCGGCGGCCTGCTCCACGGCCTCCTCGAGGATCCAGCGGTCCAGCTCGGCGGTCTTGTCGCCGTCCTCGGCGACCCGCAGAAACTCGGCCGGCGTGAACAGCACCCCTTGGGAGGAGCGCCAGCGCGCCTGCGCCGAGACGGCCGTGATCCGGCCGTTCTCCAGGCACACCACCGGCTGGTGCAGCAGCGCGAACTCGCCGTCGTGCAGCGCGGCACGCAGCCGCGTGGCCAGCTCCGCCTTGCGCACGACGTCCTGCTGCATCTGCGGTCTGTACAGTTCGACGCGGCCCTTCCCGGCCGATTTCGCACGGTACATCGCCAGATCGGCGTTGCGCAGCAACTCACCGGCGCCCAGTCCCGGTTCGGCGAAGGCGACGCCGATGGAGGCGTTGACCCGGACATCGTTGCCGTCGATGGCGTACGGCTGGGAGAGGGTCACCCGGAGGCGGTCGGCCAGCTCCAGGATGTTCCGCTCCCGGGCGGCACGGTCGCGGGTGCCGTCCCCGACGATCAGGGCCGCGAACTCGTCGCCGCCCAGCCGGGAGGCGGTGTCCCCCTGCCGGACCGCGTCCTGGAGCCTGCGGGCGGCCTGGACGAGCAGTTCGTCCCCGGCCTGGTGCCCGATCGTGTCGTTGACGGCCTTGAAGCCGTCCAGGTCGATGAAGAGCACGGCCGTGCCGCGCAGGGCGGCGCCCCGGTCGGTGGCGCGGCGGCCGGACAGGGCCTGCTGCACGCGCTTGGTGAACAACGCGCGGTTGGGCAGGTCGGTCAGCGGGTCGTGCTCGGCGTTGTGCTGCAACTGCGCCTGCAGCCGCACTCTCTCGGTCACGTCCCGGCTGTTGAAGATCAGTCCGCCGTGGTGGCGGTTGACGGTGGACTCGACGTTGAGCCAGCCGCCGTCGCCGGAGCGGAACCGGCACTCGATGCGCGTGGTGGGTTCCTCCACCGGGCTGGCGGCGAGGAACCGGCGCACCTCGTGCACCACACAACCCAGGTCCTCCGGGTGGATGAGCGCGGCCAGCTCCGTACCCACCAGCTCCTCGGCGGACCGCCCGTAGACCCCGGCGGCGGCCGGCGAGACGTACCGCAGGATGCCGTTGGGCGCGGCGATCATGATCACGTCGCTGGAGCCCTGCACCAGGGAGCGGAAGTGGTTCTCCTTCTGTGCCAGCTCCTGGGTGAGGGTGATGTTGTCCAGCAGCATGATGCCCTGGCGGATGACCAGCGCGAGCACGACGGCCCCCGCGGTGATCAGCACCACGTGATCGGGTCTGCGGCCGTTGAGGACGTTGTACAGGATGCCCAGGGTGCACACGGCCGCGGCGAGGTACGGGGTGAGCGCGGCGAGGGAGCCGGTGATCGGCCGTCCGGCCGGGTACCGGCTGTGGTCACCTGCCGGGGCGGGTAGGGACGGATGCCGGCGGCCTGTGCCGCGCTGTCCGGGCAGGTGCTCGTGGACCACGCGCGTGTGCCCGTCGGAGGCGCGTTCCTCCTGCGCGCTGCGTTGCCGGCGCGCGACCCAGGGGGCGTAGGCGAGCAGCAGCGAACCGGCGAACCAGCCCGCGTCCAGCAACTGTCCGGAGCGGTAGCTGCTGTGCAGCAGCGGCGAGGTGAACAGCGCGTCGCACATCACGGTCAGCGCGAGCGCGCCGATCGCCGTGTTCACCGCCGTGCGGTTGCCCGGGGCACGGCGGAAGTGCAGCGCGAGGACCATGCTGACGAGCGCGATGTCGAGCAGCGGGTACGCGAGCGACAGCGCGGTGTGCGAGACGCTGGACCCGTCGATGCGGGCCGCCTGGGCGAGCGCGAGGCTCCACGACAGGGTGAGCAGCGAGCCGCCGATCAACCAGGCGTCCAGCGCCAGGCAGATCCAGCCCGCTCGCGTCACCGGACGCTTGGCGAGGACCAGCAGGCCCACGATGGCGGGCGGCGCGAAGCACAGGAAGAACAGGTCGGCGTAGCTGGGGCTGGGCACGGGCCGGGCCAGGACGACCTCGTACCAGCCCCAGACCGCGTTGCCCAGCGCCGCCATCGCCGAGGAGAGGGCGAACAGCAGCCAGGCGGACCGGAATCGCACGCGTGCGCTGCGGGCGTACAGGAAGCACGAGACGCAGGCGGTGCCCGCCGCGGCGCTCAGCCCGAAGTCGCCCATGACCAGCGCGACTTCCTCGGTCCCCCAGTCGAACGCGGCTCCGACGGCGTAGGCCGCGCAGATCAGGGCGAGGACGAGCTGCTCCCTCAGTCGCGTACCCTCACGGGCGGGCGGCCGTGCGGGCGGCGGCGCGTCCTGCGGGTGCGGTGCGCGCACCGCACCGTCGAGGGTGCTCGACACAGAGGGCGGCGCGCTCACCGGGGCCTCCCGGTCCGCGCCGCTCCCGGGTCCCGACGGTCCCGCTGCGCCGGGTGGGCATGCCTCCTGCGGCCGCTGTGCCGGCGCTGGTGGTGGCTGGTGTGGTGGCCGCGCCTGCGCGTGGCCGAGCGCCAGGGTCGCCGTCGGCGGCTCCGCCGCGTCGGATCGTTCGTCCATAGGCCGTGCATCGCCCGTCGCCCCCCTCACAAATCTGAAATGTCCATCCCCGGCGCCGAACGGTCAGCGGCGCAGCCCCTGTCGGGACGATACACCAGGATCGTCACTCAGGGACATAGCTTCTCTACGCTCCGTGACGACCAGCGGCGATGCGGGCACGGGCCGCGTCCGAAAGATTGCGGAGGGTGCCGGAAGCGGATTACCGCCCGCTTGATCCCACCGTGTCGTCGTCCGTCGTAAGGATCACGTTCCGCAGGGGCTCCTGGTTCACGAAGCGGGTCAACTGGTCGACGAGCAGCCGCTTGGCACGCGGCAGGAAGGCCGAGGAGGGGCCGCCCACGTGCGGGCTGATGAGCACGCCGGGCGCCTGCCACAAGGGGTGTCCGGGCGGCAGCGGCTCGGGGTCCGTCACGTCCAGGGCGGCGGTGATCCGGCCGCGCCCCAGCTCGGCGAGCAGCGCCTCGGTGTCGACGACGGGCCCGCGCGCGACGTTCACAAGCAGCGCCCCGTCCTTCATGTTGGCCAGGAAATCGGCGTCGACGAGACCCCGGGTGACCTCAGTGAGCGGGGTGGAGAGGATCACGACGTCCGCGTCGGGGAGCAGGGAAAGCACATCGGTGATCGGGTGCACAAGACCGCGCGCCGTGGTGCGCCGGGAGCGCGCGATGCGCGCCACCCGCGCGACCTCGAAGGGTGCGAGCCGGTCCTCGATGGCGGCACCGATGGAGCCGTAGCCGACGATGAGGACGTTCTTGTCGGCCAGGGAGGGGTGGAACCGGCTCTCCCAGCGCTCCTCCTGCTGGGCCCGGACGAAGCCGGGGACGCCGCGCAGGGCGGCGAGGGTCAGGGTGAGCGCGAGTTCGGCGGTGCTCGCCTCGTGCACTCCGCGCGCGTTGCACAGCTGCACGCCCGGCACGATCGACGACAGCCGCGCCGTGATGTCGTCGACGCCCGCCGTGAGCGTCTGGATGACCCGCACGTTCGTCAGCAACTCCAGCGGGCGGACCTTGACCGGCCACCGCTTCATGTACGGCACCACGTACACGGCGCAGTCGGCGGGGTCGCCGGGAAAGGCCTGGTCACCGTCCTCGCCCCCGTCCCAGAACAGGTACCGGGGCCCTTCGGGGAGCCCCTCGATCTCCTCGGGCGCGATGGGTAGCCATACGTCTGCACTCATGGCATGGAGGCTATGTCAGGGGGCCGGGGGCGCAGAGGTTAGGTTGGGGGCCGGGCAGAGGGAGGTTCACGAGCAGGTGGAGCGCAGGACGATCGGCGCGGGGGCGCTCGCGGTGGGGGCCGTCGGACTCGGGTGCATGCCGATGAGCTGGGCCTACAGCGGGTCACGGCAGCGGGGCGACGAGTCGCTGAGAACCGTGCACCGGGCGCTGGACCTGGGCTCGACCCTGCTGGACACGGCGGACATGTACGGCCCGTTCACCAACGAGCTGCTGCTGGGGCGGGTGCTCAAGGAGCGGCGCGGGGACGCCTTCGTGTCCACGAAGGTGGGACTGCTGGTGGGCGAGCAGCACATCGTGGCCAATGGCCGCCCGGGATATGTGAAGCGGGCCTGCGACGCCTCGCTGCGCCGTCTGCAGACGGACGTGATCGACCTCTACCAGCTGCACCGGGCCGACCCGGAGGTGCCGGTGGAGGAGACGTGGGGCGCGATGGCCGAGCTGGTGCGGGCCGGGAAGGTGCGTGCGCTGGGCCTGTGCGCGGTGGGGGCGCGCGGCGGGCGCCGCTTCGGTGCCGGGCTGCACGACACCACCCTGCGCCAACTGCAGCGCGTGCAGCAGGTGTTCCCGGTGAGCGCGGTGCAGGCGGAGCTGTCGGTGTGGTCGCCGGAGGCGCTGGCCACGCTCCTGCCGTGGTGCGAGGCGCGGGGCGTGGGCTTCCTCGCGGCGATGCCGCTGGGCAACGGCTTCCTGACCGGGACGCTGCGGCCCGGCGAGGGCTTCGAACCGGACGACGTACGGGCCCGCCACCCCCGGTTCACGGCCGAGATGATGGCGGCCAACCAGCCGATCGTCGCGGGCCTGCGCCGGATCGCGCGGCGCCACGGCGAGGACGTCACCCCTGCTCAGGTGGCGCTGGCCTGGGTCCTGGCCCAGGGCCGGCAGGTGATCGCCCTGCCGGGCACCAAGCGGGAGCGCTGGGCCACGCAGAACGCGGCCGCGGCCGGGCTCCGGCTGACCGAGGAGGACCTGGCGGAGGTGTCCGGTCTGCCGGCTGCTCTGGGATCGTGGGACTGAGGTGGCCGTGGGGGCCGCGGCCGGGTCCTTCCCGGTTCTCGTCGGTTCCGGCGATCGGTTCTCGCGGATCGGGAACCCGAGCGGGGCGGGCGGTGTATGAGAGGTAGAGCCTGCGATGAGATCACCGCCTCGAAGGGACCATGATCGTGCAACGTCGAGCTGTGTCGGCCGTATTGGCCGCGGCCGCCCTCCTGCTGTCGGCCGGCTGCTCCTCCGACGGAGGCAGATCCCCGGACGGCGGCGCAAGCAAGGCGCCGAGGGGTACGGCGGCCGGCACCGCCCCCTCCGGCAAGGCCACCGAGTCGGTTCCTGCGGCCAAGGGCTCGGTGAAGGTGCTGCGCACGGTCGCCGAGGGCCTGAAGACACCGTGGGGTCTGGCTCCGCTGCCCGGCGGCGGTCTGCTGGTCTCCTCCCGGGACGACGGGACGATCACCCGGATCGACGAGGAGACGGGCAAGAAGACCGAGCTGGGCGCGGTCTCCGGGGTCTCCCCGGCCGGCGAGGGCGGCCTGCTGGGCATCGCGCTGTCCCCGGACTACGCCTCGGACCACATGATCTACGCCTACTTCACCTCGGCCTCGGACAACCGCATCGTCCGCATGATCTACGACGAGCAGAAGCCGGCCGGCGATCAACTGGGCGCTCCCGACACGGTGTTCCGAGGCATCCCGAAGGGCTACATCCACAACGGCGGCCGGATCGAGTTCGGTCCCGACAAAATGCTGTACGCGGGCACGGGCGAGAGCGGCCAGAAGGGCCTGGCGCAGGACAAGGAGTCCCTGGGCGGCAAGATCCTGCGGCTGACCCCGGAGGGCGAACCGGCTCCGGGCAACCCGTTCCCGGACTCCCCGGTGTACTCGTACGGCCACCGCAATGTGCAGGGGCTGGCCTGGGACGACAGACAGCGGCTGTTCGCCTCGGAGTTCGGGCAGGACACCTGGGACGAGCTGAACGCGATCAAGCCCGGCGACGACTACGGCTGGCCGGACGCCGAGGGGAAGTCCTCCGAGGCCGGCTTCCACAACCCCATAGCCCAGTGGCACACCGACGACGCATCCCCCAGCGGCATCGCCTATGTGGACGGCGTGGTCTGGATGGCGGGCCTGAAGGGGCAGCGGCTGTGGCGCGTCCCGCTGAGCGGCACGGAGGCCTCGGCCGCCCCGCAGGCGTTCCTCACCGGCAGGTACGGCCGCCTTCGTACGGTGGTGCCGGCGGGCGGCGACAAGGTCTGGCTCGTGACGAGCAACACGGACGGCCGGGGGTCGCCGAAGAAGGGGGACGACCGGGTGCTGGAGGTCGAGGTGAAGTAGCCCCGCTCTCCCTGGCTCAGGGCTCTCCCGGCTCCTCGTCCGCCTCCTTCTTCGGGCCCTCGTCCGGCTGCGCCACGGCCGGCTGTGGTTCGGGCAGCCGTATGACCGCCTTCCCGGAGGTCAGGTCGATGGGTCCGCGGCCGGGATCGTTGTCCCCGACGTCCTCGCGGGTCAGCTCGAGCCGGTTCTGCTCGTCCCGGGTGTGTTTGCGGCCGGGTGCGAACAGTTCCTCGAAGGCGTTGAACACGGCTACTCCCCTTTGCCGGTTTTCTCCAGAGTAGGTCTCAGCCCGTCGTTCCGGCAGTGAACGTCTCGGCGGTGAAGAGTTCCAGCCGGTGGGCCACCGCCGCCGCCTCGCCCCGGCCCGAGACGCCGAGCTTGCTGAGGATGTTGGAGACGTGGACGCTCGCGGTCTTCGGGGAGATGAACAGCTCCTCGGCGATCTGGCGGTTGGTGCGGCCGGCCGCGACCAGCCGCAGCACGTCCCGCTCCCGGCTGGTGAGGCCGAGGGCCGCGGCCGGGTCGGCGGGGGCGAGGGTCTCGCGCGGGGCACGGGTCAGGGTGAGGCGGGCGCGCTGGGCGAGCCGGGTGACGGCGTCGGCGAGGGGGCGGGCGTCGAGGTGAGCGGCGACCGCGGCGGCCAGTCGGAGCAGTTCCACCGCGCGGTCGCGTTCGTCGTCGCCGCCCTCGGCCAGCAGGGCTCCGGCGAGGCGGTGGCGGACCCGGGCGAGGTCGTAGGGGCGCTCCAGGCACTCGAAGGCGGTGACCACGGGCGACCAGGTGTCGACGGTGTCCTGGCCCTGCGCGCGGAGCAGTTCGGCGCGGGTCCAGTGGTCGTAGGCCTGCCAGAGGGGGGCGCCGGTGGTGAGTTTCCGTACCGCCTCCTTGAGGCGGTGGAGGATCTCGGCGCGGCCGGGCCGGGCCGCGGGCAGGGTGCGGGCGTCGGCCTCGGCGGTGGCGGCGGCCAGCAGCAGCGGCCAGCCGTAGCGGTGGGTGCCGGGTGGGAAGCCGGAATCCAGGGCCTGGAGCAGTTCGGTGCGGACGTCGTCGATGCGGCCCTCCGCGGCGGCGACGCCGAGGGCGATGCGCGCCAGCGGCAGGGACTGCTGGGGCATGGGGTCGTGGGTGCCGTAGTGGGTGCGGGCGGCGGCGAGTTGCCGGCCGGCCTCGGCGAGGTCGCCGCGGGCCAGGGCGAGGTGGGCCAGGCGCAGGGCGCCCGCGCCGCGAGGCTTGGCACTGTGGCCGAGCCGGGTCGCGTGCGCGGCGGCCTCGGCGGCCTCCTGCCACTGGCCGAGGGAGTAGAGCGCTTCGGACAGGTTGCCCCAGGCCCAGGCCTCGGAGTCCAGCAAGGCGTACGTGCGGGTGAAGGCGATGCCTTCGCGCAGGAGGGGGGCGGCCTCGCGGTCGCGTCCGAGTGTCTGCATCACGGACGGCAGGTTCACATAGGCGCGGCCCGCGACATGGTGCACGCCCTCCGCCAGGGTGTCCCGCAGGACCTGCCGCATCTGCGCGAGACCCCTCTCGTGGTCGCCGGAGTCCACCTTGAGGCCGCTGAGGGTGAGGCGGGCGTGGAGTTCGATGTCCCGGGTGCCGACCATGCGCGCGTACTCCACGGCCTGCTCGGCGGCGGCGATGGCTTCGGGGCCGGGCCGGTGCAGCATGGACCAGTTGGCGGCGAGGGCCAGCACCTCGGCGTGCACCTCGGAGGGCGGCAGGCCGCGTACCAGGTCCTGGGCGGTGGCGAGTTCCCGCCAGCCGTCACCGCGGGCCTGGGCCTGGACCAGCCGGGAGCGCTGCACCCAGAACCAGGCGGCGCGCAGGGGGTCCGGCTCCTCCTCCAGGAGGCGCAGCGCCCGCTTGGTGATCTTCAGGGCGCGTTCGCGTTCGCCGCCGAAGCGGCCCGCGACGGCCGCCTCGGCCATCAGGTCGAGGTAGCGCAGGGGGGTGGTGGCCGGGTCGCAGCCGCACGGCGGGTAGCCCTCGGCGTAGTCGAGCGGGCGCAGGGCGGAGCGCACCTCCTCCGCGACGCCGTCCCACAGCTCCATCGCCCGTTCCAGGAGCCGGAGCTGTTCGGTGTAGGCGTGCCGGCGGCGGGCCACGACGGAGGCGTCCAGGACGGCGGGCAGGGCCTTGGCCGCGTCATGGGCGTGGTACCAGTAACTGGCCAGGCGCATCACGCGCGCGTCGGCCGCGACGAGCGTGGGGTCGGCCTCCAGGGCCTCGGCGTAGCGGCGGTTGAGGCGGGAGCGTTCGCCCGGCAGCAGGTCGTCGGCGACGGCCTCGCGGACCAGGGAGTGGCGGAAGCGGTAGCCGTCGCCGGCCGGGGTGACGGTGAGGATGTTGGCGCCGACAGCGGCCCGCAGGGCTTCGATGAGGTCGTCCTCGGTGAGCTGGGCGACGGCGGCGATCAGCCGGTACTCGACGGTGGAACCGCCCTCGGCCACGATCCGGGCGACCCGTTGGGCGCTCTCGGGCAGCGCCTCCACCCGCACCAGGAGCAGATCGCGCAGGGAGTCGGTCAGACCGGTGCAGCTGCCCTGGCAGGCGGCGACGGCGAGTTCCTCGACGAAGAAGGCGTTGCCGTCGGAGCGTTCGAAGATCTCGTCGACCTGGGCGGGGTCGGGTTCGGCGGCGAGGATGCCTGCGATCTGGCGGCCGACCTCCTCGCGGGTGAACCGGGCGAGTTCGATGCGGCGGACGGTGCGCAGCCGGTCGAGTTCGGCGAGCAGGGGCCGCAGCGGGTGGCGGCGGTGGATGTCGTCGGAGCGGTAGGTGGCGAGGACGAGGAGCCGGCCGGTGCGCAGGGTGCGCAGCAGGTAGGCGAGCAGGTGGCGGGTGGAGGCGTCGGCCCAGTGCAGGTCCTCCAGGACGAGCACGACCGGGTGCGCGGCGGCGACCCGCTCCAGCAGCCGCACGGTCAGTTCGAACAGCCGGGCCATGCCCTGTTCGTCGTGGCGGCCGGCGCCGGCCTCGCCCAGTTCGGGCAGCAGCCGTGCCAGTTCCTCCTCCTGACCGGCGGCCGCGGCGGCGAACTCCTCGGCCAGGGCCTGGCGCAGGGCCCGCAACGCGGTGGAGAAGGGGGCGAACGGCAGCCCGTCGGCACCGATCTCCACACAGCCGCCGAGCGCGACGACCGCTTGGCGGCGGCCGGCGGCCATGGTGAACTCCTCGACGAGACGGGTCTTGCCGACGCCCGCCTCGCCACCGAGCAGCAGTGCCTGCGGCTCTCCCGCGGCGGCACGGGCGAGCGCGTCGTTCAGGGTGTTCAACTCGTCGGTGCGGCCGACGAACACGGGGCTGACGGACCTGGTCTCCACGGGCCCGAGCATCGCACGGGGTCCGGACGGCGGGGCACCGGTTTTCCACAGCTTCGGTGTGATCGCCGTGCCGGCGGCCGGGCGGGTCGTACCGACCGGCGGAAGGGCCGTACGACTCCGCTGGGAAGTCGTACGGCCCTGGGGCGGTGGAGGGCCGACCCCCGTGCGGCCCCCCGCTCCGTCCGTGCCCGTTCCGCCGGGGCCCACCGGGCCGGCGGTCACGCGGCGCGTGGCTGCCGGTGCCGGCGGGGCCGGTCGGTATGGGGCTCGGCGGCCGGGCCGTCGTTGCGGGTGGACAGCTCCTGGCGGCCGGCGCGGCGGGCCCGGGCGGCCTCGCGGGCCAGACGGGCCTGCTCGGCCTCGCGGATCAGCTGGGCCGAACGCATCCGGTGGTACTCGATCTCGAACATGGCGTGTCCTTCGAGGAGAGGCGGTGTGGTGCTTCGCTTTCTGCGATGCCTCCACCTTCGTCTGCCAGGGGGGTGCGCCACATCGGGAGAGTTCCGCATCTTCGGGCCGCCGGGGGGCCGCACGCGCACGTAAGGGGCCTTAGGGAATCCGTAAGGTGCTCACGGATTCCCTAAGGCCCCTGGGACCTGCGGGTTCTCAGCCGGCCGAGGGCAGGCCGAGCAGTGCGTCGGAGTACTTCAGGACGGCCAGGAGCAGGCCGATGACGCCGAGCGAGACGCCCGCCCAGGCGACCGACCTGATCCAGGCGGCCTGCGGGCGGCCGGGCGCGCCGAACGCGGGCCGCGCGAGCACGACCACGCCGGTGATCAGCGCGGCCAGCGCGAACAGACCGGCCCACAGGGCGGTGGTGTGCCAGGAGTCTCCGTAGACCTCCTTGAGCTGCGTGGCGACGCTCGCCGTGGTGGAGGTCCGCAACTGGCCGACGAGTTGCTCGCGGGCGCCGGCGATGGTGCCGATCCAGCCGCCGCTGAGCGAGACGAGGCCGAGCGCGGCGGACACGACGGCACCGGCGCCCTGCCCGACCCCGGACAGAACCTTGCCCTCCGGCTCCGGAACGTCGACGGCCTCCCCTTCGACGGCCTCCCCTTCGACGGCCTCCCCTTCGACGGCCGCCCCGTCAGCGGTCTCCTCAACGGCCGCCTCCTCAGCAGCATCCGGGGCAACCGCCTGCGTGTCCGTGGTCACCGTGTCCGTGGTCTTCCCGTCAGTGGTTTCCGTGTCAGCCGTCTCCAGGTCGGCGGCCGCGTCCCCCGCCGCCTCGGACCTCTTCGTCGCGGGTGCCCGCTCCTCCTCGGCGGCGATGCCCTTCGCCGTCGTGCCGTCGTTGCGCGCCTGGGTCCCGGCCTCGGCGCCTTGCTCTGTCCTCGTTGCCATGCCCGGCACCGTACGGACGCTCTCTGAGAGGTCCCTTAATGATCGTTGTGCGCGGTACGCGCGCGTGCCGCACGCCACTCGGGGGCGAGCACCGCCCAGATCTCGGTGCTGGTGCGCACGCCCCGGTGCGGGTAGTTCTCGCGGAGCAGGCCCTCGCGGGTCATGCCGAGCCGCCGGGCCACGTTGATGCTGGGCTGGTTCGCCGAGGACACGTGCCACTCCACGCGGTGCATGCCCCGTTCCTCGAAGGCCCAGTCGAACAGCACCCGCATGCCCCGCGTGACGAGCCCGCGCCCGGTCGCCGCCGGTTCCAGCCAGCAGCCGGCCTCGCAGACCCCGCTCGGGGTGTCCCAGACGCGGAACAGCAGCCCGCCGACGAGCTTCCCGTCCAGCCAGATCCCGTGCAGGCCGCCGGTGTCGGCGGCGCGCTTGCCGGCGTAGGACGCGAGGTAGGCGCGGGCGGAGTCCAGGTCGGTCACCACGTCCGGCAGGCCGACGTGCCGGCCGATGAACTCGCGTCCCCGGTCGATGTCGGCGAGGAACTCCTCGGCGTGCCAGACCTCCAGGGGCCGCAGTTCGGCGCCGTCGTCACCCAGGGATATCGCGTACATCCTGTCGCTCTTCCTTCCGCAGTTCGTCGACCGAGACCCGGCCGAGCCTCTCATGCGCCGCACGGCACTCGGGCGGCTCGATGCTGATGCGGGGCAGCCGACGCTCCAGCCAGGCGGGCAGCCACCAGTTGGCGGTGCCGAGCAGGTGCATCAGGGCGGGCACGAGCAGGGTGCGCAGCACGAACGCGTCGAGGGCGACGGCGGAGGCCAGTGCGATGCCGAACATGGCGATCACGCGGTCGCCGCTGAGCACGAAGGCGAGGAAGACGGAGATCATGATGACCGCGGCGGAGTTGATCACCCGGCTGGTCTCGGCCAGGCCCACGCGCACGGCCCGCCGGTTGTCGCCGGTCGCCAGCCATTCCTCGTAGATCCGGCTGACCAGGAAGACCTGGTAGTCCATGGAGAGCCCGAAGAGCACCGAGACCATGATCACCGGCAGGAAGGGTTCGATGGGGCCCGCGCGGCCGAGACCGAGCGGTTCGCTGCCCCAGCCCCACTGGAAGACGGCGACGACGATGCCGAACGCGGCGGCGACGGCGGCGATGTTCATCGCGGCGGCCTTGAGCGGGATGCCGAGCGACCGGAAGGCGATGAGCAGCAGGAGGCACCCGAGTCCGATGACCACGCCGACGAACACCGGCAGCTTGTCGATGATCACCTCCGCGAAGTCGTCGTAGCCGGCGGTCACTCCGCCCACCTGGATGTCGAGGGAGGTGCCGGTCTCCGCGCGCGGCAGCACGTCGGTGCGCAGCCGGTCGACGAGTTCGCTGGTGGTCTGCGACTGGGGCGCGGAGCCGGGGACGACGGCGAGGTAGGCGGTGTCGCCGCGGGTGGAGTAGACGACCGGGGTGACGGAGGCGATGCCCCGGGTGGCGCGCAGGGTGGTGTCGAGGTTGTCCAGGGCGAGCTTGTCCTCACCGCCGTCGACACGCGTCACCAGGGTGAGCGGCCCGTTCACGCCGGGGCCGAAGCCCTCGGCGAGCAGGTCGTAGGCCTTGCGGGTGGTGGCGGTGCGGGGGTCGTTGCCCTGGTCGGAGGTGCCGAGGTGGAGGGAGAGGGTCGGCAGGGCGAGCAGCGCGACGACGGCGACGGCGAGCGAGCCGAGCAGTTCGGGGTGCCGTTCGACCAGCGCCGACCAGCGGGCGGCGAAATCGGTGGGCAGCTCCGGGCGCGGCCCGTGCTCGGCCAGTCGGCGCCGCTCGCGGCGGCTGAGGGCTCGTGGCCCGATGTACGACAGCAGGGCGGGCAGCAGGGTCACGGAGGCCGCGACGGTCAGCACGACCGTCAGGGAGGCGGCCACGGCGACCCCGTTGAGGAAGCTCAGACGCAGTATCAGCATGCCGAGCAGGGCGATGCACACCGTCCCGCCCGCGAAGACGACCGCGCGTCCGGTCGTGGCCACCGCGTTCGCGGCGGCCTCGGTGACACTCAGGCCGCGTTTGAGGCCGCGCCGGTGTCTGGTCACTATGAACAGCGCGTAGTCGATGCCGACGCCGAGGCCGATCAGCATGCCGAGCATGGGCGCGAAGTCGGCGACCGTCATGGCGTGTCCGAGCAGCACGATGCCGGCGTGGGCGGTGCCGACGCCGACCAGTGCGGTGGCGATCGGCAGCAGCGAGGCGGCGAGCGAGCCGAAGGCGAGGAACAGCACGACGGCGGCGACGGCCACGCCGACCACCTCGGCGGTGTGCCCGCCCGGTGCCTCGGTGAGCCCGATGGCGCTGCCGCCCAGCTCCACCTGGAGCCCTTCGCCCTCGGCGGCCTTGGCGGTACGCACCACGGCCTGCGCCCGGGACCTGCCGATGTCCTCGGCCTGCCGCGTGAAGGTGAGGGTGGCGTAGGCCGTACGGCCGTCCGCGCTGACGCGGTGGGCGCCCTGGTTGCCGTAGGGGCCGGACACCGAGGCCACGCCGGGCAGTCCGGCGATCCGGCCCAGGGTGCGGGTCATGGTCTGCTCGACGTCGGCGGCGTTGACGGTGCCGTTGGTGGTGTGCCAGACGACGGTGTCGCTGTCACCGCCGAGCCCCGGGAAGGCCTCCTGGAGCAGCTGGGTCGCGCGGCCGGACTCGGTGCCGGGCACCTCGTAGTCGTTCGAGTAGGACGAGCCGGCCACGGCGGCTGCCGCGGTGACCCCGCCGAAGGCGAGAAGCCACAGCAGAACGGCGATCAGCCGGTGCCGGACACACCAACGTGCGAGGACTGCCACGGACGTGCTCCCAGAAGACGATTTTTTGATCTTTGGCCGGGAACAGTCATCCATAAACGGAACTGCCGCAAAGGACGCATGAGAAGACGCAGGCGCGGGGCACGTCAGTCGAACTGGTCGCCCAGCGCCATGACCATCGACCCGGCGATCAGCAGCCACAGGGCCCTGCGGGTACGGCCCTTGGATCCGAGGACCGCGGCGAGGGCACACACGGCGGCACCGAGCGCGTACGCGGCGGGCACGAGCGCCGGGGCGGATTCGGTGAGCCGGAGCAGCGCGGCGGCCAGTCCGGCCAGGCTCAGCAGGCCCCCGGTACCGGCGGCGATCCAGCGGGCCCGCCGGGCGTCCTCGGCGTGTTCGTCCTGTTCAGCTGCCTCGGCTATCTCGGGATCGGTGTCGGAATCGGTGCGTCCGCTCATGGCGGTCGAGCGTATCGCCTCCGGCCGGGAAATCCGGTGCGCGGCGGTGGCCCCGGCTGCTACGCATGGTCGCTTGTGACCGAGAGAACCGGAACGACCGATGAACTGACCAAGCGCCTCACCCACCCGCGCTACCCCCGCAGCAACCGCTACGACGCCCGCTGGACCATCGAGAACCAGATGGGCCCGCACGCGCTGTGGCTGCTGGAGTGGCTGGCGCCCGCGCTCGGGCTCGACGCGCTGCCGCCGCACGCCCGCGTGCTCGACCTCGGCTGCGGCCGCGCGATGACCTCCGTCTTCCTGGCCCGTGAGTACGGCGTCCAGGTCACCGCGGCCGACCTGTGGGTGAAGCCCGACGACAACGCCGTGCGGATCGCGGAGGCGGGTGTCGCCGACCGCGTGCTGCCGGTGTTCGCCGAGGCGCACGACCTGCCCTTCGGGGAGGGCACGTTCGACGCGATCGTGTCGATCGACGCCTACCAGTACTTCGGCACGAACGACCTGTACCTGCCCACGCTGACCCGGCTGCTGAAGCCGGGCGGGCGGATCGGGGTCGTGGTGCCGTCGCTGCGGGAGGAGATCGACGGGGCCGAGCCGCCCGAGCATCTCGGGGCGTACTGGGACCCGGGGTTCTGGGCGTTCCACTCCCCGGCCTGGTGGCGGCGGAACTGGACGCGCAGCAAGGCCGTGACCGTCGAGACGGCCGACTGGCTGCGGGACGGCTGGCGCGACTGGCTGCTGTGGAGCGAGGTGTGCGCCGAGGAGAGCCCGAGCGCGTTCATGGCGGGTCTGGCGCGCCAGTCGGTGGAGCTGCTGACGGCGGATCAGGGGCGGGCCCTGGGGTTCGCACGGGTCGTGGGCCGGCGCACCTGACGGGAACGGCCCCGGAGGCATGCCTCCGGGGCCGTACGCGCGAGTGCGGGCTCAGCCTTCGCCGACGCCCAGCTTCTCCAGGATCAGCTGCTTGACGCGGGCCGCGTCGGCCTGGCCGCGGGTGGCCTTCATGACCGCGCCGACCAGGGCACCGGCCGCGGCCACCTTGCCGCCGCGGATCTTGTCCGCGACGCCCGGGTTGCCGGCGATGGCCTCCTCGACGGCCGCGGTGAGCGCGCCCTCGTCGGAGACGACCTTCAGACCGCGCTTGTCGACGACCTCGTCCGGGGTGCCCTCGCCCGCGAGGACGCCCTCGATGACCTGGCGGGCCAGCTTGTCGTTCAGGTCACCCTTCGCGACCAGCTCGGTGACCCGGGCCACCTGCTGCGGCGTGATCGCCAGCTCGTCCAGCGCCTTGCCGGACTCGTTGGCGCTGCGTGCCAGTTCGCCCATCCACCACTTGCGCGCGGAGGCCGCGTCGGCACCGGCGTCGATCGTGGCGACGATCGGGTCCAGCGCGCCGGCGTTGAGGATCGCCTGCATGTCGGTGGCCGAGATGCCCCACTCGGCCAGCAGCCGGGTGCGACGGGCCAGCGGCAGCTCGGGCAGGGCCGCGCGGATCTCCTCGACCCACTCGCGCGAGGGCGCCACGGGGACGAGGTCGGGCTCCGGGAAGTACCGGTAGTCCTCGGCCTCCTCCTTCACGCGGCCCGAGGTCGTGGACCCGGTGTCCTCGTGGAAGTGGCGGGTCTCCTGGACGATCGTGCCGCCGCCGGAGAGGACGGCCGCGTGCCGCTGGATCTCGAAGCGGGCCGCACGCTCCACCGAGCGCAGGGAGTTGACGTTCTTCGTCTCCGAGCGCGTGCCGAACTTGTCGCCGCCCTTGGGCATCAGTGACAGGTTGACGTCGCAGCGCATCTGGCCCATCTCCATGCGGGCCTCGGACACGCCGAGGGCACGGATGACCTCGCGCAGCTCGCGGACGTACGCCTTCGCGACCTCGGGCGCGCGCTCGCCGGCGCCGACGATCGGCTTGGTGACGATCTCGATGAGCGGGATGCCGGCGCGGTTGTAGTCCAGCAGGGAGTGGGACGCACCGTGGATACGGCCGGTGGCGCCGCCGACGTGGGTCGACTTGCCGGTGTCCTCCTCCATGTGGGCGCGCTCGATCTCCACCCGGAAGGTCTCGCCGTCCTCCAGCTGCACGTCGAGGTAGCCGTTGAAGGCGATCGGCTCGTCGTACTGGGAGGTCTGGAAGTTCTTCGGCATGTCCGGATAGAAGTAGTTCTTCCGGGCGAAGCGGCACCACTCGGCGATCTCGCAGTTGAGCGCGAGACCGATCTTGATCGCGGACTCGACGCCGGTCGCGTTGACGACCGGGAGCGAGCCGGGCAGGCCGAGGCAGGTGGGGCAGGTCTGGGTGTTCGGCTCCGCGCCGAGCGCGGTCGAACAGCCGCAGAACATCTTGGTCTTGGTGCCGAGTTCGACATGGACCTCGAGGCCCATGACGGGGTCGTACGACGCCAGCGCGTCCTCGTACGACACCAGGTCGGTCGTGGTGGTCACGGTGAAACTTCCCTCTCAGCCCAGCAGGACGTCGTCGTCGCCCAGCCGCTTCAGCTCGCGGTAGAGGATGGCGAGGCCGGTGACGATGGCCGCGGCGGACACGGCGGCGTCGATCAGACGCAGCGTGTCGCTCTCGGAGCGGGCCAGCTTGGCCTGCTTGGCGACACTGACCGCGCCGAACGCGGTCGTGGCCATGGACAGGTACAGGCCGGACTTGGACTTCTTGAAGCCCTTGGCCTTGGACAGTGCCTTGCTCACAGCGACGGAGCCTCCTCCAGCAGCGGGTGTCCCCACTTTTCCACGAAGGCGGCCTCGACGGCGGCGCCGACCTTGTACAGCCGGTCGTCCTTCATCGCCGGCGCGATGATCTGCAGGCCCACCGGGAGGTCGTCCTCCGGGGCGAGGCCGCAGGGCAGGGACATGGCCGCGTTGCCCGCCAGGTTGGTCGGGATGGTGCACAGGTCCGCGAGGTACATCGCCATCGGGTCGTCGGCGCGCTCGCCGATCGCGAAGGCGGTGGTCGGGGTCGTCGGCGAGACGATCACGTCGACCTGCTCGAAGGCCTTTTCGAAGTCCCGCGTGATGAGCGTGCGGACCTTCTGGGCGGAGCCGTAGTAGGCGTCGTAGTAACCGCTCGACAGGGCGTACGTGCCGAGCATGATGCGGCGCTTGACCTCGGGGCCGAAGCCGGCCTCACGGGTGAGGGAGGTGACCTCCTCGGCCGAGTGGGTGCCGTCGTCACCGGCCCGCAGGCCGTAGCGCAGGCCGTCGAAGCGGGCGAGGTTGGAGGAGCACTCGGACGGCGCGATCAGGTAGTACGCCGACAGCGCGAGGTCGAAGGACGGGCAGTCCAGCTCGACGATCTCGGCGCCCAGCTCCTTCAGCAGCTGGACGGACTCGTCGAAGCGCTGGATGACGCCGGCCTGGTAGCCCTCGCCGCGGAACTGCTTGACCACGCCGATCCGCATGCCTTGCACGCTGCCGTTGCGGGCGGCCTCGACGACCGGCGGGACCGGGGCGTCGATGGAGGTGGAGTCGAGCGGGTCGTGCCCGGCGATGACCTCGTGCAGCAGGGCCGCGTCCAGGACCGTACGGGCGCAGGGGCCGCCCTGGTCGAGGGAGGACGAGAAGGCGACCATGCCGTAGCGGGACACCGCGCCGTACGTCGGCTTCACGCCGACCGTGCCGGTGACGGCGGCCGGCTGGCGGATGGAGCCGCCGGTGTCGGTGCCGATGGCGAGCGGGGCCTGGAAGGAGGCGAGCGCGGCGGAGGAGCCGCCACCGGAGCCGCCGGGGATCTTGGTCAGGTCCCAGGGGTTGCCGGTCGGGCCGTAGGCGCTGTTCTCCGTGGAGGACCCCATGGCGAACTCGTCCATGTTGGTCTTGCCGAGGATGACGACGTCGGCGTCCTTCAGGCGCTTGGTGAGCGTCGCGTCGTACGGCGGGATCCAGCCCTCGAGGATCTTCGAGCCGACGGTCGTGGGCACGCCCTCGGTGGTGAAGATGTCCTTGAGCGCGAGCGGGACGCCGGCCAGCGGGCCGAGCTTCTCGCCGCGGGCCCGCTTCTCGTCCACGGCACGGGCCTGGGCCAGGGCGCCCTCGCGGTCGACGTGCAGGAAGGCGTGGACCTTCTCGTCGACGGCCTCGATGCGGGCGAGGTGGGCCTCGGTGACCTCGACCGCCGTCAGCTCGCCGGAGGCGATCTTCTCGGCGGTCTCGGCGGCCGTGAGCTTGATGATGTCCGTCATGGGATCAGTCCTCCCCCAGGATCTGCGGCACCTTGAAACGCTGCTGCTCCTGGGCCGGGGCGCCGGAGAGCGCCTGCTCGGGGGTGAGCGAGGGACGGACCTCGTCCGGCCGCATGACGTTCGTCAGCGGCAGCGGGTGCGAGGTCGGCGGTACGTCTTGGTCGGCGACCTCGCTGACGCGGGCGACCGCGCCGATGATGTCGTCCAGCTGGCCTGCGAAGTGGTCGAGTTCTTCGGGCTTCAGCTCCAGACGCGCCAGCCGAGCGAGGTGGGCGACCTCCTCGCGCGTGATGCCAGGCATGCAGCGATCCTCTGGGGTGAGTGTGTGGTGTTTGGGCCCAATCCTATGGGGCGAGGCCCGGTGCCCGTGAAACGGCTGACCTCCGGTCCCTCCTCAGCGGCGCCGCTCGTCCCAGGCCGCGCTCTTCAGGAAGTGGTTGTCGTACAGCTCCTGGACCTCCAGCAGGCTCTCGGGGGTCACCTCTCCGAGGCGGATGCGCTGCAGGTGGCGGAAGTACTCGAAGCGCTCGACGCCCGGCGCGATGACGATCAGGAGGTCGGCCGTGCTGCCGGGGGCGGCGGCGAAGGCGTGCGGCCGGTCCGGCGGGACGATCACCAGGTCGCCGCGCTGGGCGGTGACGATGTCGTCGCCGGACAGCAGCTCGGCCTCGCCGTCGAGCAGGAAGAACATCTCGGCGGAGTTGTGGTGCACATGCGGGCGGGCACCGTCGGCACCCTCCGCGAGCGTGACGCGCACGGTGGACAGAGCGCCCCCGCTGGCACTGCTGTCGGCCAGCAGCTTGACCGAGGTGGGCGCCTGGCCGACCACCTCGGCCTCCGCGTCCCGGACCAGGACGGTGTCGTCGAACTTCGGTACGAACAGCGACATGAATCTTCTCCCCCTGTGAGGCGTCGTCAGACCGCGAAGAGCAGGCCGGCACTGATCAGTACAACGATCGCGGTGGCGAAGTGGATCCCGAACGCCACGGCCTTCGTGCCGCCGTTGCGCAGGACTATCAGGGTGTCGCCGAGCGGGACGAGCGCCACGGCGACCATGAACCACGCCTCGGCCCGGGCACCGGCGAAGGCCAGCAGCGCCAGGCCCAGCAGCCCGAAGGTGCCGTCCCGGAGCCCTTTGACCGACAGGTAGGCGCGGGCGTCGCCGCCGGGGTCCGCCGGGACGCCGTAGCCGGCCGCGGCGGGGCCCGGCTGGAACAGGAACCGGTAGCCGAGGAACACGCAGAACAGGTCGAGCAGGGCGGCGAGGGTGTAGGCGGTGACGGTCATGTGTCTTCTCCCCTGAGATTGCTGCTAGCACTGCTAGGAACAGGAGCGAAGCTAGCAGAGCGATGACAGAAAGGCTAGCGGTGCTAGAATCACGGTCATGTCCATCCAGACGCGCCGGGAGCGCGAACGAGCGGAACGCGAGCGGCTGATCGTGACGGCCGCCCGGGAACTGGCGGAGGCCGAGGGCTGGGACGCGGTGACCACGCGCCGGCTGGCCGCCGAGATCGAGTACAGCCAGCCGGTGCTGTACAGCCACTTCAAGGGCAAGGACGCGATCATGGCGGCGGTCGCGGTGCAGGGGTGCGCCGACCTGGCGGCGGAGCTACGGCAGGCCCGGACCGCGGTACGGGGCACACGGGAGGCACTGGCGGCGGTGGCGCAGACGTACACGTCCTTCGCGCGGCGCCGCCCCGCGCTCTACGACGCGATGTTCACCCACCTGGTGGACCTGCCGTTCGCGACGGAGGAGGCACCGGTGCCGTTGCGGGAGGCCTTCGGCGAACTGCTGGCGGCGGTGGACCCGATCGCCGCCGAGGGTGAGGAACCCGGCCTGCTCACGGAGACGTTCTGGGCGGCCCTGCACGGGCTGGCGACGCTGATGCGCAGCGGACGGCTGCCGCAGGAGGGACATGACCGCCGGATGGCCCTGCTGGTCGGGCATTTCGCCGGGCGCTGACCACCCGCGGCCACGGACCGCGACGGTCCCCGCGGCAAACCGCTCCGGCCGGCGTAAGGCGGGAAGCCGCTCCGGTCGGCGTCAAAGGGGGCGGGCGGCTGGGAGGACTATTCCGCGGCCGGCAGCGCGGCGCGAGGCCGTTGCCACCCGCGCGAACCACGGGCCCGCAGCCACGCCGTCGTCTCCTCGGGCGGCATCGCCGCTGCGACGAGCCACCCCTGCACCGCGTCACAGCCCAGGTCCCGCAGCCGTTCCCACGTCTCGTCGTCCTCGACGCCCTCGGCGACGACGAGGAGGCCCAGCGAATGCGCCAGGTCGACGGTGCAGCGCACGATCTCCGCGTCCTGGGCGTCGACGGCCAGCCGCGCCACGAAGGAGCGGTCGATCTTCAGCTCGCTGACGGGCAGCCGCCGCAGGTGGACCAGGGACGAGTACCCCGTGCCGAAGTCGTCCAGGGACATCTTCACGCCGTGGCCGGTGAGCCCGGCGAGGGTGTCGGCGGCCCGCTGCGGGTCCTCCAGCAGGACGTGTTCCGTTATCTCCAGCTGGAGCGCTCCGGCGGGGACCCCGTGCCGGGCCAGCCGCGCGGCGACCGACCCCGCGAAACCCGGCGTGTGGACGTCGCGCGGGGAGACGTTGACGGCGACCGGGACCCGGAGCCCCTGCGCCCGCCACCGGGCGACCTGCCCGAGCGCGGTCTCCAGCACGTACTCCGTGAGGTGGGGCATCAGCCCGGAGGACTCCGCGATCGCTATGAACTCGTCCGGCGGAACCTTCCCGCGCTCGGGGTGCACCCAGCGGACCAGCGCCTCCAGACCGGCGACCTGCCCGTCGAAGCGGACCTTGGGCTGGTAGTGCAGCTGCACCTCGTGGGCGTCCAGCGCCCGGCGCAGATCGCCCAGCAGACCGAGGCGGTCCGGGGTGTTGGAGTCGCGCTTGGACTCGTACACCTCGACGCCCGTACGGTCCCTCTTCGCCTGGTACATCGCCACGTCCGCCCGCCGCAGCAGCCCTTCGGCGTCCAGGGCGTGGTCGGGGAAGACGGCGACGCCGGCGCTGGCCTCCAGGACGAGGGTGAGCCCGTCGAGGTCGAGCGGGGAGCTGAGCGCGGTGACGAGGCCACGGGCGACCCGGGTGGCGGAGGTGGTGGAGTCGGCGACGGGAAGTAAGACGGCGAACTCGTCGCCGCCGAGGCGCGCGGCCTCCGCTCCGCGGGGCAGGGCGAGCCGCAGCCGGTCGGCTATCTGGAGCAGCAGCCGGTCACCGGCCAGATGACCGAGGGTGTCGTTCACCGACCGGAACCGGTCGAGGTCGATCAGCATGAGGGCGGAACGGGCGCCGATGCGTTCGGCGTCGTCGAGCGCGGTCCAGATCCGGTCCAGCAGCCACTGCCGGTTGGGCAGCCCGGTCAGCGGGTCGCGCAGCTGCTCCTCGGCGCGGGCGCGGGCCATCCACAGGGTGGAGTCGAGGGCTATGAGGGGGATCGCGAACAGCGGCAGCAGGATCGGCTGGGCGTCGGCGACGACGCACAGCAGGGGCGCGATGCCGAGCAGCGCGACGGCGACCAGGCCCTGTCTGACCAGGGCGGTGCGGGCGATGGCGGGCAGTCCGCCGCCGCGCGGGGCGTGCAGGTACCACAGCAGGCCGCGGCTGACGGCGAGGTAGGCGACCGCGACGAGAACGACCTCGGGCGCGGTGGTGACGCTCCAGGCGTCGGGTCGCCAGGGCGCCTCGACGCTCGGCACCCGGCCGAACGCGCCGAGCAGCAGGGCGCCGACGCCGATGCCGAGGATGTCCACCGCGCCGTGCAGCACGCCCTGGCGCCAGCGGTGGCGCCGGGCGATGCCGACGAGGACGACGACGGTGAGGCTGACCATGCCGGCGGGCACCCAGCCGTACAGCAGCAGGACGGCGAGGGTGAGGGCGGCGCCGGAGCCGGTGCCGCCCCACCAGCGGGCGCGGCCCAGCATGACGAGGTGGCCGACGATGATGCCGGTGAGCAGGGCCAGCGACCAGCCGACCGTGCCGCCCGGGAAGAGGGCGTGGTGGCCGGTGTAGGCGCGGTAGAAGCCGGCGCCGAGCACGAATCCGGCGGCGGCCACGACGGCCGCGGGCAGTGCGGGCCAGGACAGGTGCCGTTCGGGGTCGGCGCCGGTGAGGCCGGGGGCGGGCTCGACGGCCAGGGGTATCCGGGTGGGGGGTTCGGTGGCGGTGCCGCGTCCGGCCGGGCGCGGCTGCCTGCCCGTCCGCCCGTGGCCCCGTCCCGTCCACCGGTTCCCGCGCCACGCTCCCGCGCGGCGGCGCAGGCGCAGCCGTGAGTCCGGGGCGACGCTCTCGGTCGGTTCCATTCCCGTCCCTCTCACAGCCGGCGGTGCCCACGCCACGCGGTCCGATGCCCGACAACCATCAGCGGCTCCGCGTCGAAGAAACCTTCCCCGCGCCCTTGTCGGGCACGGGGATGCCCCAACCGCAGCTGGGCACGGCAGGTGCACATCTCAACAGTAGGCCGCAGAAGGCTTCCACGGGCAGCGGTCGTCGACGGTTGCCCGAATGCGCCCGGGCCACCCGTATGCAACTGATATGCGCCGATCGGGTGGCCTTCAACCGCTACTCCTCGGTCGGAAGCGCGACTTCGGCCGCCGCTTCGGGGCCTTGCTCCAAGAGGACGCCGAAACCGTCCTCGTTCAGAACGGGAACCTTGAGTTGCATGGCCTTGTCGAACTTTGATCCGGGGTTGTCACCCACAACGACGAACGAGGTCTTTTTCGACACCGAACCGGTCACCTTCGCGCCCCTGCTCTGCAGGGCCTCCTTGGCGCCGTCGCGGGTGAAGTTCTCCAGGGTGCCGGTCACGACGACGGTGAGCCCCTCCAGCGGGCGCGGGCCCTCGTCCTCGCCGGTCGACCGGTCCTCGAGCGGGACTCCAGCGGCCTTCCACTTGCGCACGATCTCGCGGTGCCAGTCCTCGGCGAACCACTCCTTGAGCGCGGCGGCAATGATCGGGCCGACGCCGTCGGTGGTCGCCAGCTCCTCCTCGGTCGCCTGTTCGATGCGGTCGATGGAACGGAACTCGCGCGCGAGGGCCTGCGCCGCGACCGGGCCGACGTGCCGGATGGAGAGCCCGTTCAGGAAGCGGGCGAGCGGACGGGACTTCGCCGCCTCGATGTTCTCCAGCAGGGCGAGGGTGTTCTTCTTCGGTTCGCCCTTCTGGTTGGCGAAGACCGTGACGACCTTCTCCTCGCCGGTCTTGGGGTCGTGCTTGGGCAGACCGCTGTCCGGGTCGAGGACATAGGCCTTGATGGGCAGCAGCTTCTCCACCGTCAGGTCGAACAGGTCGCCCTCGTCCACCAGCGGCGGGTCGGCCGGCTCCAGCGGACGGGTGAGCGCGGCGGCGGCCACCGCGCCGAAGTTCTCGATGTCCAGGCACTCGCGGCCCGCGAGGTAGGAGACGCGCTCCCGCAACTGGGCCGGGCAGGTACGGCCGTTCGGGCAGCGGAGGTCGATGTCGCCCTCCTTCATGGGCCGAAGCGGCGTCCCGCACTCGGGGCACTCGCTCGGCATCACGAACTCCCGCTCGCCGCCGTCCCGCAGGTCGACCACCGGGCCGAGGATCTCCGGGATGACGTCACCGGCCTTGCGGATGACCACGGTGTCCCCGATGAGCACGCCCTTGGCCTTGACGACCTCCTGGTTGTGCAGGGTGGCGAACTCGACCTCGCTGCCCGCCACCGTGACCGGCTCGACCTGGGCGTACGGGGTGACACGGCCGGTGCGGCCGACGCCCACCTTGATGTCGATGAGCTTGGTGTTGACCTCTTCCGGCGCGTACTTGTAGGCGATCGCCCAGCGCGGCGCCCGCGCGGTGGAGCCGAGACGGCCCTGGAGACGGATCTCGTCCAGCTTGACGACCACACCGTCGATCTCGTGCTCGACGGAGTGACGGTTCTCGCCGTAGTACGCGATGAACTCCCGTACGCCGCCGAGGTCGTCGACCACCCGGTTGTGCCGGGAGGTGGGCAGGCCCCAGGTGTGCAGCAGGTCGTACGCCTGGGAGAGGCGGGTCATGCCCGTGAAGCCCTCCAGGGCGCCGATGCCGTGGACGACCATGTGCAGCGGGCGGGTGGCGGTGACCCGCGGGTCCTTCTGGCGCAGCGAACCGGCGGCGGCGTTGCGGGGGTTGGCGAAGGGCTTGTCGCCGGCCGCCACCAGACGTTCGTTGAGTTCGAGGAACTTCTCCATCGGGAAGTAGACCTCGCCGCGGATCTCCACGAGGTCGGGGACCTCGTCGCCGTGCAGCCGGTCGGGGATCTCCGCGATCGTACGGACGTTCGGCGTGATGTCCTCGCCGGTGCGGCCGTCGCCCCGCGTCGCCGCGCGCGTGAGGCGGCCGTTCTCATAGGTGAGATTGACCGCGAGGCCGTCGACCTTCAGCTCGCACAGGAAGTGGTAGTCCTGCTCGCCCAGTTCCCTGGCGATGCGGTCGGCCCAGGCGGCCAGCTCGTCGTCGTTGAAGGTGTTGTCGAGCGAGAGCATCCGCTGGCGGTGCTCGACCGCGGTGAACTCCGTCTCGTACGACCCCGCGACCTTCTGGGTCGGCGAGTCCGGGGTGCGCAGCTCCGGGTACTCCCCCTCCAGGGCCTCCAGGGTCTTCAGCAGCTTGTCGAACTCCGCGTCGCTGATGACGGGAGCGTCCTTCACGTAGTACCGGAAGCGGTGCTCCTCGACCTGCTCCGCCAGCTGCGCGTGCTTCTCGCGGGCCTCGGCGGGCACCGCCGTCGTCTCCGCTTGCTTGTCGCCGGCCACCGTGTTGTCCTCCCGTTACTCTGGGTTGTCCGCGAGGGATCTCGCCGCCCGGACGCAGTGGGCGAGCGCCTGGCGCGCGTAGGCGGGGGACGCCCCCGCCAGACCGCACGCCGGGGTGACCGTGACCGCTTCCGCGAGCAGCTCCGGATGCAGGCCCAGCCTGCGCCACAACGTCCTGACACCCCTGACGCTACCGGCAGGGTCCGACAATGGGCCGTCCGCGGCGGGGACGACACCGGTGAACAGCCGCGTCCCGCCCTCCACGGCCTCCCCGATCGCCTCGTCGTCACGCTCGGTGAGCAGCGCGAAGTCGAAGGAGACGGCGGCCGCTCCGGCCCGGCGCAGCAGGGCGAAGGGGACGTCGGGGGCGCAGGAGTGGACCACGACGGGGCCGCCGCCGTGCGCCCCGATCACGTCCCGCAGGGTGGACTCGACCAGCTGCCGGTCCACGGCCCGGTGCGTGCGGTAGCCGCTGGCGGTCTTCACCTGTCCGCGCAGTACGGCGGTGAGGGAGGGTTCGTCGAGCTGCAGCACGAGCCGGGCGCCGGGCACCCGCCGCCGCACCTCGGCGAGGTGGAGGCGCAGGCCCTCCCCCAGGGAGGCGGCGAGGTCGCGGCAGGCGCCGGCGTCCGACAGCGCGGCCTCGCCGTTCTTCAGCTCCAGGGCGGCGGCCAGCGTCCACGGCCCGACCGCCTGGACCTTCAGGTCGCCCTCGTGGCCCTGCGTGAACTCCTCCAGCGCGTCCAGGTCCTCGACCAGCCAGGAGCGGGCCCGCCTGGTGTCCCGGCCCGGCCGATCCCCGATACGCCAGCCGCTGGGCTCCACGCGCGCGTACAGCTCGACCAGCATCCCGGCGGTACGGCCGATCATGTCGGCGCCGGGGCCTCGCGCGGGCAGCTCCGCAAGGAAGGGGAAGTCCTCGAAGGACCCGGTGGCGGTCTTGGCGGCCTCCCGGGCGTCGCCACCGGGCAGGGACCCGACGCCGGTGGCCCCACCGAACCTGAACTCGCTGTTTTCGCTCACCAGGGAAGCCTACGGAACCCTCCGGCCGAGGTCAGCGCCCCGGCCGTACGGTCAGGTCGTTGACCTCCGCGTCCCTCGGCAGGTCCAGGGCCATCAGGATCGTCGTGGCGACCGACTCGGGGTCGATCCACCGCGAGGCGTCGTACTCCTTGCCCTCCTGCCGGTGCACCTTGGCCTGCATGGGGCTCGCCGTGCGGCCGGGGTAGACGGAGGTGACGCGGACGCCGCCCGCGTGCTCCTCGTGGCGCAGGGAGTCGGCGAGGGCCTTCAGACCGTGCTTGGAGGCGGCGTACGCGGACCAGCCGGCGTGCGCGGTGAGTCCGGCGCCGGAGTTGACGAAGATCACATGACCGCGGGTCGCGCGGAGCTGGGGCAAAAAGTGCCGGGTCAGCTCGGCGGGGGCGATCAGGTTGACGCTGAGCTGGTGGTGCCAGGACTTCGGGGTCAGGTCACCGACGTCGCCGAGGTCCACGACGCCGGCGATGTGCAGCAGCGAGTCCACGCGGTCCGGGAGCGTCTGGTGGGAGAACGCCCAGGAGAGCCTGTCCGGGTCGGCGAGGTCGCCGACCAAGGTGCGCGCCCCCGGGAACTCGGCGGCCAGTTCCTTCGCCCGGCCCGCGTCGCGCGCGTGCAGCACGAGGTCGTCCCCGCGCGCGTGCAGCCGGCGGGCCACGGCCGCGCCGATGCCCGAACCGGCCCCGGTGATCACATGAGTAGCCATGCCCGCCATGCTCGCATCAGTGGACGCCGAGGTGCTCCTCCAGGTAGGCCAGGGCCCCGACCGGCTCCTCGGCGAAGAAGACCAGCTCGGACAGCGGGCGCGGCAGGAAACCCTCGGCCTCCATGCGGCGGAACTGCTCCTTGAGGCCGTCGTAGAAGCCGGCGGTGTTCAGCAGGACGACCGGCTTGGTGGTGCGGCCGTGCTTCTTCAGCTCCAGGATCTCGGTGGCCTCGTCCAGGGTGCCGGTGCCGCCCACCATGATCACCACGGCGTCGGCCTTGTCCAGCAGCAGCTTCTTGCGTTCGGCGAGATCGCCCGCGACGATCATCTCGTCCGCGCCGGGCCGCGCCTTGTTCGCGAGGAACTCCACGGAGACGCCCAGCAGCCTGCCGCCCGCCTCCTGCACGCCGTCGGCGACCACCTTCATCAGTCCGACGTCGGAACCGCCCCAGACCAGGGTGTGACCGGCCTTGCCGATCAGTTCCGCGAACTCGCGCGCGGGGCGCGTGTAACGCTCGTCGAGGTCGGCGGCGGACAGGAAGACGCAGATGTTCATGGCCCCTACCGTACGGTCCCCGCGCCGGGCGGGAAGAAGCGCGGCCTGTCCGGGCGCTGAACCGGTATGACCCAAGGACACACGATCACGATCCAGAAGAGCGAGCGGCACGTGCGCGTGGTGCACGGCGACCAGGTGCTCGCGGAGACCGACCGCCCCCTGGTACTGCGCGAGACGGGCTGCCCGGTGCGGTACTACATCCCGGCCGAGGACGTCCGGCTGGACCTGCTGGCCCCGTCCGACACCCACACGGTCTGCCCGTTCAAGGGCACGGCGTCCTACTGGTCGCTGCCGGACGCGCCCGACCTGGCCTGGGCGTACCCGGATCCGAAGCCCGACGTGGCGCAGATCAAGGATCACCTCTGCTTCTACGACGTCGACGTGTCGTGAGCGACGAAGTCCATGGCCGTGCGGCAGTCTGCACGGCCATGGACAAGAAGACGACTTCCCGCGACGGCACCCCCCTCGCGTACCAGGTGATCGGCCAGGGGCCCACGGTGATCCTGGTGAGCGGCGCGATGTCCACCGGCGGCACCGTGGCGCCCCTGGCCCACCGGCTCGCGGACCGCTGCACGGCCGTTGCCTACGACCGCCGGGGCCGCGGCGCGAGCGGTGACACGCCGCCCTACGAGGTCGCCCGTGAGGTCGAGGACCTGGCGGCGCTGATCGACGCGGTGGGCGGCGACGCGGCGCTGTTCGGGGTCTCGTCGGGCGGCGCGCTGGTCCTGGAGGCGGCGGCGAGCGGGCTGCCCGTCCGTCGCGTCGCGGTCTACGAGGTGCCCTTCGCCGACTTCCTGACGGGCGGCGCGCAGCGCGAGGCCACGTACAAGGAGCAGCTGAACAGGGCGCTCGCCGAGGGGCGGCGCGGGGACGCGGTGGAGCTGTTCCTGCGCCTGACGGGCCTGGCCGAGCAGATGATCCAGGGTGCCCGCCAGTCGCCGATGTGGGCCGGCATGGAGGCCGTGGCGCCGAGCCTCGCGTACGACGACGCGGTCATGGGCGACGGCCTGCTCCCCCGGGACCGGCTCGCCGCGATCTCCGTGCCCGTGCTGTCCGTCGCGGGCGGGGCGAGCCCGGACTTCCTGCGCGAGGCGTCCCGCGCGATCGCGGAGACGGTGCCCCAGGGCACGTACCGGGTCCTGGAGGGGCAGACCCACATGGTGGAGCCGGATGTCCTCGGCCCCGTGCTGGCGGAGTTCCTCACGGGGTGAGGCGCGCCTCCCCCGTGCGTGCTACACCGCCGCCACCGTCGCGCGCGTGGTCGTCGCGATCGTCGCCGAACCGACCACGCGTGTGCCGTCGTACAGGACGATCGCCTGGCCGGGGGCGACGCCGCGGACCGGCTCGGTGAAGGTGACGCGCAGTTCGCCGTCGACCGGTTCCGCGGTGACCTCGGTCTCGCCGCCGTGGGCCCGCAGCTGGGCGGTGTAGGTGCCGGGGCCGGCCGGGGCGGTGCCGCACCAGCGGGGCTTGATCGCCGTGAGCGCGGTGACGTCCAGGGCGGCCGCGGGGCCGACGGTGACGGTGTTGGTGACCGGGGAGATGTCGAGGACGTAGCGCGGCTTGCCGTCGGCGGCCGGGGTGCCGATGCGCAGGCCCTTGCGCTGGCCGATGGTGAAGCCGTACGCGCCCTCGTGCGTGCCCAGGCGGTTGCCGTCCTCGTCGACGATGTCGCCCTCGGCCTTGCCGAGCCGCTTGGCCAGGAAGCCCTGGGTGTCGCCGTCGGCGATGAAGCAGATGTCGTGCGAGTCGGGCTTCTTGGCCACCGCGAGGCCCCGGCGCTCGGCCTCGGCGCGGATCTCCTCCTTGGTGGTGACCGTGTCGCCGAGCGGGAACATGGCGTGGGCGAGCTGCCTGTCGTCCAGGACCCCGAGGACGTATGACTGGTCCTTGGCCATGTCGGAGGCGCGGTGCAGCTCGCGGGAGCCGTCCTCGTTGACGATCACCTTGGCGTAGTGGCCGGTGCAGACGGCGTCGAAACCGAGGGCCAGCGCCTTGTCCAGCAGCGCGGCGAACTTGATCTTCTCGTTGCAGCGCAGGCACGGGTTGGGGGTGCGGCCGGCCTCGTACTCGGCGACGAAGTCCTCGACGACGTCCTCGCGGAAGCGGTCGGCGAGGTCCCAGACGTAGAACGGGATGCCGATGACGTCGGCCGCGCGGCGGGCGTCACGCGAGTCCTCGATGGTGCAACAGCCCCGCGCGCCGGTACGGAAGGACTGCGGGTTCGCGGAGAGCGCCAGGTGCACGCCGGTGACGTCGTGGCCGGCTTCCGCGGCGCGCGCGGCGGCGACGGCGGAGTCGACTCCGCCGGACATGGCGGCGAGGACGCGAAGGGGGCGGGTGCGCTGCGGGGTGTCAGTCGTCATAGCCCTTCCAGGGTACGGGGGCGCGGGAACCGGGACCGCCGGATATCCGTTGGAGACGACATGGGGGCGAGCGAGGACCACGTGGGGGCGGCGAAGGACGACACCGACCGCCGGCTGGGACGGCGGGCGCTGCTGGTCGGCGGGGCCGCGGCAGCGGTGGGCTCGGCCGTGCTGGCACGCCAGGAGCTGTCCCGGCTGTGGTGGCGGCTGCCGGACGTGGAGAAGCCGCGTGTGGCGGGCGCGGTGGACTTCCGGGGCGCGCGCTGGGTGGCGGCCTCGCCGGCGAACTACCGGCGGGCTGACCGGCCGGACGACTACCGGGTGGACCGGGTGGTCGTGCACGTCACCCAGGGCGGCTACGCGTCGGCGGTGAAGGTCTTCCGGGATCCGGCGCACGGGGCGGCCGCGCACTACATCGTGCGCAAGGACGGGCACGTCACCCAGCTGATCCGGGAACTGGACGTGGCCTTCCACGCGGGCAACCGGCAGTACAACGAGCGCAGTGTCGGCATCGAGCACGAGGGCTTCGTGGAGGACGCCTCCTCCTTCACGGACGCCATGTACGCGGCTTCGGCGCGGCTGACGGCGGCGATATGCGGGCGGTACGGCCTGCCGGTGGACCGCGAGCACATCATCGGCCACGTGGAGGTGCCGGGCACGGACCACACGGATCCGGGACCGCATTGGGACTGGGGGCGCTATCTGAGGCTGGTGCGACAGGCGCGCGGAGCCGGAGCCTGACCGGGCGGAAGATCCGGGACTTACCCGGCAAAAAATCAAGAAAACACCCCTTTTGGTCTGGTATGAGCAGTCCTATGCTGGTAGCAGACCTACGGGACGAGTGAGGGAGTCCAAGCGGAGTAGCCGACTTCAGCGAGAGGCACGCACCTCCGCTGGTGCCGACGTCGACGCTCGGGCTGAGAGGCCGAAAGCGGCTGCAGGGACAGCAGCGGACGGCGACCCCCAGCACCTGATCCGGACCATGCCGGCGAAGGGAACCCGCCTCGTAGGTCGTCTCGTGTCGCCAGCCGGGCTGCGCCCTCGCAGCCCGGCGTTTTTATCAGCTGAGTCCCGCGGCCCGGGCCCGCTCCACCGCCGGGCCGATCGCCTTGGCGACCGCCTCGACATCCGCCTCCGTGGAGGTGTGGCCGAGGGAGAAGCGCAGCGTGCCCCGGGCCAGGTCCGGGTCGGTGCCGGTGGCGAGCAGCACGTGGCTGGGCTGGGCGACACCCGCGGTGCAGGCGGACCCGGTGGAGCATTCGATGCCCTGCGCGTCCAGCAGGAGCAGCAGGGAGTCGCCCTCGCACCCCGGGAAAGTGAAGTGCGCATTGGCCGGAAGACGCCCCACGGGTGCCGGGTCGCCGCCGAGGATCGCGTCCGGTACGGCGCCGCGGACGGCGTCGATCAACTGGTCCCGCAGGGCGCCGATCTCGCGCGCGAACCACTCGCGCTGCTCGGCGGCGAGGCGGCCGGCGACGGCGAAGGAGGCGATGACCGGGACGTCGAGGGTGCCGGAGCGGACATGCCGTTCCTGACCGCCGCCGTGCAGGACGGGGACGGGGGTGTACTCGCGGCCGAGGAGCAGGGCGCCGATGCCGTACGGGCCGCCGACCTTGTGGCCGGAGACGGTCATGGCGGCGAGGCCGGAGGCGGCGAAGTCGACCGGGACCTGACCGAAGGCCTGGACCGCGTCCGAGTGCAGCGGGACGCCGAACTCGGCGGCCACCTCGGCGAGTTCACGGATCGGCAGGACGGTGCCGATCTCGTTGTTGGCCCACATCACGGTGGCCAGGGCCACGTCGTCGGGGTTGCGGGCGATGGCCTCGCGCAGCGTCTCGGGGTGGACGCGGCCGTAGGAGTCGACGGGGAGGTACTCGACGGTGGCGCCCTCGTGCTCGCCGAGCCAGTGCACGGCGTCGAGGACGGCGTGGTGCTCGACGGGGCTGGCCAGGACGCGGGTGCGGGCCGGGTCGGCGGCGCGGCGGGACCAGTACAGGCCCTTCACCGCGAGGTTGTCGGCCTCGGTGCCGCCCGAGGTGAAGACGACCTCGCTGGGGCGGGCGCCCAGCGCTTCCGCGAGGGTTTCGCGGGACTCCTCGACCGTGCGGCGGGCCCGGCGGCCGGAGGCGTGCAGGGAGGACGCGTTGCCGGTGATGCTCAACTGGGCGGTCAGTGCCTCTGCCGCCTCCGGGAGCATCGGGGTCGTGGCGGCGTGGTCGAGGTAAGCCATGGTGAGGCGATTCTACGGCGCCCGTGCGGTCGGCCTTGGCCGAGAGTGGTCGCCGTGGGCCACGCGGGGTGGCCGTTCGCCGCGCGGACGCCTTGCGTGGGGCCGTACCCGAGCGTGGCGGGGGCGCGCCCGGCGCTGTCGGCCGTGCCCATCCGGCGGCCGTGGCCGCCGAGGGTGTCCCGTCGCCCTCGGGGCCCTCAGCCGTGGGTCACAGACTCCAGGACACCGTGTGGGACAGCTCCATCGCGGTCACCAGGACGGCCAGGTCGGCCACGCCCAGGGCCAGGCCCAGGTAGGCACGGCCCCGGCGGGTCGTCCCGCGCCAGAGGGCGACGGCGGCCAGGACGATGGCGATCGGGCCGAGGAAGAGGTTGAGCACGAGCAGGCCCAGGAGGCCGAGGATGAAGGACGCGACGGCCATGCCGTCGGCGTCGCGCGTGCGTGGACGGGTGCCGGTGCCGGTGCGGCCGGTGGCCGGTGCGGTGAGTTGCATGGTGCTCAGCTCCTGAAGTCCTTTGCGACGGTCAGTTGGCCGATGTGCCACGACGGCGGCCGTGGCGTTCGCGGATCGCGAAGACGCCGAGCCAGACGGCGATGACGGCGGCCATCACGGCGGTGACGGTCAGCGGTGCGTGGGCCACGGTGCCCAGCACGACGCCGAGCAGCATGAGAGCGGCGACGAGGAACAGCATGGGATCGGATCCCCCCTCCGGGATGCCTCGTGTGGTGCCGGTGTAAAGTTTGGGTGAACAGTTGTAGTAACAGTTGTTCACTGACTTCGAGTCTAGCGCTTCCGACGGCTTTCCAATTCCAGAGAACAGTTGTTAACTGGATGACATGAGTCACACCCTCGGCATCCGGCAGGCCCAGAAGCAGAAGACCCGGCAGGCGTTCCTCGACGCGGCACTCGCCCTGCTGGAGGAGCAGAGCCTGAGCAGCCTGGGCCTGCGCGAGGTCACGCGGGCCGTCGGTGTCGCCCCGACCGCCTTCTACCGGCACTTCCGCTCGACCGCCGACCTCGGTGTCGCCCTGGTCGACGAGGCGCTGGGCAGCCTGCACCCGATGGTGCGGACGACGGTGTCCACGACGGGCGACAGCGAGGAACGCATCACGCGTGCCGTCGAGTTGATCGCGCACCACGTCGACGCGTACCCGGCACACGTCCGGTTCATCGCCCGCGAGCGGCACGGCGGGGTGCAGCCGGTGCGCGAGGCCATCCGGGAGCAACTCGCCCGGTTCGCCGAGGAGGTGAAGGCCGAACTGGCCAAGGACCCGGAGGCGGCGGGCTGGAACGACGACGACCTGCTGATGCTCGCGCACCTCTACGTCGACCAGATGCTCCTCACCGCCTCCCTGTTCCTGGAGGCGCTGGAGGCCCCGGAGGAGGAGCGGGAGCGGGTGACGCGGCTCGCCACCCGGCAACTGCGGCTGATCAGCATCGGCCGCAGCCACTGGCTCGGCTGAGCCACCCCGGCGGCCGTGGGGACCCACCCGCACCCAAAACCTCAGTCGGCGACTGGGCTCGCCCCCTCGTACAGGGCCGTGACGGAGCGGGCCCCGGCCAGCAGTTCCGCGCGGGCCTCGGGCGGGTCGAGGACCTCCACCCGGTCGGAGAACGCCAGGAGTTGGCGCACCGCGCGCAGCACCGGGTACGACAGCCGGGCGGTGACCCATGCGCTCTCGCCGTCGTCGTCGGGCAGAGCCGTCAACTGCGCGGCGACCATCCGCCGGAACAGGTCGAGCAGCTCGCGCCGGACCCGCACGGTGACCTCGACCCCGTCCTCCCGCTCCTCCACCTGGCGGCGCAACACCTCCCAGGCATCGGCCAGTTCGACTCCGGCGCGCCGCCGTACGGGCTCGTCCAGCAGCCGGGCCGAGAGCACCCGGTCGGCGCGGAACAGCCGTGGGGCACCTCGCCGGTCGGCGACCAGGTACCAGACGCCGGCCTTGGCGACCAGGCCGTACGGGTCCACGGTGTACGTCCGCGGCTCCCGCTCCCCGCTGTGCCGGTAGCGCAGCCTCAGCCGCCGGTCGGAGAAGACCGCGTCCTGCAGCAGCTGGAGATCGACGGCCCCCAGCGGGCCGCTCCTCCAGCGGGTGGCGTCGACCAGGATGCGGCGGCCGGTCACCTCGGCGGCGGGCCGGTGCGGCGCCGGAAGCGCGGCCATCACCTTGCGCAGGGCCGAGTCGAGGGCCGCGTCGAGACCGAGTGCGGCATGGGCGCCCTGGGCGGCCAGGATGAACAGGGCGCGGGACTCGTCGGCGGTCAGCCCGGTGACGTCCGTGCGGAAACCGGCGAGGAGCTCGATGCCGCCGTGCCGGCCGCGCTCGGCGTAGACCGGGACGCCCGAGGCCGACAGCGCCTCGATGTCCCGGTAGATGGTGCGGACCGACACCTCGAGCCGGTCGGCGAGTTCATGCGCGGGGACGCGGCCCCGGGTCTGCAGGAGCAGCAGGATCGACAGCAGCCGGTCGGACTTCACCGCGCCAGGATCCCGGCGTGCGGGCGGCCGGAGCAATGGCTGACAGCCGATGGCAGGTTTTCCGACGAGACCCCGCCCGGACACCCGCGCGAAGAGAGGCCGCCGTGCCCACCGATCCCCGGCCGCCGTACGCCCGCGCCACGACCCGGGTCGCCCGCCTCATCGGGGCCGTACGCCCCGAGCAGCTGACCGGACCGGCGCCCTGTACCGAGCTCGACGCGCGCACGCTGCTGAGCCCTGCCGTCGGCGGCACCCGGCGGATCGCCCTGGCCGCGAGGGCGGCGACGGCCAGACCCTGCCACTGCTCGTCCCCCGACGTCCACGACGAGCCGGTGCCGGCCCCCGAAGGAGCCGGCGCCCGCGAGAGGCCGGCGGCCTGGCTGGGGCGGCGACCGCTCAGCCGAGCCTGACCCGGGCGAGCTGCCGGGACTGGGCGACCAGGCGGTCCTCGCTGTCCCAGACCTCGGCGTCCTCCTCCAGGAAGCCGCCGGCCAGGTTGCGGGTGGTGATGGACACCCGCAGCGGGCCGGGGGCCGGACGGTGGCGGACGTGGACGGTGAGTTCGACCGTGGGCACCCAGCCCTCGAGGCCGATCTCGAAGGCGGTCGGCGGCAGGGCGTCCACCGTGAGCAGCAGGGAGAGCGGGTCGGCGGGGCGGCCGTCGGCGAGACCGAACCAGGCCCGCATCTCCCCCTTGCCGGAGGGAGCGCCGAGCGCCCAGCCGAGGGTGGCGGGGTCCAGCTTGATCATCAGCCGCTCGGTGATGGCCGAGCTGCCCGGCACCGGAGCGGGAGAGTCGTCCGGGCCGAAGCACTGGTCCAGCGGCGGGATCGCGGGCGGGGTCGCGGTCGTACGGACGTCGTCGGGGAGGGCGGCGAGGTCGCCGTAGGAGGCGAGGACGCGGATGCGCTCGACCTCGTTGCCCTCGTCGTCGTACTGGAAGAGCGAGCCCTGGCCGGTGGAGAGGGTGCGGCCGGTGCGGACCCGCTCCGTGCGGATGACCGCCGGGCCGGGCCGGGAGGCGGTCAGGTAGTGCGCGGAGATGGTGAAGGGGTCCGGGTGCGGGAGCGTGTCCGCGAGCGCCCGGCCGAGCACGGCCAGCAGATAGCCGCCGTTGACGGCCGTGATGATGGTCCAGCCGGCCGAGAGGTCGATGTCGTAGACACCGGGCGCGCGCCGGGTGACCGTCGTGTCCCGGTCGAACTCGCTGTCGCCGATCACGGCCCGCGACGGGAGTCCCCCCGCTCGAGCGAAGCCGAGAGTGGAAGAGGGAGCGGAAGCTGCTTCTGGCATGGATGAACGGTACAACAGGAAATTACTAAGCGGTAGCTTTGGGGTCTTCCGTTGGCCGACCCTGTCTACTCCTCGGTCACCGTCGAACGGCGGTTCCACGCACGAGGCGCCCGCCAATGGAACCGCATCGCGAGCAGCCGCAGCACGAAAGCCGTGACGACCGCGAGCCCGCTGGTCAGCGAGGTCAGGGCGTCGTAGTGGATGCACAGCACGACCATCGTGGCGCCGACGATCGCCGGGACGGCGTACAGATCGCGGTCCCAGCGCAGCAGGGACGGGACCTCGTTGGCGAGGACGTCCCGCAGCACACCGCCGCCGACGGCGGTGGCCAGGCCCAGGGTCGCGGACGCGGTCAGGTTGAGGCCGTAGCTGTACGCCTTCGTCGTGCCGCTCACGCAGAACAGGCCCAGACCGGCCGCGTCGAAGACGAGCACCGCCGCCTGGATGCGCTCCACGTGCGGGTGCAGGAAGAAGACGACGAGCGCGGCCAGCAGCGGGGTGACGAAGTACCCGAGGTCCGTGAAGGCGGCCGGGGGCACGGCCCCGATCACCAGGTCGCGGAACAGCCCTCCGCCCAGCGCGGTGACCTCGGCGAGGACGGCGATGCCGAAGACGTCGAAGTTCTTCCGGACGGCCAGCAGCGCGCCGGAGATCGCGAACACGAAGATGCCGATGACATCGAGCGTGTGCTGAACGGAGGGACTGAAAAGTTGCTGGAGCTGCACCCTGACATTCTTACCTGCCCACGCGCCTGAACCTTACAAAGCCAGGCTCACAGGGCGGGTTTCCCTGTGGTGAACAGCCAGGTGCCGAAGAGGTCGTCCAGTTGCCGCCCGCTGACGCGCTCGGCGAGGCGGATGAAGTCGGCGGTGTCCGCGTAGCCGTACCGGTGGAGCTTCGTCCAGGCGGGCAGCAGCTTGAAGAAGGCGGTGTCACCGATCCGCTCGCGCAGCGCCTGGAGCGTCATCGCGCCGCGCTGGTAGACGGCGGAGGCGAACATCGTGTCCCGCTGCGGGTCGGCCACCTCGATCTGCCAGAAGGCGGAGTCGGCGGGGCGGGAGGTGTAGCCGGCCAGGAAGGAGTCGTGCGCGGAGCGGGTGCCCCGGTGCTCCGCCCACAGCCACTGGGCGTAGGTGGCGAAGCCCTCGTTGAGCCAGATGTCCTTCCACCGCGCCACGCTCACCGAGTCGCCGAACCACTGGTGCGCCAGCTCGTGCACGATGGTCGACTCACTGCGCACGGCCGAGTAGGCGGGCTTGCTCTGCACCTCCAGCGAGAAACCCGCCTCGGGCATGTCGTCGACGATCGCTCCGGTCTCCTCGAAGGGGTACGGCCCGAAGACCTGGGACCAGTAGTCGGTGGCGGCGGCGGTGACGGCGTACACGTCGACACTGTTGCTGTTCTTCAGCACGGGGTCGACGGCGACGTAGATCGGGGTGCCGCCGGGGGTCCGCCCCGTGCGCACGTCGAACTTCCCGATGGTGGCGGTCGCGAGGTAGGTGGCCATGGGCCGGCGCTCCCGCCAGTGGGTGTACGTCGAGCCGCCCTCGTCGTGCATCGAGACCAGCCGGCCGTTGGAGACGGCGGTCAGGCCGCGTGGCGCCTTGATCCGGATGTCGTAGGTGGCCTTGTCGGAGGGGTGGTCGCTGGAAGGGAACCAGGTGGAGGCGGCGTTGGGCTCGCAGGCGACGAAGACTCCGTCGCCGGTCTTCATCCAGCCGTACTCGGAGCCGAACACGATGGGGCCGCCGAGGGGCTGCGGTACTCCGCCGTAGGTGACGGTCACGCTGAAGTCCCGTCCCGCGCGCAGGCCGTGCCGCGGGGTGACGGTGACCTCGTCGCCGTCGCGCGTGAACCGGGCGCGTCTGCCGTCGACTTCGACCTTGGTGATCTCCAGCTGCTGCAGGTCGAGATCGAAGGAGGAGAGCTGCTGGGTGGCGCGGGCCGTGAGGGTCGTACGGCCGTCCAGGCGGCCGGTGTCCGGGGCGTAGGCGATGTCCAGGTCGTAGTGGCGGGCGTCGAAGCCGCCGTTGCCCAGGCGCGGGAAGTAGGTGTCGCCGATGCCGGGGGCGCCCGTGGTCGGGGCGGCTGAGGCGGCGATGACGAGGAAGGAGGCCGCCGCGGTGGCGAGCGAGCCTAAACGTGCCGAACGGGAGAGTGCCATGAGTCGTCCCTTTCGAGCGTGTGCCGATCAGTGGTCGGACACGGACGACTCTGCACTCCCCCGCTCAGGCATGTACATGACTTTGCCTAGTTGTCATGTGCTACTTGTCGGTTGACTCCTGGGAGTCGGTGCCGGCTGCCTCGTCGGCGGCGTCAGCGGCGGGCTCATCGGCAGCCTCGGCCTCGGCCGGTTCCGCCTTGGAGGGCTCCTTGTCGGCCTTGGCGGGCTTCGCCTTGGCCTTCACCGGCTCCTTCTCCGCCTTGGCGGGCTCCTTCTCCGCCTCGGCCGGTTCCGCCTTGGCCTTCGCCGGCTCCTTCTCCGCCTTGGCGGGCTCCTTGTCGGCCTTGGCCGGTTCCGCCTTGGCGGACTCCTTCTCGACCTTGGCCGGTTCCGCCTTGGCGGACTCCTTCTCGACCTTGGCCGGCTCCTCCTCGGCCTTCGCCGGCTCCTTCTCCGCCTTGGTGGGCTCCTTGTCGGCCGGCTCCTCCTCAGCCTTGGCCGGTTCCGCCTTGGCCGACGGCTTCTCGGTCGGCTCCTCCTCGGCCTTCGCCGGTTCCTTCTCCGTCGAATCGCCGGAGACGACCGCCTCCGGAACCAGTTCGGACGCGGCCTTCGCCGCCGACAGCAGAACCGTGTCCTGCGGGGCCTGGTCGGCGAAGTTCTCCGGGTGGTGGCAGGCGACCCGCTGACCCGGCCTCAGCTCCACGAGCTGCGGCTCGGTCGTCTTGCAGATCTGCGTCGCCTTCCAGCACCGGGTGTGGAAGCGGCAGCCGGAGGGCGGGGCGATGGGCGACGGCACGTCGCCGCGGAGCAGGATGCGCTCGCTCTTCTGGCCCCGGCGCTTGGTGTCCGGCACCGGCACGGCCGACATCAGCGCCTTGGTGTACGGGTGCATCGGCGACTCGTACAGCGAGGTGCGGTCGGCGAGTTCCACGATCTTGCCGAGGTACATCACCGCGATCCGGTCCGACACGTGCCGGACGACGGAGAGGTCGTGGGCGATGATCACGTAGGTCAGGCCCAGCTCCTGCTGGAGGTCGTCCATGAGGTTCACGACCTGCGCCTGGATCGACACGTCCAGCGCGGACACCGGCTCGTCCGCCACGACCAGCTTCGGCTTCAGGGCGAGCGCGCGGGCGATGCCGATGCGCTGGCGCTGACCGCCGGAGAACTCGTGCGGGTAGCGGTTGTAGTGCTCGGGGCTGAGACCGACCAGTTCGAGGAGCCGCTGGACCTCCTTCTTCACCCCGCCCTCGGGCTCGACGCCCTGGAGCCGGAAGGGCGCCGAGACGATCGAGCCGATGGTGTGCCGGGGGTTCAGGGAGCCGTACGGGTCCTGGAAGATCATCTGGATGTCGCGGCGCAGCGGGCGCATCTGCCCGGTGCTCAGCCGCGTGATGTCCTGGCCCTCGAAGGTGATCTTGCCGCCGGTCGGGTCCTGGAGGCGGGTGATGACCCGGCCCATGGTCGACTTGCCGCAGCCCGACTCGCCGACCACGCCCAGGGTCTCGCCCTTGCGCACCTCGAAGTCGATGCCGTCGACGGCCTTCACGGCGCCGACCTGGCGCTGCAGGATGCCCTTCTTGATCGGGAAGTGCTTGGTCAGCCCCTCGACCTTGAGCAGCACCTCACGGTCTTCGGGAGCCGATGCCTGCTTCGGGACCGCGGCCTCGGCGGCAGTGTCCGTCTTCTTGGTCTCACTCACAGCTTCGGCGCAATCTCTTCGGTCCAGATCCGCTGGCGGTCCTCGGCCGAGAGGTGGCAGGCGGACCAGTGCCCGGTGCTCACCTGCTCCAGCTCGGGGCGCACCGTGCGGGTGACGTTCCCCTTGGGGATGTCCGCGTACGGGCAGCGGGGGTGGAAGGCGCAGCCCGAAGGGACGTTGATGAGGCTCGGCGGCGAGCCCTTGACCGGGATGAGCCGTTCGGAGGTCTCGCGGTCGATGCGCGGCATCGAGCCGAGCAGGCCCCAGGTGTAGGGGTGCTGCGGCTGTTCGAAGACCTCGTCGGCCGGACCGCGCTCCACGCACCGGCCGCCGTACATCACGAGGACGTCGTCGGCGATCTCGGCGACCACACCGAGGTCGTGGGTGATCATGATGACCGCGGAGCCGAACTCCTTCTGCAGGTCGCGGATCAGGTCGAGGATCTGCGCCTGGACGGTCACGTCGAGAGCGGTGGTCGGCTCGTCCGCGATGAGCAGCTCGGGGTTGTTCACCAGCGCCATGGCGATCATGGCGCGCTGGCGCATACCGCCGGAGAACTCGTGCGGGTAGCCGTCGACACGCTTGGCGGGCTCGGGGATGCCGACGCGGTCGAGCATCTCGATGGCCCGCTTGCGGGCGACCTTCTTGCTGACGTCGTGGTGCACCCGGTAGGCCTCGACGATCTGGTCGCCGACCTTGTAGTAGGGGTGCATCGCGGACAGCGGGTCCTGGAAGATCATCGCCATCTCGCGACCGCGGAGCTTGCGCACCTCGTCCGGGGCGGCGGAGACCAGTTCCTTGCCGTCCAGCCAGATCTCGCCCGACATCCGCACGTTCTTGCCGCGGGTGCCGAGCCGGTGCAGGCCCATGATGGCCTGCGAGGTCACCGACTTGCCGGAGCCGGACTCACCCACGATGGCGAGGGTCTTGCCCTTCTCCAGCGAGAAGCTGAGCCCGTCGACGGACTTGACCACGCCGTCGTCGGTGGGGAAGTGCACCTTGAGGTCGCGGACCTCGAGGAAGGTCTCGGGTGCCGTGCCGGTGGAGGTGGGCTCGCCCACCGCGGCGCCGGTCTTGGAGAGTTCGGTCACGAGAGCCTCACCCGCGGGTCGGCGGCGGCGTAGAGCACGTCCACCAGGAGATTTGCGATCACGACGAAGAAGGCGGCGAGCAGGGTCACGCCGAGGATCTTGGGCAGGTCGTTGTCGGTGATGCCCTGCACCGCGTACTCGCCGATGCCGTGCAGCGAGAACACGGTCTCGGTGATCACGGCACCGCCGAGCAGCAGGCCGAGGTCCATGCCGAAGACCGTGATGATGGGGGTGAGGGCGGCCCGCAGTCCGTGCCGGACGACGACCCTGCGCTCCCGCAGGCCCTTGGCGCGGGCCGTGCGGATGAAGTCCTCGTTCATCGTCTCCAGCATGCCCGAGCGGGTGAGCCGCGCGTAGATGGCGGAGTACAGCAGGGCGAGCGAACACCAGGCGGGGAAGAGGGTGTTGGCCCACTGCGAGGGGTTCTCGGTGAACGGGACGTAGGTCTTGCCGAAGATCGGCCACTGGTAGGTGAAGAGCAGGATCGCCAGGTTGCCCGTGAAGAACATGGGCAGCGAGACACCGGCGAGCGCGACACCCATGAAGGTGCGGTCGAAGAACGAGCGCGGCTTCAGCGCGGAGATGACACCGACCACCACGCCCGAGAGGAGCCACAGGACGGCGGCGCCCGCGGCCAGCGAGAGGGTGATCGGAAGGCGGGAGGTGAGCTGCGGCCAGACCGCCACGTGGTCCTTGAAGGAGTAGCCGAAGCAGGGTGCGTCGCAGTGCACCGTGGTGGGGCCGAGGTTGTAGTCGGCGCCGGCCACGATCCCCTTGATGAAGTGCCAGTACTGGACGTAGACGGGCTGGTCCAGACCGAGGTTGTGCTTGACAGCGGCGATGTCCGCCTTCGACGGGCTCTTGCCGATGTACTGCTGCGCCAGCTGGTCCGCTGTCTGGCCGACGAGCCTTGGCAGCAGGAAGAAGATGGCGAAGGTGACCGCGGAGACGACCAGCAGCAGGATCACTGCCGCGAACGTCCGGCGGAGGATGTACGAGATCACGGGGATCGGCGCTGGTGCCCGCGGGCCGCGAAGCCCGCGGGCACCAATGCCTTCACCTGCCTTCCGGGGCTGCTACTTCGACGCGACGCCGATGTTGAGGTAGTCGTACTGACCGCTGAAGGCCGCCGTGGAAACCAGGTTGGTGTAGTTCTGCGGTCGGGCCAGCAGGACCTTGAAGTAGGTCAGCGGGACGAGGACGGCGTCGTCCATGGTCTTCTTGTCGATCTGCGTGTAGAGGCTGTTGCGCTCGGTGGTGTCCTGGGTACCGATCGCCTTGCCCAGCAGCTCGTTGACGTCCTTGTTGTCGTACTGCGACAGGTTGGTGTTACCGGACTGGCTGATCGCCTTGCCGTTCAGGATCTGCTGCAGGAAGCCGTAGCCGGAGGGCCAGTCGGCACCCCACTGCATCATCTCCAGGCCGATGTTCTGCTTCTTGGTGAACTTCGGCACACCCGCGTAGTCGGTGAAGTACTTGCCGGACGGGTACTGCTTGAGGGTGGCGTTGATGCCGACCTTCTTCAGCGAGTTGATGATCGCCGTGGCGGCGTCGATCTCCTGCGGACGGTCGGAACGGGCCGAGATGTTCGTCGAGATCGACGACTTGCCGCAGGCCTTCAGCTGGTCCTTGGCCTTGGCGACGTCACCCTTGTTGCCCGTGGTGGCGTAGACGTCGGACTTCTCGTAGCCCGGGATGTCCGGGGGCAGGACCGTGGAGGCGACCTCACCGCGGATCGGGCCGCCCTCGGCGGTCTGCACCGAGACCTTGTCGATGGCGTACTGCACGGCCTTGCGGCACTCGACCTTGTCGAACGGCTTCACCGTGGTGTTGATCGCCAGGTAGACCAGACGGCCACCGTAGGTGTTGTCCGTGTTGGCCTTCTTGGCGGCGTCGGTGAGCACCTGCGCCTGGGTCGAGGCCTGGACACCCGTGCCGGCGAGGTCGATCGCGTCGCCCGCGAGGACGTCCTTGTCGATCGTCTCCGGGTTGACCTTCAGCTTGACGACGATCTTCTCCGGCAGCTGCTTGCGCAGCGGGTCCGTCTTCGCGTCCCAGTTCTCGTTGCGCACGAGGACGGCCTGCTTGCCCTCCTCGTAGCTCTGGAACTTGTACGAGCCCGAGGACACGATGTGCTTGACGTAGTCGACGCCGGTGTCCTTCGCCTTGGGCACCGGGGCCGTCTGCGGGGCGGCGACCAGGTAGTCGAACTCCTGGAAGGCCTGCTTCAGGTGGAAGACGACGGTGGTGTCGTCCGGCGTCTCGATGGAGGACAGGCCCTTGGCGCTCTTGTCCTTGTACGGGCCCTTGTACTTGTCGCCGCCGGCCATGAACTGCTGGAAGTAGTTCGGGCCGAGGGAGAGCACGTCACGCGCGAAGTTGGAGCGCTCGACGGCGTACTTGACGTCCTTCGAGGTGATCGGCGAGCCGTCCTCGTACTTCAGGCCCGCACGCAGCTTGTACGTCCAGGTCTTGCCGCCTTCGCTCGGCACACCCTTGCTCGCCGCGAGGTCCGGGACGAGGGTGTTGCCCTTCTCGCCCGCACCGGGCTGGAAGGTCATCAGCGGGCGGGCGTACAGCCGGCTGAGGTTGTACATGTAGGCGTAGTACGTGTTGCCCGGGTCGAACGAGTCCGGGACGTCGGACAGCTCGTAGGTGACCGTGCCGCCCTTCTTGTCGGACGCGTTGACGACGCCCTTCGTCGCGGCGTTGGCCCCGGCCGACTTGGTGCCGTTCTCGTTCTTGTTGTCATCGGCCTTGCTGCAGCCGGCAAGAAGCAGGCTGACGGAGCCGATGGCCGCTATCGCGGCCAGCGCTGACCTTCGCATGATGGGCGCTTTCCCCTCCATTGTTGGAAAATTTTGTGGCTCTCGGTGACAGGCGTCAGCGGCTGCGCGGGTCGAGAGCATCGCGGAGACCGTCACCGAGCAGGTTGAACGCCAGGACGGTCACGAAGATGGCGAGACCGGGGACGATCATGTACTGGGGGTCGACCTGGTAGTAGGTGACCGCCTCGCGGAGCATGCCGCCCCAGGACGCCTGCGGGGGCTGGATGCCGACGCCGAGGAAGCTCAGGGACGCCTCGAAGAGGATGTTGGTCGGGATGAGCAGCGTCGAGTAGACGATGATCGGGCCGACCAGGTTCGGCATCAGTTCCCGGAACAGGATGTACGGCGTCTTGGCGCCCATGCCGCGGGAGGCGTCCACGAACTCGCGCTCCCGCAGGGCGAGGGTCTGGCCTCGCACGATCCGGCCCAGGTAGGGCCAGTTGAAGAAGCCGATGACGAAGATCAGCACGCTCAGGTGGAGCGGCAGCCCGTTGAGACCGAACGCGCCGCCCTGCAGGGTGGCGGAGATGGCGATCGCGAAGAGCAGGAGGGGGAAGGCGAGGAACGTGTCCATCAGCCGGCTGATGATCGAGTCGACCCGCCCGCCGTAGTAGCCCGCGACGACACCCATGATCGCGCCGATGACGTTGGACAGGATGGTGGCGCCGAACGCGACCACCAGCGACACCCAGGAGCCCTCGAGGACGCGGGTGGCGATGTCGCGGCCGAACTTCGGGTCGACGCCCAGCGGGTGGTCGAGGCTCATGCCGCCCCAGCCGCCCTTGGGCAGCGAGGTGTCGGGCGTGATCAGGTCCTGGTGGAAGGCGTTCGGGTCGAGGCCGAACACGGCCTGGAGCGGGCGCGAGAGGATCGCGAGGAGGACCAGCAGGATCACGATGACGCCACCGACGACGGCGACCCTGTCCTTCTTGAAGCGGGTCCAGGCGATCTGGCCCAGGGAACGACCCTCGATCTGCCCCTTACCGGCACCCTCCAGCACAGCCTCTGGCTGTGCCTCGGTTGCCGCCCCGGTGGTCTCGATCGGTGCGGTCACGGTGAGCGACCCCTCTCGCCGGTGGTGACCGGCCTGCGCCTGCCGCGGATTGCGGCTTTGTCGACTTGCCATCGATCAGGAGGTCTCGACCTCCTGTCTGACTCGCGAGTCTTCAGCGTCGCCGCGATCACCCGCCAGAGCTGACGGCGAAAGTATGCGCAACCGTGATGCAGTGCAGGGGATTCCGTTATCCGAACAGTGGGTAACGCCCCCCGGACGCGGGCCAGTTGGGACAGAACGGTGAATCCGCTCAGTTCGGGACGTATCGCTGCCGTCTACGCGCGCAGAAGTGAGGCCCCGAGTCGATTCCGCGCTACGCCCTCACAAGGTCCGATGCCGGGCGACGTCGGATCAGTAACCGCCGGGCACCGGCGGATAACCGTATCCGGCGGCCGGGGCCTGCGGCGGAGGCGGGGCCTGAAGCTGAGGCTGGGGCGGAGCCGCGTGGGCCTCGCGGTCGTAGAACGGACGCGCCTGGGCCCGCATCCACATCACCACCGGGTCGTAGTCGTCGGCCATCGCGACCGTCGACACCGGCAGCCCCTCCGGGACCGCCCCGACCGACTGCTGCATCATCGCGCGCACCGAGTCGACCGCGGCGGGCGAGGTGTCGTACACGTCCAGGCCGATGGCGAGATACGGCGCCCCGAGCGCCGGCTGCACCCAGGCGCGGCGCAGTGAACGCAGCGCCGGGGTACGGTGGGCGTTCTGCGCGAGCAGGGCGTAGAACTGCGGGATCTCGATGCCGGGTTCCGTGAGCCGGAGCGGGCCGGCGGGCTGGCGGTCCAGGCCAGTGGCGATGCGGCGCAGATCCAGCCAGGGGATGCCGACGCCGCCGCCCGGGGCGTGCGGGTTGAGCCAGAGGCCGTAGTGGTCCGGGTAGAGGGTGCGGGCCACGTCCAGTCCGTCGACGACCTCGTAGGAACGGTTCCAGCCGCTGGCCGACAGTTCCTGGGCGGAGGTCACGCAGGGGGCGTAGTGGCAGCCGTCGACCTCCATGTTCCCGTACTGGGCGTCCGGGGAACCGGCCTGGCCGTGCCACAGGAGCATCCAGATCTGGCCGGAGGACGGGGTGGCGAGGGCGCGCAGCAGGGCCTCGTAGGCGTCGTAGCGTCCGGGCGTGACCTGGCGCAGCATGTGCTCGACGCTGCCGCTGTGGCTCGCGCTCACCTGGTGTACCGGCCCTTCTTTTCAGTGCCCCGCGTTCGGAGACAGCTTAAGCGCCTGGCAGCTCGGGGCTTCTGGTTCGTGCGCGGGTGCGGGTGGTTCTGTGGCTGGTCGCGCGGTTCCCCGCGCCCCGTCGAGCTGCTTCAGTGACCGTATTGATAGAAGGGCCGCACGTTTGTCCTCAGCCATTCGGCCACCGGGTCGTCGGTGACGTCCAGGAGGACGAGGTTGACCGGCCACTTGACCGGGACTTTGCCGAGGGCCGTGCCCAGGGCCTCCAGGGGAAGGGCCCGCAGGTCGCCCTCCCATCGGGAGAGTTCCACGCCGACGAACATCACCGGGTCGGCCGTCTCGATGACGGCGAGGCAGCGGCGGGCGGTGAGGACGACGCCGGTCGCGGCGAACTCGGCGGAGGCGGCGGAGAGGAAGTCGACCGGGTCGTCCTGCCAGTCGGGCTCGAAGAGGCGGACCCGGCCGCCGGTGCCAGGGCCGTCGAGCGGGGTGCGGCCCGCACGGCACAGCTCGGCGACCGCCTCGGGCGGCAGCGGGACGCCGACCACGCCGCCGGGGTTCACGGCTATGCCCGCCTGCGGGGGCAGGCCCTGGGCGAACTCCACGGCGGGGGCGATGGTGTACGACATGTGGGAGCCGGCCACCTGACGGAGCTGTTCCTCGGAGCTGAAGACCGGGACGTACGCCTGGCCGTCGATGTCCATCGTGGGCAGGTCCAGCGGGCCGCTGTCCGGGCCCCCGCCGTTGGGCAGGGGGATCCACAAAAAGCTCCGGCCGAGCACCTCGATGATGCGGCCGCCCGCGGAGGGGATGCCGAGGGAGGCCGAGAGCACCTCCTCCAGTTCGTTGCCGGGCCACCCGCCGTGCGGGTGGGGGTGCGCCTGTGCCGGGAAGTCCGCGGGAATGTCCGCCGGGAAGTCCATCTGCCTACCGCCTGCTGGGAACCGTGCTGTGGCTCAAAAGGCTAGCGGGTGGCTCCGACGTGCTCGCCGGGATCAGCCCGAGAAGGCGATGCGGTGCAGGCTGTCCGCCGCGGCCCGGTCCAGCAGGACCGCCGAGCCGCAGCCCGCGGGCAGTTCGCCCCGCTCGACCGCGCCGAGCAGCCGGGCGGTCGTACGACGATGACGGCGGAAGGCGTAGCGGGAGACGCCCCGGCGGCGCTCCCGCTGGCCCGCGCGGGCGGTCTCGGCCGGCACGTCGAGCAGCAGCAGATGCAGGGAGCCGCCGCGGCGGCGGGCCTCGCGGGCGAGCCACGCGCGCACCCAGGCCTGGGTGCCGCAGTCGTGCACCACGAGGCCTTCCTCGGTGCGCAGCGCGCGGCGCAGTCCGGTGTAGTGGGCGAGGCGGACCAGGGGGCGGTACAGGGCGTAGGGCAGGCCACGGGGCACACGGGCCGCGAAGTCGTCGCGGGCGTCCTGGGAGTCGATGCGGCGGCCGGAGACCGCGCGGTGCATCAGCGTGGACTTGCCGCTGCCCGGCAGTCCGGTGACCACGACGACGTCACGCGGGCCGAAGACCAGGGCGCGGGGGCAGCGGCCGGCGCGGTCGCGCAGATCGCGGACGACCGGGGCGGGGCGCTCCGCGCAGCGCTCGCGGGCGGAGGCGGAGGGCTGCTTCGGCACCGCGACGCCGGTCGTGGTGGCGGTGGCGGCGGCGTACGCCGTGGTCCTCTTCACCGTGATCGTCCTCCCCTGTGGGCTCGGTCATACCCATGCCCGCTGTATGTAAAGAGAAGGTAATGGGAGGTGGTCGGCGGTTCGGTGCGCGTACGGCCACAGCTCGGTCACAGATGCGGGCCCTGACGGGCGGGGGCGCGGCGTGCAATGATGTGCCCGCCAACTGCATACCGGCCGCTTGAATCCGCGCGGGAGAGTCCCCAGGTCACTGGGGCGCCGAAGGAGCAAGTCCCTCCCTTGAATCTCTCAGGCCCCGTTACCGCGCGGGCGAGGCACATCTGAAAAGCGGGTCGCTGTGACAGTGGCTCCACCCAAGGTGCAAGCCGTGATCGTCCCTGTGGCGGTCGTGGCGAACCTCTCAGGTTCCGATGACAGATGGGGAGGAACGTTCCTCGCCCCGTCCGTGTGCCCTGGGAGACGACCGACCGATGAGCAGTACCGAACCCACTGAGCTGCGCCACACCGCGCTGGACGCGCTGCACCGCTCGCTCGGTGCGACGATGACCGACTTCGCCGGCTGGGACATGCCCCTGCGCTACGGCTCCGAGCGCGACGAGCACCTCGCGGTGCGGACCAAGGCCGGTCTGTTCGACCTCTCCCACATGGGCGAGATCACCGTCACCGGCGCGGGGGCGGCCGCCTTCCTGAACTTCGCCCTGGTCGGCAACATCGCCTCCGTCGGCGTCGGCCGCGCCCGCTACACCATGATCTGCCAGGCCGACGGCGGCATCCTGGACGACCTGATCGTCTACCGGCTGGCCGAGACCGAGTACATGGTCGTGGCCAACGCCTCCAACGCCCAGGTGGTGCTGGACGCCCTGACCGAGCGCGTCGCCGGCTTCGACGCCGAGGTCCGCGACGACCGCGACGCCTACGCGCTGATCGCCGTCCAGGGCCCGCAGTCCCCCGGCATCCTGAAGTCCCTCACCGACGCCGACCTCGACGGCCTGAAGTACTACGCCGGCCTGCCCGGCACCGTCGCCGGTGTCCCCGCGCTGATCGCCCGTACTGGCTACACCGGCGAGGACGGCTTCGAGCTGTTCGTGAAGCCGGAGCACGCCGTGGAGCTGTGGCAGGCGCTCACCAAGGCGGGCGAGGGCGTCGGCCTGGTCCCGTGCGGCCTGTCCTGCCGGGACACGCTGCGCCTGGAGGCGGGCATGCCGCTGTACGGGCACGAGCTGACCACGGAGCTGACCCCCTTCGACGCCGGGCTCGGCCGGGTGGTCAAGTTCGAGAAGGAGGGCGACTTCGTCGGCCGCGAGGCCCTCACCGAGGCAGCCGCCCGGGCTCAGGAGAACCCGCCGCGGGTGCTCGTCGGCCTGGTCGCCGAGGGCCGTCGCGTCCCGCGCGCCGGGTACGCCGTCGTCGCGGGCGGCGAGGTGATCGGAGAGGTCACCTCCGGCGCCCCCTCCCCCACCCTGGGCAAGCCGATCGCCATGGCCTACGTCGACGCGGCGCACGCGGCCCCCGGCAGCGAGGGCGTCGGCGTGGACATCCGGGGCAGCCACGAGCCGTACGAGGTCGTGGCGCTGCCGTTCTACAAGCGCCAGAAGTAGACACTGGGCGCGGCACGTCCCGGCGGACGTGACCCTGCGCACCTTCCCCCTGCTCACCAGCAGCCCCAGCAGTCCCCCCTTCACCAGCACTTCCGCGCGTACAGGAGAATTCAGGCCATGAGCAACCCCCAGCAGCTGCGCTACAGCAAGGAGCACGAGTGGCTGTCGACCGCCGAGGACGGCGTCGCGACGGTCGGCATCACCGAGTTCGCGGCCAACGCGCTCGGCGATGTGGTCTACGCCCAGCTCCCCGAGGTCGGTTCCACCGTGGAGGCGGGCGAGACCTGCGGTGAGCTGGAGTCGACCAAGTCCGTCTCCGACCTGTACTCGCCGGTCTCCGGTGAGGTCACCGAGATCAACGAGGACGTCGTCAACGACCCTTCGCTGGTGAACTCGGCCCCCTTCGAGGGCGGCTGGCTGTTCAAGGTGCGCGTCACCGAGGAGCCGGCCGACCTGTTCTCCGCCGACGAGTACGCCGCCCACACCGCCGGCTGAGGAGTCGTAGCCCTATGACTGTCCTGAACACGCCCCTGCACGAGCTGGACCCGGAGATCGCCGCCGCGGTCGACGCCGAGCTGAGCCGTCAGCAGTCCACCCTGGAGATGATCGCCTCCGAGAACTTCGCGCCGCTCGCGGTGATGGAGGCGCAGGGCTCGGTCCTCACCAACAAGTACGCCGAGGGCTACCCGGGCCGCCGCTACTACGGCGGCTGCGAGCACGTCGACGTCGCCGAGCAGATCGCCATCGACCGGATCAAGGAGCTGTTCGGCGCCGAGTACGCCAACGTCCAGCCCCACTCCGGCGCCTCCGCGAACCAGGCGGCCCTGTTCGCCCTGGCCCAGCCCGGGGACACCATCCTCGGCCTGGACCTGGCGCACGGCGGCCACCTGACCCACGGGATGCGGCTGAACTTCTCCGGCAAGCAGTTCGACGTGGTCGCCTACCACGTGGACGCCGCGACCGGCCTGGTCGACATGGCCGAGGTCGAGAAGCTCGCCAAGGAGCACCGCCCCAAGGTGATCATCGCGGGCTGGTCGGCGTACCCGCGCCGGCTGGACTTCGCCGAGTTCCGCCGGATCGCCGACGAGGTCGAGGCGTACCTGTGGGTCGACATGGCGCACTTCGCGGGCCTGGTCGCCGCCGGACTCCACCCGAACCCGGTCGATTACGCGGACGTGGTCACCTCCACGACCCACAAGACCCTCGGCGGCCCGCGCGGCGGCATCATCCTCGCCAAGAAGGAGTTCGCGAAGAAGCTGAACTCGTCCGTCTTCCCGGGCTTCCAGGGCGGTCCCCTGGAGCACGTGATCGCGGCCAAGGCGGTCTCCTTCAAGGTCGCCGCTTCGGAGGAGTTCAAGGAGCGCCAGCGCCGTACGGTGGAGGGTGCGCGCATCCTCGCCGAGCGCCTCACGGCGCCCGACGCCCGCGAGGCCGGCGTGAACGTCCTGTCCGGCGGCACCGACGTGCACCTGATCCTGGTGGACCTGCGCGAGTCCGAACTGGACGGGCAGCAGGCCGAGGACCGCCTCCACGAGGTAGGCATCACGGTCAACCGCAACGCCGTCCCGAACGACCCGCGCCCGCCGATGGTCACCTCGGGTCTGCGCATCGGCACGCCCGCCCTCGCGACCCGCGGCTTCACGGCCGAGGACTTCGCCGAGGTCGCGGACGTGATCGCCGAGGCGCTCAAGCCGTCCTACGACGCGGAGTCCCTGAAGGCGCGGGTGAAGGCGCTCGCCGACAAGCACCCGCTGTACCCGGGTCTGAACAAGTAAGTCACCTTTCGCGGGGCACCGCGCACACTGGAAGAACCGGCGTGCGCGGTGCCCGCGCCCTGTACCACCCTTTGCACCACCCCGTATTGAGGAGTCACCCGTGGCCATCTCGGTCTTCGACCTGTTCTCGATCGGCATCGGCCCGTCCAGCTCCCACACGGTCGGCCCGATGCGCGCGGCGCGCATGTTCGCCCGCCGGCTGCGCAACGAGGACGTGCTCGGTTCCGTCACGTCCCTGCGCTGCGAGCTGTACGGCTCGCTCGGCGCGACCGGCCACGGCCACGGCACCCCGAAGGCGGTCCTGCTGGGGCTGGAGGGCGCCTCGCCGCGCACGGTGGACGTCGAGACGGCCGACCAGCGGGTGGAGACGATCAAGCAGACCGGGCGTCTGAACGTCCTCGGCGAGCACGAGATCCCCTTCTCCTTCGACGACGACCTGGTCCTGCACCGCCGCAAGGCCCTGCCGTACCACGCCAACGGCATGACCGTCCGGGCGTACGACGCCCAGGGCAGCGAGCTGCTGTCGAAGACCTACTACTCGGTCGGCGGCGGCTTCGTCGTGGACGAGGACGCGGTGGGCGCGGACCGCATCAAGCTGGACGACACGGTCCTGAAGTACCCCTTCCGCACGGGCGACGAGCTGCTGCGCCTGACCAAGGAGACGGGCCTGTCGATCTCCTCCCTCATGCTGGAGAACGAGCGGGCCTGGCGCACGGAGGAGGAGATCCGGGCGGGCCTGCTGGAGATCTGGCGCGTGATGCGCGCGTGCGTGCAGCGCGGCCTGTCCCGCGAGGGCATCCTGCCCGGCGGCCTGAAGGTCCGCCGCCGCGCGGCCGTCACGGCCCGGCAGCTGCGCGCCGAGGGCGACCCCTTGGCGCACGCGATGGAGTGGATCACCCTCTACGCGATGGCGGTGAACGAGGAGAACGCGGCCGGCGGCCGAGTCGTCACCGCCCCCACGAACGGTGCGGCGGGCATCATCCCGGCGGTCCTGCACTACTACATCGACTTCGTGCCCGGCGCCGACGAGGACGGAGTCGTCCGCTTCCTGCTGGCCGCCGGTGCGATCGGCATGCTCTTCAAGGAGAACGCCTCCATCTCCGGTGCCGAGGTCGGCTGCCAGGGCGAGGTCGGCTCCGCCTGCTCCATGGCGGCCGGCGCGCTGGCGGAGGTCCTGGGCGGCTCCCCGGAGCAGGTCGAGAACGCGGCCGAGATCGGCATGGAGCACAACCTCGGCCTGACCTGCGACCCGGTCGGCGGCCTCGTCCAGATCCCGTGCATCGAGCGCAACGGCATGGCCGCGGTGAAGGCGGTGACGGCCGCGAAGATGGCGATGCGCGGCGACGGCTCCCACAAGGTGTCCCTGGACAAGGTCATCAAGACCATGAAGGACACGGGCGCGGACATGAGCGTCAAGTACAAGGAGACCGCTCGGGGCGGGCTGGCGGTCAACATCATCGAGTGCTGAGCACCGGCGCGGCGGAACCGTCGTCGACCGGTCGCCAGGGGGCGGCGATCGTCGCTCCGGGCTCGATGCCGTAGCGGCTCAGTCTCTCGGCCTCGCCTGAGCGGCCGGTCCGGTGCAGCAGGGCGACGAGCCGGTGTTCCGCACCGTCACCGTCGCCCGCTTCGACAGCGCGCAGCAGAACCTCGACGATCTCCTCCGCCGCCCCGAACGTGTCGATGAGGACTTCCGCTTTCGAGCGCGCCGAGCCCCGCCGGCATCCGGACGCCGGCCCGGGCCACGGCTGCACCGTGTAGTGGGGCTCCCAGCCGTACAGGCGCAGGGCCAGGCCGAGATCACCGTCCTCGCAGGCACGGTCGAAGAGGCGGTTGAACACGAGGACCTCCAAGAGGCCCGACCACCCCTCACAGCTTGCCAGGAGACTCTCCTTGGAGGCGTCCGGACAGGACTTCAAGCGGTCGTACAGCGCATCGGTCATGTCCTGCACGACACGGCGGTCGGCCGCCATCCCGTCCCACAGCGACGAGAGATCCTTCCGGTGGACCACCTGTGGCACGGCCTCCTTCCGCACGGCCTCCTGCGCCGCCTCCGGCACGGCCTCCTGTCCCGGTCGCTCCGGCGGTGTCTCGCGCCCGGACTCCTTCCCCCAGCGCTCCAGTTCCCCGCGCGCGCCCCGGTCGCCCGACTGTGCCCTGCTCACCAGATGGGACCATGCCTCGTCGTCCCGCTCCAGACGGCGCAGCAGCCGGTACCGCGCGGCGGAGGCACAGGGCGGCGCTTCGTCGCCGATGTCCTGGAGCCAGGCAAGGGCCTCCTCCGCATGGCCGTTGTCCACCATGACTGAGACGGCGGCTTGGAACAGGCCGCTGTCCGGGATCAGGGCGCAGGAGCGGGCCCAGACCTCGGCCGCGTCCGGGTGGCCCGCCGCCAGGAGGATCTCCACCATCTCCCAGCCCCCTCCCTGCTGCGGGAGGGTGACGTCGTCTCCCCGGGAAGCGGCACGGCAGGCCAACTCCACCGCCCTGCGGGTCAGTCCGAGGGACCGTGCCAGACCCGCGGCGCCGGCGAGGGCCGCGACGCTCGCCGTCCCGTCGAGATCGAGCTGCGGGATGCTCCACCGGGCGATCTCCGACCGCCGGCGTCCCAGGCGCTCCAGCAGCGGCAGCACGGCGAATCCGAAGACGTGCGCCCCTCTTTCGAGGGCCCGCCGATAGCAGCGCAGGGCCGTCTCCGGGTCGATGTCCTCCAGGAGCCGTCCCCGGTGGGCTGCCGCCTCGGCGTCACCGCTCGCCTCCGCACGCGCGTAGAGGCGGTCCGCGAGCCGGCGCAGCCCCCGGCGCTCCGCCGCCGCGCCGACGGCGGTGAGGTGGTGCGGCTCGCCGTGTGCGAGGAGCGCCCGCCACATGCCCGCCGGTACCGGCACCGCGGTCCGGCGCCCGGAGCGAGCGCGGTGTTCCAGCGCGTCGTTGAGTCGGTAGTACGGGCCCGCGGCCCCCTCCTCGTACGGCCGACGCGGAACGCGTCCCAGCGGGGGCCGGACGCCGCGGCACTCCGCTCGGTCCGAGAGGTACGCCAGCGCGGCGGCCGCGAAGTCCTCCCCTTCCGCCTCGTACTCCCAGTCCTCCAGGTAGGCGACGGCTCCCTCGGCCAGCAGCCGCTCGGGCAGGGCGGGGCCGTAGCCGAGCAGGCGGGCGTGGGTGGCGGAGCGCAGCAGAGCCTTGCCGCCCGGCGAGGCCTCCTGCGCCAGCCGCAGGACACGGGGGACGCCGCCGAGGTACTGGGTGACGGCGATCTCGCTGCGGTCCGGTGTGGTCGACCGGGCATGGCGGACCGCTTCGTCGATACGGGGGTCGGAGCGGGCCTGCCGGCGCATCGTCCGCAGAGCGGCGCCCCGGAAGGTTGCCGGGACCTCCACGACATGGCCCTCCAGCAGCAGCCGGGCGTGTGTGCCGTGCCGGCCGGCGCTCGTGGTGCGCAGGGCGCGGTAATCGTCGGGCCACATCGTGTCGACGATCAGGACCGGCGCCCGCAGTTCGTCGTGGACCAGCCGGCGCAGCCCCCGAGCCAGGTCCTCCCGGGCGTCGGCCGTGGAGAGCAGCAGGCGTTCCCGTGTGTCGTCCAGCCAGACCACGGTGCGCGGTCCCACCCGCTCCAGATCCGCCATCAGCTGGGCGTGCGTGCCGCTCTTGGCGGGCTCCCAGATCGTCCAGTCGGCGCGGACCTCCGGGACCGAGGTCAGGGCTTCCCACAGGGCCCTGGTCTTGCCGGTGGAGGGCTCGCCGACGAGCAGCAGGCTCGCGCTCGTGCCGCTCGCGGTCCGGGCGGCGATCCGCGCGAGTTCCTCGTCGTGGGCCCGGGGGACGTAGTCCGGCATGCGCGGGAGTCCGGGCCGGCCGGAGACGCGGATGACGTCGTACGCGCTCAGCTCCCACGGGCCGCCGAGGGATCCGAGGGGACGCCCCACGGTGGTCTCCGGCTCCGCGGCACGCCGGGCGTGACTCTCGTCCCAGGCCCGTCGGCGCAGCGTCTCCCACTCGGCCAGCTCCTGCCGCGTCGGGCGTCGCTGTGCCGTCCGGTCGTACAGCTCGTGCAGCAACGCGCTGAGCGGGTTGGCGAGTTCCGGTGACGGCGCGGCCTTGCGGTCCAACGCCGGGTCCGCCGGCACCGCCTTCCCGCTCAGCCAGGCACTGAGGGTGCTCGTCGACAGTGCCGTGCCCAGGGGCTTGCGCGCGGAGACCCGCTGGGCGAGTTCCGCCTGGGTCCGGTGCCCCGCCGCCGCCACCAGGTCGGCGAGCCTCTTCGCGAAGAGCTGCCGGTACGACACTCGACCCACCGCCTCCCCCATGTCCCCGCCCCGTCCGTCCCGTCCGGATCCGGCCCGGACGCCCGGATCGCCTGCTGACCAGCGGTGTCGCCGGTCATCGCCTGATGAGGAGTCGACGCTGCGGCGCTCGCCGTGGTCCGGTGCGGCCGTCCATCGGCCCTCCCCGACGCCGTCGGGGGCGAGTAACGGAGCGCTTGCGCATGTTTCCCCTCATCACGTCGATTCCCGACCTTACCGGGATGTCCGGGGCCCCGGCCCGTCTGTCGCTCGCACAGGAGCAGGCCTCGTCCCACGTCCCCATCCTGCAAACGGCCATCGCCGCCGCAGCGTTCCTCGTGGTGCTCGCCGGGTTCGTGTACGGCGTCCGCAACCGTCGACGCGACGGCCTCAAGGAGCGCCTGGCCGAGGCTGCCCGCGTGCTGCGCCTGCTCGACGTCGACGTGCGCCGGCTCCAGGACGCGGAGCGGCCGGCCACGACGGCGGAGCTCGGACGGTTGCGCGCCCGGCGTCCGCAACTCGAGCGCGCCGTCGCCCAGTGCCCCACGGGTCGCACGGCGCGCCGCCTCCGCTCCCGGCTGGCGGCGGTCGCCGAGCATCTGACCCGATGCTGCGCGACCGGGGCGGCCCCGCTGACGGAGATCGAGGCCGCGTACACCGCGGCCCACGCGCCGGACGACGTACCGGCACAGCTGCGCCTGCCGCTCTTCGCCGGACGGGTCCGGCAACAGGAGCGGGCCCTGGTCGAGCTGGCCGTCGCAGTACGCAAGGCCGAGGCGACGGTCGCGCGCTGGCGCCGCTTCTGACCCGCCGTGGGAGGGGGAGTCCCCGGCCATCCCCCTACCGACCGACGCCGAAGTCGTCGCTCGTCTCACCCTGTTGGCCAAGAGCCACGCGAGTCTCATCACCTCGGAGCGGACAGCGAAGCCGGCGTCCGTGCCGAGTTCGGCGACCGCCCGAAGCCGAGGTTCCGGATGCGGCCGCAGGGGGCACAACCCCAGCATGCTGCACGGCATCGACGTAAGCGCCTACCAGTCCTCCGCATACGACACGGACGGCCTCTCCTTCGTCTTCATCAAGGCGACGGAGGGCCGCTCGTACGTCAATCCCCGACTCACCACCCAGACGAAGACCGCCCGCGACGCCGGACTCGTCGTCGGCTTCTACCACTTCCTGTGGCCGGGCAACCTCACCGCCCAGGCCGAGTACTTCGTCCGCCACGCCCCGGACCGCCCGGGCGACCTCCTCGCCGTCGACTGGGAGACGACCGGTGAGGGCACCCACGCGAGCAACGCGGACAAGGACCGCTTCATCCGCAAGGTGAAGGAGTTACGACCGGACAACCGGGTCGTCCTCTACTGCAACCGCCACTTCTGGCTGAACATCGACACCACTTCCTACGCCGGCGACGGCCTGTGGATCGCCGACTACGTCACCGCGGGCAAGCCCCGCATCAAGGCGAAGTGGCGGTTCCACCAGTACACGAGCGATCCCCACGACAAGGATGTGGCGAACTTCGCCGACAAGGCCTCCTTGCGCAAGTGGGCAGCCGGGGAGTGACAGGACCGATGTGCGCCCGTCAGCCGTAGACGATGTCGCCGGCGAGGACGAAGCCGAGCCGGACGAGACGCTCGGCCGTCTCCCGGAGCGGCTGGCCGCTGCGGACAGCGAACTGGGAGACGTGCCGCAACTTCAGCGGGGTTCCCTTTTCCAGCCACGCGGCGCCTGAACCGACGTTGTTCACGAGGCGCAGATCCTCCCATTCCATGCGCTCCAGCAGCGTCACCGCGCGATCCGAGCAGAAGATGCCCAGCTCCGCGCACCTGGCCGCCACATCGCGGGGACGTCGCCCCAACTTGACCGCAAGCTCCAGCACATGAGCCGACGAAACGGGGGCCTGGAAGTCCAGCCAGGGGGCATCACCGTCCCCATCCCGGCTGAGGAGGTCGAGGTCACTTCGGTCCACTCGCTCGGGCAGGTCCGTCTCGGGGACTCGCAGTCCGCAAGCCGCCAGGAAGGCCGCGACCTCGGCAGGGCGACGCCGGGTCCGGTCAGCACTGCACATGATGTGGCCCAAGGACACAGGAGCTCCCCAGTCGAGCCACGGCGACTGCCCGTCAAGGCTCTTGCTGAGGTAGACGAGATCGCTGGGATCGAAGCGCTCGGGGAGAACCGGATCACCGAGGACGCAGACTCCCAGCTCCGCCAGTCCCTGTGCCACGTCCTCGGGGCGGCGTCCGAGTTCGGCAGCGGCCACCAGCACCTGCGGCAACGGCACGGGATCCGACGTGTCCAGCCAGGGCCCGACGCCGTCCAGGTCACGGCTGAGGACGACCAGGTCCACTGGGCGCACCCGGTCGGGCACACGCACGCCCTCCGGCAACCGCAGCCCCCACTCCGCCAACCGCGACACCACGGCCTCGGGGGTCCAGTCCAGTTGCTCGGCGACCGCCAGTACATGGCCCAGCGGCACAGGCTCAGAGGCTTCCAGCGGCGGCGCGTACCCACCCAGACCGAGAAGCGTCTGATCGAAGGGCAGGGCACTGTCCGGCAGTGCCAGGGCCGGTGGGACCTTCAGCCCGAGGGCCGCCAGGCGTGCCCCTACCACCGCAGGAGAACGCCCCCAGGACATGGCGCACGACAGCAGGTGTGCCACGGGCACCGGCTCGGCGTCATCCAGCCACGCAAGCTCTACCTGGCGATGTTCGACGCCGAGGAGGAAGAGGTCTTCGGGGTCCACCGTTTCGGGCACCGCCACGCCCTCCGCCGGCCGGAGCCCCCACTCCGCCATCCGCTGGACCACCGCTCGGGGCGCACGGCCCAGCGTGGTGGCGACCGACAGCACATGGCCCAGCGGCACGGGTGACGTATCGATCACCCATGGCGGTCGTCCGTCACTGCCCCAACTGAGCAGGACGAGGTCTTCGGGGTCAACGGTCTGCGGCACCCGTACACCCTCTGCCGGCCGAAGGCCCAACTCCGCGAGTCGTCCCACCACTTCCAGCGGGGGGCGCCCCAGACGGTGTGCCGTACCGAGCACATGGCCGAGTGGCACCGGCTCGTTGGGATCGAGCCAAACGCTGCCCTGTCTGTCGTCCGAGGAGGCGTGCGCCGCACTCCCGTCGAGGGCGAGCACGGCATCGTCCGTCGGCCGCGCGACCGGCAGCGCGACGGGATCGGTGACGGTCGCTCCGGCGACGACACCGGCGGCCGCCCAACTCAGTATGCGCCAGTCCTGGATGGCCGCAGGGACGCCTTGGCCGACGAAGCCACGCATCACCGAGTCATCGTTCAGGACCAGTCCCGTGTCCGCCGGGAAGCAACCCACCACCGCCACGTCCAGTTCGTGGCCGTTCACCACCCATGGCCGGTATCCGGACCGTACCAAGGCCTCATGGACCGCGTCGGCCAGCAGCGGCCGGTGCCTGACCAGTTCCGACAGCCAGCCGTGGTCCAGCACCTCGCCGTGCTCCAGCAGCAGGGCGGGGATCTCTTGGTGAAGGACCTCAGCGACGTGGGCCCGGTCATAGCCCAGCGTCCGTCTGCGGTCGACGGTCAGCTGGGGCGCATACCGCCCGGTGAGGTTGACGACGGCGCCGTACAACCCCTCCCCCACCCAGACTCCGTCCGCGAGCACACCGCCGTGCGTGCTGGTCCACCACACCTCAGGGCGCGACGTGGCATCCACCCGCGCGCCCTCCACTCGCGCGGCCTCCGCGGAGTACGGGTCCGATCCGCCCAACGGCGCAACGGTCGACAACACATGCGGCTGCCACTCCAGCCTCGTCCCCGCCTCCTCCGCGACAACCGCGTACTCAGAGATCCACAGCAGCCGCCGCAGCAGATCCGTGCAGGAGAGTGGGCGGTCGGAGGGGCGGAGGTAGAGGCGTACCGTGGTGCAGGCGTCGTAGCCGCGGCCCAGGTCCCGGATGCGGAAGAGGGAGCCCGGGCCGGCGATGTCCACTTGGAGGCGGTGGCCGGGGTGTCCGTCCCGGTCCAGGCGGCAGGTGGTCACCGAGATGTCGTCGGCGATCATGAAGTAGCTGAGCACCCCGATGCCGAAACGGCTGTTGGGATGCAGCTCGATGCCCTCGGCCCGCCAGGCGGCGAGTTCGTCGTGGTACTCGGGCAGGTCGGCGAAGCGCTTGCCGGCGTGCGAGAAGACCTCGCGCAGTTCACGCTCCCCCATGCCGATGCCGTTGTCGGTGCATTCGATGTACGGACGGCCGTAGTCGTCGACGCCCTGGATGAACGTGATCCGCCCCTGCCAGTCGGGCAGTTGGGCACCCCGGCGGCGTAGGTAGGCGATCCGGGCACCGCGGTAGCGGCAGGCGTCCAGTGCGTTCTGGTACAGCTCCCTGATCGCCAGGGCGGGATCGCCGTAGAGCTGCTCGCCCATGAGGAGTTCCTGGATCCGGTCGTCGGCGAGCCGGAAGCGCAGGTCGGTGGATTCGTAAACCGGTCTGCCCCGGTAATCCGCCGCCGCGTGCACCTGGTCGGCGGTGGCGTGCACCGGCAGGTCGCGCAGCGGGGCGAGCCGGGGGTCGGTGCCGACCTGGACGTCGACGGCGCCCAGCAACGCGTCGACCGCCTCGGCCTGCTGTCGCAGGGCGAGCCCGACCGCCGGATGTCGGCAGGCGGCGTTCAGGACGCGGGTGCGACCGCGCGGGTCCCAGCGCGCCGTCCGGACAGTGGTGTGCAACTCGGCAAGGTCCACGGCGTAGCTGATGCCCAGGTGGTCGACGATCACGTCGGGCAGCAGGACCGGGTCGATCGCGAGATGGTGCGCCACGGTCAGCAGGACGACCAGGAGTTGGACGCGCAGGTGCTGCTCCGCGCCCGAGCCGCCCGCGAGCTGGCGCTCGGACCGCACGACGGTCGCGTCGAAGGAGCTACGCAGGGAGCGCAGCAGCGTGGGCAGTGCGTCACCCCCGAGCAACTCGGCGGCCAGGGCCCGGTGGGGGCCGGCCGGGAGGGATGCCAGCAGGTCCTCGACGGGTCCGAGCAGGCCGGCCAGGACCTGGTCATGGGTGTCGCCGGGCTGCTCGGCCAGCCAGCGGCGGAACAGCCACCAGGCGATGCCGGATGCCCCGTCGGCCCGGGCGGAACGGGCCGACAGCTCCGCTCGGCGCACGAGCCGGGGACGGCCGGTGAAGAAGTGCTCGTAGGCCGCCCGTTCGGGGCCGGGGGAATCGGCGGTGCCGAGGTTCTCCGGGTCGGCCACCAGTGCCTGGGCCGCCGACCGGTTCGCGCACGCCACGTACAGGTAGGGCACGACGACCATCAGGGCCGCCTCGGCCGGGGACAGGGCCAGCTTTTCGGGGTTGAGGACCTTGGACAGCAGCCAGCCCACCCGGTCGCTCATGCGCTCGGCGAACTCGACGGGCCGCCAGGGGTCGGCGGTCAGCCTCGCCTCGTCCCGGTCGGCCTGCCCGGCCACATGGGCGACGACCGCGACGGCGGCCGCCCGCAGGGACTCGCTGTCGGGGCCGTCCCCGACCTGCTGCCACGCGGGGTGGGCGCGCGCCGCCGTGACCCAGGGATGCTCTCCGGCGGCCCCGGGCACATCGCGGTCGGCCCGCGGGAAGACGACGAACTCGTCGATGTCCGTCTCGGTCTGCACCCTGATCTGCTGCCGGGGGCAGTTGTGCTCGGCGGTCAGCTCGTCCGTCGCGCTCTGCAGTTGCTCCTTGAGCTCCCGTACGGTGCCGGGGCCGGCCTCGTCGGCCACCACCGTGCTCAGGGCGCGGGAGAAGATGCTGAAGGTGGCGTTCCCGGCCGTGGTGTAGCGGGCGCGCTCCCCGGGGGAGCAGGCGTAGACGTGGCAATAGCGTCGCTCGCCGGTGCGGGCCACCTTCATGTCGGACCAGCCGGCCGCGTTGATCCCGGCCATCTCCTTGAGATGGATGCCCTCGCGGCAGGCGTCGACGAACACGATCACGTCGCCGGCCCGGCTGCGCTCGACGTAGCCGCCGAAGTCCAGCGGGAGACATCGGCGGCGGAAGTCATGGGACCTGGTGCGCGCGCCCCTGGGCACCAAGTAGTCCTTGCTGTCGTGGTGGATGCCATGGCCGCTGAGGTAGAGCAGCAGCGTCTCGCCCGGGGCCGCGTCCTGGAAGAACGCCTCGACGGCCGAGTCGATGCCGTCGAGGTCGGTCTCCTCGGTGTCGTGGACGGTCACGTGATAGCCGGCGTCCGACAGCGCGTCCGCCAGTTCCGCCATGTCGTCGACCACGAACGGCAGGTCGTCGATGGCGTCGTCGCGGTAGGCCGGAACCCCGATGAGCAGGGCGCGGTGAGAGCCGTTCATGCCGTCGGTCCCTCACGCACCGAACGTCAGCGTGATCGCTCCCTTGGCCCCGACCTGAGCCGACGTGCCGACCAGGGCGATGCCACCGGTCGCCGTGATCTCGAAGGACACCTGGGCCTGGCGCAGCGGCATGCCCGTGTCCGGCACCTGAAGGCTGCCGAGCACCTCCTGCAGCGCGTCGACGGTGCGCTGCAGGTTGTCGCGGAGAACCGTCACCGGGATCTGCCGGAGCGAGGCGTCGCCGCCGTTGCGCCCGAAGATGCCCATGTCACCCGTGCCCGTGGGCGATCCGCCGTCGATGGACACCAAGACGTCGACGGACGGAACGGTGTCGTCAGGCTCGGTGTGCGCAGCCTTGGCCGTCTCGAACACGGGCCCCCCTCAACTCACTGCCCTGAAGCGTCACATCCTAGGGGCTCGCGGCCCGCGTCCGCAGGGGCAACTCAGCATTCGACGGAATGCCGGCGACGCGACACCACCCGGCGATCTGCTGCCCGGTGAAGCGCCGGCCGGCCGTTCCTGCCGGTGGCAGGACCTGCGGGTCAGCCCCGGAAGTCCGCCGAGCGCTCCCGGGACGCCTCCGTCAGGGCCTTCTTCACTTCCTCGACGCCTGCCCGGAGGCCGTACACCGGGGTGCCGGGCTGCTGGCGCCAGGAGTCGTCGATGCCGCCCGCGTCGACGGTGTCGAAGCCCAGTTCGTCGATCAGGTCGCGGACGACCCGCTTGGCCGCCTCGTCGTCGCCGGCGACCGGGAGGGCCATGCGCCCGGGGTCGCCCGCGGGACGGGGGCGCTCCAGGATGTCCTGGGCGTAGGTGCCGTTGAAGGCCTTGATCACCGGGTGGCCGAGGTGCTGTTCGGTCCAGCGGCTCTCGGTGAGGCCCTCATCCTCGATGGCCGCGATCCGGCCGTCCCGCTGCTGCGGGTAGTAGTTGCCGGTGTCGATCACCGCGACGCCCTCGGCCGCGCCGTCCAGCAGGCCGGAGGGGAGGTCCGGCACCGCCTTCAGGGGGACGGTGACGACCACGACCTGGGCGCCCTTGGCCGCGTCCTCGGCCCGGACCGCGGTCGCGCCGGTCTCCTCGGCCAGTTCCTTGAGCGTTTCGGGGCCGCGCGAGTTGGCCACGGAGACGTCGTGGCCGAGGGCGGTGAGCCGCCGGGTGAGGTTGCCGCCGATGTTTCCCGCGCCGATGATGCCGATCTTCATGAGCACGCCCTTCGGGAATCGATGCATGCATATGCATGCGTCCGTACGGTGGGCGTCAACCCGGCGGGGCGGACATGTATTCCGCGGTCGCGGCAGTCGGGTGAACGGGGTCAGAGCCGTACGAGGGCCTTTCCCGTGCGGCGGTTCGATTCCATCAGGCGGTAAGCGTCCCGGATGCGGTCCAGGCCGTCGAAGACCTCGGGATCACGGGGCGCAGGGTGCCGTCGGTGAGGCCCGCGGGCGGTTCCCGGGGACCTCGTTCACGCCCGTTGCCGCAGCAGCCCCAGCGTCTCCTCCAGCTCCGCCAGCAGAACGGCCGCCGCCCGCTCCGCGTCCGACGCGGCGATGGCGTCGACCAGGGCGGCGTGCGTGGCGTCGCCGGCGCCGGGGTCCTCCTCGCGCAGCCGGGTGAGGTCCAGCAACGTCACCAGGCCCGCCCGCAGGACGGGGACGAACTCGGTGAACAGGCCGGCGAGGACCGGGTTGCGGGCGGCGGCGACCACGGCCTCGTGCAGGGCGATGTCGGCGTCCACGAACCCGGCGTCGTCGCCCGCGGCGGCCGTACGGCGGCTTTCCAGCGCGGCCCGCAGCGCGGCGACGTCCTCGGGGGTGCGCCGGCGTGCGGCGAGCCGGGCGGCCTGCACCTCGACGCCCATGCGGACCTCGTAGACGTCCGTGACCGCGGCCCGGCGCAGCCGGGTGGGCCAGTCCTCGACGGGCTCGGTGGCGATGACGAAGACGCCGGCGCCGTGCCGGGGCCGCACCAGTCCGGCCCCGGCGAGCGCGCGCAGGGCCTCGCGGACCGTGGAGCGGCCTACGCCGAGTTCCCTGGCCAGGGTGGTCTCGCCGGGCAGCTTGGTGCCGACGGGCCAGTGACCGCCGGCGATCTGCTCCCGGAGGCGCTGCGCGGCCTGTTCGACCAGCGGGCTGGGGCGGAGGGCACCGAGCGGCATCGACGTCACCGACTTCCAGCGGTAGGGGACTTCCGGAGCGGTCCTGACTTGTCTGAGGAGCTGAGGGGTCGCTAGCGTACCCGGCATGACGCTCGGCGATCTGCTTCTCCTCGGCTGCCGTGGCGGGGTCTGAGGCGACCGGCGCCCCGCCGCGGGGCTCCGTGCCGCCGGTCACCGTCCGACCGAGCCGAAGGCACCAGCAGACGATGACCACCGTCCCCGTGCGGCCGGCGTGCGACCCACCGCGGTCCAGCCCGATGCCGTACCACCGTCACCGCCCCTCCCCGGACCGGGTGAGCGTGCCCGTCACGGACCGCGCCCGGCCTTGCGCCCGCATCGAGCGGGCCCGGCGCCTGGCCCCCGTCTGCCTGCCCGCCGGCGACCGGGCGCCGGCCGAACCGATGGACACCCCGTGCGAGCCCCGCTGCCGCCTGGATCTGCCGCCGGGTGTGCGCCCGCACTCCTCGCGACCCGTCCGGGAGCGGACGGACAGCGGGCGCGAGGCCACGCAGGAGGTACCGCACGTGCCGTTGCGGGCGACCGGTCCGCAGGGGGCGCACCGGTTCGTCGGCGCCCCCGCCCCGGCCGCGGCCCCTGCGGCCCCCGTCCGGGCGGTGGGCCGGTGAGCGTGGTGCTGCGGGCGGAGGGTGTCGACCTCGTCCGGGACGGGCGGCCCCTGCTGCAGGAGGTGTCGCTGGCCGTGCGGGCCGGTGAGCACTGGGCGCTGCTCGGCGCGAACGGCGCGGGCAAGTCCACGCTGCTCGGCCTGCTCGGGGCCCTCGTCCATCCGACGCGGGGCACGGTGGAGGTGCTCGGGCGCCGGCTGGGCCGGGTGGACCTGCGGGAGCTGCGGGCGCACGTGGGGCATGTCGACCCGCGCCACCGGCCGGCCTCCGCGCTGCGGGTGCGGGACGTGGTGCTCACCGGGGTGACCGGCTCCGCGGCGCCGGTCCCGCGGTGGCGGCCGGCCCCGGAACAGGAGGAGCGGGCCGAGGCACTGATGGCCACCCTGGGGCTGGCGGCGCTGCGGGACGCCCGGTGGGCCACCCTCTCGCAGGGGCAGCGCGGCCGGACGCTGATCGCGCGGGCGCTGATGCCCGAGCCGCGGCTGCTGCTCCTGGACGAGCCCGCCACCGGTCTGGATCTGCCCGGCCGGGAGCAGTTGATCGAGGCGCTGGAGGAGCTGCGGTCGGCGCATCCGGGGCTGGCGACGGTGCTGGTCACCCATCATCTCGAGGAGCTGCCCCCGGGCACCACGCACGCCGTGCTGCTGCGCGACGGGCGGGTGCTGGCCTCGGGGCCGGTGGCGACGGTCCTCACCGCGGACCAGGTCGGCAAGTGCTTCGATCTGCCGCTGGCGCTGGAGCGGCAGGAGGGCCGCTGGAGCGTACGGATCCGGCGGGCGGGGTGAGGGCATGACGAAGGGGGTGCCCCTCCCTGTTGCGTCTCCGCACGGGACGGACACCCCCTCACCAGGGCGTCACTTGCTCAGGTAGGCCCAGAACTCGTCGAACGACAGGACCTTGTCGCCGTTGAGGTCACGGGACTTGATGATGGCCTCCGCCACCGTCTCGGTGACGTTCCAGTCACCGCCCTGGGCCAGGGCGGACTTGAACTCCGCGGCGGTGATGAACCCGTCACCGTCCCCGTCGATCCGCTGGAACTGCTTGCGTGCTTCCTCGATGTCCGCCACCGATCCGCCCCTTTTGTTCGTGTTTCTCATGCCGTGCTGGCGTACTGACGCTGGTCAGATTAACGGCCCGCACGGACGCGCAGTGCGGCGACCACCCACGCGAAGTCCTCGGCGTGCGCAGGCGCGGGCGTGCGGTTGACGATGGCGAGCAGTTCCCGGTAGCGGGCGACGCGGTCGTTGAACCCGGCCGTCATGCGTTCCAGCACGGCTGCCCGGTCGGCGTCCCCGAAGAGATCGCGCAGGACCGACTCCGCCTCCGGCGCCGCCGGCTCGACACCGCGCTCGCGGGCCGGGGCCACCAGCTCCACCAGCCGCTTGGCGAACCACAACGAGCGTCCGCGCGGTTCCCCGGGCTCCCGGTCGGCCGCGTTGAACTCGACCGCCCGGCGCATCTGGGCCCGGAACTCCGGGTCCTGGAGCATCTCGGCCAGCTCCACCCAGGCGTCGGCCTGCTCGGGCGTGGGGTCGTCCGCCAGGTCGACGGCGGTGCTCCGCATCCGTTCCATGATGTCGGGGTCCACGGTGTCGAGCCCGTGCAGCGTCTGAGCCACGAACTCCTCCATGATGCGCTGCCGTTCGGCGGCCGACAGCCGCGCCAGCTTGTTCATCAGGGTCATCTCCTCCGCGGTCGAGCCGCGTCGCGCCACGGTCGACAGCACCGCCCGGGTCACCTTCAGCGACCGGATCTGCGCGTCCAGCGCCGTCACGTGCGTGGCCGCGACCTCGGCCACCGTCCGCTCGCCGGCCAGCACCGTGCGTACGTCCTCCAGGCCGAGCCCCAGCTCGCGCAGCGTGCGGACCAGCTCCAGCCGGGCGACGCCGGCGGCGTCGTAGAGCCGGTAGCCGCCGGACGACCGGGTCACCGGTGTGAGCACGCCCGCGTCGGACCAGTAGCGGATGGTGCGCACGGACAGCCCGGTGGCGCGGGCCAGCTCGCCGATGGTGAGAAGTCCGGTGCCGTCTTCGATCATGTCTGCGAGTCTGGGCCTTCCAGTGGGTGGAGACTCAAGGAGCGGGTTTTGGAGACCTTGCGGGACATTCTCGACGCGGCGGCGGCCGGTGTCTTTCCGCCGGCGGACGGCCGTACGACGGTCGTGGCGCAGCCGTCGGAGCGGGACGCGGGGGTGCTGGCGTTCACGGCGCACTCGGTCGTGTTCACCGACGAGGATCCGGCGTGGGTGTACGACACCCTGCGCGCGGCCGAGCGGGACAGCGACGCCCTCGCCGCCGCCATGAACGCCCGCTTCCTGGCCGCCCTGATGGACCGCACGGGCCGCCGGACGAACACGATCGACGTCCTGCTGGCCGGTTCCCCGCTGCCGGGCGCCCCGGCGCTCGCCCTGCGCGAGATCGACGATCCGTCCCATCCGCGGGTGGCCGGCTCGCGGCAGCGGCGCGACGCGGTCCGGGTGTGGGCGGCGGACGGCGGGCTGCTGGTGCTCGGGCGCGGGGTCGCGGGCCGGCTGGAGGTGGCCGTGGAGGTCGAGGAGGGGGCGCGGCACCGAGGGCTGGGGCGGGCGCTGGTGACGGCGGCGCGCCGGCTGGCCGGTGAGCCGGTGTGGGCGCAGGTGTCGGCGGGCAACGCCCGCAGTCTGCGGGCGTTCCAGGCCGCCGGGTACCGTCCGGTGGGCTCGGAGGCGCTGCTGTACCCGGCCCAGCCGGTATGACCCTCCGGCCGGGGGCTGCCCGGCCTGCCGCGCCGCCCGGCCGGGCCCCTGCCCGCCGCCGCGTCAGCGGAAGATGCCCGTGTGCCCCAGTGAGTAGCGGCCGGGCTGCGGATAGACGGCGAGGCCGTGCGGGCCGCTGCCGACCTTGATGCGGGCCAGTTCGGTTCCGGTGCGGGTGTCGATGGCGTACACCTCGGAGTTGTAGCGGCCGGACAGCCACAGGACCTTGCCGTCGGCCGAGACACCGCCCATGTCGGGGCTGCCACCACCGGGCAGGTGCCATTTCTTGGTGAGCCGCTTCTGCGGGAAGTCGAAGATCGAGATGGAGCCCTCGCCCCGGTTGGAGATGTACATCTCGCGGGAGTCCCGGCTGATGTACAGGCCGTGCGTGCCCTTGCCGGTGGAGAGGAACCGGGGCCGGGTGAACCTGTCCCCGTCGAGGATCCACAGCCCGTTGGCCATCATGTCGGCGATGTAGAACAGCTTGCCGTCCGGGGAGATCTTGACGTCCTGCGGCATGGCGCCGTCGAACGGCAGCTTCTCCTGGGCGACGACCTTCATCCGCGCGGTGTCGACCTTGAGGATCTCGCCGCTGAACTCGCAGGAGACGATGAAGTAGCGGCCGTCGAGGGAGAAGTCGGCGTGGTTGACGCCGTAGCAGCTGACCGGCACGGCCTTGACGACCTTCATGGTGTGCGCGTCGCGGAAGACCAGCTGACGGTCCATGGAGGCCATGACGACGGCGTACTTGCCGTCGGGCGTGAAGTACAGGTTGTACGGGTCGTGCACGTCGACCGGCTTTCCGGCCCTGCCGGTCTTCGGGTCGATCGGGGTGAGGCTGTTGCCGAGGTCGTTGTTGACCCAGAGGGTCTTGAGGTCCCAGGACGGTACGACGTGCTGGGGCTGGCGGCCGACCGGGACGGTCTCGACGATCCGGTAGGTGCTGGGGTCGATGACGGTGACGGTGTCGGAGTTGGTGTTGGGGACGTACACCCGGGACGGGAAGTCCTTGACGACCGGGGAGAGCCGGTTCGGGCGGTCCGCCGCGTAGATGTCGGTCGGGTCCTCCACGGGCGGCATCCCGGGCAACACGCTCACCTGGGCCTTCTTCACCTTCGGCCGGGCCGGTGCCTTGCTGGCGAGGGCCTCGTCCTCGTGATGCCGGTCCCCGCCGCCGCACGCGGACAGCAGGGTCAGGGCGGTGAGGGCGGCGCCGGCTGCCAGCAGGCGGGCGGCTTTCGTGGTTCGCATCAGCTCAGCAGCTCCGTGGTGGTGACCGCGCGCAGTCCTCGGCGGTCGAGTTCGTGGAGGAGGTCGGGCAGGGCGGCGACCGTGTCCGGGTATCCGAAGTGCAGGCTCACCACCGATCCGTTCGTCACGTCGGCGAGGACCTTGCGGGTGATGGCGGCGGCGCCGGGGCGGGTGTGGTCGAGCGAGTCGACGTCGTACGACAGCACGTGCGGGTAGCCGGCGGCGCGGGCCAGCCGGGCGACGAGCGGGGAGGCGGCGGGCGCCCGTGAGGGGCGGAACCAGGTGCCGATGGATCCGGTGAGCCGCTCGAGCCGGTGGGCGCAGTCGGTGATCTCCTCGCGGGCGTCCGCCTCGGCGAGGGTGTTGACGGCGATGTGCCGCTGGGTGTGGTTGCCGAGGTCGTGGCCGCCGTCGAGGATGCGCCGGGCGACGTCGGGGTGTTCGTCCAGCCAGGTGCCGACGGCGAGCACGGTGAGGCGCGCGCCTCGCCGCTCGGCCTCGCTGAGCAGGGAGTGGGCGAGCGCGGGATCACCCTGGCCGTGGAAGGTCAGGGCGACCCGGGGGCGGGTGCGCGGACCGTGGGTGATCTGCACGGGCTGCCCGGCGTAGGCGCGGGGGACGGGGGCGGCCCGGGCGGTGGCCGTGGGCCGGGCCGGTTCGGGGGTCGCGGAGGCCGTGGCGCCGGGCGGGGCTGTCTGGCCGGTGCCGCACCCGGCGGCGAGCGCGCCGCCGGCGACGATCCCGGCGCCCGCGCGCAGCACCCCGCGGCGGTTGGTGGTGGTCACCCGCACCATTTAAGGGGGGATGAGCGAGAAAACCGCCGATTTGCCCGAATGGAGGATGACGTCGGGTCGTACGGCGGCGCTTCGAAGGGCTGCGGCGAACCGCGCGACCAGCCACGGCGGACCCGCAGGTGACGCACCGGCCTCCCGCGGAGCGCTCAGCGGTCGGCGACCCGCATCTCGAACCACGTCGTCTTGCCGCGCGGGAGCAGATCCACGCCCCACCGGTCGGAGAGCTTGTCCACCAGGAACAGTCCGCGGCCGCTGACGTCCATCTCCTGGACCGGCATCAGACAGGGCAGCCCGCGGGAGGGGTCGCGGACCTCCACGCGGATCCAGCCGGGACGGCGGCGCATCCGGAGGCCGAAGACCCGGGCACCGGTGTGCCGTACGGCGTTGCCGACGAGTTCCGACACGAGTAAGACGGCGTCTTCGGTGAGCTTGGGGCTCAGCCGCCAGGTGCGCAGGACGACGACCTGGGCGAGCCGGCGCGCGGTGGCCGCGGACTCCGGGCGGGACGGCAGCGGCACATCCGCCTCGGCCGGGTTGCCGAACAGTTCGAGCGCCTTGAGCGCCTGTTCGTCCTCGACCGCGGGCGACCAGCGTGCCGCGGCCGCACGGCTGTGTCCCCGCGGCTGTTCGATGCCCTCCAGCCCCGCCATGCCCCCATGATGGCGGCCCGGAGCCGTCTTGGGGGCCGTTCCGGAGGAATACGCCCCCGGTACGCCCCCGACACACTCCCCTCGATCGGCATATGCCCAAGGCATACCGGTGTCCGGTACGGCCCGGCTGACCTGCGGCGACGGCTCACTTCCGGGCAAGCACCACGCTCCCTCGACAAGGCGGGCTCAAGGTTGCCTCAAGGCTCCCACGAACCGCCCCATCGAGGGACGCGGATGAGACGACGCGTCAATTGCAAGTCTGCTCGGCAGAGTTACGGGAAAGTTCACACCGCTGGCCCTCAGAGGAACTTGGCCTTGCCCGGCCCCTCCTCCACGAAGCTGCGCATGCCCCGCTCGCGGTCCTCGGTCGCGAACAGACCTGCGAACCAGTTCCGTTCGACGGCGAGCCCGGTGTCGATGTCGGTCTCCAGACCGGTGTCGACGGCCTCCTTCGCCGCGCGCAGCGCGATCGCCGGGCCCTGGGCGAGCTTCGCGGCCCAGGCGTGCGCCTGCTCGTACACCACGGCGGCCGGGACGACCCGGTCGACCAGGCCGATGGCGAGGGCCTCGTCGGCCTTGACCTGACGGCCCGTGAAGATCAGGTCCTTGGCCTTGGAGGGACCGATCAGCCGGGGCAGCCGCTGGGTGCCGCCGGCGCCCGGGATCAGGCCGAGCAGGATCTCGGGCTGGCCGAGCTTGGCGTTGTCGGCGGCGATGCGGTAATCGGCGCACAGCGCCAGTTCGCAGCCGCCGCCGAGCGCGTAGCCGGTGATCGCGGCGACCACCGGCTTGGGGATACGGGCCACGGCGGTGAAGGAGTCCTGCAGGGCGCGGGCACGCAGGACCATCCCGGTGTGGTCCATGTTCTGCATCTCCTTGATGTCCGCGCCCGCCGCGAACACCCGCTCGCCTCCGTAGATCACCACGGCGCGCACGTCGTCACGGCGCGTGGCCTCCTCGGCAAGCTCCTTCAGCCGGTCCTGGGTGGCGATGTCCAGCGCGTTCATCGGCGGACGGTCCAGGCGCAGGGTTCCGACGCCTTCGGCGACTTCGAGAGTGACGGTCATGCAGAGCAGGTTAACGGGCATTAACGGCAACGGGCCCGGTGCCGTTCCTCACAGCACCGGGCCCGTACGTCGGTGGGGCTCACTTCTTCCAGTCGGCCCAGGACATGTTCCAGCCGTTGAGGCCGTTGTCCGGGGCCACGGTCCGGTCGTGGGAGTTCTTGACGACGACCACGTCGCCGCTCATCGAGTGGTTGAAGAACCAGGCCGCCGGCACGTTCTTGTCGTAGCCACCGCGCACGTCACGGAGGCCGATGCAGCCGTGGCTGGCGTTGTAGTTGCCGAAGGCGTCGCCGCCCCAGTAGTTGCCGTGGATGAAGGTGCCGGAGTCGGTCAGGCGGATGGCGTGCGGGACGTCCTTGATGTCGTACTCGCCGCCGTAGCCCACGGTCTCGCCGTTCATGCGGGTCACCGTGAGCTTCTCGCGCATGACCATCTGGCCGTTCCAGGTGTCGTAGCCGGGCTTGCCGGTGGTGACCGGGATGGTCTTGATGACCTTGCCGTCCTGGGTGACCTTCATCGTGTGCTTCTTGGCGTCCACGATGGAGACCTGGTTGCGGCCGATGGTGAACTTCACGGTCTTGTGCTGCTTGCCGTAGACGCCGTCGCGGCCCTCGACGCCGTCCAGGTTGAGGTCGACGGTGACCTTCGTGCCTTCCTTCCAGTACTTCTCGGGCCGGAAGTCCAGGCGGTCGTTGCCGAACCAGTGGCCCTCGACGTCGACGGCCGGCTCGGTCTTGATCCTGATGGCCTTCTCGACGTCCTCGGGGTGCGTGATGCCCCGGGTGAAGTGGACGGAGAACGGCATGCCCACGCCGACGGTGGAGCCGTCCTCGGGGGTGAAGTAGCCGACGAAGGTGTTCTTCGGGGTCAGCGTGGTGAACGAGGAGTCCTCGGCGGCCTCGCGGCCCTCGGAGTCCTTGGCGACCGCGTGCACCGTGTACGTGGTGCCGGCGGCCAGGTGGGTCGACGGCGCCCAGGAGGCGCCGCCGCCGGTTATCGCGCCGTCGATCTTCGCGCCCTTGGCGTCCTTGACGGTGACCTCGGTCAGCTTGCCCCGGGCGACGTTCACCTTCAGGGCACCGTTGGTCCCGACGCCCTTGGCGCCGGACTCGGGCGAGATGCTGACAGCGGCCGTCGACTGCTTGCCCTGCTGCGTTCCGTCCTTGCCCTTGCCGCCGCCGGCGCCGGACCCGGAGTCGTCACCCCCGCCGCACGCGGTGACGGCCATCAGCAGGGCGCCGGATATCAGCACCAGCCCCTTACGGCCTCGCCCCCGGCCCCCCGCCGACGCCCCCGATATAGGCCGCACGTTCAAGTTGTCTCCCCTCGCCGGGCCTGATCAGGCCCGCTCCCCACCACACTGGTGCGCGCATATTAACTGCCGGGTTTTGAGCAAGGTGTCAGGCGAATGTCACCGTTCCGTCGCAACTTCCGCCAGGCACCGTCACCCCCAACCCGGCCCCTTACCTGGTTACTTCACCGCACTGCCCGCTTTCCACTCCTTCCAGGTCATGTTCCACCCTCCGAGGCCGTTGTCAGGCGCGACCGTTTTGTCCTGACTGTGCACGACCTCGACGACGTCACCGATGAGGCTGCGGTCGAAGAACCAGCCCGCCGGAGTGTCCGAACCACCGCCCTTGACGTCCCTCAGACCCACGCAGCCGTGGCTGACGTTGACCTGGCCGGGGGCGTCAGGGGCCCAGTAGTTGCCGTGCAGGAAGGTGCCGGAGTCGGTGAGTTTCATGGCGTGCGGCACGTCGGGGATGTCGTACTCGCCGCCGAAGCCGACGGTGCGGCTGTTCATGCGGGTGACCTCCAGCATGTCCATCACCACCATCTTCCCGTTGTACGTCGGGTGCTTGGGGGCGCCCGCCGTGATGGGGACGGTGGCGAGGAGCTGTCCGTCGCGCCGTACGTCCATGGTGTGCTCGGCCGCGTCGACCAGGGAGACCTGGCTGCGGCCGACAGTGAAGGAGAACGTCTTGTCCTGCAACCCGTAGATCCCGCGCGCGCCTTCGACGTCCCGCAGGTCCAGGTCGACGGTGACCTCGGTGCCGGGCTTCCAGTAGCGCTCGGGACGGAAGTCCAGGCGGCCCTTGCCGAACCAGTGCGGGCGGATCTCCACGGGCGGCCGCGCGCTGACGTGGATCGCGCGTTCGACGGCGGCGCGGTTGTCGATCTCCCGGCTGAAGGAGAGGGAGACGATCATCCCCGTGCCCACGGTGGCGCGGTTCTCGGGGGTGACGTAGCCGATGAAGCGCTCGTCGGGGACGTAGGTGGTGAAGGTGGTGTGCCGGGCGCAGCGGCGGCCCTGGGCGTCCAGCGCGACCACGTCGACGGTGTACTTGGCGGCGAGCGCCAGCCGGTCCTCGTCGGGCCGCCAGGTCAGGCCGTCGTCGCTGATGCGCCCGGCGACCGGGGAGTCCTGCGCGTCCTGCGACCTGACGACGGTCACCTTCTCCAGGCGCCCGCCGGGCACCCGTACCCGCAGCCGGTCGCCGGGGCGTACCGCCTTGCTGCCGTCGTCGGGGGTGACGCGGATGACGTCCTCGGGTACCGGAGGTTTGCCGAGCGCGCCGCCCATGCCCAGCGGTCCGGATCCGTCCAGGGAGCAGCCGGCCAGCAGCCCTGCCCCCATCACTACGGCCGCCAGTGCGGCCCACGCGCGCCGTGCGCGTCCTTGTACGTGGCTCACGCGGGTCTCAACGACCGGGCCCGCTCCGGGGAAACGTGAGTGCGACGCGCGCGCTGGGCAGAACAGAGGGAAGGACGACACGTTGGGGAGCCGCCGCGCCCGCGTCGGATCCGTCGGGGCGCAGCCGTGCCGAGGGCCGGGTCCGCCGACAGGCGCGCTCGGCTCTCGGGCGCGGCCTGCTGCGCCGCCGCGGGGCGAGCCACTGAAAGAGGGGCCGACGAGTGACGAGCGCAGCCGAGCAACGGGCACCGGCCGGGGAGCCGGCCGCCGCGAGCGGGCAACCGGCGGCGGTGAACGGCGCCCGGCGGGCGGTACCGCCCGGCCCTGCGGTGTGGCCGGGTGCGCCGACGCCGCTGGGGGCCCGGTTCCGGGTCGGCCCGGACGGGGTCGCGGGCACCAACTTCGCGCTGTGGGCGGCCGGGGCGGAGGCGGTCCGGGTGTGCCTGTTCGACGAGCGCGGCCGGGAGACGCAGGTTCCGCTGACCGAACTGACGCACGAGATCTGGCACGGTTTCGTGCCCGGCGTGATGCCCGGGCAGCGGTACGGCTACCGGGTGGACGGCCGCTGGGACCCGTGGACCGGCGCCCGCTGGAACCCGGCCAAGCTGCTGCTGGACCCGTACGCCCGGGCGGTGGACGGCGAGTTCCGGCTTCCGCCGGAGGTGTACGGGCACATGAGGGACTGGCCGGAGCAGCAGGTCGCGGACACCGTGCGCGACGAGCGGGACTCGGCGCCGCACGTGCCGAAGGGTGTCGTCGTCCACGACGACGACGACTGGTCGGACGACCGGCGCCCCAAGACTCCGTGGGCGGACTCGGTGATCTACGAGCTGCACGTGCGCGGCTTCACCAAGCTGCACCCCGGCATCCCCGAGGAACTGCGCGGCACCTACGCCGGGCTGGCGCACCCGGCCGCGATCGAGCACCTGGTGCGCCTCGGCGTCACGGCCGTCGAGCTGCTTCCCGTACACCAGTTCGCGCACGAGGACCACCTGCTGCGCCGGGGCCTGAAGAACTACTGGGGTTACAACTCCATCGGCTACTTCGCCCCGCACGCCGCCTACGCGGCCTCCGGTACGACGGGCCAGCAGGTCGGCGAGTTCAAGCGGATGGTGCGGGCACTGCACGCGGCCGGCATCGAGGTCGTCCTCGACGTGGTCTACAACCACACCGCGGAGGCCGGCGAGCTGGGGCCGACCCTGTCCCTGAAGGGCATCGACAACCGCGGCTACTACCGGCTCCAGGACGACGCCCGCCGCTACGCCGACTACACCGGCTGCGGCAACACCCTGCACGTCGTCCAGCCCCAGGTGCTGCGTCTGATCACCGACTCGCTGCGCTACTGGGTGACGGAGATGGGCGTCGACGGCTTCCGCTTCGACCTCGCGGCGGCGCTGGCCCGCTCGATGCACGACGTCGACATGCTCTCCCCCTTCCTGGCGGTCATCGCCCAGGACCCCGTGCTGCGCCGGGTGAAGCTGATCGCCGAGCCCTGGGACATCGGTTCGGGCGGCTACCAGGTCGGCGCCTTCCCACCGCTGTGGACGGAGTGGAACGACCGCTATCGCAACGCGGTCCGGGACTTCTGGCGGCACGCCCTGCCGGACGTGCGCGAGATGGGCTACCGCCTCTCCGGCTCCAGCGACCTGTACGCCTGGGGCGGCCGGCGCCCCTACGCCTCGGTCAACTTCGTCACCGCCCACGACGGTTTCACCCTGCGCGACCTGGTGTCGTACGAGCGCAAGCACAACGAGGCCAACGGCGAGAACAACCGGGACGGCACCGACGACAACCGCTCCTGGAACTGCGGGGCGGAGGGCGAGAGCGACGACGAGCGCGTCCTCACGCTGCGGCGCAGGCAGCTCAGGAACCTCCTCACCACCCTGCTGCTCTCCACGGGCGTGCCCATGCTGGTCGCCGGTGACGAACTGGGCCGCACCCAGCGCGGCAACAACAACGCCTACTGCCAGGACAACGAGATCAGCTGGCTGGACTGGTCGCTGCTCGAGGAGCCCGGCTGGCGGGCGCTGTTCGATCTGACCTCCCGGCTGATCGCGCTGCGCCACCGGCATCCCGTGCTGCGCCGGCGGGCCTTCTTCTCCGGCCGCGCCCACTCGGCGGACGGGCTGCGCGATCTGGCCTGGTTCACCTCGCGGGGCGCGGAGATGACCGAGGGCGACTGGTACGCGCCCGCGGCCACGCTCGGCATGTACCTCTCCGGGCGGGACATCCCGGGCCGGGACGAGCGGGGGGCGCCGATCGTGGACGACAGCTTCCTCGCGGTGCTGCACGCCGGCGACCGGCCGACGGACTTCCTCCTGCCCGGACCGCCGTGGGCCGAGCGGTACGAGGTGGTCGTGGACACCTCCCGGGAGGAGCAGGCCGAGGCGCCGGGCACGGTCCACCGGGCGGGCACGCAGATCACGGTGCCGGCCCGGTCGGTACTGCTGCTGAAGGTCGCCTGAGCTCGCCCCATCGGTGCCGCCGAGGGTCGCCCGAGGCTGTGCGGACGGTGCCGCCGAGGGTCGCCCGAGCCTGCCCGGACGGCTGTGCGAGACACTCCCCGGAGCCTGTGTGACGGCTGTGCGTGACACGGATCACGTTCGCCGAGTGCAGCGCGGGAGGGGGTCCAAGGCCTTTCTCCTGGTGTAGACAGCCGGCGAGAACGGGGACCGTGAGGATGGAGCAGGCTCGGGCCGGTGAGTACGACGCGTTCGTGGCGGCCCGCTGGTCGGTGTTGTTCCATCTGGCCCGTCTGCTCACCGGAGGGGATCGGCACCGGGCCGAGGACCTGTTGCAGGAGTCCTTGGTCAAGCTGTGGTTCGTCTGGCCGAAGGTCGTCGACGAGGCTCCGGAGGCGTACGTGCGCAAGGTGCTGGCGCGGGCCGCGGCCCGCTCGGCCCGGCGGCGCTGGTGGGGCGAGCGGCCCGTGGAGGAGCTGCCCGAGGTGGCGGCGGCCGGCGATGTGTCGGCGACCGTGGCCGAGCGTTCCCGGCTGGAGGCGGCGCTCGCGCAGCTGACGCCGCGGCAGCGGGCCGCCGTGGTCCTGCGCTACTACCAGGACCTGTCCGACCGTCAGGTCGCGGAGACCCTGGGCTGTCCGATCGGTACGGCCCGGTCCCATGCCGCGCGCGGGGTGGCCCGGCTGCGCCGGCTCCTGGCCGACGTCATCGAGCCGGTGGGGTGAGGGAGGGACCCATGGACCGCATGGAGCACGCGAACCACGTGGATCGCACGGAGCACGGCGATCGGACGGAGCACCCGGAGCACCGGGACCACTTCGAGCGGCAGCTCACCCGGCTGATGCACACCACCCGGGAGCAGGCGTCCTTCGACGCCCGGCACCGGGACCGGCTGCGGGCGGGGGTGCGGGCGCGCCGCCGGATGCGGGCCGCGCGCCGGGCCGCCGGTTCGGCGCTGGCGGTGGCCGGGCTGGGCCTGGGGCTGTTCCTGTGTCCGCACGGCCACACCGACGACCGGCCCAGCGCGCCGCATCCCCGGCCCGCGACGAGCCCGACGCCCGTCCCGACCACGTCGTCCTCCCCCTCGCAGTCGCCGAGCGCACCCGCGACGCCGGACCTCCCGAGTCCGGGCGGGACCCCGTCGACCTCCGACCCGCCCGGCACGGAGGGGGGTTCGCCCACCGCCGGCCACACATCACCGTCGGCGACGGCCACCGCCCGGGGCACCGGCACCACACCGCCGGCCACGGCACCGGAGAGCACCACCCCGGCCGTGCCGTCGGACGGCCCCTCGTCGACGGTCAGCCCGAGCGGCTAGCACGTCACCCTCCTCGTCCTCGCGTGCCCTCGGCATGCCCGACAACCGACAACCATCAGGGACTTCCGTGACAGACATCCGACCGGGCCGACCACCGGCCGTGGCCCCCGTGCCCCGGCGCGCGCCCCTGCCGACGCACCACGACGAGCCCGTCCTGGACGTGGCCGTGCCGGTGTTCAACGAGGAGAAGGACCTGGAGCCGAACGTCCGGCGGCTGCACGCGCATCTGCGGGACACCTTCCCCTACCCGTTCCGGATCACCGTCGCCGACAACGCGAGCACCGACCGCACCCCGCAGATCGCCGCCCGGCTCGCCGCCGAACTGCCCGAGGTGACCTCGCTCCGGCTGCCCGAGAAGGGCCGCGGCCGGGCCCTGCGGGCGGCCTGGTCGGGCTCACGCTCGCCCGTGCTGGCGTACCTCGACGTGGACCTGTCCACCGGGCTCGCCGCGCTGCTGCCGCTGGTGGCCCCGCTGATATCCGGCCATTCCGACCTGGCCATCGGCAGCCGGCTCGCCCCCGGCGCGCGGGTGGTGCGCGGGGCCAAGCGGGAGGTCATATCCCGCTGTTACAACGTGCTGCTGCGCTGCACCCTCGCCGTCGGCTTCTCCGATGCGCAGTGCGGGTTCAAGGCGGTGCGCCGCGAGGTCGCCGAGCGGCTGCTGCCACTGGTGCGGGACGGGGAGTGGTTCTTCGACACCGAACTGCTGGTGCTCGCCGAGCGGGCGGGCCTGAGGATCCACGAGGTCCCGGTGGACTGGGTCGACGACCCCGACAGCAGCGTGGACATCCTCGCCACCGCACTGGCCGACCTGCGCGGGATCGTCCGGATGCGCCGCGACCTGGCCCGCCGCCGACCGCGTACCGGAGCGGTGCGCTCGTGACCGCCACCCTGCCCCGCGTACAGGCACCGGCCCCCCGTCCCGAGTTCGGTGCGCGCCTGCGGGCCGCCGTCCGCCGGCACGGACCCGTGCTCGCCCTGTACGGCGCGCTCAAGCTGGCCGGCTTCTGCTCCTTCATGTACCTGCTGTCGTCCGCCGGGGACTACCGCACCAAGCACCCGCGGTTCGGCGGCGGAGCGCACGCCTGGGACGTGCTGGCCACCTGGGACGGCTGGTGGTACCAGCAGATCGCCCTGCACGGCTACGACCCCAAGCTGGTCCCGGTCCCGGGCGCCACCGGCCTGATCACGCTGGAGGGCAACTCGGCGGCGTTCTTCCCGCTCTACCCGGCCCTGATGCGGCTGACCTCCCTGCTCACCGGGCTCGGCCCGTACGGCGCGGGGCTGGTGGTCTCGATCGTCGCCTCCTTCGCCGCCGCCCTCGGCATCTACGCCATCGCCGAGCGGCTCGGCGGCCGGCGGGCCGGGTTCGCCGCGGCCGGGCTGTGGGCGGTGTGGCCGGGCTCGGGCGTGGAGTGGGCGGTCTACTCCGACTCGCTGTACGTCGCCCTCGCCGCCTGGGCCTGCTACGCCATCATGACCCGCCGCTGGCTCACCGCCGGGGTCCTCACCTTCACCGCCGGCCTCAACCGGCCCACGGCCGCCGCGCTGATCGCCGCGCTCGCCGTCGCCGCGCTGCTCGCCCTGCGCCGCCGCGAGGACGGCGCCCTGCGCCCCCTCCTCGCCCTCGCCGTGGCCCCGCTCGGGCTGCTCGGCTATCTGCTGTGGGTCGGCAACCGCATGGGCGACCTGGGCGGCTACTTCAAGCTGCAGTCGGGTGCCTGGGCGCACAGCTTCGACTACGGCAAGCAGACCGCTGACGTGCTGACCTCCGTGCCGGTGGGGCACTTCGACTACCTGTTCGCCTACCCCTTCGCGGACGTCATCTCGGTCGGTGTCATCCTGCTCGCGTTCGCGCTGCTGCCCCTGCTGCTGCGGCTGCGCCCGCCGGCAGCGCTGGTCGTACACACCGTGCTGACGCTCGCCCTGGTCCTCGGCAGCCAGCAGATCGTCGCCAACATCTCGCGTTACCTGCTGCCCTGCTTCCCGCTGTTCCTGCCGCTGGCCTTCGCGATGCGCCGGCTGAGTCTGCCCCTGCAGTGCACGCTCCTCGGCATCGCCGCCCTGGCCTCCGGCTCGTACGCCGGGTACGCGCTCTTCGAGCTGGGGGTGCCGTGATCCCGCCCGCCGGCCGGCAACGGCCGGGGCTATGACGACGGGGCGGGCGCGGATCCCAGGAACGCCGCGATGGTCGCCACGAACCGGTCGGCGTCGTCGAGCCACGGGTAGTGTCCTGCGCCGGGCTGGACGACGAGCTCGGCGTCCGGGAAGAGGTCGGCGAACTCGGCCATGGTGCCCGGAGGGGCCCCCAGGTCGACCTCGCCGGCCAGGAGGAGGACGGGTCGTGTGAACCGGGCGAGCGCGGTGCGGGTGGTGTCCGGGGCGAAGGCGCCTTCGGCACCGAAGGCAGCGACGATCTCCGGGTTCGTCCGCTCGTCCTGGGTGGCCTGATGGGCCTGGGCCGCCTCGTCCCAGCGGCCGTAGGAGAACGGTGCGACGGCCTTCCAGCTGTCGGCGGTGGCCTTGCCCGCCACGATCGCCGCCAAGGCCGCGAACGCCTCCGGGAACCACGGCTCGTCCCGGCGGAGCCGCGCCGTCTCAAGCCGGAGGGCACCTGTGATCGTGAGGCCGACGGCCCGGACGCTCGGCGTGATCAGCGCGAGCTTGCCGACGTTGTCCGCATGGCGGCTCACATAGAGCGCGGCCAGATTCGCGCCGGCGCAGTGCGCGATCAGGTCCATCCGGTCCAGACCAAGGTGTTCACGCAGGGCCTCGACGTCATCGACCAGCCGGTCGCAGCGGTAGGAGGCGGTGTCCTGCGGTGTCGCGGACCGGCCGGTGCCCCGGAGATCCAGCCTGATCACCTGCCGGTGCGCGGAGAGCCCGCCGAGGTCCGCGAGGTAGGCGGAATCCGCCGGGCCGCCGGGCAGACACACCACCGGAGGGCCGTCTCCGAGCACGTGGTAGGCGAGTTCGGTCCCGTCGTACGCCGAGAGGATAGGCATGGCGAGACCCTGTCAGCGGCGTTCAGGCGCGTGCAACCGGGTTTCCTCAGCGTGCTTGTCACGGTGAACGCCGAGACGTCAGGCCAGGCTGTCCCGCCACGCCCGGTGCAGATCGGCGAACCGTCCCGTGCCGGCGACGAGTTCGTCCGGGTGCCCGTCCTCGACGATCCGGCCGTGCTCCATCACCAGCACGCGGTCCGCGATCTCCACGGTCGACAACCGGTGCGCGATCACCACCGCCGTACGGCCCCGCAGCACCGTCGACATCGCCCGCTGCACCGCCCGCTCGCCCGGGATGTCCAGGGAACTGGTCGCCTCGTCCAGGATCAGCACCGCCGGGTCGGCGAGCAGCGCCCGGGCGAAGGCGACCAGTTGGCGCTGCCCGGCCGAGATGCGGCCGCCGCGCTTGCGGACGTCGGTGTCGTAGCCGTCGGGCAGCGCGCTGATGAACTCGTGCGCGCCGATCGCCTTCGCGGCCCGTTCGATCTCCTCCCGGTCGGCGTCGGGCCGGCCGAGGGCGATGTTGTCAGCGACCGTGCCGGAGAACAGGAACGCCTCCTGCGTCACCATCACGACACCGCGCCGCAGTTCGGGCACGGGCAGCTCGCGCAGGTCCACCCCGTCCAGCAGCACGCGTCCCTCGGAGGGGTCGTAGAACCGGGCGAGGAGCTTGGCCAGGGTCGACTTGCCCGCGCCGGTGGTGCCGACGACGGCGACGGTCTGCCCGGCCGGCAGGGTCAGGTCGAAGCGGGGCAGGACCTCGCCGCCCGTGCGGTAGGCGAAGCGGACGCCGTCGAAGACCACCTCGCGGCCGGGGTACTCGCTCTTCCGCGGCGGGAGTTCACGGGGTGCCGTCGGCTCGGGCACGGACGGGGTCTGCGCCAGCAGCCCGGCGATCTTCTCCAGGGAGGCGGCCGCCGACTGGTAGGAGTTCAGGAACATGCCGAGCCGGTCGATCGGGTCGTACAGCCGGCGCAGGTACAGCACCGCCGCCGCCAGCACGCCCAGCTCCAGCGAGTCGGACGCCACCCGGTGGGCGCCCCACAGCACGATCCCGGCGACCGCCGTGTTGGCGACCAGCCGGGACCCGACCACATAGCGGGCCATCTCCAGCAGCGCGTTGCCGTTCGTCCGCTCGTGCCGCTGGTTGAGGACGGCGAACTCGGCCTCGTTCGCGGGCTCCCGGCGGAAGGCGCGCACCGGGCGGATGCCGTTCATCGTCTCCACGAACTTCACGATGACCGCGGCGATCGCCGTGGACCGCTCCCGGTACACCCGCCCCGCGCGCCGCTGGTAGATCCGGATCAGCAGGTACAGCGGCACGAAGGAGGCCACCGCGACCGCGCCGAGCCCGGGGTCGAGCCAGAGCAGCATCGCCGAGATGTAGACGAAGGACAGTACGACGGTCACCAGTTCCTGGAGCCCGTCGTTGAGGAGTTCCCGCAGCGATTCGACGTCCGTGGTGGACCGGGAGATCAGCCGGCCCGAGGTGTACCGCTCGTGGAAGTCGACGCTCAGCGCCTGCGCGTGCCGGAAGATCCGGCCGCGCAGGTCCAGCAGCACGTCCTGGCTGACCCGGGCGGAGGTCTCGATGAACGCGAACTGCAGCGCACCGGAGGCGAGGGCGCACAGCAGGTAGCCGGCGGCGACCGCGATCAGCGGGCCGTGCCGGTGGTCCCTGAACGCCGGTACGGCCCGGTCGATGGCGTACGCCACCAGCAGCGGGCCCGCCTGCACCGCCGCCTGTTGCAGCAGGAGCAGCACCGTGGTGAGTGCGGCGCGGCCCTTCATGGGCGCGAGCAGCGAGCGCAGCAGCGTCCAGGTGGCACCGGGCGGGGTGGGCAGGACGTCCCGGTCGAAGGGGTCGCCCGGCTCCCGCGGGCCGGCGTGTTCGTCGTCCTGGGCGGCGGCGGGGGTGGAGGCGGTCGTGGTGGTCAACGGGAGTCCTCCTGTTCCCCGGACATCAGCTGGGCGTACTCGGCGTTGCTGCGCAGCAGCTCATGGTGGGTGCCGACGGCGGCGATCCGGCCGCCGGACAGCAGGGCGACCCGGTCGGCGAGCAGCACCGTGGACGGGCGGTGGGCCACGATCAGGGCGGTGGTGTCGGCGAGGACCTGCCGCAGCGCCGCCTCGACGGCGGCCTCGGTGTGCACGTCCAGGGCGGACAGCGGGTCGTCCAGCACCAGGAACTGCGGCCGGCCGACCACCGCGCGGGCCAGGGCGAGGCGCTGCCGCTGGCCGCCGGAGAGGCTGAGGCCCTGCTCGCCGACGCGGGTGTCGGTGCCCTGCGGGAGCGCGTGCGCGAAGTCGGCCTGCGCCACGGCGAGGGCCCGGTCGAGGTCACCCTTCCCGGCGCCGTCCGCGGCTCCCATGAGGACGTTCTCGCCGACGCTCGTGGAGAAGAGGGTGGGTTCCTCGAAGGCCACGGCGACCTTCGCGCGCAGTTCCTCGCGGGGCATCGCCGTGATGTCGACGCCGTTGAGGGTGATGCGGCCGGAGGTGACCTCGTGCAGGCGCGGGACGAGCGCGGTGAGCGTCGTCTTGCCGCTGCCGGTGGCCCCGACGAGGGCCATGGACTCGCCGGGGCGGATGTGCAGATCGATGTGGGCGAGGAGGGGCGGGGAGCCGGGGGGTGCGTCGGGGTAGCGGAACCGGACGCTCTCGAACCGCAGTCCGGTGTCGGTGCCGGCCGGGCGGGGGGTCGCCTGCCCGCGCCTGCGGGGGGTCGCTTCCCCCGGCACGGGTTCCGCCCCGGCGGCCCGGCCGTCCGCGGCCGAGTCCTCCGGCTCCTCGTCCATCACCTCGAAGTACCGCTCGGTCGCCGTCGCCGCCTCCTGGCTCATCGCCAGCAGGAAGCCGATCGAGTCCACCGGCCACCGCAGTGCGAGCGCCGTGCTCAGGAAGGCGACCAGCGTGCCCGCCGACAGGTCACCGTCGGCCACCCGCACCGCCCCCAGCGCCAGCGCCGCCCCGATCGCCACCTCGGGCAGCGTCACGATGACACCCCAGATGGTGGCCAGCAGCCGCGCCTTGCGCAGCTCAGTGCCGCGCAGGGTGCCCGACAACCGGCGGAACGCCCGCGCCTGGCTGCGGTGGCGACCGAAACCCTTGATGATGCGGATGCCGAGCACGCTCTCCTCGACGAGCGTCGTCAGGTCACCGACCTGGTCCTGTGCGCGCCGCGCCACCTGGGCGTACCGCCGTTCGAAGACCACGCAGGTCCACATCACGGGGATGGCGGGCCCGAGGATGACCAGGCCCAGCACCCAGTCCTGCAGCAGCATGATCACCACGCCGACGAGGATGGTCACCCCGTTGACGAGCAGGAACGTCAGCGGAAAGGCGAGGAACATGCGCAGCAGCATCAGGTCGGTCGTGCCCCGGGAGAGCAACTGGCCGGACGCCCAGCGGTCGTGGAAGGCCACGGGCAGCCGCTGCAGACGGCGGTACAGGTCCGCCCGCATCTCCGCCTCGACGTGCGACAGCGGCCGGGCCACGAGCCAGCGTCTTATGCCGAACAGGACCGCCTCGGCGATGCCGAGCAGCAGCAGGTACAGCGCGCCGAGCCAGACGCCGGCGGGGTCCCGGCCGGCGACCGGGCCGTCGACCATCCACTTCAGGACGAGCGGGATCACCAGACCGGTGCAGGACGCGACGACCGCGACGAACGCGGCGGTGAACAGCCGGGCGCGTACGGGGCGGACGTACGGCCACAGCCGCAGCAGGGTGCGGACGGCGGAGCGTTCCTCGGTGGTTGCACGTGTCGTGGGCATCATGGCGAGCCTACGGACCGGCACCGACAACGCCCACCGAGTTTCGGCCCGGCCCCGGTCCGTCGATGGTCCTACGACTTCGGTGTCCGAGGGGTCGGACAAGGCGGTCGCCGTGGCGCCGACCGGCCCCTTTATTTCGTGGAGCAACCATCCCCACCCTGGATAGGTTCGACGTTTCCTGTCAGGACGCGCTCCGGGCGAAGCGGAGCGGATCGGGGGGATGGATGATCGACGCCTACGAGGACCCGGGCAGGCCCGACACCCGAGGCGGCTGGCGCTATCTGTGGTGGCTGGTGCGGTGCCAGCCGGGCCGGTCGGCGGCCGGGGCGCTGCTGGGCAGTACGTGGATGGTGCTGCTGGCCGCGCAGCCGTACATGCTGGCGCGGGCCGTGGACGACGGTCTGGTGCCGGGGCGGCTGGGGGTGCTGGCCGGGTGGACCGCGGTGATGTTCGTGGTCGGGTCGGTGAACGCCTGGCTGAGCATCATGCGGCACCGGATGATGACCCGGGTCCGGATGGACGCCAACTTCCGCACGGTGAAGGTGGTCGTGGGGCATGTGGTGCGCCTCGGGGCCGCGCTGCCGCGCCGGGCCGGGGCCGGTGAGGTGGTGACGATCGGGGTCGGCGACGTGCAGACCCTCGCCCAGGCGCTGACCGTGGTCGGGCCGGGTGTCGGCTCGGTCGTGGTGTACGTGGTGGTGGCCGGGCTGCTGCTGGCCGTCTCGGCGCCGCTCGCCGCGGTGGTGCTGCTCGGGGTGCCGGTGATCGCGCTGCTCACCGGGCCGCTGACGCTGCGTCTGCAGGGCGCGGAGAGCGAGTACCGGGAGCGGCAGGGGATCCTCGCCGCGCGCATCGGCGACCTCGCGGGCGGGCTGCGCGTCCTCAACGGCCTCGGCGGGAAGGGGCTGTTCGCGGACGCCTTCCGGCAGGACTCGCAGCGGCTGCGGACGCAGGGCTACCGGGTGGGTGCGGTGGCCAGCTGGGTGCAGGCGCTCGGCGTGGGCCTGCCCACCCTGTTCCTGGCCGTGGTGACCTGGCTCGCGGCGCGCCTCGCGGCCCAGGACAGGATCAGCGTCGGCGAGTTGGTGTCGGTGTACGGCTATGTGGCGGTGCTGATCGGACCGGTGGCGTTCTTCGTTCAGATGGCCTACGACCTGAACCGGGGTGTGGTGGCCGCGCGCCGGGTCGTCGGGCTGCTGCGGCTGGATCCCGAGCCGGACACGGGCACGTTGCCGCCGCCCGGCGGACCGGCCGAGCTGCACGATCCGGCGTCCGGGGTGCGGGTGGTGCCGGGCCGGCTGACCGCGCTGGCCGCCGCCCGGCCCGCGGACGCCGCCGCCGTGGTCGACCGGCTCGGCCGGTACGGGCCGACCGACGCCGACTGGGGCGGGGTACGGCTCGACGCGGTCCCGCTGGACGCCGTACGCGGACGCATCCTGGTCGCGGACAACGAGGCGGATCTGTTCGCGGGGCCGCTGCGGGAGGTCGTGGCCGCCGAGCGCCCGGTCGACGACGCGGCGCTCGGCCGGGCGCTGTACGCGGCCGCCGCGGAGGACGTCGTACGCGGACTGCCGGACGGCCCGGACTCGCTGGTGGCCGGACAGGGCCGCAGCCTGTCCGGCGGGCAGCGGCAGCGGCTGCGGCTGGTGCGGGCGCTGCAGGCGGACCCCGAGGTGCTGCTCGCCGTGGAGCCGACCTCCGCGCTGGACGCGCACACGGAGGCGACGGTCGCCGGACGCCTCCGGCAGGCGCGCGAGGGCCGTACGACGGTGGTGACGTCCACCTCGCCGCTGGTGCTGGACCGTGCGGACACAGTGGTGTTCCTGGTCGACGGCAAGGTGGCGGCGAGCGGCCCGCACCGGTGGCTGCTGGACCGGGAGCCGGGCTACCGGGCGCTGGTGGCGCGGGACGTCGGGAACCCGGAGGACCCGGAGAGCCCCGAGGACACGAGCGGCACGGACGGCACGGAGAACACGGAGGCCGCGGCGGTGACGGACGCCGGGCCCGGTAAGGCGACGGGTGCCGAGGAGGTCGTGCGGTGACGACGGGCGAGGGGCTGTTGCCGGTCGCCGATCGGGCTCAGGTGCGGCGGGCCGCGCTGCGGCTGGTGCGGGCCGACGGGCGCGCGTTCGCCGCCGCGCTGCTGCTGAACGCGCTGGCGGCGGGCGCCGGGCTGGTCGGGCCGTGGCTGGTCGGGCGGATCATCGACGAGGTGCGGGCCGGGCACGGGGTCGGCACGGTGGACCGGCTGGCCCTGTGGATCCTGCTGTGCTCGGTGGCGCAGCTGCTGCTGGCCCGCTGGGCGCGGTACGTGGGCCACCGGTTCGGGGAGCGGACGCTGGCCCGGGTGCGCGAGGAGTACGTCGAGCGGGTGCTGGCGCTGCCCGCGTCCGTGGTGGAGCGGGCCGGCACCGGCGATCTGACGGCGCGCGGCACGGCGGACGTGGCGACCGTCGGCACCACGCTGCGGGACGTCGGCCCGGATCTGCTGGTCAACAGCGTGCAGGCGCTGTTCGTGCTCGGCGCGGTGTTCGCGCTGGACCCGCTGCTCGGCGCGTTCGGGCTGCTCGGGCTGACCCCGATCTGGCTGGCGCTGCGCTGGTACATGCGGCGGGCCAGGGACGGCTATCTCGCCGAGGGCGCGGCCACCTCCCAGGTCGCGGAGATCGTCGCGTCGACGGCGGCCGGGGCCCGGACCGTCGAGGCGTTCCGGCTCCGGCGGCGCCGGATCGCGGCGAGCCGGGACGCGCTGGAGACGTCCCGCCGGACCCGCTTGCACACCCTGTTCCTGCGGACGGTGTTCTTCCCGGCGGTCGAGGTGACGTACACGGTGCCCGTGGTGGGCGTGCTGCTGATCGGCGGGTGGCTGTACGCGCGGGGCACGCTCGGGGTGGGCGCGGTGGTCGCCGCGGCGCTGTACCTGCGGCAGTTCACCGAGCCGCTGGACCAGATCCTGATGCGGGTGGAGCAACTGCAGAGCAGCGGCGCGTCGTTCGCGCGCGTGGAGGGGCTGGCGCGGGCGCCGCGCGGGGACGGCGCGGGCGGGTCCCCGGTACCGGCGGACGACCGGATCGATGTGCGCGGGGTCCGCTACTCCTACGAGCGTGGCGGCGAGGTGCTGCGCGGGGTGGACCTGACGGTACGGCCGGGGGAACGGCTGGCGGTGGTGGGCCCCTCAGGCGCCGGCAAGACGACCCTCAGCCGGCTCCTCGCGGGCATCGACCGGCCCGGGTCCGGCACGGTGACGGTGGGCGGGGTGCCGGTCGCCGAACTGGAGCCGGAGCTGCTGCGCCGCCAGGTGGTGCTGGTCACCCAGGAACACCATGTCTTCCTCGGCACGGTCCGCGACAACCTGCTGATCGCCGAACCGGCCGCCACGGACGCCGACCTGTGGGCGGCGCTCACGGCGGTGGGCGCCGACGACTGGGTCCGCGCGCTACCGGACGGCCTCGGCACCCCGCTCGGCACGGCCGGCCGGCACCCGGACGGCTCCCAGGCCCAGCAGCTGGCACTGGCCCGCGTGGTGCTGGCGGATCCGCACACCCTGATCCTCGACGAGGCGACGGCTCTGCTGGATCCCACGACGGCCCGTCACACCGAACGCGCGCTGGCCGCGGTTCTCCAGGGGCGCACGGTCATCGCCATCGCCCACCGCCTCCACACCGCCCACGACGCGGACCGGGTGGCGGTCATGGAGGACGGCCGCCTCACCGAACTGGGCACGCACGAGGACCTGGTGGCGGCCGACGGCGCGTACGCGGCACTGTGGCGGACGTGGCACGGGGACGCCGCGGCGGAGCGACGCCGTTGAACTCGGGGGCCCCTATCCGCCGCGTGCGGGCGGGTGGGGGCCGGTCGCGCGGTTCCCCGCGCCCCTGGGGGGACCACCGGCTGGGTGGTGCGGTAGCCGGGGCGGACCTTCGGGCCACCAGTCCGCATACCGAACATGAACATCCGGTCAACGGAGCAATTCCGGCCAAGTTTGTGACGCGGTCCTGACAGGTGCGCTGATCCCCTGCCACTCTTCCCTGGCCGACTCACAGCAACCCCACAGCTTCTGCACGCGTCGGGTGAGCCGGCTCCGCACCTGCACGTGGTTCCGCGCAACGCCCTGTTCTGCCCGGACGCCCCAACCCACCGTCCGGTCTCCCCTGGCCGCGCAACCCGCGGTCATGCAGAAGGAGTCAGTGTTGAGAAGCAATTCCTCTCGCGGACGCACCTCCCACACACCGCGGCGCACCACCTCGCACCGCCGCACCGCCACCGTCGCCCTCGCCGGCGTCGCCGCCCTGATCGCCGCCGCCGTCCAGGCGGGCGCGGCCACCGCCGCACCGGCGCAGCCGCAGGCCGGCAAGGCCGACCCGGCCCACGTGGCGCTCAAGCTCACCCCCTCGCAGCGCGCCGAGCTGATCCGCCACGCCGACGCCACGAAGGCGGCCACCGCCAGGTCGATCGGCCTCGGCGGCAAGGAGCAGCTGGTCGTCAAGGACGTCGTCAAGGACGCCGACGGCACACTCCACACCCGCTACGAGCGGACGTACGGCGGACTGCCGGTGCTCGGCGGTGACCTGGTCGTGGGTACGGACAGGTCGGGCAAGACCATGGACGTCGTCCGGGCCACCGGCGCCACGCTGAAGGTCGCCTCGCTCACCCCTGCCGTGTCGAGGGCCGCGGCCGAGAAGCAGGCCGTGCAGCGCGCCGAGGCCCTCGGCGGCACCGAGTCGGCGGCCGACTCCGTGCGCAAGGTGGTCTGGGCGGCGAGCGGCGAGCCCGTGCTGGCGTACGAGACGGTGGTCGGCGGCCTGCAGGACGACGGCACCCCGAACCAGCTGCACGTCATCACCGACGCCGCCACCGGCAAGAAGCTCCACGAGTTCCAGGGCGTCAAGAACGGCATCGGCAACACCCAGTACAGCGGGCAGGTCACACTGACCACGACCCAGTCGGGGTCGACGTACACGCTCAACGACGGGGCGCGCGGGAACCACAAGACGTACAACCTGAACCACGGCTCCTCGGGCACCGGCACCCTGTTCTCGCAGTCCTCCGACACCTGGGGCAACGGCACCAACTCCAACGCCGCCACCGCCGGCGCGGACGCCCACTACGGTGCCGCGGCCACCTGGGACTTCTACAAGAGCACCTTCGGCCGCAGCGGCATCAAGAACAACGGCGTCGGCGCCTACTCCCGCGTCCACTACGGCAACGCGTACGTGAACGCCTTCTGGGACGACAGCTGCTTCTGCATGACCTACGGCGACGGTTCCGGCAACGCCAAGCCGCTGACCGCGATCGACGTCGCGGGACACGAGATGAGCCACGGTGTCACCTCCAACACCGCGAACCTGAACTACAGCGGTGAGTCCGGCGGCCTGAACGAGGCGACCAGCGACATCATGGGCACCGGCGTGGAGTTCTACGCGGGCAACTCCTCCGACATCGGTGACTACCTCATCGGCGAGAAGATCGACATCAACGGCGACGGCACCCCGCTGCGCTACATGGACAAGCCCAGCAAGGACGGCGCGTCCAAGGACAACTGGTACTCGGGCATCGGCGGGGTGGACGTGCACTACTCGTCGGGCCCCGCGAACCACTTCTTCTACCTGCTCAGCGAGGGCAGCGGCGCCAAGGTCGTCAACGGCGTCAGCTACAACTCGCCGACCGCGGACGGCCTTCCGGTCACCGGCATCGGCCGGGACAAGGCGCTGCAGATCTGGTACCGGGCGCTGACCACCAAGTGGACGTCCACCACCAACTACGCGGGCGCCCGCACCGGCACCCTCGCGGCGGCCGGCGAGCTGTACGGCACCACCAGCGCCGAGTACAAGGCGGTGCAGGACGCCTGGGCGGCCGTGGCGGTCGGTTCGCGCTCCGGTGGCGGCGGGGGCGGCGGCACGTCGTACGAGAGCACCTCGCCGGTGTCCGTCCCGGACAACGGTGCGGCCGTCACCTCGAGCATCACCGTCTCCGGCAGGACCGGGAACGCGCCCGGCAACCTCCAGGTGAGCGTCGACATCTCGCACACCTGGCGGGGTGACCTGGTGATCGATCTCGTCGGTCCGTCGGGTACGTCGTACCGCCTGAAGAACTTCAGCTCCTCCGACTCGGCGGACAACGTGAACGAGACGTACACGGTCAACGCCTCCGCCGAATCGGCCAACGGCACCTGGAAATTGAAGGTGCAGGATCAGGCCACGTACGACACCGGGACGATCAACGGCTGGAAGCTGACGTTCCCGTAAACCGCACGCCACAGGCCCGGGAACACAAAGCCGTCCGAGGGTCGGGCACCCTCGGACGGCCCGCGTTCACACGCCTGCAATGTTTATCGGACAGTCGACTTTCGGCCAACATCACTTCAGGGTCCTGACATGTACGCGCCCCTGATGTCACTCTCTCTCCACCCGCCGCAGCAGCACAGCAACTTCGCAACGCCACACTCTCCGGCCAGCAACCCCACGCTGCCCGGACTCCCCCACGAGAAGGAGCTTCTGTGAGCCCCCTCTACGCGCGTCACAAGCGCACCACTCTGGCCATCGCCACCGCTGTCGCCGCCGGAGCCCTGCTCTCCACTGGTCTGGCCACCAGTGCCTCCGCCCAGACCCCGGCCGGGTCCGCCGCCGCCAAGCCACTCGCGGCCGCCCCGACCACGCTGTCCGCCGCTGCACGTACCACCCTGATCCAGAAGGCGCAGGCCCGCGCTGCCGAGACCGCGCAGCAGATAGGCCTCGGTGCCAAGGAGAAGCTGGTCGTCAAGGACGTCGTCAAGGACGTCGACGGCACCGTCCACACCCGCTACGAGCGCACCTACGCGGGCCTGCCGGTGCTCGGCGGCGACCTGATCGTCCACACGGCCAAGTCCGGCAAGGCCGCGGGCGTCACCAAGGCCGCCAAGTCGGCCATCAAGGTGGCCTCGCTCAAGCCGCAGATCACCGCCGCCAAGGCCGAGCAGCAGGCGGTCTCCACCGCCAAGACCCTCGGTTCCGCCAAGACCACCGCGGACGGCGCCAGAAAGGTGATCTGGGCCGGCTCCGGCAAGCCCGTCCTCGCCTACGAGACGGTCGTCGGCGGCCTCCAGGACGACGGCACCCCGAACCAGCTGCACGTCATCACCGACGCCGCCACCGGCAAGAAGCTCTTCGAGTACCAGGGCATCGAGAACGCGACCGGCACCGGCAAGAGCCTGTACTCCGGCACCGTCAGCCTCAACACCAACCTGTCGGGGTCGACGTACCAGCTGTACGACACCAGCCGGGGTGGTCACAAGACCTACAACCTGGCCCACAAGACGTCCGGCACCGGCACGCTGTTCACGGACGCCGACAACGTGTGGGGCACCGGTTCGGCGTCCAGCTCCAGCACCGACCAGACCGCGGCCGTCGACGCCGCCTACGGCGCGCAGGAGACGTGGGACTTCTACAAGAGCACCTTCGGCCGCAGCGGCATCAAGAACAACGGTGTCGGCGCCTACTCCCGCGTCCACTACGGCAACTCGTACGTGAACGCCTTCTGGGACGACAGCTGCTTCTGCATGACGTACGGAGACGGATCCGGGAACACCCACCCGCTGACGTCGCTGGACGTGGCCGGCCACGAGATGAGCCACGGCGTCACCTCCAACACCGCCGGCCTGAACTACTCGGGCGAGTCCGGCGGCCTGAACGAGGCCACCTCGGACATCTTCGGCACGGGCGTGGAGTTCTACGCGGGCAACTCCTCCGACATCGGTGACTACCTCATCGGCGAGGAGATCGACATCAACGGCGACGGCAGTCCGCTGCGCTACATGGACAAGCCCAGCAAGGACGGCGGCTCCGCCGACTACTGGTCCTCGTCCGTCGGCAGCAAGGACGTGCACTACTCGTCCGGTGTCGCGAACCACTTCTTCTACCTGCTGTCCGAGGGCAGCGGCGCGAAGACCATCAACGGCGTGTCCTACAACTCGCCGACGTACAACGGCTCCACGGTCACCGGCATCGGCCGCGCCAAGGCGCTGCAGATCTGGTACAAGGCGCTGACGACGTACATGACGTCGACGACCAACTACAAGGCCGCCCGCACGGCGACCCTGAACGCGGCGTCCGCGCTGTACGGCTCCACCAGCGCCGAGTACACGGCGGTGGCCGCGGCCTGGTCGGCGGTCAACGTCAGCTAGCCCTCGGCGGCTCGTACGTGGGCGGTACCCGGGAAGAAGGCGTTCCGGGTACCGCCCTACCCTTGTGACCCATGTCCTCGGCGCCCTTCACCTACGAGCCGGTCGGTGCGACCCGCGACGACCTGACGTACTGCCCGCCCGGCTTCCACCCCATGCTCGTCCGCACCCGCCTCGGCGAGGGCCACGAGGTCTTCCACCGGGCCGCCGAGGCGGTCCTCACCTGGGAGATGCACCGCGCGATGGGCGTGGGCATCGACGCCGGCGCCGACCGCGCGGCCCCCGGCGTCGACGTCACGGTCACCCTGGCCGGCCTCGTCAAGGCCCCCTGCCGCATCGTCTGGACGGTCGAGGAACCCCGCCGGGCCGGCTGGGCCTACGGCACGCTGGAAGGCCACCCCGAGTGCGGCGAGGAGGCCTTCGTGGTCGACCGCACCGGTGACGGCACGGTGTGGCTCACCGTCGCGGCCTTCAGCAAGGCGGCCAAGTGGTACTCCCGCGCGGGCGGCGCGGCGACCCGGGGCCTACAACACGCGTACGCCCGCCGCTGCGGGGTGGTCCTGCGGAAACTGTGCGCGGACCTGACGGAAGCCTGACCCGACTGCGAGCGTGCCGGCAACGAAATCCGGTCGACCTGGCCGCTGAATCCCCGCCCTGGTCAGGTCCACGTTCAGCGCGGCGATCTCCCGGGGTTCCGGGAAGGGCACGTGCAACACCCGCTGTAACGCCCGCGTCAGCAGCGCCGGATCCTCCTGGAAGATCCGGTGCAGCGCCTCGTGCGACGAGCCGACCATCAGCTCTCCTTTCGTACGACGTGATCAACAAGCTAGGCCGCCGCGAGTTCGCACCACACGAACTTGCCCCGGTCCCCGAACCGTGCCGACGGCTGCCAGCCCCAGTAGTCCGCGCAGGCCCTCACCAGCCCCAGACCCCGCCCGTCCTCCAGGTCGCCGACCTGCTCCAGCGGCCGGGGCGGAGGGGGCGGCTCGGGGTCCGTGTCCCACGCCCCGATCCACACCACCCCCTGCGGGGTTCGGCGAACCCTCAGTGCGGCCGGCCCCTTCGTGTGCCGTACGGCATTGGAGACCAGCTCCGTCGCCAGCAGCTCCGCCGTGTCCACCAGGCCGATCAGGCCGTGCAGGGTGAGGATCAGGCGCAGGGTGCGGCGGCAGACGGTGACGGCTCTGAGGTCGTTGGGGATGTAGAGGGTGTAGTCCCAGAAATCGCTTTCGGGCATGCGTCATCAACTCCGGTGGTCAGCAAGAGATTTGGCGCGCGGTGGCACTGTCGCAGCCGTCACGGCAGGACGGAGCGGTGCACTTCCGGTGCGCGTTCATTGCGTCACTGACAGTAGACCTTTATTTGCAGACCGAGCAATCAGATCGCGTAATCTGCCCCCTGAACGAGTCACCCACGTAGGCGCGTTGGACCGAGGAGCAGTTGATGGGCTTGAGGCGCGAACCGACCGCACGCCAGATGCGCCTGGGTACCGAACTGCGCCGACTTCGCGACGCGGCAGGCCTCAAGGCCCGCGCAGCAGCAGAGTTGCTCGGCGTGAGTTCCGTCCAGATCAGTCAGATCGAGTCCGGGCTGTCGGGCGTGAGCGAGGCGAGGCTGCGCAGCCTCGCAGCTCACTACATGTGCACCGACGAGGAGTTGATCTCAGCCTTGGTGGCCATGGCGACGGACCGGACGCACGGCTGGTGGGAGGAGTACCGATGGCTACTGCCGAAGCCGTTCCTCGACCTCGCCGAACTCGAACATCACGCCGCCGTCCTGCGAGAGGTCCAGTTCCTCTTCGTCCCGGGCCCCCTTCAGACGGAGGACTACGCGCGTGCCGTCTTCTCCTACAGGGTGCCGGACCTCCCGGCTGACGAGCTTGAGTTGCGCGTTCGTCACCGGATGCAACGCAAGGCGGCCGTCGCAGGTACGCCCTACGAGGCGATCATCCACGAAGCCGCGCTGCGCATCATGGTGAGCGACCGCACCTCCTCGCGGGCCCAGCTCGCGCACATCCTGGAACGCGCCGAAGCAGGGCACGTCACCGTACGCGTCATCCCCTTCCGTCTGGAGGGGTTCGCCGGCGCGGCGAGCGCCATGACATATGCGGGAGGCGCTGTACCGAAGTTGGACACGGTCGTACGTGATGGTCCTCATGGTGCGGCTTTCATCGACTCAGAAGCCCAGCTCGGAGCCTTTCGAACGCTCTTCCATAAAGTGGAGGCCGTGTCGCTCGATCCCGAGCGCTCGCGCAACTTCATCCACAGGCTGGCGAAAGAGCTGTGAGGCACTCCATGGATACCTTCGACAACTGGCGGAAGTCGTCCTACTCCGGGCCCGGCGACGGAGACTCCTGCGTAGAGATCGCCACCCGCCCCACCCACATAGCCGTCCGCGACTCCAAGGACCCGGCCGTCGGCATCCTCACCTTCCCGGCCGGATCCTTCGCGTCCTTCATCGAAGCTCTGAAGAAGACTCCCTCCACGGGGTCGCACGTGCTGTGAGCCGAAGGTGCCGGCTCACCTCAGCAGCACCCCCGCCCCGTCCACCACCTCCTCCGACGGCACCGCCACCAGGCCCAGTTCCGCGCCCGAGGCGAGGAGGCGGTGGGTGGGGAGGATGCGGACGGTGTAGCCGTACGGGCCGGTGCGGTCCAGGGAGAGCGGGCCCTCGTACACGAGGCGGCCCTCCAGGTCGGGGGCGGCGGCCGGCTTCAGCGGGACGATCGTGGCGTCCGTGATGCGGTCCTCCGCGTCCACCCGCCCGGACACCGCCTGCACCTCCACATCGTCGACACCCAGCTCGCCGAGCCCCACCCGGACCCGCAGCGCCACGGTCGTGCCCAGTTCCGCGGTGGCCGTCGTCGCGGTCGTCTCCACATGGTCGACGGTCACCCCGTGCCAGGCGCCCCGCACCCGGGCCTTCCACTCGGCCAGGTCCCGGGCGGTGTCCGGGGTCAGCGCGCGGTGGGCCTGGGCGGCCGGCGCGTAGAGCCGTTCGACGTACTCCCGGACCATGCGTCCGGCCAGCACCTTCGGCCCGAGCAGGGTGAGGGTCTGCCGGACCATCTGGATCCACCGGTCGGGCAGTCCGCCCCGCCCGCGCTCGTAGAAGCGCGGGGTCACCCGCTGCTCCAGCAGGTCGTACAGGGCCGCCGCCTCGATGTCGTCCCGGCGGTCGGGGTCGGTGCCCGCGCCGTCCGCGGTGGGGACGGCCCAGCCGAAGTCGGGCCGGAACCACTCGTCCCACCAGCCGTCCAGCACCGAGAGGTTGAGGCAGCCGTTGAGGGCCGCCTTCATGCCGGAGGTGCCGCACGCCTCCAGCGGGCGCAGGGGGTTGTTCAGCCAGACGTCGCAGCCCGGGTAGAGCTTCTGCGCCATCCCCATGCCGTAGTCCGGCAGGAAGACGATCCGGTGCCGTACCCGCGGATCGTCCGCGAAGCGCACCAGCTCCTGGACGAGGCGCTTGCCTGAGTCGTCCGCCGGATGCGCCTTCCCCGCGACGACGATCTGCAGCGGCCTCTCCGGATGCAGCAGCAGCTCCATGAGCCGGTCCCGGTCCCGCAGCATCAGCGTCAGCCGCTTGTACGACGGCACCCGCCGGGCGAACCCGATCGTCAGGACGTCCGGATCGAGGACCCCGTCGATCCACCCCAACTCGGCGTCACCGGCGCCGCGTTGCCGCCACGAGGCGCGCAGCCGCTCCCGCACCTCCAGCACCAGCTGCTCGCGCAGGGTGCGGCGCAGCTCCCAGATCTCCTGGTCCGGGATGTCCGCGACCGAGTCCCAGCGGTCGGTGCCGCCGACGGTCAGCGCGTCCTCGGCCCGCTGGGCACCGAGCTGCCGGGCGCCGAGCCGCAGCACCTCCGGCGCCACCCAGGTCGGCGCGTGCACCCCGTTGGTCACGGAGGTGATCGGCACCTCCTCGGCGTCGAATCCCGGCCACAGTCCGGCGAACATCTCCCGGCTGACCCGTCCGTGCAGCAGCGACACCCCGTTGGCGCGCTGGGCCAGCCTGAGCCCCATCACGGCCATGTTGAACAGGTTCGGCTCGCCGCCCGGGTACGTCTCCATGCCCAGCGCCAGGATGCGCTGCACGTCGATGCCCGGGAGTTCGGCGTCGGCCCCGAAGTGCCGGGCGACCAGCTCCCGGTCGAAGCGGTCGATGCCGGCCGGGACCGGGGTGTGCGTGGTGAACACCGTCCCGCCCCGCACGGCCTCCAGCGCCGAATCGAAGTCCAGTCCGTCCGCGCACAGTTCGGCGATCCGCTCGAGCCCGAGGAAGCCCGCGTGGCCCTCGTTGGTGTGGAACACCTCCGGTTCCGGGTGCCCGGTGAGCCGGCAGTACGTCCGCACCGCCCGGACACCCCCTATGCCGAGCAGCATCTCCTGCAGCAGCCGGTGCTCGCTGCCGCCGCCGTAGAGCCGGTCGGTGACCCCGCGTTCACCGAGGTCGTTCTCCTCCACGTCCGAGTCGAGCATCAGCAGCGGCACCCGGCCCACCTGCGCCAGCCAGATGCGGGCGTGCAGCGCCTTGCCGCCGGGCAGGGCGAGGGAGACCCGCGCCGGGGAACCGTCGGTGTCCTTCAGCTGGGTGACCGGCAGCTCGTTGGGGTCGAGCACCGGGTAGTGCTCCTGCTGCCAGCCGTCGCGGGACAGGCTCTGCCGGAAGTACCCGTGCCGGTACAGCAGCCCCACTCCGATGAGCGGCACGCCCAGATCACTGGCCGCCTTCAGATGGTCGCCGGCGAGGATGCCGAGGCCGCCGGAGTACTGGGGCAGCGCGGCCGTGATGCCGAACTCCGGGGAGAAGTAGGCGACGGCGGCGGGCAGGCCCTCGGCCTGTGCCTGGTACCAGCGGTCGCCGGTCAGATAGTCGTCGAGGTCGTCGGCGACCGCGGTCAGCCGGCGCCGGAACCGGCGGTCTCCGGCCAGCTCGGCGAGCCGCGCCGGGCGCACGGTGCCCAGCAGCCGCACCGGGTCGCCCGCGGCGGCGGCCCAGGCCTCGGGATCGACGGACTGGAACAGGTCGCGGGTTTCCGCATGCCAGGACCAGCGCAGATTCCGCGCCAGGTCGCTCAGCGGCCGGAGGGGGGCGGGGAGAACGGGACGGACGGTGAACCGACGGATCGCCTTCACATGCCACCTCGACGCGTTGCGGGGTGAGACGCACGGCGCTGTACGTCTCGTCGTCACCTTCGACGGTAGTGGTTACCCGGGCGTCGGTGGGGACCTCCCGGGTGGGGGTGTCGGGGCGTCAAGGCCGAGTCCCCGGGCACTCGGAGAAAGAGGCCGGTCTTGTGTGTGGACGTACGCGTGAGTAGTTAACAAAGTGCCGGATTGCCCACCCGAGCGGGGTGGGAAGGCTCCTCCGGTACACACTCCACAGGCGTAGCCCAGCACCTCCGCAGGACCCACCTCCCCATAGCCATCCGCCCACACCCACGTTGACGCGGACAGGAGCGGTCATGCCCGCCACGCACCACTCGTCAGCACCTCCGACCGACAGCAAGGCCAAGGCAACGGCACAGCAGACCAAGGGCAGGAAAACCGGGAAGCCCGCCGCCGGCGTTCCCGGCCCGCCCGCCTCCGGGGAACGGTCGTCCCCGGGCACGTCCACCGCGCTCGGCCGCATCCCCGTCCTCGACGTACGTCCCGTGGTCCAGCACGGGCGCAGGCCCGCCAAAGCGGTGACCGGTGAGTCGTTCGAGGTGTCCGCCACCGTGTTCCGGGAGGGGCATGACGCCGTCGCGGCGAACGTGGTACTGCGGGACCCGGCGGGCCGCCCCGGCCCCTGGACGCCGATGCGGGAACTCGCCCCGGGCACCGACCGCTGGGGCGCCACCGTCACCGCGGGTGAACCCGGCCGCTGGACCTACACGGTTCAGGCCTGGTCCGACCCGCTCGCCACCTGGCGGCACCACGCCCGGATCAAGATACCGGCGGGCATCGACACCGGCCTGGTCCTCACGGAGGGCGCGCTGCTGCACGAGCGTGCGGCCGCCGGGGTCCCGGAGGGGCAGCGGTCGGTCGTGCTGGACGCGGCGGCGGCCCTGCGCGACGAGGACCGGCCCGTCGCCTGGCGCCTCGCGGCGGCCCTGGCCCCGGAGGTGGAAGCGGTCCTCGCCCGGTATCCGCTGCGGGAACTGGTCACCGAGTCCGACCCGATGCCGCTGCTGGTCGAGCGGGAACGCGCCCTGTACGGCTCCTGGTACGAGTTCTTCCCCCGCTCGGAGGGCACTGCGGAGCACCCGCACGGCACCTTCCGCACCGCGGCGCGCCGGCTGAAGCCGATCGCGGACATGGGCTTCGACGTCGTCTACCTGCCCCCGATCCACCCGATCGGCACCACGTTCCGGAAGGGCCGCAACAACACCCTCACCGCCGGGCCGGAGGACGTCGGCGTGCCCTGGGCGATCGGGTCGCCGGAGGGCGGTCATGACGCCGTCCACCCGGATCTCGGCACGATCGAGGACTTCGACCACTTCGTCTCCCGCGCCCGTGAACTGGGCCTGGAGATCGCGCTCGACTTCGCGTTGCAGTGCTCCCCCGACCACCCGTGGGTGGACAAGCATCCCGAGTGGTTCCACCACCGCCCCGACGGCACGATCGCCTACGCCGAGAACCCGCCGAAGAAGTACCAGGACATCTACCCCATCGCCTTCGACGCGGACATGGACGGCCTGGTCGACGAGACCGTACGCGTCCTGCGGCACTGGATGGACCACGGGGTGCGGATCTTCCGCGTCGACAACCCGCACACCAAGCCGGTCGTCTTCTGGGAACGGGTCATCGGCGAGATCAACGCGTCCGACCCCGATGTGGTCTTCCTGGCCGAGGCGTTCACCCGCCCGGCGATGATGCACACCCTCGCGCAGATCGGCTTCCAGCAGTCGTACACGTACTTCACCTGGCGCAACACCAAGGAAGAGCTGACGGAGTACCTGACGGAGCTGTCGGGTGAGGCGGCGGCCTACATGCGGCCGAACTTCTTCGCCAACACCCCCGACATCCTGCACGCCTACCTGCAGCAGGGGGGCCGGCCGGCCTTCGAGGTACGGGCCGTGCTCGCCGCGACCCTCTCCCCCGCCTGGGGCATCTACAGCGGCTACGAGCTGTGCGAGAACACCCCGCTCAAGGAGGGCGGCGAGGAGTACCTGGACTCGGAGAAGTACCAGCTCAAGCCACGGGACTGGGCGGCCGCGGAACGCGAGGGGCGGACCATCGCGCCGCTCATCACCCGGCTCAACGACATCAGGCGGCGCAGCCCGGCTCTACGGCAGCTGCGCGATATCCACTTCCACCACGCCGACCAGGAGGCGGTGATCGCCTACTCGAAGCGGAGCGGATCGAACGCGGTTCTCGTCGTCGCCAACCTCGACCCCCACCACACCCAGGAGGCCACGGTCTCGTTGGACATGCCGCAACTCGGCCTGGACTGGCACGAGTCCGTGCCGGTGCGCGACGAGCTCACCGGCGAGACCTACTACTGGGGCAGGGCCAACTATGTGCGCCTCGAACCGGGTCATAGGCCCGCGCATGTCTTCACCGTCCTGCGACCGTCCAACCCGCAGATCGGAGGGTCACCCACACTATGATCGTCAATGAGCCCGTTCAGGACACCTTCGAGGACACTCCCGCCAAGGACCGGGATCCGGAGTGGTTCAAGCGCGCCGTCTTCTACGAGGTCCTCGTCCGCTCCTTCCAGGACAGCAACGGCGACGGCGTCGGCGACCTGAAGGGCCTGACCGCCAAGCTCGACTATCTGCAATGGCTCGGCGTGGACTGCCTGTGGCTGCCGCCGTTCTTCAAATCCCCGTTGCGGGACGGCGGTTACGACGTCTCCGACTACACCGCCGTACTGCCCGAGTTCGGTGACCTCGCCGACTTCGTGGAGTTCGTGGACGCCGCCCACCAGCGCGGCATGCGCGTGATCATCGACTTCGTCATGAACCACACCAGCGACCAGCACCCGTGGTTCCAGGAGTCGAGGCGCGACCCGGACGGTCCGTACGGGGACTACTACGTCTGGGCCGACGACGACAAGCAGTTCCAGGACGCTCGCATCATCTTCGTCGACACCGAGGCCTCCAACTGGACGTACGACCCGGTACGCAAGCAGTACTACTGGCATCGCTTCTTCTCGCACCAGCCGGATCTGAACTACGAGAACCCGGCCGTGCAGGAGGAGATGATCTCCGCGCTGAAGTTCTGGCTGGATCTCGGTATCGACGGGTTCCGGCTGGACGCGGTGCCGTACCTGTACCAGGAGGAGGGCACCAACTGCGAGAACCTGCCGGCCACCCACGAGTTCCTCAGGCGGGTCCGCAAGGAGATCGACGCCCAGTACCCCGACAAGGTGCTGCTGGCGGAGGCCAACCAGTGGCCCGAGGACGTCGTCGACTACTTCGGCGACTACGCCTCCGGCGGCGACGAGTGCCACATGGCCTTCCACTTCCCCGTCATGCCACGGATCTTCATGGCCGTACGGCGTGAATCGCGCTACCCCGTCTCCGAGATCCTCGCCAAGACGCCGGCCATCCCCTCCGGCTGCCAGTGGGGCATCTTCCTGCGCAACCACGACGAGCTGACCCTCGAGATGGTCACCGACGAGGAACGCGACTACATGTGGGCCGAGTACGCCAAGGACCCACGGATGCGCGCCAACATCGGCATCCGCCGCCGCCTCGCGCCCCTGCTCGACAACGACCGCAACCAGATCGAGCTGTTCACCGCCCTGCTGCTCTCCCTGCCCGGCTCGCCGATCCTCTACTACGGCGACGAGATCGGCATGGGCGACAACATCTGGCTCGGCGACCGCGACGCCGTCCGCACCCCGATGCAGTGGACCCCCGACCGCAACGCGGGCTTCTCGTCCTGTGACCCGGGACGCCTCTTCCTCCCCACGATCATGGACCCGGTCTACGGCTACCAGGTCACCAACGTGGAAGCCTCCATGTCCTCCCCGTCCAGCCTGCTGCACTGGACGCGCCGCATGATCGAGATCCGCAAGCAGAATCCCGCTTTCGGACTGGGGTCCTACACCGAACTCCCGTCGTCGAACCCGGCGGTGATCGCCTTCCTGCGCGAGTACGAGGACGACCTCGTGCTGTGCGTCCACAACTTCTCCCGCTTCGCGCAGCCCACGGAGCTGGACCTGAGCCGGTTCGGCGGGCGGCACCCCGTCGAGCTGTTCGGCGGGGTCCGCTTCCCGGCGATCGGCGAACTGCCGTACCTGCTCACCCTCGCGGGCCACGGCTTCTACTGGTTCCGGCTGCGCCGGGACGCCGCGTAGTCCGGCCGGGTGGGGCGGTGGGGCGTTTCCACCGCCCCACCCGGGGCACGCATCAGTAACACCCCGACGACCCCGGGGAAAGGACGTGACGCCCATGGCGGAAACGGTCACCCCCTTCGGCAGCTCCTCCTCTGGCACCACCAGTCCCACGAGTCACCTCCTGGCCTCGCTCGAACCCCCGCTGCGCACATGGCTGCCACGGCAGCGCTGGTTCGCGGGCAAGGGGCGCCCGGTCACCGGGTTCACCCCCGTGGCCGCCACCGAACTGCTGCCCCCGGACGGCCGGCTGGGCCTGTACCACCTGCTGCTGCGCGTCCACCAGCCGTCCGCGCTGGGCGCACCGCCGCACCCCGGCGACTGTTACCAGCTCCTGATAGGCGTGCGCGAGGCGCTGCCGCCCCGGCTGGCGCCCGCGCTGATCGGACACGTGGAGGACGGCCCGCTCGCCGGCCGCACGGTGTACGACGCCCTGCACGACCCCCGGCCCGCCGAAGTGCTCCTGGAGGCCCTGCGCACCCAGGCCCGCGTCGGCGGGCTGTGTTTCGAGCGGGACACGCGCCAGGAGATCCGGGAGGGGCTCGTGGCCCGGCTGATGACCGCCGAGCAGTCCAACTCGTCGGTGGTCTATGGCGATACGTTCATTCTGAAGCTGTTGCGCCGGGTGGTCCCCGGCGTCAATCCCGACCTGGAGATACCCCTGGCCCTGGCCCGCGAAGGCTGCCCCCGGGTACCCGCGCCGACGGCGTGGCTCCATGCCGAGCTGGACGGTGACCCCGACGGCTCGTACGTCCTGGCCGTGCTCCAGCCCTACGTCAGCGGGGCCACCGACGGCTGGGAGCTGGCGCTGCGCGAGCTGGCCAAGGGGGAGGACTTCGTCGCCGAGGCGCGGGCGCTGGGCCGGGCCACGGCCGAGGTGCACACCGCGCTCGCCCATGCCCTGCCGACGGTCACGCTCGGCCACGCCCAGCTGCAGCAACTGGTCGACGGCATGACCGAGCGGCTGGCGGCGGCCGTGCAGGCGGTGCCGGCGCTGCGGCCGTACGAGCGCGGGCTGCGGTCGGCCTACCAGGCGCTGGCCGACCTCGCGGCGGAGGGCCGTACCTGGACCGCCCAGCGCGTCCACGGCGATCTGCACCTCGGTCAGTGCCTGCGCTCGCCGTCCGGTGAGTGGTCGCTGATCGACTTCGAGGGCGAGCCGGCCCGGCCGCTGGCCGAGCGGCGCATGGCGCAGCCGCCGGTGCGGGACATCGCGGGCATGCTGCGCTCCTTCGACTACGCGGCCCACTCGGCGACTCCGCCCGCCCCGGACTGGGCGCGCACCTGCCGGGCCGCCTACTGCTCCGGGTACGCGGAGGTGGCCGGCCGCGACCCGCGCACCGATCCGGTGCTGCTGCGGGCCTACGAGACCGACAAGGCGGTCTACGAGGTCGTCTACGAGGCCCGGCACCGACCCGACTGGCTCCCCGTGCCGCTGTCGGCGGTCCGTCGCCTCGCCACGTCCGAACCGACCTGATCCTCGCCCGGGAGACTCGCTCGTGACGTCCAAGAAGTCAGCCACCTCGAAGAACAAGTCCGGCAAGACCAAGACCGAGAAGAAGGGTCCGGAGAAGAAGGGCGCGGTGAAGAAGGCGGGGAAGACGCCGGTCGCGCAGGTGCCCGCGCAGTCGGCGCCGCCCGCGCTGGAGGTCGCCGTCTCCCCCGCCGTCGACGCCGGCGACCGCGAGCGGCTGCTGCACGGCACCCACCACGACCCGCACGCCGTCCTCGGCGCCCACCCGGTTCCCGGCGGTGTCGCCTTCCGCGCCTTCCGCCCCTACGCGCGGGCGGTCACCGTGGTCTCCGGCGAGCTGCGCGCGGAACTGCACGACGACGGCGACGGCTTCTTCTCCGGACTCCTGCCGCTGACCGAGATCCCGGCCTACCGGCTGCTCGTGACGTACGACGGCACCGTCCACGAGACCGAGGACGCCTACTGCTTCCTGCCCACGCTCGGCGAACTGGACCTGCACCTGCTCGGCGAGGGCCGGCACGAGCAGCTGTGGCAGGCGCTCGGCGCGCACGTCACGACGCACCAGGGCGTGTCCGGCACCCGGTTCGCGGTGTGGGCGCCGAACGCGCGGGGCGTCCGGGTCACCGGCACCTTCAGCTTCTGGGACGGCACCGGCTTCCCGATGCGCTCGCTCGGCTCCACCGGCGTCTGGGAGCTGTTCGTGCCGGGCATCGGCGAGGGCGAGCTGTACAAGTTCGAGATCACCCGCCCGGACGGCTCCCGCACCCTGCGCGCCGACCCGCTGGCCCGCCGCACCGAGACCCCGCCCGCCACGTCCTCGATCGTGCACGTCTCGCATCACGAGTGGGGCGACGCGGAGTGGATGGCCCGGCGCGGGAACACCCCGGTCCACGCGTCCGCGTTCTCCGTCTACGAGGTCCATCTCCCCTCCTGGCGACCCGGCCTCACGTACCGCCAACTGGCCGACCAGCTCACCGCCTACGTCACGGACATGGGCTTCACGCACGTGGAGCTGATGCCGGTCGCCGAGCACCCCTTCGGCGGTTCCTGGGGCTACCAGGTCACCGGCTTCTACGCCCCGACGGCTCGCCTGGGCACCCCCGACGACTTCAAGTACCTGGTGGACCGGCTGCACCAGGCCGGCATCGGCGTGCTGATGGACTGGGTGCCGGCCCACTTCCCCCGCGACGAGTGGGCGCTGGCCGAGTTCGACGGACGGCCGCTGTACGAGCACCACGATCCGTTGCGGGCCGCCCATCCCGACTGGGGCACGCTGGAGTTCGACTTCGGCCGCCGCGAGGTCCGCAACTTCCTGGTGGCGAACGCGGTGTACTGGTGCGAGGAGTTCCACATCGACGGCCTGCGGGTGGACGCGGTCGCCTCGATGCTGTACCTGGACTACTCGCGCGAGCCGGGCCAGTGGACGCCGAACGAGCACGGCGGCCGGGAGAACCTGGACGCGGTCGCCTTCCTGCAGGAGATGAACGCCACCGTCTACCGGCGCTGCCCCGGCGTGGTGACCGTCGCCGAGGAGTCCACGGCCTGGGACGGCGTCACCCGGCCCACCCACCACAAGGGCCCCAGCGGCTTCGGCGGCCTCGGTTTCGGCCTGAAGTGGAACATGGGCTGGATGCACGACTCCCTGCAGTACATGTCCCACGATCCCGTGCACCGCAGGCACCACCACCACGAGATGTCGTTCTCGATGGTCTACGCCTACAGCGAGAACTACGTCCTGCCCATCTCCCACGACGAGGTGGTCCACGGCAAGCGGTCCCTGGTGTCGAAGATGCCGGGCGACTGGTGGCAGCAGCGCGCCAACCACCGCGCCTACCTCGGCTTCATGTGGGCCCACCCGGGCAAGCAGCTCCTGTTCATGGGGCAGGAGTTCGCCCAGGGCGCCGAGTGGTCCGAGGCGCACGGCCCCGACTGGTGGCTGCTCGACCCGTCCTACGGCGCCGAGGCCGATCACCGGGGCGTGCGGGATCTCGTACGGGACCTGAACGCGCTGTACCGCGCGACCCCGGCGTTGTGGCAGCGGGACACCGATCCGGCAGGCTTCCAGTGGATCACCGGGGACGCGGCGGACGACAACGTCTTCGCGTTCCTGCGCCTCGACGCCGACGGCACCCCGCTGCTCGCCGTCTCCCACCTGGCCCCGGTGGTCCGCCACGACTACCGGCTCGGGGTCCCTGACGACACCCCGGCCTGGGTGGAGGTCCTGAACACCGACGCGGCCCGCTACGGCGGCAGCGACGTCACCCATCCGGATGTCGTCAAACCCGAGCCGCAGCCCTGGCACGGCCGCCCGGCGAGCATCCGGCTGACCCTGCCCCCGCTGGCGACGGTGTGGCTGCGTCCGGCCTGACCGGGTCGTGCGCGTCTTATAGTGGCCGCACATCTTCGATGTACCGCGGGGGGACTGAGGTACGTGCGGCAGTACAGAGCACCGGCCGCCCTGTGGTGTGCCGTGGTCGTCCTCCTGCTGAGCGGCTGCGGCACCCAGGTGGCAGGGCGGGGCGCGGGAGCGTCTCCCACGGCGACCGGGCCGATCCCGTGGACGCTCGCGGAGCCCTCCCGGGTCACCGCCGCCCGGATCGGCGCCGACCACCGCACGCTGAGCATCGACGCGGACGTGCCCAGTGGTGACCACCCCTGTGTGCGGGACCTCAAGGCGGTCGACACCGACGCCGAGTACGGCGCCGTGCCGGGCACCGTACACGTGCAGATCACCTTCACCTCTCCGTCCGGCGACCGGCGTTCCGGGTGCGTCGAGGAGACGACGGCCACGGCCCGGGTACGGCTGCCCGAGCCGCTGGGCGAGCGGGAGCTGGTGGTCGACAACCACACGGTCTTCACCGCTGACGGCGCGAAGCCGCCCGCCCTGCGGATGTGCGGGCGCCTCGGCTGCCGTCCGCCGGCCGTCGGCTGCACCCCCGCCTCCTACGACCAGGCGCTGATCGCGGCCGGCGCGCCGGAGCACACCTACCGGGACGCCGAGCACTGCGACGGCACGTGGCTGGTCCTGGACTTCTCCTGGCGCACCGGCCCGGCCTGCGACTCCGACGACAAGAACCCCGCCTGCTCCTCCCGGCTGGGCGACCGTTGGTTCTTCCGGGCGGAACGCTCCGGCTGGGAACCGGTCTTCGAGAGTGCCGCCGGAGGCTGCGAGGCAGTCCGGCGCGAGGTTCCCCGGTTCCCGGCCGCGCTGTGCGCGGATCTGGCCCCGCTGTCGGCCACGCTGCACCCGGGCTCCCCACCGCCGTCGGCCTCACCGACGGCCGGTGGAAGCCCCGCCCCGTCCGCTACGGCGCCGTGACGCCCGTGGCGAGCGCCTTCGGGAGCTCGCCCGTGTACAGCACGCCGAGCCGCTGGGTGGCCCGGGTCAGGGCCACGTACAGGTCGCTCGTGCCGTAGGCACCTAGCTCGACCACCAGGACGGAGTCGAACTCCAGGCCCTTGGACTGCCGAGGATCGAGCAGGACGACCGGCCGCGTCAGGTCGGGTTCCGCGCCGGCCGTGACGCCGTCCAGGCGGGCGGCCAGGGAGCGGTGCAGCTCGCGCGGGGCGATGACCGCCAGCCGGCCCTCGGCGGGGGTGAGTTCGGCGACCGCCTTGGCGACCGTGCCGGGCAGGTCGTCGACGACCTGCCGCACCCAGGGGTGTGCGCCGGTGGAGCGGACGGAGCTGGGCGGTTCGAAGTCCGGGTGCTCGGCGCGGACCACGGCCGCGGCCAGGTCCATGATCTCGGACGGGGTGCGGTAGTTGACGCCCAGGCGGGTGTGCTCCCAGCGGTCCTCGACGTACGGGGCGAGAATGTCCGCCCAGGAGCCGACGCCGGCCGCCTCGGCGGTCTGCGCGGGGTCGCCGACCAGTGTCATCGAGCGGGTGGGGCTGCGCCGCATGAGCAGTCGCCAGGCCATCGGTGACAGCTCCTGCGCCTCGTCCACGATGATGTGCCCGAACGCCCAGGTGCGGTCGGCGGCGGCCCGCTCGGCGGCGCTGCGGTGGTCCGCCTCCTCGTGCCGCTCGGCGAACCGCTCGGCGTCGATGATGTCGTGCGCCGACAGCACCTCCGAGGCCTCGGGATCGCTGTCCTCCTTGTCCTCGAACTCGTAGGTGCGGGAGGCGTACGAGACGTCCAGGACGCCCTGGGCGTAGGCGACCTGGGTCTCGCGCTCGCGTTCCGCGCGGGCCCGCGCCACCCGGTCGTCCTCACCGAGGAGTTCGGCCGCCTCGTCCAGGAGGGGCACGTCGGCGACGGTCCAGGCGCGGGTCACCGGGCGGCGGATCGCGTCGGCGTCCGCCTCGGGCAGGTAGCCGTCCGGCTCCGCGAGGAAGTCGGCGAGCAGCCGCTGCGGCGTGATGCGGGGCCACAGCTGGTCGATGGCGGACCAGACCTCGGGGTTCTCGGCGATCTCGTCGCGGATCTGGGTGATGTCGGAGGCGTCGAGCAGGCTGCTGCCGTCGTACGGGTCGGTGCCCACACGCTCGGCGTACAGCTCGGTGAGCGTGTTGAGGATGTGCCCCTCGAAGTGCTCGCGGGCCACGTTGTGCGGCAGCTTGGCCGCGCGGGTGCGTTCCCGGGCGACGCCCACCAGGCCGTCGTCCAGCATCAGCACCTCGCGGTCGTGCTCGATCGCGATGACCGGGTCGGGCAGGGTCTGCCGGTCGCGTACGACGGCGGCGAGCACGTCGGCCATGGCGGTGCGGCCCTTCACGGCGGCCGCCTCGGGTGTGTCGGTGGCGGTGGCCTTCACGCCGGGGAACAGCTCGCCGACCGTGGCCAGCAGCACCCCGGTCTCGCCGAGGGAGGGCAGCACCTGGCCGATGTAACCGAGGAAGGCCGGGTTCGGGCCGACGATGAGCACCGCCCGGCGCGCCAGCAGTTCCCGGTGCTCGTACAGCAGATAGGCCGCCCGGTGCAGGGCCACCGCGGTCTTGCCGGTGCCGGGGCCGCCCTCCACGACCAGGACGCCGCGGTGGGGAGCCCGGATGATCTCGTCCTGCTCGGCCTGGATGGTCTGCACGATGTCGCTCATCCGGCCGGTGCGCGCCGAGTTCAGCGCGGCCAGCAGCACGGCGTCGCCGCTGGGGTCCTCGTGGCCGGTGCGGGTGGCGTCGCCGAGGTCGAGGATCTCGTCGTGCAGGGAGGTCACGGTCCGGCCCTCGGTGGCGATGTGCCGGCGGCGGCGCAGGCCCATCGGGGTGTGGCCGGTGGCCAGGTAGAAGGGCCGGGCGACATCGGCCCGCCAGTCGATGAGGACCGGCGTGCGCTCGATGTCGTCCTCGCGCAGCCCGATCCGGCCGATGTGGTGGGTGACGCCGTCGGAGAGGTCGATCCGGCCGAAGCAGAGCGAGCCGTCGACGGCGTTCAGCGCGGCGAGCAGGCCCGAGCGCTCGGCGACCAGGATGTCCCGCTCCAGCCGCGCCTGCATGGGCTTGTCGCCCTGGGCGAGCGCGTCCGCGACCGAGGTCTCGGTCGCGCCACGCAGCACGTCCACGCGCGCGTAGAGTCCGTCGATGAATTCCTGTTCGTGCCGCAATTCATCATCTGGAAAGTCGGTGTTTGACAATTCCGCTCCCGCCCGGATATACTCTGCTCAGTGAACTTCCCCGCGCCTTCGGTAATGGAAGACGCGAACCACTGAATATACGCACAGAAATCCCCCGAGCGCAATTGCTCAGGGGATTTTCTCGTGGGCGGACCCTTGTTCTACAGCACGTCCGCCAGCTCCTCCAGCAGCCGCCGCTTGGGCCGCGCCCCCACCATCGAACGCACCGGCTCACCGTCCCGGAACACCATGAGGGTCGGGGTGGACAGCACGCCGTAGGCGACCGTCGTCCCCGGATTCCGGTCGACGTCCAGCTGGACGATCTTCAGCCGGCCGCCCTCCTGGGCCGCGATGTCCTTCAGCACCGGTGCCAGCTGCCGGCACGGCCCGCACCAGTCGGCCGTGAACTGCACCAGCACCGGCAGGTCGGCGCCGAGCACCTCCGTCTCGAAGGTGTCCTCCGTCACCTCGGCCAATCCGCTCACCAAGCTCACCGCGTCAGCCCTCCCAGCTCGCACACGGGTTCCGGACCTCCCGGAACCAGCGCCTCGGCGGCCAGCTCGTCCCTGGCCCGCTCGGCCCGCTCCAGCTGCCCCGCGACCGTCTCCCGCACCGCCGTCAGCTGCCCGATGAGCGCGTCCAGCTCGTCCAGCTTGCGGCGGTAGACCACGAGCGAGGCCGGGCAGGAGTCGCCCGCCGGGTGTCCGGCGCGCAGGCACTCCACGAACGGCCGCGTCTCCTCCAGATCGAACCCGAAGTCCTGCAGCATCCGGATCTGCCGCAGCAGCCGCAGGTCGCTCTCGTCGTACGTGCGGTGCCCCTTGTCGTCGCGCCGGGCGGGCAGCAGTCCCCGTGCCTCGTAGTAGCGCAGGGTGCGGGTGGTGGTCCCGGCCCGAGCGGCCAGCTCGCCGATTCGCATACCCACGACCGTAGGTGTTGACGTCGACGTCAAGTCAAGGCGGGCGGCAGCAGCGGCTTGTGGCGGACGGGCGAGGACAGGACGATGGAGGTCGTCGTGCGGCCCAGTGCCGAGGTCCGCTCCAGGATGTCCTCCAGGTGCGCGGTGTCGGTGACGGCGACCTTGAGGATCCAGCAGTCCTCGCCGACCACGTGGTGCACCTCGGTGATCTCCGGGCGGTCGAGCAGCTCCAGGGTCCGCGGGTGCTTGAGGGTGTAGCCGCCGTGCGGGTTCACCCGGATGAAGGCCTGGACGCCGTAGCCGAGCCGGCCGGGCGCGACCTGGGCGGCGTAGCCCTCGACCACCCCGGCCGCCTCCAGCCGGCGTACCCGCTCGGCGACGGCCGCCGGGCTCAGGCTCACCCGCCGGCCCAGCTCGCTGAGCTTGATCCGCCCGTCGGTCTGCAGCAGCCGCAGGATCTCCCCGTCCACCCCGTCGAGGGCCGCCGGCGTTTCACCGGTGCCGGCGCGAAGCTGCCGCTTTTCTTTCGGTGCGGCGGTCGTATCTCCCATCTCTCCCCCTTCAGAGCACGGTGTCGGGCCCCGAGAATTATGGTCATGGCAAAGGCACGAGAGGTACTGGTCATCGGCGGGAACCGCTATATCGGCAAGCGGCTGATCGCCCGCCTGCTGGCGGCCGGGGACCGGGTCACGGTCCTCAACCGGGGGTCGTCTCCCGCACCGCCGGGAGCGATCCGTGCGACGGCCGACCGGAACGACGAACGGGCCCTGACCGAGGCGCTGGGCGGGCGGACCTTCGACGTCGTCGTCGACCAGGTCTGCTACACCCCGCGCCAGGCAAAGATCGCCCATCGGGTCCTCGCGGGCCGCACCGGGCGCTATGTGATGACCTCGACGGTGGAGGTGTACGAGCACCAGGACTCCGCGGTGCCGGTACCGGAGAGCGCGGTGGACCCGCGCACGGTCACGGTGGACACCCAACTCCCCTGGGACGATCCGGAGTTCCTGGCACGGCACTACGGCGAGGGCAAGCGGCAGGCGGAGGCGGTCCTCGCGGCCGCCCCGGACCTTCCGCACGCGTCCGTCCGGGTGGCCCATGTCCTGGGCGGCGGCGACGACTTCACCGGCCGTCTCGCCCACTACACCGAGCGCATCCGCACCGGTACCCCCATCGCCGTACCGCCCGTGGCGCACCCCGCGACCTACATCCACGTCGAGGAGATCGCCGACTTCCTCTTCTGGGTGGCGGGCGAGGACTTCACGGGCCCGGTCAACGCGGCCTCGCACGGCGAGCTGACCCTCGGGGAGCTGTGCGGGGAGGTGGCTGCCCGGCTCGGCACGGACGAGGCCGTGTTCGAGGTGGCGGAGGGCACGGAGGTCTCCCCCTTCGCCTTCCGCCGGCACTACGCCATGGACAACTCCCGTGCCGTGCGGCTCGGTTTCGTCTTCGGGGAGGTACGGCAGTGGCTGCCGAAGGCGGTGGCCGAGACCTTGGGAGCGACCGCCTGAGGTGCGGCCCTCCCCGGTCGACGCACCGCCGCTCGTGGGAGCGGGGAGAGGTCAGCGGGCTGCGCTGTCCGTGGCTTCCCTCTCCGCCCCCTTCTCCGTGTCCTTCTCCGTGTGCTTCTCCTCTTCCTCCACCTCGGGAGCGGCGGCCTCGTGGCGCGGCAGCAGGAAGGCCACCAGGACCGTGCCGATGCCGAGGATCACCGCGCCGACCAGGCTCGTGTGGGCCACGGCGTCGGAGAAGGCGGAGCCGACCGCGTCGGCCATCCGCCGGGCGCCGGTGGCGAGTTCGGTGGCCTGCTGCTCGAGCTGCGCGGCCTGCTGCGGGTCCGTCGTCCGCGCCGCCTGAGCACCCAGCTGGTGCGCCTTCTCGCCGATGCCCTGGGCGACGGCGTACCCGGCGCCGACCGAGTCCCGCGCGGTGTCCAGGGCGCTCGCCGGGAGCTTGCCGCCGGCGGTGGCGTCGGTGAGGTGGTCGCCGTAGGAGGTCGCGAGCAGCGAGCCGAGGAGGGCGATGCCGAGCGAGCCGCCCAGCTCCAGTGAGGTGTCGTTGACGGCGCCGCCGACGCCCAGTTCCGACTCGGGGAACGCGCCCATGATGGCGTCGGTGCAGGGCGAGAGGGCGAGGCCGATGGCGAGGCCCAGGATGATCAGGGGTGCCACGAGGTCGCCGTACGCCGAGCCCGCGTCCACCCGGGTCAGCAGGGCGAGGGCGGTGGTGCCGCCGACCATGCCCGCGCTGACGGTCCACTTCATGCCGACGCGCGGGGTGAGCCAGCCGGTCAGGGCCGAGCCGGCGAAGACGGCGCCGGCCAGCGGCAGCATGCGCACGCCGGTCTCCAGGGCGTCGTAGCCGAGGACGAACTGCAGGTGCTGGGTGAGGTAGTAGAAGGCGCCGAAGACGGCGAGGAAGAACAGGGCGACGGCGAGGTTGGAGCCCGCGAACCGGCGGTGGGCGAACCGGCGCACGTCCAGGATCGGACGCGGGTGGCGCAGCTCCCAGAGGACGAAGCCGACGAGGCCGGCCCCCGCGACGACCGCGGCGCTCACGGCCTTGACGCCCCAGCCGAAGTGCGGACCCTCGATGATCATGTAGACGAGCGCGCCGGTCCAGGTCACCGACAGCAGGCCGCCGACGTAGTCGATGCGGTCGTGGTGTCCGGCCCGGGACGGCGGTACGAGGACGAAGGCGCCGACGATCGCGACCGCCGCGATGGGCACGTTGATCAGGAAGGTCGAGGACCAGCCGTGGTCGCGCAGCAGGGCGCCGGCGACCACCGGTCCGGTGGCGATGGCGAGCCCGGCGGTGGCGGTCCACAGGGTGATGGCCTTGGCCCGCTCCGCGCGCGGGAAGGTCGCGGCGAGCAGCGAGAGCGTCGCCGGCATGATCAGTGCCGCGCCGACGCCCATCACGGCACGGGCCGCGATGACGGTGGTGGAGCTGTCGGCGAGGTATCCGAAGACGGCGCCGCCGCCGAAGACGGCCAGGCCGAGGACGAGCGCCCCGCGCCGGCTGTACTTGTCGCCGATCGCGCCGAGCAGCAGCATCAGCGCCGCGTAGGGGACGGTGTAGCCGTCGATCACCCACTGCAGGTCGGCGCTGGAGAGCCCGAGGTCCTTCGTCATGTCGGGCGCCGCGACCGTGAGGGCGGTGTTCGCCATCACGATGATCAGCAGGCTCAGGCAGAGCACCAGCAGCGCCCACCAGCGCCGGGCGTAGGGCCGGTCCGTCCGCTGGACCGGTTCGGTCATGACGAGTCGCATGGCAGGGGTCGCCTTCCTCACATGTGCGACGAGAGGTGTACGGGTCGCGCTCAACGATTTGCACAGTGGCGTGCAATTGCACAACCATGTGCAATGTACGACGCTGCACAGCACTGTGCAAGTCGGGTCGGGAAGGGCAGAATGACGGCCATGACCACGGGTAACACCAGCCGCGCCGACGCCAACCGGCGCCGCATCCTCGACGTCGCCCTCGCCGAGCTGCTGCGCGACCCCGACGCCTCCATGGACCAGATCGCGCGCGCCGCGGGCGTCGTGCGACGGACGGTGTACGGCCACTTCCCCAGCCGGGAGGCGCTGATCAGCACGCTGGTGGACGAGGCCGTGGAGACGCTGGCGGACGCGGACGACCGCGCCCGGGACGCGGTGACCGACCCGGCGGAGGCGGTGGCCCGCTCGGTGCTCGCGATCTGGGAGATCGCCGACCGCTACCGGCTGCTGGTCGCCCTGGCCCAGCGCACGGTCACCGTCCAGGGCATCCGCGAACGCCTCGCACCGCTGCGCGAGGACAAGGTCCAGCTGCTCCAGCAGGGCCTGGACCAGGGCGTGTTCCACTCCCCGCTGCCCGCGCCGGCACTGGCGTACGTGCACGAGCAGATGCTGTTCGCGGTGATGGAGGCGGTGAACGACGGGCTGCTGACAGCGCGGGAGGCGGGCCGCTCGGCCACGGTCGCCGTGCTGACCGCGGCGGGCGTACCCGCCTCGACGGCCACCGCGCTGGTGGCCCGGGTGAGCGAGGAGACATGAAGAAGCCGGGCGGCCGAGTCACGGGGGGAGACTCGACCGCCCGGCGGCGGCACCCGGACGCCCGGCCCGGGTTCAGGCGGGGCCGGACGTCCGGAGAGGAAGGGCGCATCGCGTCCCGCGAGGGGCGCGGGGGTCTGCCCGCCCGGCCGCGGCGGACCCGCGTCCGCCGGCCCGGCCCGGCGGACGCTCAGGCCTTGGCCAACTGCTCCTCCCGCGGCTCGGGGGCCTCGGCGACCGCGTCCTGACCCTCGTCCAGCAGCGTCGTCTCGTCGAACGGCAGCTCACCGGCCAGCACCCGCCGCACCCGCTCCGTGTCGATCTCCTTGGTCCACGTACCCACCAGCACCGTGGCGACCGCGTTGCCCGCGAAGTTCGTCAGTGCCCGCGCCTCGCTCATGAAGCGGTCGATGCCGACGATCAGGCCGACGCCGTCGACCAGCGCGGGCTTGTGCGACTGCAGACCACCGGCGAGGGTGGCGAGGCCCGCACCGCTGACACCCGCCGCGCCCTTCGAGGCCAGCAGCAGGAAGAGCAGCAGCGGGATCTGCTCCCCGACGGACATCGGCGTTCCCAGCGCGTCGGCGATGTACAGCGACGCCATGGTCATGTAGATCATCGTGCCGTCGAGGTTGAAGGAGTACCCGGTAGGCACGGTGATGCCGACGACCGGCTTGCTGACACCGAGGTGCTCCATCTTCGCGATCAGCCGCGGCAGCGCGGACTCCGAGGAGGAGGTGGACAGGATCAGCAGGAACTCACGGGCGAGGTACTTGAACAGCATGAAGACGTTCAGGCCCGCGACGATCCGCAGCAGCGCGCCGAGCACGACGAAGACGAACAGGAAGCAGGTGACGTAGAAGCCGAGCATCAGGACGGCCAGGCTCTTCAGCGCGTCCAGGCCGGCCGAACCGACGACCGCCGCGATGGCGCCGAACGCACCGATCGGCGCGGCCCACATGACCATGGACAGGATGCGGAAGACGAGCCGCTGGATGTGCTCGATGCCGCGCAGCACCGGCTGCCCGGCCGACCCCATGGCCTGCAGCGCGAACCCGGCGAGCAGGGCCACCAGCAGCGTCTGGAGGACCTGGCCCTCGGTGAAGGCGGAGACGAACGTGGTCGGGATGATCGACAGCACGAAGTCGACGGGCGGCAGCGCGTCGCTGGAGACCTGGGCATGCCCGGTCTGCTTGAGCGCGTCGGTCAGGTGGAGCCCGTCACCCGGGTGCAGCACGTTGCCGACGACGAGCCCGATGGCGAGCGCGACGAGCGACATCACGAGGAAGTAGCCGAGGGCGATGCCGCCGACGGCACCGACCTTGGCGGCCTTCCGTACGGACCCGATCCCGAGCACGATGGTGCAGAAGATGATCGGCGAGATCATCATCTTGATCAGGTTCACGAAGCCGGTGCCCAGCGGCTTGAGCTCGACCCCGGCATCGGGCCAGATGAGCCCCACGGCGATACCGAGAGCGACCGCCACGATGACGGCGATGTACAGGTAATGGGTCCGGTCCCGCTTCACGCGGGCTGCGGCAGGTGCCGTATCGGGAGTGCTGGCGGCCACGACTGCCCTCCTTGACGTCTTCGTCGGTGAACAACCGGCGTGCGGCTCACGTCCGGGCGTTTCGGGGAATGCCGTGACTATCTCCCGGCCTGTGAGGGCGGTCACCCTTCCGTTCATTTAGTTCACGCTCGACCGGAGAGGCACACTGCTCACATGCGCGTACCCGCCCTTCCCCGACCCCGCAGCCTGGCGGGCCAGCTGTTCGCCATGCAGGCCGTGCTGATAGCGGTGGTCGTGGCCGGGTACGCGCTGTTCACCTACGTCAGCGACCAGCGGCAGGCCGAGGACGCGGCGGTCCGCCAGGTCACGGCGGTGGCCCGGTCGATCGCGGACGCCCCCTCGGTCCGCTCCGCGATCCGCACCCCCGACCCGACGGCCGAGCTGGAGCCGTACGCGCTCCGGGTCATGCGGGACGCGGACGTCGACTTCGTCACGATCATGAATCCGGACGGCATCCGCTGGACCCACCCCGACCGGAAGCAGATCGGCAAGCGCTTCCTCGGCCGCATCGGGCCCGCCCGGCACGGCCACACCTTCACCGAGACCTACACCGGCACGCTCGGCCCGTCCGTCCGCGCGGTGACCCCGGTGGAGGAGAACGGCCGCGTCATCGGCCTGGTCAGCGCCGGGATCAAGGTGGAGGCGATCAGTGCCCGGGTGCAGGACCAGGTCACGGCCCTGCTCGCAGTGGCCGGCGGGGTCCTGCTGCTGGGCGCGGTCGGCACGTACGTCGTCAACGCCCGGCTGCGCCGGCACACCCACGGCATGAACGCCACCGAGCTGAGCCGGATGCACGACTACCACCAGGCGGCGCTGCACGCGGTGCGCGAGGGCCTGCTGATGCTGGACGGGCAGTACAGGGTGGCGCTGATCAACGACGGCGGGCGGGAGCTGCTGGGCGTGGGCGAGGAGGAGGACGTGGTCGGCCGCTCGGTGGCGGACCTGGGCCTGCCGGCCCCGCTGACGGGCACGCTGCTGGCGTCCGGGCCCCGGGTGGACGAGGTCCATCTGACGGCCTCCCGGGTGCTGGTGGTGAACACCTCCCCGGTGTCCGGCGGGGAGCGGCGCGGTACGGTCGTCACCCTCCGCGATGTGACCGAACTCCAGTCCCTCATGGGTGAGTTGGACTCCGAGCGGGGCTTCACACAGGCCCTGCGCTCGCAGGCGCACGAGGCGGCGAACCGCCTGCACACGGTGGTGTCGCTGATCGAGCTGGGCCGGGCCGAGGAGGCGGTGGACTTCGCCACGGCCGAGCTGGAACTGGCCCAGGCCCTGACCGACCAGGTGGTCGCGGCGGTGAGCGAGCCGGTACTGGCCGCTCTGCTGCTGGGCAAGACGGCCCAGGCCAACGAGCGGGGCGTGGAACTGGTGGTGTCGCAGGACAGCCGCCTGGACGACGGCCTGCTCCCGGACAGCGTGTCCGGGCGGGACCTCGTGACCATCCTCGGCAATCTGATCGACAACGCGGTGGACGCGGCGCAGGGCAGCGCCGGGGCGCGGGTGACCGTGACGGCGTACGCGTCGCGGGCCGAACTCGTCCTGCGGGTGACGGACACCGGCCCCGGTGTCGACCCCGCCCACGCCGACCTGGTATTCCAGCGGGGGTTCTCGACGAAGCCGGCCGGGCCCGGCGGCCGGGGTCTCGGGCTGGCCCTGGTACGGCAGGCGGTGGCCCGCCACGAGGGCACATTGACGGTGGCGGAGTCCCACGAGGACGGCGAGGGCGGAGCGGTGTTCGAGGTGCGGTTGCCGTTGCACACGGCCAGGACCGGTGCCTCCCCGAGGCCGGGAGGCGGCAGGCCATGACGGATCCCCGGCCGATCAGGGTGCTGGTCGTGGAGGACGACCCGGTGGCCGCCGACGCGCATGTGATGTACGTGGGCCGGGTGCCCGGGTTCGTCGCGGTCGGCAAGGCGCACACGGGCGCGGAGGCCCGCCGTGTCCTGGACCGCACCCCGGTGGACCTCCTGCTGCTGGACCTCCACCTGCCGGACGTGCACGGCCTGCAGTTCGCCCGCTCGCTGCGCGCGGCCGGCCATCACGCGGACGTCATAGCGGTCACCTCGGCCCGGGACCTGGCGGTGGTCCGCGAAGGTGTCTCCCTGGGCGTCGTCCAGTACGTGCTGAAGCCCTTCACCTTCGCGACGCTGCGGGACCGCCTGGTCCGTTACGCCGAGTTCCAGGCGGCGGTCGGCGAGGCGAGCGGCCAGGACGAGGTCGACCGGGCCCTGGCGGTGCTGCGCGCCCCGTCACCGGCGGCCCTGCCGAAGGGGCTCAGCGGGCCGACGCTGGAGCGGGTGACGGGCGCGCTGCGGGAGGTGCCGGAAGGACTCACGGCCGCCGGGGTCGCGGAGGTGGTCGGCATCTCCCGGATAACGGCCCGCCGCTACCTGGAACACCTGGTCGAGGCGGGCCGGGCGGGCCGGAGCCCGCTGTACGGGCAGGTGGGGCGCCCGGAGTTGGTGTACCGGTGGGTTTCCCAGGGTCGGTGAGCGCAGGGACGCTGCCGCGGGGATCTCGTCAGCCCAATCCCGCGCAGACACATTGACCTGACTAGACCACTCCTCTTACGTTCACTCGGCAGCCATCTCCACGCCACGCCACACGATGTGCGCCCGCAGGAGGTCATGCCCGTGCGCCCCACCGCCGCCCTCACCACCCTCCTCACCGCCGCCCTCGCCGCCACCGCCCTCACCGCCTGCGGCAACGGCTCCGGCAGCAGCCCCGACACGGTCAAGGTGTCCTACAAGCAGTCCACCGACAACTCCATCAAGGTGATGGACACCTACCTCGCCGGCATCAAGAAGCAGTTCGAGAAGAAGTACCCGGGCAAGAAGGTGGAGTTCGTCCCCATCAAGGCCCCGGACGCGGAGTACTACACCAAGCTCCAGCAGATGCTGCGCTCCCCGCGCACCGCGCCGGACCTCGTCTACGAGGACACCTTCCTCATCAACTCCGACATCACCAGCGGGTACTTGAAGCCGCTCGACCCCTACCTCGCCAAGTGGCCGGACTGGAGCCGGTTCATCGACACGGCGAAGGCCGCGGCCAAGGGGCAGGACGGGAAGACGTACGGCGTCCCGGACGGCACCGACACCCGCGGGCTCTGGTTCGACAAGCGCGTGTTCAGGAAGGCCGGGCTGCCGACGGACTGGCAGCCGAAGACCTGGGACGACGTCCTGACCGCCGCACGGACCATCAAACGGAAGGTCCCCGGTGTCACCCCCCTCAACGTCTACACCGGCAAACCCATCGGCGAGGCCGCCACCATGCAGGGCTTCGAGATGCTGCTGTACGGCACGGGCGACGGGAAGACGGACCCCCTGTACGACAGCGGCAGCAAGAAGTGGATCGCCGGGAGCCAGGGGTTCAAGGACTCGCTGCAGTTCGTCGAGACCGTGTACCAGGAGAAGCTCGGCCCGGACGTCTCCGACGCCCTCGACCCCAACTACGGCACCGCCGTCCGCGGTGAACTCCTGCCCCAGGGCAAGCTCGGTATCGACCTCGACGGCTCCTGGCTGCCGCAGGACTGGCTGCCGGGCAGCGGGCACGAGTGGCCGGACTGGTCGAAGCAACTCGGTCTGGCGTACATGCCGACCCAGCACGGGCAGGCGCCGGGCAAGGTCAGCATGTCCGGCGGCTGGACCTGGTCCATCCCGGCCAAGGCCGGCAACCCGGACCTCGCCTTCGACTTCATCAAGACGATGCAGACCAAGGACAACGCCCGCAAGTGGTACATCGCCAACTCCGGTATCGCGGTCCGCGAGGACGTCGCCGCCGACCCGGACTACACCACCGCCCAGCCCGGCATCACGTTCTTCACGGACCTGGTGGCGAACACCCACTACCGGCCCGCCTATCCGGCCTACCCGAAGGTGTCGACGGCCATCCAGGAGGCCATGGAGGGCGTGACGACCGGTGACCGGTCCGTCGAGAAGGCGGCGAGCGACTACGACTCCGCGCTCGAGGACGTCACCGGCAACCAAGTGACCCACCAGTGAGGCGCCACAGCCGTACCACCAGGGCGCTCCCGCTCGCCCCCGCCCTGGTGGTGATGCTGCTCTTCCTCGCCGGTCCCATCGTCTACTGCGTCTACATCGCCTTCACCGACCTGCAGCTGACCGGCCAGGCCCACTCCTCCTTCATCGGCTTCGCCAACTTCCGCAAGGCCTTCCGGGACGAGGCGTTCCTGAACGCCGTCTGGCTGACCCTGGTGTTCACCGTGCTGTCCTCGCTGGTCGGGCAGAACACCCTGGGCCTCGCCCTGGCCGCGCTGATGAAGCGCGCGTCGAAGCCCGTCCGTACCCTCACCGGCGGGGTCGTCGTCACCGCGTGGGTGCTGCCGGAGGTCGTCGCCGGATTCCTGCTGTATGCGTTGTTCCGGCGCGAGGGCACCCTCAACGCCATCCTGGACTGGCTCCATCTGCCCAGACAGAACTGGCTGTTCACCCTGCCCATCCTCGCCGTGTCCTTCGCCAACGTATGGCGCGGGACGGCCTTCTCCATGCTCGTGTACTCCGCGGCGCTGGACGAGATACCCGCCGAGATCACGGAGGCGGCGGAGGTGGACGGGGCGGGCGGATGGCGAAGGATGTGGCACGTCACCCTGCCGATGATCCGGCGCTCCATCGGCACCAACCTCATGCTCAACACCCTGCAGACGCTGTCCGTCTTCGGGCTGATCTGGGTGATGACCCGGGGCGGTCCCGGGGACAAGAGCCAGACGCTGCCGCTGTTCATGTACGAGCAGGCCTTCCAGAACAGCATGATCGGATACGGCACCGCGGTCGCACTGCTCCTGCTGCTCGTCGGCTCCCTGTTCTCCGTCGTCTATCTGCGCCTGCTGCGGACGGAGGTCTGATGCCCCGCAAGCGCGCCTCCCGCCGGCTCGCCGCCGACCTCTCGCTCCTCGCCGTGGCGGTCGCCTTCGCGCTGCCCCTCGCCTGGGTGCTGCTGTCGTCCGTGGACCCGCACGCCGGCCTCAGGGTCAGGGTCCCGGACGGGCTCACCCTGGACCACTTCCACGCGATCCTCACCCCGGACATCACCTACACCCCGCTGCTCAACAGCCTGATCCTGTGCGGGGGCGCCACCGCTGTGACCGTCGTCTGCGCCGCCCTCGCCGCCTATCCGCTCTCCCGGTTCCGGTCCCGGCTCAACCGGCCGTTCCTGCTGACGATCCTGTTCGCGACGAGCCTGCCCATCACGGCGATCATGGTGCCGGTGTACGCGCTGTTCGTCCGGGTGAACCTGATCGACACGCTGCACGGCACGATCCTCTTCTTCGCGGCCTCCCAGCTCCCCTTCGCCATCTGGCTGATGAAGAACTTCATGGACGGGGTGCCGAAGGAACTGGAGGAGGCGGCCTGGACGGACGGGGCGTCCTCGCTGCAGTCCCTGGCCCGGATCGTGCTGCCCCTGATGGGGCCGGGCGTCGCCGTCGTCACCGTGTTCTCGTTCGTGATGATGTGGGGGAACTTCTTCGTCCCGTTCATGCTGCTGCTCACCCCGGACCAGATGCCGGCCTCGGTCAGCATCAACGACTTCTTCGGCAACCGGGGCATGGTGGCCTACGGACAGCTCGCGGCGTTCTCCGTGATCTACTCGACCCCGGTGATCCTTTTGTACGTTCTGGTGGCCCGCCGGCTGGGAGGCGGGTTCGCGCTGGGCGGCGCGGTGAAGGGGTGACGCCGGGTAACACGAGGTCATACCGGGGTGGCACCGGATGCCGGTTCACCCTCCGCGATCAAGCCGTACGTTCCTACCACCCGTGATCTCGGCGGAACCGACCGTAGTCAGCGCCTCGGGACACCCCTACCTTGTCCCGGGTGCGCCCACCCTCACCCCACCCCGACCCCTCGGCTCCCCCGTTCAACGCCCCGGCCGCCCGCAGGCTCCGCGCCGCACTCGGCATGGGGCCCGAGCACGTCGCGCACGGGCTGCGCGTCTCGTACGGGCTGCCGTACGTCACCCCTGATCTCGTGATCGCCTGGGAACGCGGCACCGCCGTCCCCGGCAACCCCGAACTCACCGCGCTCGCAGGCGTGTTGTGGTGTGCCCCGGGCGAACTCATCGGCCGGCCGCGGACCCTGCGCGAGCATCGCATCGCCCGCGCCGTCGCGCCGGAGGACGTCGCCCACGCCGTCGGCATGGACCTGCGCGGGTATCTGCGGATGGAGGAGCGCGGCGACTGGCGGGGCAACGAGCGCCAGTCGGCGGCGCTCGCCCGGGTGCTGGACCTGGCCCTGCCGGACTTCGTGGCCGTCACGGGCCGCGAGGGAAAGCTCGCCGACCTGCTGCACAGCGCGGTGACCACCCGCTGGCAGGCCTATGTGCGGCCGGTGATGAAACTGGCACCCCTGGACAAGGGCGTCCTGGAGAAGGTGCTCCAGGAACTGCACCAGGACTACCAGGGGCACATGGCCGCCACCCTCAGCTGGGGTGGCGGCAGCAGGAGCGCCAGCGAGTCCGGCCGGGACTTCCTCGACCGGATCGTGGACACCTTCTGGACGGCCGTGGAGGACCGGACCCCGTAGCAGCACGGCCCTGGAGGACCGGGCCCGCCCGGGAGGTCGGCCAGGGAGGACGGACGCCCAGGAGGCCGGCCTAGAAGACCGACTCCGCCTCGTCCATCCGGTCCTTCGGTACCGTCTTCAGCTCGGTGACCGCCTCCGCGAGCGGCACCATCACGACGTCGGTGCCGCGCAGCGCGGTCATCTTCCCGAAGTCGCCGCGGTGCGCGGCCTCGACGGCGTGCCAGCCGAAGCGGGTGGCGAGGACGCGGTCGTAGGCGGTGGGCACGCCGCCGCGCTGGATGTGACCGAGGATGACCGGCTTGGCCTCCTTGCCGAGGCGCCGCTCCAGCTCGTACGCCAGCGCGGTGCCGATGCCCTGGAAGCGCTCGTGCCCGAACTGGTCGATCTCGCCCTTGCTGTAGTCCATGCTCCCCTCGGCGGGGTGGGCGCCCTCGGCGACGCAGATGACGGCGAACTTCTTGCCGCGGGCGAAGCGCTCCTCGACCATCTTGACCAGGTCTGCGGGGTCGAACGGGCGCTCGGGCAGGCAGATGCCGTGGGCACCGGCGGCCATGCCGGACTCCAGGGCGATCCAGCCGGCGTGCCGGCCCATGACCTCCACCACCATCACCCGCTGGTGGGACTCGGCGGTGGTCTTCAGACGGTCCATCGCCTCGGTCGCGACGCCGACGGCCGTGTCGAAGCCGAAGGTGCGGTCGGTGGAGGAGATGTCGTTGTCGATGGTCTTGGGGACGCCGACGACCGGGAGACCGGCGTCGGAAAGCATGCGGGCCGCGGTCAGGGTGCCCTCGCCGCCGATCGGGATCAGCGCGTCGATGCCGAACTCCTCGACCATGTCGGTGGCCCGGGAGCAGGCCTCGCGCAGCCGGTCGCGCTCCAGGCGGGAGGAGCCGAGGATGGTGCCGCCGCGAGCGAGGATGCCGCTGACCGCGTCCAGGTCGAGGGTGCGGTAGTGGCGGTCGAGCAGACCCCGGTAGCCGTCCTCGAAACCGATGACCTCGTCGCCGTACTGCGCCACCGCGCGGTGCACGACCGACCGGATCACGGCGTTCAGGCCGGGGCAGTCGCCGCCTGCGGTGAGAACTCCGATGCGCATCGTGCTGTGTCTCCTGCTCGCTGTCGTATGCCGGTGAGCCGGTGTCGATTGTTTCACGTCCGCCGGAGAGGTGATGCCTTGACGGGCGCCTTATCCGGCAGCAGGGGTATTGTCAAGAGGGTCTGCTCACCTTGGTGAGCGATTTTTATGCCGAGACGCGACATACAAGACATGAGGAACGGAGTGGACACGTGACGCGCAGCGTGTACGTGACCGGGATCGACCGCGGTGACGGCCGCCAGGTCGTGGAGCTGGGAGTCATGGAACTCCTGACCCGGCAGGTCGACCGGGTGGGGGTCTTCCGTCCGCTCGTCCATGACGGCCCCGATCGGCTGTTCGAGTTGCTGCGGGCGCGCTACCGCCTCTCACAGGACCCGGCGACCGTCTACGGCATGGACTACCACGAGGCGTCCGCGCTCCAGGCCGAGCAGGGCACCGACGAACTGGTCTCCACGCTGGTCGACCGCTTCCACCTGGTGGCCCGGGACTACGACGTCGTCCTCGTCCTCGGTACCGACTTCGCCGACACCCAGCTGCCGGACGAACTGTCCCTCAACGCCCGGCTCGCCAACGAGTTCGGCGCCTCCGTGATCCCGGTGGTCGGCGGCCGCAAGCAGAGCACCGAGGCGGTGCTCGCCGAGACCCGCAACGCCTACCGCGCCTACGACGGCCTCGGCTGCGACGTGCTCGCCATGGTCACCAACCGGGTCGCCCGCGAGGACCGCGACGAGATCGCCGAGCGGCTCGCGAACCGGCTGCCGGTGCCCTGCTGGGTCGTGCCCGACGAGCCCGCGCTGTCCGCGCCGACGGTCGCGCAGATCGGCCAGGCCCTCGGCGCGAAGGTGCTGCTCGGCGACGACTCGGGGCTCGCCCGTGACGCGCTGGGCTTCGTCTTCGGCGGCGCCATGCTGCCGAACTTTCTGGGCGCCCTGACCCCCGGCTGTCTGGTCGTCACTCCGGGCGACCGCGCCGACCTGGTCGTCGGCTCGCTGGCCGCGCACAGCGCCGGCACCCCGCCGATAGCCGGCGTGCTGCTCACCCTCGACGAGGTGCCGAGCCAGGAGATCCTCACCCTCGCCGCCCGCCTCGCCCCGGGCACCCCGGTGCTCTCTGTGACCGGCAACAGCTTCCCCACCGCCGAGCAGCTGTTCTCCCTGGAGGGCAAGCTGAACGCGGCCACCCCGCGCAAGGCGGAGACCGCGCTCGGCCTGTTCGAGCGGTACGCCGACACCGCCGACCTGGCCCGCCGGGTCTCGGCGCCGAGCAGCGACCGGGTCACCCCGATGATGTTCGAGCACAAGCTGCTGGAGCAGGCCCGCTCCGACCGGCGGCGGGTCGTCCTGCCGGAGGGCACCGAGGAGCGGGTGCTGCACGCGGCCGAGGTGCTGCTGCGCCGGGGCGTGTGCGACCTGACCCTGCTCGGCCCGGTCGACCAGATCCGCAAGAAGTGCGCCGACCTCGGCATCGACCTCGGCGACACCCAGCTGATCGACCCGGCCACCTCCGAACTGCGCGACTCCTTCGCCGAGAAGTACGCGGCGCTGCGCGCCCACAGGGGCGTCACCGTCGAACTGGCCTACGACGTCGTCTCCGACGTGAACTACTTCGGCACCCTGATGGTCCAGGAGGGCCTGGCCGACGGCATGGTGTCCGGCTCGGTGCACTCCACGGCGGCCACCATCCGGCCGGCCTTCGAGATCATCAAGACCAGGCCGGACTCCTCGATCGTCTCGTCCGTGTTCTTCATGTGCCTGGCCGACAAGGTGCTGGTGTACGGCGACTGCGCGGTCAACCCCGACCCGAACGCCGAGCAGCTGGCGGACATCGCCGTCCAGTCGGCGGGCACGGCCGCGCAGTTCGGGGTGGAGCCGCGGATCGCGATGCTGTCGTACTCGACGGGTACGTCCGGTTCGGGCGCCGATGTCGACAAGGTGCGCGAGGCCACCGAGCTGGCGCGCTCGCGGCGGCCGGACCTGAAGATCGAGGGGCCGATCCAGTACGACGCGGCCGTGGAGCCGTCCGTCGCCGCCACCAAGCTGCCCGGCTCCGAGGTCGCCGGGCAGGCCAGCGTGCTGATCTTCCCGGACCTCAACACCGGCAACAACACCTACAAGGCCGTGCAGCGTTCGGCCGGCGCCATCGCCGTCGGCCCGGTCCTGCAGGGTCTGCGCAAACCGGTCAACGACCTGTCCCGGGGCGCGCTCGTCCAGGACATCGTCAACACCGTCGCCATCACGGCGATCCAGGCCCAGACGCCCGCGACCCAGAAGGCGATCCAGCAGTGACCACGCCCACCCGTGTCCTCGTCCTCAACTCCGGCTCCTCGTCGGTGAAGTACCAGCTGCTCGACATGCGCGACGCCGGCCGGCTCGCGGTCGGTCTGGTGGAGCGCATCGGCGAGCAGACCTCCCGGCTCAAGCACACCTGCCTCACCACCGGTGACACCCGTGAGCACAGCGGGCCGATCGCCGACCACGACGCCGCGCTCAAGGCGGTCGCCGAGGAACTGGGCCGGGACGGGCTCGGCCTGGACTCGCCGGAACTGGCCGCGATCGGGCACCGGGTGGTGCACGGCGGGATGTTCTTCACCGAGCCCACCGTCATCGACGACGAGGTGCTCTCCGAGATCGAGCGGCTGATCCCGGTCGCCCCGCTGCACAACCCGGCCAACCTCACGGGCATCCGCACCGCGCAGGCGCTGCGCCCGGACCTGCCCCAGGTCGCCGTCTTCGACACGGCGTTCCACACGACCATGCCGGAGTCCGCGGCGCGTTACGCGATCGACCCGAGGATCGCCGACCGCCACCGCATCCGCCGCTACGGCTTCCACGGCACCTCGCACGCGTACGTCTCGCGGGAGACCGCGCGACTGCTGGGCAAGGACCCTGCCGAGGTCAACGTCATCGTGCTGCACCTGGGCAACGGCGCCTCGGCGTCCGCGGTCGCGGGGGGCCGGTGCGTGGACACCTCCATGGGTCTGACGCCTTTGGAGGGGCTCGTGATGGGTACGCGATCCGGTGATCTGGACCCGGCGGTCATCTTCCATTTGGCACGTGTCGGCGGAATGTCCATGGACGAGATCGACACTCTTCTCAACAAGAGGAGCGGCCTGTTCGGTCTGTGCGGGGACAACGACATGCGGGAGATCCGCCGCCGGATCGACGAGGGCGACGAAGAGGCCGCGCTCGCCTTCGACATTTACATTCACCGGCTCAAGAAGTACATCGGCGCCTATTACGCCGTGCTCGGTACGGTCGACGCGGTCGCCTTCACCGCCGGCGTCGGCGAGAACGCGGCGCCGGTGCGGGAGGCCGCGGTCGCGGGCCTGGAGGGCCTCGGCCTGGCGGTCGACCCGGACCGCAACGCCGTACGCGGCGGCGAGCCGCGGCTGATTTCGCCGGAGTCGGCGCGGGTGGCCGTGGCCGTGGTGCCGACGGACGAAGAACTGGAGATCGCGACGCAGACCTACGCACTGGTCGGAAACGACAACTGAATAGCACCTGAGCGGTGCGGCACTCATTTGTATCTTCCGCCAGACGGAATATTCCGTAGCGAAACAAACCGATAGGATCGCCCCCATGCGCCGTTCGAAAATCGTCTGTACTCTCGGCCCCGCGGTCGACTCCCACGAGATGCTCGTCGCCATGATCGAGGCGGGCATGAATGTGGCCCGGTTCAACTTCAGCCACGGCACCCACGCCGAGCACCAGGCGCGGTACGACCGCGTCCGGGCCGCGGCCAAGGAGACCGGCCGGGCCATCGGTGTCCTCGCCGACCTGCAGGGCCCGAAGATCCGCCTGGAGACCTTCGCCGAGGGTCCGGTCGAGCTGGAACGCGGTGACGAGTTCGTCATCACGACCGAGGACGTGCCCGGCGACAAGCACATCTGCGGTACGACGTACAAGGGGCTGCCGGGCGACGTCTCGCGCGGCGACCAGGTCCTGATCAACGACGGCAACGTCGAGCTGAAGGTCCTGGACGTCGAGGGCCCGCGGGTGAAGACGATCGTCATCGAGGGCGGTGTCGTCTCCGACCACAAGGGCATCAACCTGCCCGGCGCGGCCGTCAACGTGCCCGCGCTGAGCGAGAAGGACGTCGAGGACCTGCGCTTCGCCCTCCGCATGGGCTGCGACATGGTCGCGCTGTCCTTCGTCCGCGACGCCAAGGACGTTCAGGACGTCCACCGGGTGATGGACGAGGAGGGCCGCCGCGTCCCCGTCATCGCCAAGGTGGAGAAGCCGCAGGCGGTGGAGAACATGGAGGACGTCGTCGCGGCGTTCGACGCCGTGATGGTCGCCCGCGGTGACCTCGCCGTCGAGTACCCGCTCGAGAAGGTCCCCATGGTGCAGAAGCGCCTGATCGAGCTGTGCCGGCGCAACGCCAAGCCGGTGATCGTGGCGACCCAGATGATGGAGTCGATGATCACCAACTCCCGCCCGACCCGCGCCGAGGCCTCCGACGTGGCCAACGCGATCCTGGACGGCGCCGACGCGGTCATGCTGTCGGCCGAGTCCAGCGTGGGCGCCTACCCGGTCGAGACGGTCAAGACCATGTCGAAGATCGTCGCCGCGGCCGAACAGGAGCTGCTCTCCAAGGGCCTGCAGCCGCTGGTGCCGGGCAAGAAGCCGCGCACGCAGGGCGGTTCGGTGGCCCGCGCGGCCTGCGAGATCGCCGACTTCCTGGGCGGCAAGGGCCTGATCGCCTTTACCCAGTCCGGTGACACCGCGCGCCGCCTGTCCCGCTACCGCGCGACCCAGCCGATCATCGCCTTCACCACGGACGAGGGCACCCGCAACCAGCTCACCCTCAGCTGGGGCGTGGAGTCGCACGTCGTGCCGTTCGTGAACACCACCGACGAGATGGTCGACCTGGTGGACCAGGAGATCGCCCGGCTGGGCCGGTTCGACTCGGGTGACACCGTGATCATCACCGCCGGCTCGCCCCCCGGCGTCCCCGGCACCACCAACATGCTCCGCGTCCACCACCTCGGCGGCGCCAACTGACAAGCGCTTCAAGGGTTTTGTACGGCACTGAGGGCGCCCCCTGTGACAGGGGGCGCCCTCAGCTGTGTGCGGCTCCCGAACGGGCTTGTGTGACCGGTCAGTCTGTCGTGTACACGTGCATGCCGGGCACGTGCAGATTGCCGCCGAACTGGGCGGCCTGGACCACCTTCACGTCGGTGAAGTAGATCAGCGGGATGTTCAGCGGGGGCGGGCTGTCGGGACTGAACGTCACCGGGATCAGACCGAACAGGTTGCCCGAGATGCTCTCGGTGTACATCACGGTGTCGCCGCCGCGGATGGTGGACGTCGAGCCCTTGGACGCCTGCACGTGGTAGGTCTTGCCCGCCTGCTTGTCCTTCACCGTCTGGTGCAGGTCACCGATGTCGGTGCCGCCGGAGATGACGTACTTCAGCACCTTCTTCTTGGCGCCGCCCGCCGTCTGCACCTCGACGATGCCCTGGTAGTCGGCGCCCTTGAGCAGCAGCGAGCTGGCGTTGAGGTACCAGGGGTCCTCCGCCACCGGGGTCTTGTTGTCGACGCCGCTCTCGTCGTCGGTGGCCACCGGGCAGTCGTCCGCGGAGCCGGAGGCACTCGCGGACGGGGTCGGGGTCGCCGACCCGGCGGCGTCCTCGGCCGCCTTGGCGGTGTCCTCGGCCGCCTTGGCGGTGTCCTCGGCGGTCCTGGAGACCGTGTCGGTGGCGTCCTTCACCGTGTTCTCGACCGTCTTGCCCGCCTTGGCGGCGGTGTCCTCGACGGTGTCGGAGACCTTGGAGCCGGACGACGACGTGTCGCTCGCGGCGGCCGGGTCCGAGGACGTGCCGGACGACGGCGACGCGGACGGCGCCGGGCTCGTGGAGGACGTACCCGAGTCCTTCTGGCCGCCGGTGAGGATGCCACCGAGCGTGTCGCCGATGGTGTCCAGCAGGTTGCCGCTGCTCTGGGACGCGGACGGGCTGGGCGTGGCCGTGTCACCACCGGAACCCGAGCCCGAACCCGAACCCGAGTCGGACGAGCCGGAGTCCGAGCCCGAGCCCGACGAGCCGGAGCCGGCGGAGCCGGAGGTCTGGGCAGGCTCGGGCGCGCCCTTGTCGTCGGAACCTGAATCCGACGAAGAGGCCGTGCCCGAATCCTTCGTGCCCTTCGTGTCGCCGGCGTCCGTCGAGGGCGTGGCGGTGTCCGCGGACTTGCTGTCCGAGGCGGACGGCGACGGCGAGGCGGAGCCGTCCTCGGAGTCGTCCAGCGCCTTGACGCAGTCCTTGTACTCGTCGGCCGTCAGGCTCTTGGACGACGTCGACGGCGACGGGCTGCCGTTGTTGTCGGCGAGGGCGAGCGTGGATGTGAAGCCCATGCCCATGAGCACCGCGGTCGGCATCGCCACGGAGGCTATCGCCTTGCCGGCCGGCATGTGGAACCTGGTGAACAGCGGCCTCTTGGGTGCCGCGTGGCGGGGCCCGGTTCTCGCACGGGAGCCCTCCACGTCGGTCCCGCGGGTCACCTCGTCAGCCGGCACTGTGCCTCCCGTTCGCCCCGTTGGCCGGGCTCGTTCCTGACAGGTCGTTCGACTTGCTCAGCGGGTCCGTGCCCGGGTGGGCCAGCGGAGCGGCCTCGGGCGCACCGCCCGCACCCGGCGCGGCCTCGGCCGGCGGCTGCTCCGGCGCGCCCGGCGCCCAGGCCACGGCCATCGCTCCACCGATGAGGGAGAGCAGGAAGCCCATGACGAAGCCACCGAAGTTGGACACAGGGATGGACACCAGCGCGAGCAGGATCGCGGCGACTCCCGCGAAGGTCCGTACGTGCTTCTGGAACCAGAGGCTGATGCCCAGGACGATGAGCAGCACGCCGATGATCAGGGACCCGGCTCCCGCGGTGGTCGCCATCGCCAGCGTCAGGTGTCCGAGCTGGAGGTGGGCGTACGGGAAGTACATGATCGGAAAGCCGCCGAGCAGGACGAACAGACCGGCCCAGAACGGACGCGCGCCTCGCCATGCGCGGAACTGCAGCCTCCGGCGGGTGAACTGGCCGGGTGCGGCGGCAGGAGTCTCGGCGCTCATGGAAAACAGCTCCCTGGTGCGGCGTTGCTGTGGTGGTGATGTGTGCCGCGTGTGAGACGCGGCGGAGAGTGGACGGGCGGGGGCGCCATCGGCTCCCCCGCCCGTCAGCGAGTGCTTAGTAGCACTCCTTGACACCCGTCGACAGCGACATCTTCAGGCCGCTGAGCTTGAAGGTGCCGGCGGTGGTCGCCCACGCCGTCTGCTTCACGCCGACCAGCGTGGCCTTGTCGGCCTGCTGCGCGAACCCGTACGGGTTGGCCTGCTCGCCGCCGCCCTTCATGCCCGGACCCTTGGAGGCGTCCTTGGCGGCCACACCGATGTCGATGTTCTCGAACGTCGCGTCGGCGTTGAGGTCGGCGACGTCGATGTAGATGTTCTCGGCCTGGACCTTGTCGTGGCCCGCGCCGCCGGCCCGCAGGATCAGGCTGACGTTGCCGAAGATCGGCACGTCCGGCGTGACCACGGACTGGCACAGGTTGGTGATCTCGGCGTGCTTGAACGCCGAGACGGCCACCGGGTGCGCCGTCTTCTTGCCGTCCAGCGTGTAACCGCTGTCGATGGCGCCGTACTGCGAGAAACCGGTACCGACGAGCTGGTCCGCCGACACCTTGAACGACTGGCCGGAGACGCTGAACGAAGCGGCGAGAGCGCCCTGCGCGAGGGCCACACCTATGCACGCCGTGGCGGCGACGCTGGGCACCATGACCACAGCGAACCGCTTCCATCTGGTCCCGCCACGCACCTGGGACTCCATATTTCCTCCTTCTCGGACGTACATCTCCTAGCCCGGATTCGCTCCAGTTCGGCGGCTCAGCCGGGCAGGGATGGGAGAAGTGCTACGTCCTCGGGAAGGAGAGCGCCCGCGCTCGGAGGCGCCAATCGCGCCCGAATCACCGGCGATCACCCCCGAGCGACAACCACTGGTCGCGCCTGACACGCATCACGCACAACCTTGCTGGACAGGCTTCGCCGACCGGCGAAGACCCCCCTGTCCTAGAGCCGGCGCCACTGCCGCCGGCTCTGCTCGGTGGGGACCCAGAGTCTCCCGTGACCCGACCGGCTGCCGGGGTGTGGGAATGGACCGAGCGTCGCCGATCGTGGTGCATTCTCGGCCCGGGCACAAGGGGGTTCGTTACTGGCTAGTAACGGCCGGATAACCGGAGGACGACCGGCCGGTCTCGGAGTGCAACCCTCGGTGGCATCGAAGGGCAGAGCAAAGCCGTTGATCCCTGGACGAAACCAGACAGACCAACGGCCTCGATTTACTCGGAGTAACAGCGGCCGCCATTACCAAGATTTGGTAAAGTGCGGCCGCCCTGACAGCTCGTCGGCGAACCTTTCACCCCGGCATCACAAGCCGTGGCGTTTAGCGACTGGTCAGAACAACGCCCGTGCCAGCGCCCGGCGCGCCCCGACCACCCGCGGGTCCTCCGGGCCGACGACCTCGAACAGCTCCAGCAGCCGGCGCCGTACCGCTTCCCGGTCGTCACCCGCCGTGCGCTGCACGGTCTCGATCAGCCGCCCGAAGGCGTCCTCGACATGACCGCCCACCAGATCCAGGTCGGCGGCGGCGATCTGTGCGTCCGCGTCGGCCGGCTTCCCGGCCGCCTCCTGACGGACCTTCTGCGGGTCGAAGCCCTGCACCCGCTGGAGCAGTTCGGCCTGGGCGAGACCGAGTTTGGCCTCCGGGTGGGCCGGGTCGTCGGCGAGCACGTTCTTGTAGGCCTGGATGGCACCGCCCAGGTCACCGGCGTCCAGGGCCTGCGCGGCGGCGTTCAGCGTCGCCTCGTACGGCCCCTCCGCCACCGCGGCATCGGGGGCACCGCCCGGCTCGGCGTCCGGGTCGACGGTCAGGCCGGTCAGCCCGAACCGCTGCTCGGCGACCTGCACCAGCTGGTCCAGGGTCTGCCGGATCTGCTGCTCGCCGGCCGCTCCCTGGAACAGCGGCAGGGCCTGCCCGGCGACGACGGCGAACACGGCCGGGATGCCCTGCACCCCGAACTGCTGCATCAGCATCTGGTTGGCGTCGACGTCGATCCTGGCGAGCAGGAAGCGTCCGTTGTACTCGACGGCCAGCCGCTCCAGGACCGGGCTCAGCTGCTTGCAGGGCTGACACCACTCGGCCCAGAAGTCGATGACGACGGGCACTTCGGCGGACCGCTGCAGGACATCGCGCTCGAACCCGGCCTCATCGACGTCGATGACGAGATCGGCCGGGGAGACGGCCCCCACCCCACCCTGCCGGGCGGCTTCGGCGCGCGCCTGCTCGGCCTTGGCCTTGGCCTCTTGGGCCGCCTTGACCGCGGCGAGGTCGACGACGCCGCTCATGGACATGTTCCGTGGCTGCATGCGTCTATCCTCCCCTGTTCCCGCGCCGGATGAAAAAAGAGATGTGACCGGCGCCGGGTCCCCACCCCACGCCGTGGTCGCCGCCCGCGTACGTCCCTCGCGAGCTTTCGCTACGACCCGTAGCGTAATGCCATGGGGACGCCTCGCGACACCACGCCCCGGTGATCTCTCTCACCACGCCGCACGAAACCGTCGGTTTATGGTCAGGGCATGCAGAGCCGCACCCCCGCCAGCCGTACCGGACGCCCGCGCAGCGCCGCCGCGGACACCGCGATCCTGGCCGCGACGCGGGAGGCGCTGGTGGAACTGGGCTGGTCCAGGCTCACGCTGGGAGACGTGGCGACGCGGGCCGGGGTGGCGAAGACCACGCTGTATCGCCGCTGGGCCGGCAAGAACGAACTGGTCGTGGACGCGGTGGCGGAGTTGTTCGACGAACTCGAACTCCCCGACCGCGGCAGCCTCGTCGCCGACATCGAGGGCGTGGTGCTGCAGTTCGCGGCGATCCTGGCCCGACCGGAGGCCAAGAGTGGCCTGATGGCGGTGGTCGCGGAGTCGACGCGCGACGACGCCCTGCGCGAGCGCATCCGCGCGTCCATCGTCGACCGCCAGATGCGCCTGGTCCTGGAGGGCCGCGCGCGGGCCCAGCGGCGTGGCGAACTCCCCCCGGAGCCGGATCCCGCCGAGGCCGCCCGCACGGTGGACCTCATCTTCGACGTGGTGGCCGGCGCGGTCGTCCACCGCACCCTGGTGAGCGGCAAACCGGCCGACGAGAACTGGGTACGCAGCTTCACGCGCCTACTGCTGCTGGGCCTGACGTCGACCGAGACAACCACCCCCACCCCGGACACGCCCACCACTGCCCGGCCGACCTAGCCAGCCGCGACGGCCGCATACCGGCCGACCGAGCCGGCACGACGGCCGCCTTCCGGCCGGGCGAGTCGGGTGGTGCGTGGGCGTGGGTTCGGGGGGCCGGGGGGAGCCCCCTGGTGCGGCCGCACCGGTCACGGCGTCTAGAAGCCCGCCGGCTCCGTGTACACCCCCCACTCGTCCCGCAGCACCCCGCAGATCTCGCCCAGCGTCGCCTCCGCGCGTACGGCGTCCAGCATGGGCCCGATCATGTTGGACCCGTCCCGCGCCGCCGCCAGCATGCCGTCGAGGGCGGACCGTACGGCCGCCTCGTCACGTGCCGCTTTCCGCTCGGCGAGCACCCGCACCTGCTCCCGCTCCACCTCGTGGCTGACCCGCAGGATCTCCAGGTCCCCGGTGACCGACCCGGTGTGGACGTTGACGCCCACGACCTTCTTGTCGCCCTTCTCCAGGGCCTGCTGGTACCGGAACGCCGACTCAGCGATCTCCCCGGTGAACCAGCCGTCCTCGATCCCGCGCAGAATGCCGGACGTGATGGGCCCGATCGGGTGTCGCCCGTCCGGGTGAGCCCGCAGCCCCCGCTCCTTGATCTGCTCGAAGATCTTCTCCGCGTCCGCCTCGATCCGGTCCGTCAGCTGCTCGACGAACCAGGAACCGCCCAGCGGATCCGCCACGTTGGCGACCCCGGTCTCCTCCATCAGCACCTGCTGGGTGCGCAGCGCGATCTCGGCGGCCTGCTCGCTGGGCAGCGCGAGCGTCTCGTCCAGGGCGTTGGTGTGCAGCGAGTTGGTGCCTCCGAGCACCGCGGCCAGCGCCTCCACCGCCGTACGCACCACGTTGTTGTACGGCTGCTGCGCGGTCAGGGAGACACCCGCGGTCTGCGTGTGGAAGCGCAGCCACTGCGCCTTCTCGCTCTTCGCGCCGTACACGTCCCGCATCCAGCGGGCCCAGATCCGGCGGGCGGCACGGAACTTGGCGATCTCCTCGAAGAAGTCGAGGTGCGCGTCGAAGAAGAAGGACAGTCCCGGCGCGAACACGTCCACGTCGAGCCCGCGCGAGAGCCCCAGCTCCACGTACCCGAAGCCGTCCGCGAGCGTGTACGCCAGCTCCTGCGCGGCCGTGGCCCCCGCCTCACGGATGTGGTACCCGGAGACGGACAGCGGCTTGTAGGCGGGGATGCCGGCGGCGCAGTACTCCATCAGGTCGCCGATCAGGCGCAGATGCGGCTCGGGCTGGAAGAGCCACTCCTTCTGCGCGATGTACTCCTTGAAGATGTCGGTCTGCAGGGTCCCGTTCAGCACCCCCGGGTCGACGCCCTGCCGCTCGGCGGCGACCAGGTACATGCAGAAGACGGGCACGGCGGGACCGCTGATCGTCATCGAGGTGGTGACGTCCCCCAGCGGGATGTCCTTGAACAGCACCTCCATGTCGGCGGCCGAGTCGATGGCGACACCGCAGTGCCCGACCTCGCCGAGGGAGCGGGGGTCGTCGGAGTCGCGGCCCATCAGCGTCGGCATGTCGAACGCGACGGACAGACCCCCGCCACCGGCGGCGAGGATCATCTTGTACCGCTCGTTGGTCTGCTCGGCGTTGCCGAACCCGGCGAACTGCCGGATGGTCCAGGTACGGCCGCGGTAGCCGGTCGGATGGAGGCCGCGGGTGAAGGGGTACTCCCCGGGCCAGCCGATCCGCTCGAATCCCTCGTACGTGTCGCCCGGTCGGGGCCCGTACACCGGCTCCACGGGGTCGCCGGAGAGCGTGGTGAAGTCAGCGTCGCGCTTGCGCGCGGCGTCGTAACGGGCCTGCCAGCGCCGGCGGCCCTCCTCGATGGCGTGAGCGTCCATACCTTCGAATTTACTTGGACGTCCTAGTAAATGTCGATGGCAGACCGCCGTACGGGGCTCGTACGGCGGTGTGGCCTACGCCTCGGCGACGGCGGGGGCCTGGTCGGCGACCCTGGCGTCCAGCTCGTGGCTGATCTTCCGCTCGACGAAGAAGGCGGCGGTGGGGATGGTCCCCGCGAGCAGCACCCACAGCTGCTTGCCGACCGGCCACTTCGCCTTGGAGCCCAGGTCGAAGGCGAAGATCAGGTAGACGACGTACAGCCAGCCGTGGGCGATGGCGACGACCCGGGTGAAGTCGGCGGCACCGTCGACGTCCAGCCCGTACTTCGCGATCATGCCCAGGCACAGCAGCACCAGCAGCACGCCGGTGAGGTAGGCCATGACGCGGTAGCGGGTCAGCACGCTCTTTTTCATGGAGACGAGCGTAACCACCCGTTCCGGGAGATCTTGCCCCGGGTCACTCACTCGTCGAAGTCGTGGGCGGCGATCCGCAGGGGTCGGAGCATCGCGAAGATCTCCCGGCACTCCTCCGCGTCGTACGCCCCGAGCCCGAAGTCCATGGCCATGAGGTCGCGGGTGGCCGCGTCCACCACCTCGCGGCCCTTGTCGGTGATGACGGCGAGGGTGCCGCGGCCGTCGTTGGGGTTGGGCCGCTTGGCGACCAGCCCGGACCTGACCAGCCGGTCCACGGTGTTCGTCACGGACGTGGGGTGCACCATCAGCCGCTCGCCGATCTTGGACATCGGCAGCTCACCGGCCTTGGAGAAGGTGAGCAGCACCAGCGCCTCGTAGCGGGCGAACGTCAGCCCGTACGGCTTGACCACCGCGTCCACCTCGGCGAGCAGGATCTGCTGGGCCCGCATGATCGAGGTGATCGCGGACATGGACGGCACGTTTCCCCAGCGCTGCTTCCAGAGCTCGTCGGCACGGGCGATGGGGTCGAACGGGAGGCTGAGTGGCTTGGGCACGTCATCAGACCCTACCGGCCGGTCATATGCCGGTCAGCCCTGTCTCGTCTTTCGGTCGCCCCAGCGTCCAGGGCGAGCCCGCAGCAGCACACCGCGCCCGCCGCACGGTCATGGCCTGTCCGCGGGCCCTCCGGGCACGCGCGGGGCGTGGAGGACAACCGACTGGCCGCGCCCGCGCGGGCGCGGCCCGGATCACTGCGCGAGGTGCCGCTCCACCGTCTCGACCTTGGAGGTGAGTCCGTCGGTCACGCCGGGCCGGATGTCCGCCTTGAGGACGAGGGAGACGCGCGGGGCGCGGGCCTCCACGGCGGCGACGGCGCGTTTGACGACGTCCATGACCTCGTCCCACTCGCCCTCGACGGAGGTGAACATGGCGTCGGTGCGGTTGGGCAGGCCCGACTCGCGGACCACGCGCACGGCGTCGGCGACGTACTCCCCCACGTCCTCGCCGACGCCCAGCGGCGTCACGGAGAAGGCGACGATCATGCGTTCACGACCCCTTCCTTGCGGGCCCGGGCGGCGATGACGGCGTCCTCGGCCTCGCGGCGCAGGCGGCGCTCGGCGAAGAAGCCGCCGGTGGGCAGCACCGAGAGGACGAAGTAGAGGGCCGCCGTCTTCAGTGGCCACTTGGTGCGGTTCCAGGCGTCCGCCCAGAAGATCACGTACAGGACGAACAGCACACCGTGGACCGCGCCCATCACGGGGACCGCGTTGAAGTCCGTGGTCCGCTTGAGCACCGAGCAGACGAGCAGGATCAGGAAGGACACGGCCTCGGGGGCCGAGACCAGGCGGAGGCGGCGGAGGGCGGTGGCGGTCTTGATGTCCACGGATCACCTTCGGTGGGAGTGTCGACGACGGTCTGCCGGTTACGGACTGCCGGTTTGTGAACGCACGCACAAGCGTGCCCCCATTGTGACAAACGGTGCCCCTAGGGGTCCGCTCAGGGTGCGGGTCCACCCACGGGCCCTGTTCCGCCCCCCCGCGCGGCCGCTACTTTCGCTGCGTGGCGATGTTCCGACTCCAAGGGAGCAAGGTGCTCGCCGTCGACATGACCGGGGACGCCGTGAAGGCGAAGAACGGCTCGATGGTCGCGTACGACGGGCAGATGGCCTTCAAGAAGCTGAGCGGTGGCGGCGAGGGGCTGCGCGGGATGGTGACCCGGCGGCTCACCGGCGAGCAGATGACGATGATGGAGGTGAGAGGCCATGGGACGTGCTGGTTCGCGGACCGGGCCTCGGAGATCAACCTGGTCGGCCTCCAGGGGGACAAGCTCTACGTAGAGTCGAGCAACCTGCTGGCGACCGACGCGGGGCTCAGAACGGGTACGACGTTCACGGGGCTGCGCGGCGCCTCGCAGGGCAACGGCCTCTTCACGACGACCGTCGAGGGGCACGGGCAGGCGGCGATCATGTCCGACGGGCCGGCGGTGGTGCTGCGGGTCAGCCCGCAGTACCCGCTGATCGTCGACCCGGGCGCCTACATCGCCCATCAGGGCGATGTGCGGCAGTCCTTCCAGTCGGGTGTGACGTTCCGCACGCTCCTCGGGGAGGGCGGCGGCGAGGCCTTCCAGATCCGCTTCGAGGGCGACGGCCTCGTGTACGTGCAACCGAGCGAGCGGAACACGATCGCGGGGGATCTGTGACATGGCCTTCCGAGAGATCAACTCCAAGATGGTCGAGGCGACCGTGCTGCCCGGGCAGCGGCTGTTCAGCCAGCGCGGGGCGATGCTCGCGTACCAGGGGGACGTGGCCTTCACGCCCAGCGTCCAGGGCGGCCAGGGCGGAGTGATGTCCATGATCGGGCGCCGGGTGGCCGGCGAGGCGACCCCGCTGATGTCGGTCGAGGGCAGCGGCACCGTCTTCTTCGGGCACGGCGGCCACCACGTCCATGTCATCAACCTCTCCGGCGACACCCTGTACGTCGAGGCCGACCGGCTGCTCGCCTTCGAGGGCACCCTGCGGCAGGGCACGATGTTCATGGGCTCGCAGGGCGGGGTCATGGGCCTGGTCCGGGGCCAGGTCACCGGGCAGGGCCTGTTCACCACCACGCTGCAGGGCCAGGGCTCCGTCGCCGTGATGGCGCACGGCGGCGTCTTCGAGATCCCGATCACCCCGCAGCGCCCGGTCCATGTCGACCCGCAGGCCTACGTCGCCCACCACGGCGACGTCCGCAACAAGCTGTCCACCGCACTCGGCTGGCGGGACATGGTGGGCCGGGGCTCCGGCGAGGCGTTCCAGCTGGAGCTGAGCGGCAACGGCACGGTGTACGTCCAGGCCTCGGAGGAGAAGCTGTGAGCGCGTACGGAGCCCCGGCCGGCCCGGTGGTGCACGACCCGATGACCCTGCCCGCCGACGACAACGTGAACCCGTACACGTTCTGCGTGGAGCTCAAGAGCGGACAGTGGTTCCTGCAGAAGGGGAAGATGATCGCCTACTACGGGGCGATCGATTTCAACGGCATCGGGCACGGCCGACTCGACCGGCTCGTCCGCACCGCGTTCCATTCGCCACTGCACGCGAGCGACTGGGTCGTGGCGGAGGGCTCCGGCAAGATGCTGCTGGCCGACCGGGCTTTCGATGTCAATTCCTACGACCTGGACGACGGGAACTTGACCATTCGCGCGGGCAACCTGCTCGCTTTTCAGCCAAGTCTCGCGCTCAAGCAGTCGATCGTGCCGGGCTTTCTGACGCTCATCGGAACCGGAAAGTTCGTGGCCGCATCTAACGGACCGGTGGTGTTCATGGAACCTCCGATCCGGGTCGATCCCCAGGCCCTCGTCGGGTGGGCCGACTGCCCGTCTCCGTGTCATCACTACGACCACGGGTATCTGACGGGCGTACTGGGCGGTCTACGTGCGATGACGGGCCTCGGCGGGGCGTCCGGCGAGGAGCACCAGTTCGAGTTCGTGGGCGCCGGGACGGTCCTGCTGCAGTCGACGGAGGCCCTCATGGCCGAGGCGGCGACGGGGGCGGTTCCGCCCGAGCCGGGGGTGCCCGGTGGTGGCGGAACGGCACCGAGCGGACACGGTCCGCAACCGTCGGGCGCACCGCGCCTTCCCGGACAGCTGGGGGACCTCCAGCGTCGCTTCGGGCTGTGAGCGGTAGTCTGCGGAGTGTGACATCGAACGCGTGCGCACAGTCACACCACCCGAAGTAGTTCGTCATTCAACTTCTTAGGTAGACTTCATTCATGGAGACCGAGACGGCCACGCGCTGGCTGACCGATGCGGAGCAGTGCGCCTGGCGCACCCACCTGGAGGTCAACAGGCTGTTGACGTACCAGCTCGAAAAGGATCTGCAGCCGTTCGGCCTGACAATGAACGACTACGAGATCCTTGTGAACCTGTCCGAGTCGGACGACGTACGGATGCGGATGAGCGATCTCGCCTCCGCGACCATGCAGTCCAAGAGCCGGCTCTCGCACCAGATCACGCGGATGGAGAACGCGAACCTGGTGCGCCGTGAGAACTGCGAGTCCGACCGGCGGGGGCTGTACGCCGTGCTGACCGAGTACGGCATGGAGACGATGAAAAAAGTGGCGCCGCACCATGTGGCGTCCGTGCGGCGGCACTTCATCGACCTGCTGTCGCCGGAGGCTTTGACGGAGCTGGACAAGGCGCTCAAGCCGATCGCCGAGCATCTGAGGGGGCAGCGAGGGCGCCCCTGAGCCTCCTGGGCAGCTCGCCGGGCGGCTGGGCGGAGGTGGGCCGCGCGGCCCTGCGCCGACGGGGCGCCTCCCCCACGCTCTCGACTTCGCGCGAGCGGGCGGCACCCCTCGCCCACCCGGGCCGCCCCGGCGACACGGCGGCCCGCGGCCACGGCGCCTTTGCGGGCGCCGCGACCGCACCGCCCGAGGAGCGCGGGGAACCGCGCCCCGCCCCGCTCGGCCGCGGGTCACACGCGATGCGCCGCCGGGCGGGTTCCGACCCCAGCGGCACGGCCGCCCGCGGCCGACGCCAGGACAGCACCGCCCGCCAGGGCGAAGCACACCCAGAGCGGCAGCCGCCCGATCAGCAACCCCGCGACCAGCGCTCCCGCCGAACTGCCCGCGTTCACCGCGGTGTTCACCCAGGCACCGGCCTGTGTGCCGGCCCCCTCGGCCGCCAGCTCGTCCGCCAGCAGATACGCGGTCGTCAGCGTGGGAGCGATGAAGGCGCCCGCGCAGGCCATGGCCGCTGTGAGGGTCCACAGGCCGGGGGCCAGGCCCGCGGCCGCGATCGCCAGGCCGAGGCCCACCGCGAACCAGCACAGCCGTACCCGGGCCGGCGTCCGCCACTCCACCGCCCCGTTGGCCAGACCGCCCAGCGCGCTGCCGGCCGACAGGGCGCCCAGCACCCAGGGCACCAGGGCGGTGTCGTACGACCGTTCGGTGGCGAAGGCCGGCACCAGCAACTCCACGCCGCTCAGGGCCAGGCCGGCGCCCAGCGTGACGGCGATCGGGGGCAGCAGACCGCGGACCCCGCCGCGCCGCTGCCCGCGGGGCCCGGAGCGCGGCCCCGGCAGTGCCGGGGACGTGACGAAGACGCAGGTGCCCGCGATGTTCAGGAACGCGCTGAGCAGGATGCCGGACGCCGGGGGTGCGACGGTCAGCAGCGCGCCGACCAGGGCCGGGCCGGAGACGAAGAGCAGTTCCTCGGCGACTCCGTCCAGGCTGTAGGCGCGCTGCAACAGACCCCGGTCGGGCACCAGTTCGGCCCACAGGGCGCGCATGGTCGGGCCCAACGGGGGTGCGCAGGCGCCGGCGAGGGCGGCGGCCGCGGCGATGGCCGCGGGAGGCGCTCCGGGGCGCCAGGTGAGGGCCGCGAGAACGCACAGCAGGGTGCCGTAGAGCGCTGACATGGGCAGCAGGGCGCGGCGCGGGCCGTGCCGGTCGATGAGGGCCGCCCGCAGCGGCATCAGGAAGACCGTGGTGGCGCCGAACAGGGACATCACGGCGCCGGAGACGGCGTACGAGCCGGTGGAGCGGGTGACGGACAGCAGCACCGCCAGGGCGACCGTGCCGTAGGACAGGCGGGCGGTCAGGGCGGAGGCGAAGGCGCGGCGCGCGTGGGGCACGCGCAGGGCGGCGGCGTACGAGGGCCGCGAAGGAGACGTGGACACGCTGAAGTTCCTCTGGACGAGGCGGAGAGGGGACACCGAAGGACGCGGTGGCCGTACCTCCGGCCCCGCTGTCCGGTGCGCGCTTTACGCCAAGGAGAGGAACATGCCGGTCAACCTAGCAGCGTGATCCCCGGGCCCGCGACCCTCAGCCCTCCGTCAGTCCCGCCACCAGCTCGTCCGCGGCGCGGTACGGGTCCAGTTCGCCGGCGACGATGCGCTCGGCGAGGGCGCTGAGGCGGCGGTCGCCGTGCAGGTCGCCGATGCGTTCGCGCAGCGCGGTGACCGCGATGGTCTCCACCTCGCGGGCCGCGCGGGCCCGGCGGCGCTCGGCGAGGACGCCGCGCTCCTCCATCCACGCGCGGTGCTTCTCCAGGGCTTCGACGACCTCGTCCACGCCCTCGGCGCGCGCGGCGACCGTCTTCACGATCGGCGGGCGCCAGTCGCCGGGGCCGCGGGACTCACCGAGGCCCAGCATGTGGTTCAGTTCGCGGGCCGTGGCGTCGGCACCGTCGCGGTCGGCCTTGTTGACGACGTAGACGTCGCCGATCTCGAGGATGCCGGCCTTCGCCGCCTGGATGCCGTCGCCCATGCCGGGGGCCAGCAGGACGACGGAGGTGTCCGCCTGGGAGGCGATCTCCACCTCCGACTGGCCGACGCCGACCGTCTCGACCAGGATCACGTCGCAGCCCGCCGCGTCCAGTACCCGGATCGCCTGCGGTGCGGCCCAGGCCAGGCCGCCCAGGTGGCCCCGGGTGGCCATCGAGCGGATGTAGACGCCGGGGTCGGAGGCGTGGTCCGACATGCGGACGCGGTCGCCGAGCAGGGCTCCGCCGGAGAACGGGGACGACGGGTCGACGGCCAGGACGCCGACCCGTTTGCCCTGCTTGCGGTACGCCGTGACGAGCGCGGAGGTCGAGGTGGACTTGCCGACGCCCGGTGAGCCCGTGAGGCCGACGACGTAGGCGTTGCCGGTCAGCGGGGCCAGCGCCGCCATCACCTCCCTGAGCTGCGCGGACGCCCCCTCCACCAGGGAGATCAGCCGGGCCACGGCCCGCGGCCGGCCTTCCCTGGCCTGGGCCACCAGAGAGGAGACGTCCTGCATCACAGCTCCGTTCAGCTAGCGAAACTCACCGGAACCCGAAAGGAACCGGAGGAACCTCGAAAAGTACCGCTCAGGCCCTCGGTACCCGCACGATCAGCGCGTCACCCTGGCCGCCGCCACCGCACAGCGCGGCCGCGCCGACACCGCCGCCCCGCCGCTTGAGCTCCAGCGCCAAGTGGAGCACGAGCCGGGCGCCGGACATGCCGATCGGGTGGCCCAGCGCGATGGCACCGCCGTTGACATTCACCTTTTCCGTGGACACGCCGAGGTCCTTCATTGACTGCACGGCGACCGCGGCGAAGGCCTCGTTGATCTCGATGAGGTCGAGGTCGGAGACCGCCAGGCCCTCCTTCTTCAGGGCGTGCTGGATGGCGTTGGACGGCTGGGACTGCAGGGAGTTGTCCGGGCCGGCCACATTGCCGTGGGCGCCGATCTCCGCGAGCCACTCCAGGCCCAGCTCCTCGGCCTTGGCCTTGCTCATCACGACCACGGCCGCCGCCCCGTCGGAGATCTGCGAGGAGGAGCCGGCGGTGATCGTACCGTCCTTGGTGAAGGCCGGCCGCAGCTTGCCCAGCGATTCGGCCGTGGTGTCGCCGCGGATGCCCTCGTCCTTGCTGAAGACGACCGGCTCACCCTTGCGCTGCGGGATCTCCACCGGGGTGATCTCGGCCTCGAAGACGCCGTTCTTCTGGGCGGCGGCGGCCCGCTGGTGGGACAGGGCGGCGATCTCGTCCTGCTCGGGGCGCTTGATGCCGAGCCGCGTGTTGTGCTTCTCCGTGGACTCGCCCATGGCGATGCCTTCGAAGGAGTCGGTCAGACCGTCGTAGGCCATCGCGTCGAGCATCTCGACCGCGCCGTACTTGAAGCCCTCACGGGACTTCGGCAGCAGGTGCGGGGCGTTGGTCATGGACTCCTGGCCGCCGGCCACGACGATGTCGAATTCACCCGCGCGGATCAACTGGTCGGCCAGCGCGATCGCGTCCAGGCCGGACAGGCAGACCTTGTTGATGGTGAGCGCCGGGACGCTCATCGGGATGCCGGCCCTGACCGCGGCCTGGCGCGCCGGGATCTGCCCCGCCCCGGCCTGCAGCACCTGGCCCATGATCACGTACTGCACCTGGTCGCCGCCGATCCCCGCACGGTCGAGGGCGGCCTTGATCGCGAAGCCGCCGAGGTCGGCTCCGGAGAAGGACTTGAGGGAGCCCAGCAGTCGTCCCATGGGCGTACGGGCGCCCGCGACGATCACAGAGCTGGTCGTTCCAGAAGACATGAGCTGCGATCCCCTTACCGGCCTGCACAGCCGAGGAGTGAACGAGGGTTTACTTCGAATGTACTGATGGCACTCCGTGCCGTCATCGGGCCGTCGGTGTGATCGCGCGCACGTTGCGTAACCACCCGAGGAGCGCTGCACTGAATCCATGCTGACGCGAATCGACCACATCGGGATCGCCTGCCACGACCTCGACGCTACCGTCGAGTTCTACCGGGCCACGTACGGCTTCGAGGTGTTCCACACCGAGGTCAACGAGGAACAGGGCGTGCGCGAGGCCATGCTCAAGATCAACGAGACGTCGGACGGCGGCGCCTCCTACCTCCAGCTGCTGGAGCCGACCCGCGAGGACTCCGCGGTCGGCAAGTGGCTCGCGAAGAACGGGGAGGGCGTCCACCACATCGCCTTCGGCACGGCGGACGTGGACACCGACTCCGAGACCATCCGGGACAAGGGCATCCGGGTGCTCTACGAGGAGCCACGGCTCGGCTCCATGGGGTCGCGGATCACCTTCCTGCACCCCAAGGATTGCCATGGTGTCCTCACAGAACTGGTCACTTCGGCCCCTGTTGAGTCGCCCGAGCACTGACCCCCGTACATAAGGGCCGGTAGGGTTGGGGGCGGTCGCCCTCGCAGGCCCGGGTGACCGCATGCCGGGGTCCGGGTTTCGGGGGACGAGCGTCGGGGCAGCAGCCCGTGCTCCGCCGTTGATCTGACACCATTCCCCGGGGGCCCCGTTCGGCGGATGGACGGAGCTCGTTGGAGAAGCTGACCAGGGGACGGATGGGACCGCGCAGTGCGGGGCTACGAGAGCCAGGAGCGAGAGCCGGCGGCTGACGTCGACCACCTCTCTCGGTTCGAGGCCGAGATGAAGCGGCTGAAGACCGAGCGGGAAAAGGCGATCCAGCACGCCGAGGACCTCGGCTACCAGGTCGAGGTGCTGCGCGCCAAGCTGCACGAGGCGCGGCGCACCCTCATGACCCGGCCCGCCTACGACGGCGGTGACATCGGCTACCAGGCCGAGCAGTTGCTGCGCAACGCCCAGATGCAGGCCGAGCAGCTGCGCCAGGACGCCGAGCGGGAGCTGAGCCAGGCCCGCGCGCAGACCCAGCGCATCCTGCAGGAGCACGCCGAGCAGGCCGCCCGGCTCCAGGCCGAACTGCATCAGGAGGCGGTCACCCGGCGCCAGCAGCTCGACCAGGAGCTGGCCGAGCGCCGCGCCACCGTCGAGTCGCACGTCAACGAGAATGTGGCCTGGGCGGAGCAGCTGCGCGCCCGCACCGAGCAGCAGGCCCGCCGGCTGCTGGAGGAGTCCCGCGCCGAGGCCGAGCAGGCCATGGCCGCCGCCCGCGCGGAGGCCGAGCGGCTGACCCGGGAGGCCCGCGAACGGCTGCAGAGCGACGCCGAGGCCGCCCGCGCGGAGGCCGAGCAGATCCTGCGCCGTGCCCGCACGGACGCCGAGCGGCTGCTGAACGCCGCCTCCACGCAGGCCCAGGAGGCGACCGAGCACGCCGAGCAGCTGCGTACCGCCACCGTCACCGAGTCGGACACCGCCCGCCGCCAGGCCGCCGAGCTGAGCCGCGCCGCCCAGGAGCGGATGACGGCGGCCGAGGAGGCGCTGCGCAAGGCGCAGGCCGAGGCCGAGAAGGTGGTCACCGAGGCGAAGGAGGCCGCCGCCAAGGCCCTCGCCGGCGCCGAGGCCGCCAACGAGACGCGGACGCGCACCGCCAAGGAGCAGGTCGCCCGGCTGGTCGAAGAGGCCACCAAGGAGGCCGAGAACACCAAGTCCGAGGCCGAGCAGCTGGTCGCCGACGCGCGGGCCGAGGCGGAGAAGATCGTCGCCGAGGCCGCCGAGAAGGCCCGCTCCATCACCGCGGAGGAGACGGCCACCCAGCTGTCCAAGGCGGCCAAGACCGCCGAGGACGTCCTCAACAAGGCGTCCGAGGACGCCCAGAAGACCACCAAGGCCGCCGCCGAGGAGGCCGAACGGATCCGCCGCGAGGCCGAGGCCGAGGCGGACCGGCTGCGCGCCGAGGCGCACGACATCGCCGAGCAGCTCAAGGGCGCGGCGAAGGACGACACCAAGGAGTACCGCGCCAAGACGGTCGAGCTGCAGGAGGAGGCCCGCCGGCTGCGCGGCGAGGCCGAGCAGCTGCGCGCCGACGCGGTCGCCGAGGGTGAGTCCATCCGCGCCGAGGCCCGCCGGGAGGCGGTGGCGCAGATCGAGGAGGCGGCCAAGTCCGCCGAGGAACTGCTGGCCAGGGCCAAGGCGGACGCCGACGAGCTGCGGCAGAAGGCCACCACGGACAGCGAGAAGGTCCGCACCGAGGCCATCGAGCGCGCCACCAGCCTGCGCCGGCAGGCCGAGGAGACCCTGGAGCGCACCCGCAAGGAGGCCGAACGGCTGCGCGCCGAGGCCGCCGAGCAGGCCGAGTCGGTCAAGGCGGACGCCGAGCAGGCCGCGCGGGAGCTGCGCGAGGAGACCGAGCGTGCCGTCGAGGCCCGCCGCGGCGAGGCCGCCGAGGAACTGACGCGGCTGCAGACCGAGGCCCAGGAGCGGCTGGCGTCCGCCGAACAGGCGCTCACCGACGCTCGCGAGGAGGCCGCCCGGATCCGCCGGGAGGCCGCCGAGGAGACCGAGCGGCTGCGCTCGGAGTCCGCCGAGCGGATCCGCACCCTCCAGCAGCAGGCCGAGGCGGAGGCGGACCGGCTGCGCGACGAGGCCGCGTCCGACGCGTCCGCCTCGCGCGCCGAGGGCGAGGCCATCGCCGTACGCCTGCGCTCCGAGGCCGCCGCCGAGGCGGAGCGGCTGAAGGCGGAGGCCCAGGACACCGCCGACCGGGTGCGCGCGGAGGCGCAGGCCGCCGCCGAGCGGCTGGGCACCGAGGCGTCCGAGACGCTGGCCGCCGCGCAGGAGGAGGCCGCCCGGCGCCGCCGCGAGGCCGAGGAACTCCTCGGCGCCGCCCGCGAGGAGGCCGACCAGGAGCGCGAGCGGGCCCGCGCGCAGAGCGAGGAGCTGCTGGCCTCGGCGCGCAAGCGGGTCGAGGAGGCGCAGGCCGAGGCCATCCGGCTGGTCGAGGAGGCGGACCGGCGCGCCACCGAGATGGTCGCCGCCGCCGAGCAGCACGCCCAGCAGGTGCGGGACTCCGTCTCCGGGCTGCACGAGCAGGCCCAGGAGGAGATCGCCGGGCTGCGCTCGGCCGCCGAGCACGCGGCGGACCGTACCCGCCGGGAGGCCGAGGAGGAGGCCGACCGGGTCCGCTCCGACGCCTACGCCGAGCGGGAGCGGGCGAGCGAGGACGCCTCCCGGATCCGGCGCGAGGTGAACGAGGAGTCCGAGGCCGCCAAGGCGCTGGCCGAGCGTACGGTCGCGGAGGCGATCGCGGAGGCCGAGCGGCTGCGTTCGGACGCGTCGGACTACGCCCAGCGGGTGCGGACCGAGGCGTCGGACGCGCTCGCCGAGGCCGACCAGGCGGCGGCCCGTACCCGGGCGGACGCCCGCGAGGACGCCAACCGCATCCGCTCCGACGCGGCGACCCAGGCGGACACCCTCATCACCGAGGCCCGCAACGAGGCCGAGCGGCTGCAGACCGAGACGGTCGCGGAGGCCGACCGGGTGCGCACGGAGGCGCTCACCGATGCCGAGCGGCTCACGACGGAGACCGCCGCCGAGGCCGAGCGCGTGCGCACGGAGGCCCTCGCCGAGGCCGAGCGGGTCCGCAACGAGGCCGTGGCGAGCGCCGAGCAGCTCCTCGGGGACGCCACCGGCGAGGCCGAGCGGCTGCGTGCCGAGGCCGCCGAGACCGTCGGCTCCGCGCAGGCGCATGCCGAGCGGGTGCGGGCCGAGGCCGAGCGGGTCGAGGCGGACGCCGCGGCGGAGGCCGAACGGCTCGTCAACTCCGCGCGCGAGGAGGCCGACCGGACCCTGGACGAGGCCCGCAAGGAAGCCAACAAGCGGCGTTCGGAGGCGGCCGAACAGGTCGACACGCTCATCACGGAGACCACGGCCGAGGCCGACAAGCTGCTCACCGAGGCCCAGCAGCAGGCGCTGAAGACCACCGCGGACGCGGAGTCGCAGGCGGACACGATGGTCGGTGCGGCCCGCAGCGAGGCCGAGCGGATCGTCTCCGAGGCGACCGTCGAGGGCAACTCGCTGGTGGAGAAGGCCCGGACGGACGCCGACGAGCTGCTGGTCGGTGCCCGCCGGGACGCCACCGCCATAAGGGACCGGGCGGAGGAACTGCGCGACCGCATCACCACCGAGATCGAGGAGCTCCACGAGCGGGCCCGGCGCGAGGCCGCGGAGACGATGAAGACCGCCGGCGACCGCTGCGACGCGCTCATCAAGGCGGCCGAGGAGCAGCTGGAGAAGGCCCAGGCGAAGGCCAAGGAGCTGGTGTCGGAGGCCAACTCCGAGGCGGGCAAGGTGCGCATCGCCGCCGTCAAGAAGGCGGAGGGGCTGCTCAAGGAGGCCGAGCAGAAGAAGGCCAGCCTGGTCAAGGAGGCCGAGGAGCTGAAGGCCGAGGCGATCCGCGAGGCCCGGCGCACGGTCGAGGAGGGCAAGCGCGAGCTGGAGATCCTGGTGCGCCGCCGCGAGGACATCAACGCCGAGATCTCCCGTGTCCAGGACGTCCTGGAGGCGTTGGAGTCCTTCGAGGCCCCGTCGTCCGGCAAGGGCGACGGAGTCAAGGCGGGTGCGACGGTCGGCGCCCCTCGATCGGGTGGCAAGTCGTCGGACAGCTAGCGGACGAGGTGCTTTCCGGTGTTTTCTGGGGACTTTGCCCGAGTCCTCGGCAAGCCGTCCGACGGTCAGCCACCCAAAAGAGGTGCCATTCTGCAGATCAAAACCGTATCCGCTCGATGACACACCGCTTCGGCCCCTAGGATTCCCCTTATCACCTCACCGGTCTCATTGACAGGAACCCCATGAGCGACACTTCCCCCTACGGCTTCGAGCTTGTGCGGCGTGGGTACGACCGCGCTCAGGTGGACGAACGTATCTCCAAGCTCGTCTCCGACCGTGACAGCGCTCTCGCCCGCATCACCGCTCTGGAGAAGCGCATCGAGGAGCTGCACCTCGAAACGCAGAACGCCCAGGCTCAGGTCACCGACGCCGAACCGTCGTACGCGGGTCTCGGCGCGCGGGTCGAGAAGATCCTGCGCCTGGCCGAGGAAGAGGCGAAGGAGCTGCGTGAGGAGGCCCGGCGCGCGGCCGAGCAGCACCGCGACCTCGCCGAGTCGGCGGCCCAGCAGGTCCGTAACGACGCAGAGTCCTACGCCGCCGAGCGCAAGACCAAGGCCGAGGACGAGGGCGTCCGGATCGTCGAGAAGGCCAAGGCCGACGCCTCCCAGCTGCGTGCCGAGGCGCAGAAGGACGCGCAGTCCAAGCGCGAGGAGGCGGACGCCCTCTTCGAGGAGACCCGCGCCAAGGCCGCGCAGGCCGCCGCCGACTTCGAGACGAACCTCGCCAAGCGCCGCGAGCAGTCCGAGCGCGACCTGGCCTCGCGTCAGCAGAAGGCCGAGAAGCGCCTCGCCGAGATCGAGCACCGCGCCGAGCAGCTGCGCCTGGAGGCGGAGAAGCTGCGCACGGACGCCGAGCGCCGCGCCCGCCAGACGGTGGAGACGCCCCAGCGCCAGGCCGAGGACATCGTGGCCGACGCCAACGCCAAGGCCGACCGGATCCGTTCGGAATCCGAGCGCGAGCTGGCCGCCCTCACCAACCGCCGCGACTCCATCAACGCCCAGCTGACGAACGTCCGCGAGATGCTCGCCACGCTGACCGGTGCCGCGGTGGCCGCGGCCGGCACGTCGACCGACGACGAGCCGATCTCCCGGGGCGTTCCGGCGCAGCAGTCCCGGTAACGCCTGCGCACAGGTCGCTGAACGGGACGAAGCCCCCTGCCTCTCCGGTGGCAGGGGGCTTCGTCCCGTTCTAGCGTGGCCGCATGATCGAGCTGGAGGGGCTGACCAAGCGGTACGGCGACAAGGTCGCGGTCGACCGTCTGACGTTCGCGGTCAGACCGGGCATGGTGACCGGGTTTCTCGGGCCCAACGGGGCCGGGAAGTCCACGACCATGCGGATGATCCTCGGGCTCGACCACCCCACCGCCGGCGAGGTCCGCATCGACGGCACGCACTACGACCGGCTCAAGGACCCGCTGACGTACATCGGCGCCCTGCTGGACGCCAAGGCCGTGCACGGCGGCCGGAGCGCCTACAACCACCTGCTGTGCCTCGCGCAGAGCAACGGCATTCCCCGGCGCCGGGTGGCGGAGGTGCTGGACACCGTCGGGCTCACGCCGGTGGCGCGGAAGAAGGCCAAGGGGTTCTCGCTGGGCATGGGGCAGCGGCTGGGGATCGCCGGGGCGCTGCTGGGCGATCCGCGGATCCTGATGTTCGACGAGCCGGTCAACGGGCTCGACCCGGAGGGCATCCACTGGATCCGGACCCTGATGAAGTCGCTGGCGGCGCAGGGGCGGACGGTGTTCGTCTCGAGCCACCTGATGAGCGAGATGGCGCTGACGGCGGATCACCTGGTCGTCATCGGGCAGGGCCGGCTGCTCGCGGACACCTCCATGGCCGATTTCATCCGGCAGAACTCCCGGTCGTACCTCCGGATCCGCTCCCCGCAGCGCGAACGGCTGCTCGACGTGCTGCACGAGGCCGGGATCACCGTGGTGGACGCGGGCGGCGGGGCGCTGGAGGTGGAGGGCGGCAAGGCCGAGCAGATCGGCGAACTGGCGGCCCGCTACGGGCTCGTGCTGCACGAGCTGAGCCCGCAGCAGGCCTCGCTCGAGGAGGCGTTCATGCAGCTGACGGCGGAGTCGGTGGAGTACCACGCGCATGCCGGTCCCGATCCCGCCCCACAGGACTGGGGCGCCGGCTGGAAGGGGGCCTGACCGATGGCGGCCGTCCAGGTCATCCGGTCCGAGTGGACCAAGATCCGGTCGGTGGCGTCCACCCTGTGGACGCTGTCGCTGGCCGTGGTCGTCACCGTGGCCCTCGGGACGCTGATCTCCGCACTGTCGCGGAGCCAGTACGACACCATGCCCGTGCGGGAGCGGCTCTCCTTCGATCCCACGGTCATCAGCTTCGCGGGCATGACCCTCGGCCAGCTCGCCATGATCGTGTTCGGCGTGCTGGTCGTCTCGAACGAGTACAGCACCGGCATGATCCGGGTCTCGCTGGCCGCCGTTCCGCGGCGCGGCACCTTCCTGTTCGGCAAGATCGCGGTGGCGACGGCGCTCGCGCTGGTCGTCGGCCTGGTGACGAGCTTCGCCGCCTTCTTCCTCGGGCAGGCGATGCTCGGCGCCCACCGGGCCGGGATCGGCGATCCCGGGGTGCTGCGCGCGGTGTTCGGCGGCGGGCTGTACATGGCCCTGATCGCGATGTTCTCCATGGGCGTCGCCGCGATGCTGCGCTCGCCGATGCTGTCGCTCGGCATCCTGATGCCGTTCTTCTTCCTGATCTCCAACATCCTCGGCAACGTCGACGCCACGAAGAAGGTCGGCCGCTTCCTGCCCGACCAGGCCGGCAGCCGGATCATGCAGGTGGTGCCGATCGTCGACGACGACACGCCCTACGGCCCCTGGGGCGGGCTCGGGATCATGGTGCTGTGGGTGATCGCCGCGCTCGGGGGCGGTTACCTCCTCCTCAAGCGCCGGGACGCCCAGTAAAAGGTCCCCGTCACGCACCGTCACGTTCTGGCTTTACCTTCTTTTGAGCGGAACCGTCAGCGCCTCGATATCCTCCTAACCCTTACGGGGGCGTGTGCCCCGCTGTCCTGAACCTTTCGATGGGTGCGGAGCATGATCGAGGCTGTCGGCCTGACCAAGCGCTACGGCGACAAGACCGCCGTGTACAACCTTTCCTTCCAGGTGCGGCCGGGAGCCGTCACCGGCTTCCTCGGGCCGAACGGCTCAGGCAAGTCGACGACGATGCGGATGATCCTCGGGCTGGACAACCCCACGTCCGGCTCGGTGACCATCGGCGGCTACCCGTACCGCAAGCTGCCCAACGCCCCGCGGCAGGTCGGTGCGCTGCTGGACGCCAAGGCCGTGCACGGCGGCCGGTCGGCCCGCAACCACCTGCTGAGCCTCGCCCAGCTGTCGGGCATCCCGGCCCGGCGCGTGGACGAGGTGCTGGGGGTCGTCGGTCTTCAGGATGTGGCCAAAAAGCGCTCCAAGGGCTTCTCGCTCGGCATGGGCCAGCGCCTGGGCATCGCCGCCGCGCTGCTCGGCGACCCGCAGGTGCTGCTCTTCGACGAACCGGTCAACGGCCTCGACCCCGAGGGCATCCTCTGGGTCCGCAACCTGATGAGGGCGCTGGCAGCCGAGGGCCGTACGGTCTTCGTCTCCTCGCACCTGATGAGCGAGATGGCGCTGACCGCCGACCACCTCATCGTCATCGGGCGCGGACAACTGCTCGCCGACATGAGCGTGAAGGACTTCATCTCGGCGAACTCCGCGGACTTCGCGCGCGTGCGCACCCCGGACACCGAGCCGCAGCTGCGCGAGAAACTCTCCTCCGCGCTCACCGAGAACGGTGGCCATGTCCTGCCGGAGCAGGACGGCGCGCTGCGCGTGACCGGGCTGCCGCTGCCCCGCATCAGCGACCTCGCGCACGAGGCGGGTGTCCGGCTGTGGGAGCTGTCGCCGCACCAGGCCTCGCTGGAGGAGGCGTACATGCGGATGACGCAGGGCGCCGTCGACTACCGCTCGACCGTCGACCAGAGGGCGGGCCTGCAGCAGCCGCTGCCGCCCGGCGCCCAGCCGCCCATGCCGGTGCCCGGCCAGGGCCAGCCCGGCTGGTACGCCCCGCCGCCGCCCCAGCAGGGCGGACAGCCGTTCGCGATGCCGGCGCCGCCCACGGGGCCGTACGGCGGCGCTCCGGCAGGCGCGTACGGCGCTCCCGGCACCCCGGTCCCCAACCCGTACACCCAGCAGCCGGCCCAGGCGCCGCAGGTCCCGCAGCCGGCGCCGCAGGTCCAGTCGGCCCCGCAGTCCGCTCAGGCCCAGTCGGCCGCCCAGGCACCGCAGGCCCAGCCGCCCGCACAGGCGCCGCAGGCCGGTCCGGCGCAGTCGGCCGCGACGGCGCCGCAGGGACAGCCGCCGGCCACGGCCCAGTCGGCCCCGGCCGCCCCGCAGCAGACCCCGGCCGCCCCGCCCGTGCCGCAGCAGGCCCCCGCCGCCGCTCCCCCGGCACCCGCCGACGCGCCGGCCCCGGCCGCCGCCTCCGCCCCTGCCGACCCGACCCAGACCCAGCCCGAGGACGTCGCCCGATGAGCACCCACCAGCCCCCGATGCCGCAGTCCCCCGCTGCCGCGCCCGACTGGCAGGCGCCCGGCGCGACGTACCCCGGCTACACCTCGCCGATCCCGGTGGTGCGCACCCACCTCGGGCACGCGCTGGCCTCCGAGTGGACGAAGATCAGGTCGGTGCGGTCGACGATGTGGACGCTCGGCGTGTTCGTGCTGCTCGTCGTCGGCATCGGCCTGCTGGCCGGCGCGCTGATCGAGGCCAACTCCGACTCGGCGAGCCTGTCCGGCGAGAACCCCCTGTCGTTCGGGTTCTTCGGACTGCTCCTCGGCAGCATGTGCATCATCACGCTCGGCGTGCTGACCACGGCCTCCGAGTACGGCACCGGCATGATCCGTACGACGACGACCGCGTGCCCGAGCCGGGGCCGGGTGCTCGCCGCCAAGTCGATCGTGTTCTTCGCCGTCGCCTTCGTCGTCACGCTGGCCGCGTCCGGCTTCGTGGCCGTGCTCCACGCGTCCATGCTGAGCAGCACCGGCGCCCGTACCCCGTCCGGTGCGGACTGGCTCAAGGACACCGTCGGCGTCAGCCTCTACATCGCGCTGCTCGGGCTGCTCTCGCTGCTCATCGGCTCGATCATCCGGCACTCGGCGGGCGCCATCACCATCATGATCGCGGCGGTGCTCGCACCGCTGGTGATCGCGCTGTTCATGGCCGCGTCCTCGCTGCAGAGGATCCAGGAGTGGCTGTTCGAGTACTCCATCCCGAGCCAGCTCGGAGTCTTCTACGACAACTCCCTGAGCCGTTCCGGCCCCACGGGCTGGGACCCGCTGTGGATCATCCTGGGCCTGACGGCGGTGGTCTACGCCGGTGCGCACGCGCTGCTGCAGAAGCGGGACGTGTAGCCCGGACCGGCTGCTAGAACCTCGGCGCGCTAGAACCTCGGCGCGTTACGGGACCGCTGCACCCGCGTGGTGCGGCGGTCCTTCGCGTTCCAGCACGCCTTGTGCCAGTGCCGGCGGTCGTCGACGCCCGCGTGCTCCGGCCAGGCCACCACGTGCGGGACGCCGGAGGGGATCATCTGGTCGCAACCGGGGCAGCGATAGGTCTTGCCTCCCGCGCTGGCGCCGGCGACATGGCGCACGCTCCACTCATCGCCCTGCCAGCTCTCCGTGGACTGCCAGCCGCCGTACCGGCCGGCGCGGTCGTCCTCGGCGCTCCGGCCCGACGATCCGGCTGCCTTCGGTCGGTTGCGACGCGGGGACACGGGACACCTCTCGGAGCTATACAGGAAGCACGGGATGCATCCAGCCTACGCGCCGCCGCGAGGGGTACGCGTACGGCGCCAACCCGTACAAGTCCCCCTCGAGGGCGACCCATTCTGCAGACAATCCGCAAATCTCCCCACGAGACCGTGTCCTGGGCACGTGTCAGACGGTTATGCCGGGTGGGGGAGCTCCGGGTCGGAGCCAAGGAAGCAGGAAGAGCGATGCGCGTAGGAAGTTTTGTGCTGGCGGCCCAGTTCCCGGGCCAGGGCCAGGGGGAGGCCCTGCACCGGGCGGTCCGCTCGGCCGAGGTCGCCGAGCAGGCCGGGCTGGACGCCGTATGGCTGGCCGAGCACCACTTCGTGCCCTACGGCACATGTCCGTCGGCGGTCACCCTGGCCGCCCTGCTGCTCGGCCGCACCCGCCGCATCCGCGTCGGCACGGCGGTCAGCGTACTGCCCACCGCACACCCGGTCGCCCTCGGCGAGCAGGCCGCGCTGCTGCACGTGACGAGCGGCGGACGGTTCACGCTCGGCCTCGGCCGCGGCGGGCCCTGGGTGGACCTGGAGGTCTTCGGAGCAGGCCTCGAGGCGTACGAACACGGGTTCCCCGAGTCACTCGATCTGCTACTGCGCTGGCTGAGCGAACCGTCCGTGGCGGCCTCCGGCGAGCGGTTCTCCTTCCGCGAGGTGCCGGTCGTGCCCCGCCCGTCGGAGGCGCTGACGGACGCCCCGGGGCCGGAGGTCGTGGTCGCGTGCACCTCGCCGGCGAGTGTGCGGCTGGCCGCCGAGCGCGGGCTGCCCATGCTGCTCGGGATGCACGTCGGGGACGAGGAGAAGGCCGAGATGGTCGCCCTGTGGCGGCGCTGCGCCCGCGCGGCGGGCCGGCCGGCCGAGGAGATCGCGGGCGCCGCTCATGTGTCGGCCGGCGTCTGCCAGCTCGCGGACCGGCGCACGGACGCCGTGGAGATCCTGCAGAAGGCGATGCCGGGATGGCTGAAACAGGGCCTTGAGGCCCATGTGACGGTGGACGGGCGGGCGCGCGCGATGCGCGACCCGCACGCCTACACCGAACTGCTCTGCGGGCTGCACCCGGTCGGCACCCCGCGGCTCGCCGCCGACCGGCTCGCGGCCACCTCGGAGCGCACCGGCATCTCCCGCTTCGCACTGCTCATGGAGGGCTCGGGCGACCTCGCGGCCACGGAGGAGAACCTGCGCCGCCTCGGCGCCGAGGTGCTGCCCCAGTTGCGCTGACCCTCGCCCGACGCGCAAGCCACCTGGGGGGCTTGCCGCCCCGGCACGGAATGCACCTCCCACGGGTGGAGCGGCAAGCAAGCGCCTCGATGCCTCGGCCGTACCGAGACCGGTCAGCAGTCCCGAAGCTCCGGCGACTGGTTGAGCAACTGGCTGCGCACCGACGTGAAGCGTGCCAACGTCTCGTCCACCGAGGCGTCCAGCGGGAACACCGCCACGCGGTGGCAGTTCTGGAAGGCAAGCCGCACACCGAAGTGCCGCTGCAACGCGCCGCGGATGGCGTCACTCGCGAGCGCGCGCAGCAGCTGACCGCGTGCCTGCTCGTCCGGCGGGGGCGTCTGGTTGTCGGCGAAGGATCCGCCGTCCACCTTCAGCTGGGCCACCAGGGAGCTGATCATCTCCCATGCATAGGGCAGGGAGGTCCGGACGCAGTCGACGAATGCTGCTTCGTCGACCTCGCCTCGCTCGGCCTGTTCGAGTAGGGCCGGTGAGACGTCGAGCGACATGGGTTCTCCTCTCGCACCCCCGAAGAGCAGGGGTTGCCGGACAGGTAAGGGAGTTCGCGATTTCGAACACGCTCAGTACATGGGCCGCGACCTCCCGTTCTCTACGGTAGGCAACGGTCGGTGACCACACCAGCAGAATGCGTATATGGAACGGTCCCGTTACGCCCACAATCGGCCAGGGATGAACAAGAGTTTCCAGGGACATATGGGGCGATCCCTGGGGAGCGGGGCGGGCGGATCGCGCGCACCGACGGGCGTCGAGTAGCGTTGCCGACCATGCGTCTCGTCATTGCCCGGTGCTCGGTCGACTACGCCGGCCGGCTCACCGCCCACCTGCCCTCGGCACCCCGCCTGATCCTGGTCAAGGCGGACGGCAGCGTCTCCATCCACGCCGACGACCGGGCCTACAAGCCCCTCAACTGGATGTCGCCGCCCTGCACGCTGAAGGAGGGCACGGGCGCGGACGAGGGCGTGTGGACCGTCGTCAACAAGGCGGGCGAGAAACTGATCATCACGATGGAGGAGATCCTCCACGATTCCTCGCACGAACTCGGCGTGGACCCCGGTCTGATCAAGGACGGCGTGGAAGCACACCTTCAGGAACTGCTCGCCGACCGCATCGAGACGCTCGGCGAGGGCTACACGCTCATCCGCCGCGAGTACATGACGGCGATCGGCCCGGTGGACATCCTGTGCCGGGACGCCGACGGGCAGACGGTCGCGGTCGAGATCAAGCGGCGCGGTGAGATCGACGGCGTGGAACAACTCACGCGCTACCTCGAGCTGTTGAACCGCGACCCGCACCTGGCTCCGGTCCGCGGCGTCTTCGCCGCCCAGGAGATCAAGCCCCAGGCCCGCGTCCTCGCCACCGACCGCGGCATCAACTGCCAGATCCTCGACTACGACGCCCTCCGCGGCATCGAGGACGACAAGCTACGGCTGTTCTGAGACCCGGCCGGGCGTGTTGCAGTGGGGCGCCCTTCTCCGCCGGTCCGTCTTCTGCGCCGCGACGGCGCTCAGCCCGTACGGCGTCGCCCGGCGGTGCCGGACCGGCCTGAGGCCCGTCGGGCACCGCCGGGCACCTCCGTCGTGGTCCAGCGCCGTCGCGGCGGACGGAGCGCTGCGGAAGGTGCCGTCACATCACTGTGTCCGCCGTCTCCGGTGCGCTCTGCGATGCCGACGCGCTGCTCGACGTCCCCGCGTCGGTGCCCGTCGTCGTGCCGGCGTCCGTGCCGCTCGTGGTGCCGCCGGTGTCGCCCTCCGTGCCGCCCGTGGTCGTACCCCCGGTGGTCGTCGTACCGCCGGTGTCACCGCTCGTGGTGCCGCCGGTGGAGCCACCCGTGGGCGTACCGCCCGTGGAGCCCCCCGTGGACGTACCGCCCGTGGGCCCGCCCGTCGTACCGCCGGTGGTGCCGCCTGTCGTACCGCCGGTGGTCCCACCCGTCGTGCCGCCGCTCGACGAGCTGGTCGACCCCGACGGCCTGGGCGACTTGGACGGGGAGCCGGAAGAGGCGCCGGAGCCGGACAGCTTGACGCTCTCCGACGGCCGGGCGGTGTCCGCCGGCGGCGCCGGGTCGTCCGTCGTGCCGTAACGGCCGTCGGGACCCGGCGACGTGGGCCGGCTCCGTGCCGTGCCGCCGGCGCCGTCCCCGCCGGGCTCCTTCGGGTCCGCGCCCAGGCTGCCGTCGTCCACGCCCTGGCTCGCCGACGGGTTGACGTCGACGGTGCCGGCCGGGTTCTTGCCCGCGTTCTCGTCGGACGTCATGCCGAGGGTGACGACCGTGCCGAGCACGGCGGCGAGCAGCGCGCCCGAGCCGGCCGCCACCAGATTGCGGCGGGCCAGGCGCCGGAAGCCGCCGTACTGCTTGGGGGCCGTGGGCCGATGGGTGACCGCGGGGTCGGCGGCGAGGCCGTACGGCGGCGGCGCCGACTCCTCGTGCCGTACCTCCGGCACCTCCTCGCCCGCCGTGGCCGCCACCCCCGGCACCTCGCCCGAACGGTCGGCGACCAGCGCCAGCGCCCGCCGGCCGGCCACGGTGCCCCGCTTGTCGGCGAGTGCCCCGCGCAGCCCGATGGAGGCCTCCAGCTCGGCGCGTGCCCGGTCGAGCTGCCCGCCGCACAGCGCGAGGACGCCCAACTCATGCTGGAAATAGGCTTGTTCGGATACCTCGCCGGAGGACCGGGAGGCTTCCGAGCCGGAGCGCAGGGCCCGCTCCCAGGCGCTCCAGTGGAGTCCGGCGGCGAAGGCGGGCGCGGCCGTTCTGGCGAGCCGTACCGCGCATGCCTCCTCGCCCTCGGCGGGCGGGGTGGTCTGCGGCACGACGGCGGCGAGCGCGGCCAGCACCGCGTCGGCCTCCGCAGACACCCGCTCGGGGGTGACCGAGGGGTGGCCGGCCCACCAGGCGTAGTGCTGGGCGGCGGTGAGGGCCTGGGCCGGGGCGTCGTCGGCGTACCCGGCGGCCTCCAGCTGGGTCTGCACGCCGGCCGCGAGGCGGTAGCGGGAGCCGACCGCGGAGACCAGTCCACAGCCCGCCAGCTCACCGAGGGCGGCGTCGGCGTGCGTGTCTCCGACCAGGGCCGGCAGGTGTGCCTGGTGGGGCACCTCTCCGTCGAGGGCGACCGCGAAGCGCAGGGCGGCGCGGGCGGAGGCGCTGAGCCGGGAGGCGAGCAGCGGGGCGGGGGCCGCGGCCTCGCCGAGGGAGGGCAGCGGGACGTCCTCCTCCGGGTCGACGGCCATGTCCGCGGGTATGTCCGCCGGCTCGCGCACGTCCTCGAAGACGCCGTACTCGTCCACCGCCCCGGTGCTGACCCGCAGCTGGTCGCGCTGCCGCAGCAGGGCGCCGGCCTGGACGAACCTCAGCGGCAGCCCCTCGGACTCGAACCAGAGGTCGCCGGCCCAGTTGGCCTCCTCCTCGGTGAGGACCCGGCCGACGGTCCGCTCCAGGATCTCCACGCCCGCGGCGCGGTCGAGGCCGCTGAGGAAGATCTCCTCGACCTCCGAGTCGGCGGAGGGCGCGGGGATGTCGGGGGTGGCGCCCAGCAGGAAGGCGCACTCGGGGGTGGCGTCGAGCAGCTCGTCCAGGGCGGTGCCGCCGAACTCGATGTCGTCCAGGACGACGACCGCGCCGATCTCCCCCACCAGCGCGAGCAGTTCGTCCCGTTCCGGGCGGTACCGGGGGGCGTCGTACACGGTGTGGAAGAGGTCGTGCAGGACCTCGCCGGCCGTGCGGTGGAAGCCGCTGAGGCGGACCACGCCGTCGGGGGCGAGGTCCTCGCAGTCCTCGGCGACCAGGTCGAGGAGGGCGGTACGGCCGGAGCCGCCGGGTCCGGTGAGCCGTACGGAGCGGCCCCGGGCCAGCAGCCGGACCAGGCGCTCGCGTTCGTCCTGACGCTCCAGCAGGGAGTACGTCGGCTGGGCGGGTCCGGGCGGCACCGGTGGCCGGGCGGCGCGCTCGGCCTCGGCGCGCTCGGCGGCGGTGCGCTTGCGGGGCCGGCCGGGACGTTCGGCCGGCGGGCAGGGCTCTATCTCGCTGCCGTCGACCGGGTTGACGGTCAGCAGCAGGTCGCCGGAGACGAGCTGCGCCGTACGGGCGGGCGCGGGCGCGCTCGGGACGAAGTCGGAGGTGAGGGATTCCCGGGGCGGGCGGCGACTGTGCGCCTGGCCGTGCTCCTCGGGTCCCTGGGTGTTCGGGTCCATGGGTTCAAGCCCCCAAAAGCGTCGTGTGCCCGTGATCCGGCCCCTCCCGGCCTGCGCACACCGCGCTGTCGCTTCTGGTCCGGGCCCGCTCGGTCGAGGGTTGCGAGGCAGCGGGCGACCGAACCCTAAACCTTCGCTCAGTATGTCCGACAGGGCGGGGTGCCGTGTGGTCCGAGACGTCACAGTCTCGTGAGGATTGCCCGCGACGTTGCGCTTCGGCGGCTGCGCCCGGCTCTCCCCCGTCGCCCGGTTCACACCGGATCCGGACGTTACACCCGGGGCAGTGACTCCACGCCGATGCCGCCCTCGATGGCGAGGATGCGGTGCAGCCGGGTGGCCACCAACAGGCGCTGCATCTGCGGCGGTACGCCGCGCAGCACCAGGCGGCGACCGCAGCGGCCGGCCCGCCGGTGGGCACCCATGATCACCCCGAGGCCGGTGGCGTCCCAGGAGTCCAGTTCGGACAGGTCGAGCACGAGGTCGCCGACCCCGTCGTCGACGGCCGAGTGCAAGGCCGTACGGGCGTCCGCCGCGCTGCGGACGTCGAGGCGGCCCCCGACGACCAGCTCGGCGTGGTCGCCCCTGATGTACATATGCGCTCCCCGTTGAGTGCGGTTGGCGTACTCCGTGACGGTGCTGTGCAACGTCTGACTGTGTGAGTGGCGGCGCGGTTGCTGTTTGTAAGCGAACCGATACCGAATTCACCCCTGGGGGTGACGCTCCCAGGGTGAATGTCCGGCGTATGTGTGTACGGGAGGGTCTCGGTACGTCGTACCGACGGGTCCCGGTACGACGTACTGATGTCTTCTCAGTACGTGTAGAAGCCCTGCCCGCTCTTGCGGCCGATGTCACCGGCGTCCACCATCCGGCGCATCAGCTCCGGCGGGGCGAACTTCTCGTCCTGGGACTCGGTGTAGATGTTGCTCGTGGCGTGCAGCAGGATGTCCACGCCGGTGAGGTCCGCGGTGGCGAGCGGGCCCATGGCGTGGCCGAAGCCCAGCTTGCAGGCGAGGTCGATGTCCTCGGCGGTCGCGACACCCGACTCGTAGAGTTTGGTGGCCTCGACGACGAGGGCGGAGATCAACCGGGTGGTGACGAAGCCGGCGACGTCGCGGTTGACGACGATGCAGGTCTTGCCGACGGACTCGGCGAACTCCCGGGCGGCGGCGAGGGTTTCGTCGCTGGTCTTGTAGCCGCGGACCAGCTCGACGAGCTGCATCATCGGCACCGGCGAGAAGAAGTGCACACCGACGACCCGTTCGGGGTGCTCGGTGGCCGCCGCGATCTTGGTGATCGGGATGGCGGAGGTGTTGGAGGCGAGCACGGTGTCCTCGCGCACGAGTTTGTCGAGCGTGCGGAAGATGTCGTGCTTGACCTCCAGCTTCTCGAAGACGGCCTCCACGACGATGTCGGCGTCGGCGGCCGCGTCCAGATCGGTGGTCGGGGTGATGCGGGCCAGGGCGGCCTCGGCCTCGCGGGCCTCCAGCTTGCCCTTGCCGACGAACTTGTCGTACGAGGCCTTGATGCCGTCGGTGCCACGCCTCAGCGCCTCGTCGGTGACGTCACGCAGGACGACGTCCCAGCCCGCCTGTGCGGCGACCTGAGCGATACCGGACCCCATGAGGCCGGCCCCGATGACGGCGAGCTTCCGTGCCACTGTGCGACTCCCCTGATACGCGCTGTCCCTGTTCTCTCGGGCGGACACTAGCGCCCGTGAGGGGCGGTGCGGCGGAGTTAGTAACGCGTTTCACGTCTCACGGGGTGAGACGCCCGTCACGTCGGCGGCACAGTGGGAGTTGACGCCGTGTCGGTGGTCGCGGGCGTACGGGCGACGCGCCGCTTCTTCGGGACTCAGCGGCCTTCGCCCGGAGACCGGGTCTTCGCCGCCCGTCCGGCGGACGACCACCCCGAGGGGCCGGTCGCGTCCGCGGACCGGACGTACCGGTCGCCGGGGTTGCTGTCCGACAAGTCCTGGAACGCCCGTGCCGGACTCACGTCGGTCTCCGAGCGCGTTCAGGGCCGGCATCGTGCGCCCGACGACGGCACGAGTGAGCTGTCACCGCTTTTCAGTCGACACGGTCGCTGAGCCCCAGCACCTCCGGGTGGTCGCCGGGGAAGTCCCTGGGCATGCCGGGCACGTCGATGGTCCGCCGGTAGACCCCGGCCAGGAACTCGACGGCACCGACCGGGAACTCGAACCACTCGGCGTTGTCCGTGCGGACGACCACCGGCCATGCGTCCGGGTCCGCGGGGCTCGTCCTCCAGTAGAAGGAGTCCCCCGAGTTGGACTCCGCCCAGCAGATCAGGCCTCCCGGCCGTGGGAAGGGAACGTAGCCCTCGGTGTCACCCATCTCGTACAAATCCTGGAGGATCTCGTCCTCCCTGGCCCCGGACGCCCACAACGCCTCCGTACCGGGCGTCGGAAGGGACACCATCAGGAAATCGTCGATGACCAGGACCGGATAGGCCTCCGCCAGGGCGCGGAAGTCCGAGGGCAGCGCCGCCCCGAGGCCCGCCTCGAGGGCAGCCCAGTCGACAGCGCGCCCACCTGGCACGCGCCACCGCGTCATCGACGCAAGCGCGGCCTCCAGCTCTTCGACTCGCTGCACGTCGTCTGCTCCTCTCGTCCCGCTCGCCGCGTGCCGCCCCGCCGCCCCTCGGACCGGGCGGCCTCCTCACGTGCATGAGCCCCTGTCAGTCCCCGGTGAGACCCCAGAAAGCCAGCCCCGCGGTGTTGCCGTGCTCGTCGTACACCGGGGTGCAGCAGCCGGAGCCGCGGAACATGGGTGGCAGATCCGAGGCGGAGGTCCGGTAGACCCGCTCGATGTCCCCGCGCGTGGGGGTGGCCGTACCGAAGAACTCGCTGGTTTCCCGAGGCGTGATCAGCCTGACCGTACCGTCCTCCTCCGCGTCCACGTCATCGGTGACGATCACCCGGTCGACGTCGATGATCGAATGGGTTCCGCCCTCCTCCTCGGCGATTCCGCTCTCCAGCAGATCCGCGAGGGTCTGGAGGAACGGCTCCCGAGGACGCCAGGTCTGCTGGAAAGCCTGCTCGCGAAGCTCGTCCAGGGCGGCTTGCGGGTCGGTGTCGTGGTCGGTGAAGCAGATCCACCTGGAGGCGCCCATGAGCGCTCCCTTCGCTGTGCGTGCCGTTCACCGGATGTCCGGCACAGGTCGGTGCCGGACGCCGTCACGGCAGACGTGGACGCGCCGGTTCGCCGGCGCGGTCGGCCTTCCAGCCGCGTGCGGCGGAAAGGGCGTACGGGTGGCGCGGGGCACCGGCGGGACTCAGCCCCGCGCGTCGCCGCCGGCCGAGGGAAGCGCGCCGGAGCAGGTGGCGCGACCGAAGGAGCCGGTGGCGGTCGCGCTCTGGACGTGGTGGCCGCGGATCGCGAGGGCGCAGCGCGCCGTGCCGCCGTCCTCGCCGAGCACGATGCCGATGAGCGGGTCCCGGCCGACGGGTACGTCGACCGTCGCACGCCAGGGCAGGTGTGCGTCCCGCACCACGGTGGCCTTCCCCGACTCGCTGCTCGCCTGGAAGGTGAGGTCGGCGGTGCCGGTGCCGGTCACCTCGTAGGTGACGGCAGCGGTGGGAGTCCGGGGGTGCGCCGACTCCTTGTCGCCGTCGCCGCCGGCGAGGACGCCGTACAGCACCAGGCCGCTGCACGCGACGAGTACGGCACCGGCGACGAGCAGCCCGGCACGGTCGGGGCGGCGGGACGAGGAGTTCGCGCTTTCCGACGCATTCGGGGATTCCGGCGCTTTTCCCGTCTCCTCGGGTGTTTTTTCGGCGGCCTGCGCCGACAGCTTTTCCTCGCCCATGACATTCCCTTTCCGCTGCGAAACCGGCTCCTTATACGCGATGGCGAGTGGCGTGCGCAAGCAAGGAGACAAATCGGGCGCCGATATTCCGGGATAGGTGAACTGTCGGACATCGGAGATCGCTTGACGCCACGTCATCTGCGTGGTTACAACCTGCGACGCCGCTACGTCTGGCCTGTCCGCAGGTGTTTTCCGGACGTATTCCGGCACTTCTTATGACGTCGGAGAAAAGGAAAGGGTTGCAGTGAGACCCAGACGGGGCAGGCTTACTGCGTGCCTGGTGGTGGCGGCGCTGACAAGTGCCGCGCTGCCCCAGGTAGCGTATGCGGCACCCACATCGGACGACGGCGACGACAAGGGAATTGTCGATGCCCTGAAGGGATGGTTCACGGGCGATGACGAGCACACGCTCGGCAAGCCCCCGTCCCACGACGAACTGGACATAGCCGACCGGCAGAAGCTGCCGAAGGGCACGAACGCGCCGAAGGCCGTGCGCGTCAAGGAGCTGACCGGCCGGCGCACCTCCAGTGCCCGCTTCTGGCAGCTTTCGGACGGTCGGGTCCAGGCCGAGCTGTCGGCGGTGCCGACCTCCTACCGGGACGCCAGGTCGAAGTCCTGGAAGGCCATCGACACCACCGTGCACGCGTCGGACGCACGGGGCTTCGACTTCGCCAACACCACCAACGAGGGCCGCAGCTGGTTCGGCGGCGACGCAGGCAAGCTGGTCCGCTTCCAGGCACCGGACGGCCGTTCGGTCACCCTGGGTCTGGCAGGCGCGGGCAAGAAGCTCAGGCCCACGGTCAAGGGCTCCAAGGTCACCTACCAGGACGCCGTGAACGGCGCCGACCTGGAGTACGGCGTCGGTCCGGGCCGGGTGAAGGAGAACATCACCCTTACCGAACCGCCCAGCGGCCCGGTGCGGTTCACGTTCACCCTCGACACCGCCGGCCTGACGCCGAAGGCCCGCAAGGACGGCTCGATCGCGCTGTACGGCGAGCTGCCGAACACCCCGGTGATGGTGATCCCGGCGCCGTACATGACGGACGCCAGGAAGGCGGACACCTCCGTCTTCGGCAAGACCTACAGCACGAAGGTCACGCAGAAGCTCACCCGGGACGGCACGTCCTGGAAGCTGACAGTGACCCCGGACCAGGCGTGGCTCGCTGCCAAGGAGCGGCAGTACCCGGTCGTCATCGACCCGACGATCACGATCGCGCCTTCCCCGTCGGAGTCGCAGGACACGATGGTCCTGTCGGACCAGGCGTCCACCAACTTCAACACCACCTGGAAGCTGGCGGCCGGCAAGACCGACACGGGCACCTCCCGCTCGCTGATCAAGTTCCCGCTGAGCGAGATCCCGTCGGGTACGAAGATCGACTCTGCGCGTCTGGAGATGTACTTCGACCAGGCGCACACCACCAACGCCAACGACGTCACCATCGGCGCCTACCGGGCGACCGGCGCGTGGGACGAGTCGACGGCGACCTGGTCCAACACCAGCTCCCTGGTGGGTGAGCTGTCGGGAACCAGCGTCCAGGTGGACGACGGCGACGCCGGTACCACGGCGGCGAAGGGCAGCTGGCCGCTGTCGACGTCGACCCTGGCGCAGTACGGCATCGGCGCCGACTACCGCGCGAACAAGGACTCGGTGGCCGGGGACACCTACACCTGGCAGCCGAGGATCCCGGAGACCGCCTCCTACCGCGTCGACGCGCACTACGTCGCGGCCACCGACCGCGCCACCAACGCGCCGTACACGGTGACCGGCCAGGACGGCACCGCCACCTACACGGTGAACCAGGCCTCCGGCACCAACGGCGTGTGGGCGTCGCTGAACGGTGGCACCCAGATCGACTTCAACCAGGGCACCGCCGGCAAGGTCGTCCTCGGTGACGGCCCCGCCTCCACGTCCACGGCGGTGATCGCGGACGCGGTGCGCTGGGTGAACCCGGCGTCGATCGTGAAGAACACCGGCGAGTACAACCAGTGGCACAGGTTCCCGGTCACCGACACCGTCCAGGGCTGGCTGAACGGCACGTACGCCAACAACGGCTTCGTGCTGAAGGCCGCCGACGAGTCGTCCACCGCCCCGACCGGCGGCCCGCGCTACGAGTCCGGTGACGGCGACTACGACGGCGAGACGGCCACGATCCCGCGGCTGACCGTCACCTACGGCAAGGTCGGCACCACGCTGAACTCGCCGACGGTGATCCACTCCACGGGCCCCGAGCTGAGCTGGAAGGCGTACACCAACACCACCGGCGACAGCGGCTACGACATCGCCGAGTACCAGCTGCACCGCTCCACGCAGCAGGTGTTCACGCCGTCCGCGGCGACCCTGGTCGCCCCGATCGACAAGTCGCTGACCGCGTACACGGACACCACGGCGACGCCGACCCCGGACTCCTCCTCGGCGGAGATCGGGCGGTCGTACTACTACCAGCTCGCGGTGAAGACGACGAACGGCCAGCTGCTGGGGTCGCCGACCCGGATCGTCGGCGTGCCGAAGGCGGGCCGCACGATGCGGCTGCTGCAGGGCACGACCGGGGTCACGGACACCACCCTCTCCTCGGGCCAGCCGACCACCAACGAGGACACCATCGCCTCCTTCGGGGTGGGCCAGAAGTGGCTGGAGGTGGGCAACAACTCCACCACCTACGGCAAGGCGCGCGCCGCGCTGAAGTTCACCACCAGCGCCATCCCGACCACGGCCACCGTGCTGGAGTCGCGGCTCTTCATGTGGGGCGCGGAGACCACCACCGACACCGACGGGGCGGTCTACGAACTCCACGGCCTGACCAAGGACTTCAACGAGACCCAGGCCACCTGGAACAACGCCACCTCGACGACGGCGTGGACGACGCCCGGCGGTGACTACTCCGCCACCGTCTCCGACACGGTCGCCCAGGTCTCTGAGGTCGGCCGGCACTGGTGGGACGCCACGTCCCTGACCCAGGGCTGGATCAAGACGCCGACCAGCAACAAGGGCGCCCTGATCAAGCTGAAGGACGAGTCCACCACGGGCCCCCAGGAGCGCACCCTGTTCCTGGCCTCCGAAGCCCCCGACCCGCAGCTCGGCCCGCTGCTGCGGGTGATCTACGTCGACTCCACCACGGACGACACGTACTACGCCCCGCAGACCCCGGCGCGGATGACCCCGAACTCCACGTACACGGTGGACTTCACGGTCACCAACACCACCTCCAGCGCGTGGGCGGCCGGTGAGCGCGTCCTGTCCTACACCTGGAAGCTCCCGGACGGCACGGACGTGACGACCGGCGGCAACCAGGCGTCCACGGCGATCCCGGCCCTGTCGCCGGGCCAGTCGGCGACGATCAAGGCCACGGTCAACACCCCGATCAACTCCGACAGCGGCAACAAGCGCACCGACTACGTCCTCGGCTGGGACGTGAAGAAGGTGTCGGACGGCAGCTGGCTGTCGGTCACCAACTCCAGCATCCAGCCGCTGAAGCAGAACGTGGCCGTGGAGGACCCCACCTCCAACGCGCTGGGTCTGGAGAAGTTCTACACCTACACCGGCAAGAACACCGGCGCCGGCTCGACGGTGATGAACAACCTCGCCTCGGGCAACAGCGTCTGGACGTACAACGCGTTCACCAACCCGGGCCGCGGTCTGACGACGTTCGCGCGGTTCGCGTACAACTCGCTGGACACGTCCGACACGGTGTCGGGCGCGGGCTGGTCGGCGCAGCTGGCCGGGCCCGTCCGCCTGGGCGCCCCGCTGGACTTCCACCCCAACCCGGGCCCGACCGAGATCCGCCTGCCCGACGGTGACGGCACCACGCACGTCTTCCGCAAGCAGGCCGACGGCAGCTGGAAGGCCCCGGCGGGTGTCCACTACCGCATCACGGCCAAGGCGGGCCTGGACTGCACCCCGGACAAGGACAACACCACCGACGCCTGGACGCTGCTGCGCCCGGACGGCACGCGCTTCCTGTTCGGCTGCGACGGCTACCTGACGTCGGTCGTCGACAAGAACGGCAACACGCAGACGTACACGTACGAGGAGCGCAAGTCCAACAACAAGCCGACGAAGTTCCTCACCTACATCACCGACCCGGCGGGCCGGCAGTCGCTGACGGTGGACTACTACAAGAAGGGTGACGCGTCGTACGACTACATCGACGACACGGGCGCCAAGGTCACCGGCAGCAACCTGACCAACTCCAAGATCTACGACCACGTCAAGTCCATCACGGACATCTCGGGCCGGAAGATCTCCTTCTACTACACCACCAAGGGCCTGCTGGGGCAGTTCACCGACGGTGACGGCTCCTCGCAGCCCAAGGTCTTCAAGTTCACCTACGACGCCACCCAGGGCAACAAGAACGTCAAGCTGGTCAAGGCAACGGACCCGCGTGGTCACGGCACGCAGCTGGCGTACTACGCGCCGCAGACGGGCGACGACCCGAAGTACCACTGGTGGACGAAGACCATCACCGACCGCCTCGGCGGCGACACCGGCTTCGCCTACGCGGCGGACACCGCGAACACCAAGTTCACCGACACCACGGTGACGGACGCCGAGACGCACGCCACGAAGTACGTGACGGACGACTTCGGCCGCGGCGTCCAGACCACCAACGCCAAGTCCCAGACCACCAAGATGAGCTGGGACGCGGACAACAACGTCACGTACCTGGAGGAGGACAACGGCGCCAAGACCGCTTACTGCTACGACCAGAAGACGGGCTACCCGCTCTGGCAGCGCGACGCGGAGAACAACAAGGCGGGCGTACCGGACCAGACGGCCACCTGCGTCACCGACTCCACCAAGTGGCCGGCGAACGCGGCGAAGTACGAGTACCAGACCCGCGCCGACGGCTACTCGGCCGACCTGTTCCGCAAGACATCCCCGGAGGGGCGTGCCTGGCAGTTCGGGTACGACAGCTTCGGCAACCTCAAGACGGTCACGGACCCGAAGGGCGTCGCGACCACGACGGCGGGTGACTACACCACGTCGTACGAGTACGACTCCTACGGCGAGCTGACCAAGGCGACGGACGCCAACGGCAACCCGACGACCAACAGCGACTTCGGTTCGACCGGTTACCCGAAGACCATCACGGACGCGCTGAACAACTCGACGACCTTCGTCTATGACGAGCGCGGCCAGGTCACGTCGGTCACCGACGCCTTGGGCAAAAAGACCACGCAGACGTACGACACGTTCGGCCGTCCGCTGGTCAACACGGTTCCGAAGGACCAGTCGGCGGGCACTCTGATCACGACGCCCGCACCGGTGTACGACGCCAACGACAACGTCACCACGTCGACGGCACCCAACGGCGCGGTGTCCACGGCGGTGTACGACGACGCGGACCAGATCACGTCGGCGACCGGGCCGGCGAACAACCTGACCGACCCGCGCACCTCGACGTACACCTACGACAAGGTCGGCAACCTGAAGACGACGACCGAGCCCAAGGGCACGGCGACGACGACGGATCCGACCGACTACGTCACGACGAACAACTACGACGAGATCTACCAGCTCACGTCCGTGGTCAACGCGAACGGTGACAAGGTCTCCTACGAGTACGACCGTGTCGGCAACGCCACCAAGGTCATCGACCCGAAGAAGAACGCGACCACCGACACGACCGACTACACCGCCAAGACCGACTACGACCTGGACCACCGGGTCACGGTCGTCACGGACGCGGCCGGCAAGACCACCAAGAAGGGCTACGACAAGGACGGTTTGGTCACCTCGACCACCGACGCCGAGAACAACACCACGCTGATCACCTACGACGAGCGCGGCAAGACGACCGAGGTCAAGGTCCCGCACGAGGGCACCACGACGCGGTCGACGAAGTACGAGTACGACCAGGTCGGCAACACGACCAAGGTGCTCACCCCGAGGGCGGTCGCCGCGGGCACGACCACGGCGTTCACGGCGCGTACCGAGTACGACGAGCTGAACCGCCCGGTCAAGCAGTACCAGCCCTACGACCCGGCGGACTCCCGCTACAACGACCCGAACGTCTACACCGAGACGACGTACGACAAGGTGGGCCAGGTCGCCAAGACCTCCCTGCCCCCGTCGGACGGTGAGACGGTCCGCAACGACACGACCTACACCTACTTCGACAACGGCTGGGCGAAGTCGTCCACCGACCCGTGGGACATCACCACCACCTACGACTACAACGACCTGGGCCAGCAGACCAAGCGGACCCTGACCTCGGCGGGCGGCTCCTCGGACCGCACGATGACCTGGTCGTACTACCCCGACAGTTCGCTGAAGTCCCGCGCGGACGACGGTGTCCCGGCGGGCAAGTCGGTCGTCCTGGTCGACAACTCCGACACTCAGAACACCTCCAAGACCGGCACCTGGGCCAAGGGAGACATCACCGGCCAGCAGGGCTACAACCACGAGACCCACGCGGCCGGCAGTGGCACGGACGCCTACACGTGGACGCTCAACATCCCCAAGGACGGCACGTACACCGCGTACGTGAGGTTCCCCAAGGTGACCGGCGCTGCGACCACGGCCAAGTACACGGTCACGTACGACGGCGGGACCGCCGACAAGACGATCGATCAGAACGCCACCGCCAACCAGGGCACCTGGGTCTCGCTCGGCTCCTACGCCTTCAAGCAGGGCAACGCGGCCAAGCTCCAGCTGTTCCAGAACAGCGGCGGCGCTGTTGTGGCCGATGCCGTCAAGCTCGTCCGTGACACCAGCGGCGACCCGGCCGACGCGGAGAAGGACAACTTCGCCTACTCCTACGACCTCAACGGCAACCTGACATCGATCGACGACACCTCGTCGACCGCGAAGTTCGACAACTACACGCTCACCTACACGGGCCTCAACCAGGTCCAGAAGGTCACCGAGAACCTGGCCGGCGCGGAGAAGAAGGCCACGTCGTACACGTACGACGCGAACGGCCTGTCGGACACGATCACGCACCCCGACCAGTTCTCCAAGTACACCTACGACCTGCGTGACCTGGTGAAGACGGTCTCGGTCGGCAAGTCCGCGACCGACGCGTCGCCGAAGGTGACCTCGTACACGTACACCGACCGCGGCCAGAAGCTCAAGGAGACCAAGGCCAACGGCAACACCGTCGACTACACGTACTACCTGGACGCCGCGCTGAAGTCGACGACGGAGAAGAAGCCCAACGGCACCCTCGTCGCCTCGCACACCTACGCCTACGACCCCAACGGAAACAAGTCGCAGGACGTCGCGAAGAAGATGAACGCCGACAACCACTCGGCGTACCTCGACTCCACCACGGACTACACCTACGACCCCGCCGACCGGCTCAAGCAGTCGACCAAGACCGGCAACGGCGCGGGGACGGAGACATACGTCCACGACGACAACGCCAACGTCATCAGCCAGACGGTCAAGGGCACCACAACCACCTACAACTACGACCGCAACCGACTGCTCACCGCGACGACGTCGGGCAGCACGGCGAACTACAACTACGACCCGTTCGGCCGTCAGGAATCTGTCACCTCGGGCGGCCGGATCATCGAGCGAAGCGTGTACGACGGCTTCGACCACGTCGTGGAGTCCCAGAAGATGGACGACACGGGCACGATGAAGTCCACGACGTACACCTTCGACCCGCTGGACCGCACCACCTCGAAGACCGCCAACGGCAAGACGACGGACTTCGAGTACCTGGGCCTGTCCTCCGACGTCCTGGACGAGAAGGTCGCCGGCACGCTGACCAAGTCCTACCAGTACAGCCCGTGGGGCGAGCGCCTGTCGCAGATCAAGCACAACAGCGACGGCACGACCGAAGACGGCTACTACGGCTACAACAGTCACTCCGACGTCGAGACCCTCACGGACAAGAACGGCGACACGAAGTCGACGTACGGCTACACGGCCTACGGCTCCGACGACACCTCCGACTTCACCGGCATCGACAAGCCGGACGCGGCCGACCCGACGAAGGAGGCCTACAACCCCTACCGGTTCAACGCCAAGCGCTGGGACGCCCAGTCCGGCACGTACGACATGGGTTTCCGTGACTACAGCCCCGGCCTGAACCGCTTCACCAGCCGGGACATGTACAACGGCGCCCTCGCCGACATGAACCTCGGCGCCGACCCCTACACCGGCAACCGCTACGCCTTCGGCGGTGGCAACCCCACCAGCATGGTCGAGCTCGACGGCCATCTTTCCATTCCGGGCGTGATCGGCGACATCGGCAGCGCGCTGAAGAGCGGTGCCGGAGCGTTGGAAGGCGCCCTGTCGGGCACCGCTGACGCTGCGGCGAGTACGGCGGCGAGTGGGGGCAGCCTGCTGAGCCGGCTGAGCCCCTGGGGCATCGCGGCATCCGTCTTCGCGTATGCATCCAAGCCCACGGCGACCGCGCCCGGAGGTTACCTGTCAAAGCCCGGCGCCAAGCCCGACTACAGCAAGGGCCTGTTCGTCACGCCGAAGGAGGAGAACGAGTGGCAGCCGGGGGCCGATCTTTATCCCCGGACCAAGGACGACTGCGGACAAGGCAACACCTTCGTCTACTACAGTCCACTCGACGACAAGAGCAGGGCGCAAGGCGTTCAGGCCTGTCTCAATAAGGGAGACTTTACCTACGTCGATGCGTGGACCGAGAAAACCGGGGAATTGAGCAATGACTCGGCGATCGTCGGCACCCCGGTACCGCGGCCACAGCGGAACTACCCGGAACTTGACCCCCCCGGCTTCCGAAAGGGCATGAACCGTGCTCACCTCCTGGCCAACCAGTTGGGTGGAACCGGTACGGACAGAAGGAACCTGGTCTCCCTGTGGGCTACGCCCAACGGATCCCAGATGAAGACGGTGGAGAACAAGGTGGCCCGTATGGTGGCCGCCGGTCAGACCGTGTACTACCAGGTCAATGCCCATTACACGGGAGCAAATGGAGCTCCCGACTACCTGAGCATCACCTGGGCGAACCTGACCACAGGGGCGAACTCGGGTGGGCCGATAACCATCTGGAACACCAAGGACGGCCTCCAGCCCTGAGCCGTCGTCTACCGTAGGGAGGTCTCGGGCGGGCGGCGCATCGCTCACCGCCCGCCCGAGACCTCCCGTTTCTGTTCTCCTCTCACCGCGAAAGGCCTTGATATGTGGGTCCAGCGAATTCTGGAATTTATGGGACGGGAGCCTGCCGGCATCCCCGTTGACTGGGAGGCGATCGAAAGGGAAATCGGCGCCCCACTGCCTCCGGACTACAAGGAGCTCTCCGAGGCTTTCGGTGGGGGCCTCTTCAGTGACACGGTCACCTTCCTGGCGCACGAAGAGAACAAGGCGTTCGACCTGGTGACGCGATGGCGGTCCGCTCTCGCCGCCGACCGGGACCCGCGCCTCGGCGACGTGTCCGCTGTCACGCCGTACAAGATTTACGAGCCGGGCGGCGAGGGCCTCATTTCGTGGGGATCCACAGAATGGGGTGACGAATACTTCTGGCTCATCCACTCTGCGGAATCCGGTAAATGGCCGATCTTCGCACGGGCCGGCGACATCGATCAGTGGCATACCTTTGACATGTCAACCTCGGAATTCTTGTACCGTGTCCTGACGGACACCGACTTCCACCCCTTCGGGATTGCGCAATACGCCCTTGGAGCGACATTCGAACCGGGACACACCCTGTGACTACAGGGTCCCCGGCGTTTGTCCGGCTCGCTCGACGCTGGATCGGTTGATGTCGGTGGCGAGCCCTGTAGGCGCACACGGACCATGTGGGTCATGGAGTTTTTTACGCTTCACAACGAAGGTCCCCCGCAGCGACGGCCGGGCAGGTGCCGGACGTTCGTCAGTAGTTCCGTCAGCGCCGGTTCCGTCGCGTCGGGGCGAATAAGCAGAGAGATCGTGTTATGTGGGTGGACTCCCTTCTCGGTGCCACAGGTCGTGACGCGCGGAACGCCGCGCAGCCCTGGGCGGAGATCGAAGCCGAACTGGGCACCGCGCTGCCCGGTGACTACAAGCAGCTGTGCCAGGCGTTCGGTGTCGGCGAGTTCTCGCAGGCGGTGTGGGCGCTGTGCGCCGACGAGACCGGAGTGCTGGATCTGCTGAGGACGTGGCGCTTCGTGCTGTCGCACGGTTCGGACGGCCCCTTCGCGCCCTACCGGATCCATGCGCCCGGGACGACGGGTGGTCTGATTCCGTGGGGTGGCTCGCGTGCGGCCGAGTCGTTCTACTGGCAGGTCACGGACGGTCCAGTCGACGCATGGCCGGTCCTGGCCAAAATGGAGGACGCCGAGGACTGGGACCGCTATGAGATGACCGCCACCGAGTTCCTCTACCGGATCCTCACCGATCCCGGATTCCGGCCCTACACCGTGGCCGATTCCGTGCCCGAGCCGTTCTTCGAGCCTGCCTAAAGGGTGACTGGGGTGCCGCGCGGTAGCGCACCCCAAGCCCCTCCCCCGGCAGACCAGTTACGTCGTTCATGCCACCACCACGCGACGGATCGCATACGCTCGACTACGCAGCGAAACCGACACCGCGAGGTGTGGCAGGCCGGAGGTACGACGTGGCCAACGTCCAGAATCTCGACCCCACCGCTTCCCCGCTGGACTACTACGGCTGGGAACTGCGCCGTCACCGTGAGGCCGCGGGCCTGAGCCAGGGGCAGCTCGGCGAGATCATCTTCTGCACGGGGTCGTTGATCGGCCAGATCGAGACCACGAGAAAGGTCCCCACACGGGATTTCTCCGAACGCGTGGACGCCGCGCTGGGCACGGACGGTCTTTTCTCCCGCCTCATCGGGCTGGTCCTGCGCAGCCAACTGCCCACCTGGTTCCAGCCGTACGCGGAGATGGAAGCGAAGGCTACGTACATCTCCACGTATCAGGCGCAGGTGGTGTACGGGCTGTTGCAGACGGAGGAGTACGCGCGGTCGGTGCTCGCCACCGGCATGCCGGACGACCTCGACGGCCTGGTCGCGGCCCGCATGGAGCGCCAGCGCATCCTGGAGCGGGAGCAGCCGCCGCTCGCCTGGGTGGTCCTGGACGAGGCCGTACTGCTCCGGCCGATCGGGAGCAGCGACGTCATGCGGCGCCAACTCGCCCACCTGCTGGAGTTCACCCGTCACCGCTGGATGCACATCCAGGTGCTGCCGAACTCGGCGGGTGAACACGCCAGCCTGGACGGGGCGTTCAACCTGCTCCGCTTCGACGACGATCCGGACATCATCTACACCGAGGACCTCATCTCGGGCCATATGACCGCCAGCCCCGAGACGGTCAGGGAGGCAGCACTCCGTTACGCTCGCTTGCAGGCCGCGGCCCTCTCCGTGAAGGATTCGGCGGTACTGATCACGCGTGTGATGGAGGAACGCTATGGAAACCGCTCCCAGCCCGTGGAACGCCCCCCAATGGCGTAAGTCCAGCTACAGCGGCAGCACCGGCGGTGATTGCGTCGAGGTCGCCGACAACTACCCGGCCCCCGCCGTCCCCGTCCGCGACAGCAAGAACCCCGCCGGCCCCGTCGTCATCGTCGGCGCAGCCGCCTGGCAGGCCTTCGTCGACGGGCTGCGCTAACCCTCGCGCACCGCGTACGCCAGTACCCGTTCGCTCAGCAGCTCCTCGACCTCGTCGAGGAGCTGAAGCGTTTCCCGGGACACCTCCGCCGGCTTCCGCTCCTTGAGCATCTCGCGGCCGATGGAGGCGAACACCGTCGCGTAGATCCAGCAGATCTGGCCGGCCATCAGGTCCGGCAGCGGATCGTCCCCGGCGGCGCCGGTCTCCTCGTACAGGGCCGCCTTCAAGTTGTCGTGGCTCTCCTGCTGGAGGCTCCACAACCGGGAGCGCAGGGTCGGCGCCTCGTGGATGACGCGCATGAAGCGGCTGTAGCCCTCCATCAGGCCGACGCGCGGTGAGACGGCCTCGACCTCCTCGCGCAGTTCCCGCAGGACGGCGCGCGCGGCGGACTCGCCGACGTCCCGGCCCCGGACCCAGCGGGCCAGCCTGTCGACCACGCCGGCCGAGCGGTCCAGGAAGAGGTCCTCTTTGGCGGGGAAGTAGTTGTAGACGGTGTTGACGGAGACGTTCGCCGCCTCGGCGACCTCCGCGACCGTCACCGCCTCGAAGCCGCGCTCCAGGAACAGACCCGTGGCGACATCCGAGATGTACTGCCGGGTCTGCCGCTTCTTCCGCTCCCTGAGCCCCTCTGCCATGCCCCCATCCTAACTTCGCTGGGGCCGCTCAAAACTTGGAGCCGTTGCAAAATTTCAGGGACTCTGTTTTTCTGGGGAGCATGCCAGCAGTCATCAGCGCGGCCGGACTGGCGCGCACCTTCACGACCAAGCACGGCCCCGTCGAGGCCGTGCGCGGCATCGACCTCACCGTCCACGAGGGCGAGATCCTCGGCTTCCTCGGCCCCAACGGCGCCGGGAAGACCACCACCCTGCGGATGCTGACCACCCTGCTGAAGCCGACGGGCGGCACCGCCACCGTCGCCGGGCACGACCTGGCGACCGACCCGGTCGGTGTGCGCCGGGCCTGCGGTTACGTCGCCCAGTCCGGCGGCGTGGACCCGCAGATCAGCGTCCGGGAGGAGCTGGTCACCCAGGGCCGGATGTATCGGCTGACGCAGGGCGAAGCCGTCGCACGCACCCACGAGCTGGCGCGTGACCTAGACCTCACCGAGCTGCTCGACCGCACGTGCGGCGCGCTCTCCGGTGGTCAGCGGCGCCGGCTGGACATCGCGATGGCGCTCACCCACCGCCCCCGGGTGCTCTTCCTCGACGAGCCCACCACCGGCCTCGACCCCGGCAGCCGCGCCGACCTGTGGGACCTGGTGCGACGGCTGCGTGACGAGCACGGCACGACCGTCTTCCTCACCACGCACTACCTGGACGAGGCCGACGCCCTCTCCGACCGCCTGGTGATCGTCGACAAGGGCACGGTCGTCGCCGAGGGCACCCCGACCGCGCTCAAGCTCCGGTACGGCGGCTCGATCGACGCCACCCTCCAGGACACCTTCCTCGCCATCACCGGCCGGGGTGCCGCCCCGGCCGACGCCGCCCCCGTAGCCGTATAGGACACCCGGACAGATGCTGCTCCACGACACCGGCCTCATCTACGGCCGCTATCTGCGCCAGACCCTGCGCTCCCGCTTCGCGATGCTCTTCGGCGTGCTGATGCCGCTGCTGTACCTGCTGTTCTTCGGGCCGCTGCTCACCGATCTGCCGCTGGGCGGCAAGGGCAGCTCCTGGCAGGTGCTGGTGCCCGGACTGCTGCTCCAGCTGGGCCTGTTCGGCGCCCTGTTCGCCGGCTTCATGATCATCCTGGAGAACGGCCAGGGTGTGGTCGAGCGGATGCGGGTCACGCCCGTCAGCCGGCTCGCGCTCCTGCTCGGCCGTGTCCTGCGGGACGCCACGGTATTCGTGTTCCAGGCGGTGCTGCTGGTGCTCGCCGCCCTGGTGATGGGACTGCGGGCTCCGCTGCCCGGCGTGCTCATCGGCTTCGCGTTCGTCGCCCTGCTCACCGTGTCCCTGGCGTCGCTGTCGTACGCGGTGGCGATGAAGGTGCGCAGCCCGCAGGAGTTCGGGCCGCTGATCAACGCCGTCTCCATGCCGTCGATGCTGCTGTCCGGGCTGATGCTGCCGATGACGCTGGCGCCGGGCTGGCTGGACGTCCTGTCCCACTTCGTACCGTTCCGCTATCTGGTGGACGCCATGCGCGACGCGTACGTCGGCGAGTACGCGACCGCGCACATGCTGTACGGCACCCTGGTGGCCGTCGGTTTCACGGCGCTCGCCGTGACGGTGGGCACACGAGTGTTCCGGAAGGCCGGCGCGTAACTACGCTGGCCGCATGGTCAATCTGACGCGCATCTACACGAGGACCGGCGACCAGGGCACCACCGCCCTCGGCGACATGAGCCGGGTCCCCAAGACCGACCTGCGCATCGCCGCGTACGCCGACGCCAACGAGGCCAACGCGGTGATCGGCACGGCGATCGCGCTGGGCAGCCTCGATCAGGAGGTCGTCAAGGTCCTCACCCGCGTGCAGAACGACCTGTTCGACGTGGGCGCGGACCTGTCGACGCCGGTCGTGGAGAACCCCGAGTTCCCGCCGCTGCGGGTCGAGCAGTTCTACATCGACCGGCTGGAGGCGGACTGCGACCGCTTCAACGAGCGGCTGGAGAAGCTGCGCTCCTTCATCCTGCCGGGCGGCACCCCGGGCGCGGCCCTGCTGCACCAGGCGTGCACGGTGGTACGGCGGGCCGAGCGCTCGACGTGGGCGGCCCTGGAGGTCCACGGCGAGATCATGAACCCCCTCACCGCGACCTACCTCAACCGCCTCTCCGACCTCCTGTTCATCCTGGCCCGCACGGCGAACAAGGAGACCGGCGACGTGCTGTGGGTACCGGGCGGGGATCGCTAGCGCTCCCGCTTGGGAAACAGGGTGTAGCTCGCGGCGATCACCACGTTGATGCCGATCACCCACAGCATGCGCAGCTGCCACGCCCGCAGCGAACCGGTCTCGCCCTCGCCGCCGACGTACCAGACCGCACCCTGCAACAGGGCCACGGCCACCAGCGCCGCCAGGATCCAGCGGCCCGCGACCTTCCACTCGTGGACGGCGCGGGCCGTGCCGTACTTCGGGGGCTTGACCGGGGACGGGCCGCCGGTGAAGCGGTGGGCGACCCGGGCGTCGGCCCACTTGACGGTGGAGTGACCGAGGCCGACGGTGAAGCCGATGTAGACGGCGGCGAGGCCGTGCCGCCAGTCGGGTTCGGCACCGTTCTTGAGGTCGATCGCGGTCACGGCGAGGAGCACGATCTCCAGCAGCGGCTCGCACAGCAGCAGCGCGAGACCGGTGCGCGGCATCCGCAGGGCGTATCGGAAGGCCAGTCCGGCCGCCAGCAGTACCCAGAACGCCACCTCACAGGCGACGATCATTCCGACGATCACGGCTCGCTCCCTTCGCTCACCCGCCCAGGCTCCCGTGGGCCGGCGCGCTCGTCGTCGTCGCCGCTGACGAGACCGTCGTAAGCGAAAGTCGCAGTCCGGGACCCTCCCCGGGACGCACGCGGAGCGGCCGGGGGCCGTGTTGGATGGGGGCATGCCCCTCGCACCGCCCCGGCCGCACCGTGACGACTGGAGCATCGCCGTGGGCGGGCTGCTCGGCGGGGTGCTGATGTGGGCGCTCGGGATCCACCCGCGCCCGGCCTCGGACCCGCTCGTGCTCTGGCACGCGCCCTGGGCCCCGCTGGTGCCGTTGGCGGTGACCGTCGCCTGCGAGCCGCTGCGCCGCACCCGGCCCCGCCTCGGCCTGCTGATCGGCACGGCCGCGCTGACCCTGGACACGGTGACCGTCGGCAGCATCGTCACCGTCGTGCTGTACACGGACCTGATGTACGCGGCCGTCCTGTACGGCACCCCGGCCTCCGCCCGCCGCATCCCCTGGGTCACCGGGATGCTGACGGTCCTCGGCGGCCTGGTGCCCGCCGCCCTCTGGCGCGATCCGCAGGCCCTGCTGATCGGTGTCGCCGTCGGCGTGGTGGCGTTCGCGCCCGCCGCCACCGGCTGGGTGGTGCGCAACCACCGCGACGCCGCCGAGGCGGCCCGGCTGCGCGCCGAACAGACCGCGCTGCTCGCCGAGATGGACCGCACCCAGGCCGTCACCGCCGAACGTGCCCGTTTCGCCCGGGAGTTGCACGACATGGTCGCCAACCACCTGTCCGCGATCGCCATCCACTCCACGGCCGCGCTCTCCCTGGACGATCCGGGGACCTCCAGGGACGCCCTGGCCGTGATCCGGGAGAACAGCGTCGAGGGACTGGCCGAGATGCGACGGCTGATCGGGATCCTCCGGGACAGCAGCGGTGACCTGGAGCCTTCCGCCATCCCCACCCTGGACGGTCTCGCCGCTCTGGTCGAGGGCGCCCGCGCCAACGGCCTGGACGTCACCCTGGACGCGGGCCACGACCGGGTGCCCGCGCCGGTCGAGCTGGCCGCCTACCGGATCGTGCAGGAGTCGCTGACCAACGCCCTGAAGCACGCGGCCGAGGGGCGGGTCGATGTCGTCCTCCGCCGGGAGAACGACACCCTGCACGTCGGGGTGACGAGCCCCTACCGCCCCGGCGACACCGCCCGCGCACCCGGCTCGGGCTCCGGTCTCACCGGGATGCGGGAGCGCTCCGCGCTGCTCGGCGGGCGTTTCGAGGCGGGGCCCGAGGATGGCCGGTGGGCCGTACGCACCACGCTTCCGCTGACCGAAGGAGACCCCGCATGATCCGTGTCCTGGTCGCCGAGGACCAGTCCGCCGTCCGCGCCGGGCTCGTCCTGATCCTGCGCAGCGCGCCCGACATCGACGTGGTCGGCGAGGCGGAGGACGGGCTGCGGGCGGTCGAACTGGCCCGGAGCACCAGGCCGGACCTGGTGCTGATGGACATTCAGATGCCGCGCCTGGACGGGGTGTCGGCGACTCGGCAGATCGTCGCCGAGCAGCTCGCGGACGTGCTCGTGCTGACCACCTTCGACCTCGACGAGTATGTGTTCGGGGCGCTGCGGGCCGGGGCGGCCGGGTTCCTGCTGAAGCACGCCGAGGCGAAGGATCTGCTGCGGGCGGTGCGGACGGTGGCCCGCGGGGAGGGGATCGTCGCGCCGGCCGTGACCCGGCGGCTGATCGCGGAGTTCGCCGCGGTACCGGTGCGGGAGGCGAAGGCCGACCCGGCTGTGCCGGCGGGGCTGACCCGGCGCGAGCGGGAGGTGTGGTCGTGCGTCGGCGAGGGGCTGTCCAACGCCGAGATCGCCGAGCGGCTGCGGATGGCGGAGGGCACGGTGAAGACACACGTCAGCCGTCTGCTGGCCAAGCTGGAGCTGCGCAGCCGGGTCCAAGCGGCCGTGCTCGCACAGGAGTTGGGGGTCTAGCGGGCCCAGGGAGGCTAGTGGTCCAGACCTATTGACCTGTGGTCCAGACCTTTCTACTCTCGCAGCACCGCGGGTGTGAAGGCTCAGTCACGCCCCTGACACCCCCAACGAAGAGGGAGGCGCAGCATGCGCTTCAGACACAGAGCCGCGGCAGGGTTCGCGACCCTGTTGCTCCCCCTGGCCGGCCTCGTCGGTCTCGCGAGCCCCGCCCAGGCCGCGACCAACGCGACGGCGAGCTTCACCAAGACCAGCGACTGGGGAACCGGCTTCGGCGGCCAGTGGACCATCAAGAACACCGGTACCGCCGGTATCAGCTCCTGGACCGTCGAGTGGGACTTCCCCTCCGGCACGTCCGTCACCTCCGCCTGGGACGCCGACGTCACGAACTCCGGCACCCACTGGACCGCCAGGAACAAGTCCTACAACGGCACCCTCGCTCCCGGCGCCTCGGTCTCCTTCGGCTTCAACGGGGCGGGCTCCGGCTCCCCCTCCAACTGCAAGCTGAACGGCGACAGTTGCGACGGTACGACGGTCCCGGGTGACGCGGCGCCCTCCGCCCCCGGCACGCCGACCGCCTCCGGTATCACCGACACCTCGGTGAAGCTGAGCTGGAGCGCGGCCACCGACGACAAGGGCGTCAAGAACTACGACGTCCTGCGCGACGGCGCCAAGGTCGCCACCGTGACGACCACCTCGTACACCGACACCGGCCTGACCGCCGGCACCGACTACTCCTACACCGTGCGGGCCCGCGACACCGCCGACCAGACCGGCCCGGTCAGCGGCGCGGTCGCCGTGCACACCACCGGCGGCGGCACCACTCCCCCGCCCACCGGCGACAAGGTCAAGCTCGGCTACTTCACCGAGTGGGGCATCTACGGCCGCAACTACAACGTCAAGAACCTGGTGACGTCCGGCTCCGCCTCCAAGATCACGCACATCAACTACGCCTTCGGCAACGTCACCGGCGGCAAGTGCGCGATCGGCGACTCCTACGCCGACTACGACAAGGCCTTCACCGCCGACCAGTCCGTCAGCGGCGTCGCCGACACCTGGGACCAGCCGCTGCGCGGCAACTTCAACCAGCTGCGCCAGCTGAAGGCCAAGTACCCGAACATCAAGGTGCTGTGGTCCTTCGGCGGCTGGACCTGGTCCGGTGGCTTCGGCGAGGCCGCGAAGAACCCGGCCGCCTTCGCGCAGTCCTGCTACGACCTGGTCGAGGACCCGCGCTGGGCCGACGTGTTCGACGGCATCGACATCGACTGGGAGTACCCGAACGCCTGCGGGCTCAGCTGCGACACCAGCGGGACTGCGGCCTACAAGAACCTGATGTCCGCGCTGCGCGCCAAGTTCGGCTCGAACAACCTGGTCACCGCTGCCACCACGGCCGACGGCTCCTCCGGCGGCAAGATCGAGGCCGCGGACTACGCGGGCGCCGCCCAGTACGTCGACTGGTACAACGTGATGACGTACGACTTCTTCGGCGCCTGGGACGCCCAGGGCCCGACCGCCCCGCACTCCCCGCTCACCTCGTACTCCGGCATCCCGAAGGCGGGCTTCACCACCGCCGACGCGATGGCCAAGTTCAAGGCGATCGGCGTCCCCGCGAAGAAGCTGCTCATCGGCATCGGCTTCTACGGCCGCGGCTGGACCGGCGTCACCCAGGACGCCCCGGGCGGCACGGCCACGGGCCCGGCGGCCGGCACCTACGAGCAGGGCATCGAGGACTACAAGGTCCTGAAGACGTCCTGCCCGGCCACCGGCACGATCGCCGGCACCGCCTACGCGCACTGCGGCAGCAACTGGTGGTCGTACGACACTCCCGCCACCATCGCCTCGAAGATGACGTGGGCCAAGAACCAGGGCCTCGGCGGCGCCTTCTTCTGGGAGTTCAGCGGCGACACCAGCAACGGTGAACTGGTGAACGCCATCAGCAGCAACCTGTGAAAAACCCGCCTGAGCGACGTTGACGCTCCCCCACACAGCGAGTGAATGCGGCTACGCCACATTCACTCGCTGTCCGGGCGGGGCTGCTTCCAGCCACGCGAGAAACCCGGTCAGCGCGTCCTCGCTCATGGCGAGTTCGAGGCGCGTGCCCCGGTGCGTACAGGCCAGCACCACCGCGTCGGACAGCAGCGCCAGCTCCTCCTCGCCCTCGGGCAGCCGGCGGCCGGCCACCTCGATCTGCGCGCGCTCCAGGGTGCGGCGGGGGCGGGGGGCGTAGGAGAAGACGCGGTACCACTCGATGCGGTCGCCGTTGTAGCGGGCGACGCCGTAGCTCCAGCCCTTCCCGCCGGCGTCCGGTTTCTCGGCCACGTCCCAGCGCAGGGAACAGTCGAAGGTCCCGCCGGAGCGCTGGATCAGCCTGCGGCGCAGTCCGAACAGGAACAGCCCCACCACCACGAGCGCGACCACGATCCCGCACACAGTCAGAGCGAGGACCATCGGCACCGACCTCCTCGTCTCCTAGGTAGGGGAACTGCTTCTGCAACTGAGTAATGAAACGTAAAAGACACCCACATCTGCCTCAGCCGCGACCGGCACCGGATTGCTCCGGGCCGGCCGCGGCTGAGTGACGTCAACGTACAGCGCGGCAGGTTCAGCGCGCCGTCGCCGCACGGAGGCGGACGTCCGCGCGACGCTCGGCGGCGGCGTCGCCCTCCGCCTTCGCGCGCTCCAGCTCCCGCTCCGTGCGCTGGACATCGATCTCGTCCGACAGCTCGGCGATCTCGGCCAGCAGCGACAGCTTGTTGTCCGCGAACGAGATGAAACCGCCGTGCACCGCGGCGACGACCGTTCCACCTTCACTCGTACGGATGGTCACCGGGCCCGACTCCAGCACACCGAGCAGCGGCTGGTGACCGGGCATGACGCCGATGTCGCCGGACGTGGTGCGCGCGACGACCAGGGTGGCCTCGCCGGACCAGACCTGGCGGTCGGCGGCGACCAGCTCGACGTGCAGCTCAGCAGCCAAGGGTGGCTCCTCGGGTCACCACCCGGCGGTAGTGCCGGGTGTTGGGTCAATTCTACGGGGCGTGGATGAGGGGGCGGGACGGGACCCGCCCCCTCAGTCAGAGCACAGGGCTCAGGAGACGCCCAGCTCCTTGGCGTTGGCCTTGAGGTCCTCGAGGCCACCGCACATGAAGAACGCCTGCTCGGGGAAGTGGTCGTACTCACCGTCGCAGATCGCGTTGAACGCGGCGATCGACTCGTCGAGCGGCACGTCCGAACCGTCCACGCCGGTGAACTGCTTGGCGACGTGGGTGTTCTGGGACAGGAAGCGCTCCACACGACGGGCACGGTGGACGACGAGCTTGTCCTCCTCGCCCAGCTCGTCGATACCGAGGATCGCGATGATGTCCTGGAGGTCCTTGTACTTCTGCAGGATCGTCTTCACGCGCATGGCCGCGTTGTAGTGGTCCTGCGTGATGTAGCGCGGGTCCAGGATCCGGGACGTGGAGTCCAGCGGGTCCACGGCCGGGTAGATGCCCTTCTCGGAGATCGGACGGGACAGAACCGTCGTCGCGTCGAGGTGGGCGAAGGTGGTGGCCGGGGCCGGGTCGGTCAGGTCGTCGGCGGGGACGTAGATCGCCTGCATCGAGGTGATCGAGTGACCGCGGGTCGAGGTGATGCGCTCCTGCAGGAGGCCCATCTCGTCGGCCAGGTTCGGCTGGTAACCCACCGCGGACGGCATACGGCCGAGCAGGGTGGAGACCTCGGAACCGGCCTGCGTGAAGCGGAAGATGTTGTCGATGAAGAACAGCACGTCCTGCTTCTGGACGTCACGGAAGTACTCGGCCATGGTCAGGCCGGCCAGCGCGACGCGCAGACGGGTGCCCGGGGGCTCGTCCATCTGACCGAAGACCAGCGCGGTCTTGTCGATGACGCCCGAGTCGGTCATCTCCTCGATGAGGTCGTTGCCCTCGCGGGTGCGCTCGCCCACACCGGCGAACACGGAGACACCGTCGTGGTTGTTGGCGACACGGTAGATCATCTCCTGGATGAGCACCGTCTTGCCGACGCCGGCGCCGCCGAACAGACCGATCTTGCCGCCCTTGACGTACGGGGTGAGCAGGTCGATGACCTTGACGCCCGTCTCGAACATCTCGGTCTTGGACTCGAGCTCGTCGAAGTTCGGGGCCTTGCGGTGGATCGGCCAGCGCTCGCCGTCGTAGGTCTCGTCGACGTTCAGCACCTCGCCGAGGGTGTTGAACACCTTGCCCTTGGTGAAGTCGCCGACCGGCACCGAGATCGGCGCGCCGGTGTCGACGACCGGGGCCTGGCGGACCAGACCGTCGGTCGGCTGCATGGAGATGGTGCGCACCAGACCGTCACCCAGGTGCTGGGCGACCTCCAGGGTCAGCGTCTTCTTCTCGCCGGCGTTGGCCGGGTCGGCCACCTCGACGTGCAGGGCCTGGTAGATGTCCGGCATCGCGTCGACGGGGAACTCCACGTCGACGACCGGGCCGATGACCCGGGCGACGCGGCCCGTAGCCGTCGCGGTCTCAACAGTGGTGGTCATTTATCGGTCACTCCCCGCGGTCGCGTCGGCCAGGGCGCTCGCGCCACCGACGATCTCGCTGATTTCCTGGGTGATTTCGGCCTGGCGGGCCGCGTTGGCAAGACGGGAGAGCGTGTTGATCAGCTCACCCGCGTTGTCGGTGGCCGACTTCATCGCGCGCCGCGTGGCGGCGTGCTTCGAAGCGGCCGACTGGAGCAGCGCGTTGTAGATACGACTCTCCACGTAGCGCGGCAGCAGGGCGTCGAGGACGTCCTCCGCCGACGGCTCGAAGTCGTACAGCGGGAGGATCTCGCCCTGCGGCTTGCCCTCCTGCGCGACCTCGTCGAGGCGCAGCGGCAGCAGCCGGGCGTCGAGCGCCGTCTGCGTCATCATCGAGACGAACTCGGTGAAGACGATGTGGAGTTCGTCCACACCACCCTCGGCCGTGTCCTTCTCGATGGCCTCGATCAGGGGCGCCGCCACCTTCTTGGCGTCCGCGTACGTCGGCTCGTCGGTGAAGCCGCTCCACGACTCCGCGACCTTGCGCTCACGGAAGTTGTAGTGGGCGACACCGCGCCGGCCGACGATGTACGTGTCGACCTGCTTGCCCTCGCGCTCCAGGCGCGCGGTCAGCTGCTCCGCCGCCTTGATGGCGTTGGAGTTGAAGGCGCCGGCCAGACCGCGGTCGCTCGTCAGGAGCAGGACCGCGGCACGGGTCGGGTTCTCGGCCTCCGTGGTGAGCGGGTGCTTGGTGTTCGAACCCGTACCGACCGCCGTGACCGCGCGCGTCAGCTCGGTCGCGTACGGCGTGGAGGCCGCCACCTTGCGCTGCGCCTTGACGACGCGCGAGGCGGCGATCATCTCCATCGCCTTGGTGATCTTCTTGGTCGCGCTGACGGATCGGATGCGACGCTTGTAGACCCGGAGCTGGGCTCCCATGAGTCAGGTCCCTTCCTTACGTCACTTGGAAGCAGCGGCAGGAGTGTCCTCGCCGAGCAGCTTGCCGTCGCTCGTCTCGAACTGCTTCTTGAACTCCGCCACGGCGTCGTCGATCGCCTGGATGGTGTCGTCCGACATCTTGGCGCCCTCCTTGATGGAGGTCATCAGGCCCTGGTGCTTCCGGTGCAGGAAGTCGATCAGTTCCTTCTCGAAGCGGCGGATGTCGACGACCGGGACGTCGTCCATACGGCCGTTGGTGCCGGCCCAGACGGAGACGACCTGGTCCTCGGTGGCCATCGGCTGGTACTGGTCCTGCTTCAGCAGCTCGACCATGCGCTGACCGCGCTCGAGCTGGGCCTTGGAGGCCGCGTCCAGGTCGGAACCGAAGGCGGCGAAGGCCTCCAGCTCACGGAACTGGGCGAGGTCCACACGGAGGCGGCCGGAGACCTGGCGCATCGCCTTGTGCTGCGCGGAACCACCGACTCGGGAGACGGAGATACCGACGTTCAGCGCGGGGCGCTGACCGGCGTTGAACAGGTCCGACTCCAGGAAGCACTGGCCGTCGGTGATGGAGATGACGTTGGTCGGGATGAACGCCGAGACGTCGTTGGCCTTGGTCTCCACGATCGGCAGACCGGTCATCGAGCCGGCACCCATGTCGTCGGAGAGCTTGGCGCAGCGCTCCAGCAGACGGGAGTGCAGGTAGAAGACGTCACCCGGGTAGGCCTCACGGCCCGGCGGGCGGCGCAGCAGCAGCGACACGGCACGGTAGGCGTCGGCCTGCTTCGACAGGTCGTCGAAGATGATCAGGACGTGCTTGCCCTCGTACATCCACTGCTGGCCGATGGCCGAACCGGTGTACGGCGCCAGGTACTTGAAGCCGGCCGGGTCGGACGCCGGGGCGGCGACGATGGTCGTGTACTCCAGCGCGCCGTTCTCCTCCAGCGCGCGGCGCACGCCGGCGATGGTGGAGCCCTTCTGGCCGATGGCGACGTAGATGCAGCGAACCTGCTTCTTCGGGTCGCCCGTGCGCCAGTTGTCGCGCTGGTTGATGATCGTGTCGACGGCCAGGGCGGTCTTGCCGGTCTGGCGGTCACCGATGATCAGCTGACGCTGACCGCGGCCGATCGGGGTCATCGCGTCGACGGCCTTGTAGCCCGTCTCCATCGGCTCGTGCACCGACTTGCGCTGCATGACCGTGGGGGCCTGCAGCTCGAGGGCGCGGCGGCCGGACGTCTCGATCTCGCCGAGGCCGTCGATCGGGTTGCCGAGCGGGTCGACGACGCGGCCGAGGTAGCCCTCGCCGACCGCGACGGAGAGGATCTCACCGGTGCGCGTGACCGGCTGACCCTCCTCGATGCCGCTGAACTCGCCCAGGACGACCGCACCGATCTCGCGCTCTTCCAGGTTCAGCGCGAGACCGAGGGAGCCATCCTCGAACTTCAGCAGCTCGTTCGCCATGGCCGAGGGCAGACCCTCGATCTTGGCGATACCGTCGCCGGCGACGGTGACCGTACCGACCTCCTCGCGCGAGGCCGCGTCCGGCTTGTACGACTGGACGAAGTTCTCCAGCGCGTCCCGGATCTCCTCCGGCCGGATCGTGAGCTCCGCCATCTGGGTTCCCTGCTCTCCTTGTTGGGCCCGAAGTTTCACTTTGGGGGTCTGGGGGCGACCCCCAGGAATCCTCTGCACGGCCCAACCAGGGCCGTAAGTACGTACTGCTTTTCTCGAGATGTCGAGTTGCTGCTAGCTCGCCATGCGGCGGGCGGCCTCGTCCAGCCGGTCCGCGAGGGAGCCGTTGATGACCTCGTCACCGACCTGCACCCGGATCCCGCCGACGACCGCGGGGTCGACGTCCAGGTTGAGGTGCATCCGACGACCGTAGAGCTTGGTCAGGGCGGCGCCGAGGCGCTGCTTCTGTCCGTCGCTCAGCGGCACCGCCGAGGTGACGACCGCGACCACGCGGTCCCGGCGCTCGGCGGCGAGCTTGGACAGGGACTCCAGTCCCGCTTCCAGGCTACGTCCCCGCGGCGCGGTGACGAGGCGCGTCACCAGACGCTCGGTGGCCGGCTTGGCCCGCCCGCCGAGCAGCCGGTGCAGCAGCTCGGTCTTGGCCGCCTTGCCGGCGGCGCGGTCGGTCAGCGCCGCGCGCAGCTCGGTGCTGGAGGAGACGATCCGGCCGAACCGGAACAGCTCGTCCTCGACGTCGTCGAGCGTGCCCGTCTTCTCCGCGGCCGTGAGGTCGGCGATGTCCGCCAGCTGCTCCAGCGCGTCCACCAGGTCGCGGGACTGCGACCAGCGGGAACGCGCCAGCCCGGACACCAGGTCGGCGGTCGCACCGCTGACCTGGCCACCGATCAGACGCTGAACCAGCTCCGCCTTGGCCTCTCCGGGCTGCGCCGGGTCGGTGAGAACCCGGCGCAGGCCGGCCTCGCGGTCGAGCAGCGCGGTGACGGCCGCCAGCTCGTCGGCGAGCTGCGCGGCGTCCACGGACGTGGAGTCCGTCAGCGCGTCGAGACGCTCACGTGCGGCTGCCAGTGCCTCGCGGCTCGCTCCGTTCATCGCGTGGCCTCGGCCTTCTCCTCGAGCTCGTCGAGGAAGCGGTCGATCACACGGCTCTGGCGGGCGTGGTCCTCGAGGGACTCGCCGACGAGCTTGCCGGCCAGGTCGGTGGCGAGCTTGCCGACGTCCTGACGCAGCGCCGACGCGGCGGCCTTGCGGTCGGCCTCGATCTGGGCGTGACCGGCGGCGACGATCTCCTCGCGCTGCCGCTGGCCCTCGGCCCGCATCTCGGCGATGAGCGCGGCACCCTGCTCCTGCGCCTCCTGGCGCAGACGCGCGGCCTCGTGCCGGGCCTCGGCGAGCTGGGCCTTGTACTGCTCAAGGACGCTCTGGGCCTCGGTCTGCGCGGCCTCGGCCTTCTCGATACCGCCCTCGATGGCTTCGCGGCGCTCTTCCAGAACCTTGTTGATGTTCGGGAGGAGCTTCTTGGCGAGGAAGCCGAAGACGATGACGAAGGCGATCAGGCCGATGACGAGCTCTGGGATCGGCGGGATGAGGGGGTTTTCGGCCTCCTCAGCCGCCAGCTGTACCAGGGGGCTCATATCAGTGCCTTTCGTCTAAAGGGCGACGGTCGGATCAGGCGCTCGGGTAAACGAACGGCATGACCAGACCGATCAGGGCGAGCGCCTCACAGAAGGCGAAGCCCAGGATCTGGTTGGCGCGGATGAGGCCGGCCGCCTCGGGCTGGCGGGCGAGGGCCTGCGTGCCGTTACCGAAGATGATGCCGACGCCGACGCCCGGGCCGATGGCGGCGAGGCCGTAACCGATGGAGCCGAGGTTGCCCTTGATCTCGACGCCGGCGGCAAGGGTCTGGAGAGCGGACATGCCGGTTCTTCCTTCTCTTTCAATGACCGGTGGGGGTTGGCCACCGGATGTCTGGGTGGGTGGTCGGGGTGCTCAGTGGTGCTCGGCGAGCGCGCCCTGGATGTAGCTGCAGGTCAGCAGTACGAAGACGTACGCCTGGACAGCCTGGATGAAGAGCTCGAAGGCGGTCATCACGATGACCATCACGAACGAGACACCGGAGTAGGCGATACCGATGCCGTTCAGCATGTACCAGCTGGCGATCGTGAAGAGCAGCAGCAGCGTGTGACCGGCGAACATGTTCGCGAAGAGTCGCACGGCGTGGGTGAACGGCCGCACCAGCAGGTTCGAGAAGAACTCGATCGTCATCGACAGCGGCAGCACGGGGCCGAGCGTCTTGTCGTAGCCGGTGAAGTTCTTGAAGGCGCCGACGAAGCCGTGCCGCTTGAAGGTCAGCGAGACCCAGGTGATGTAGACGATGCCGGCGAGGACCGCGGGGTACGAGATGATCGCGGTGACCGGGAACGCGGCGACCGGGACGATCGACCAGACGTTCATCATCCAGACGAAGAAGAAGAGCGAGACGACGAACGGGACGTACTTCTCGCCTTCCTTCTTGCCGATGGTCTCGTAGACGACGCCGCGACGGACGAAGTCGTAGCCGGCTTCGGCCACCAGCTGGAGCTTGCCCGGGACGACCTTCGGCTTGGCGAAGGCGGCCCAGAAGAAGCCCACGATGATGATGGAACCGAGCAGCGCCAGCAGCATCGTCTTGTTGAAGTACACGTTGCTGTCCGCGTCGCCGAAGAGCGGCTTGAACAGGAACGAGTGCAGGCCCGGAGCCGGGAAGCCGCACCCGTCGAACAGGTGGCAGCTCGTGTCGAAAGCGAGCGTCTGCGTCGGGTCAGCACTCACCGCGGGCTCCTTCATCGTGGCGCATAGGTACGGCAACCTCGTTGTGTCGGCGCGGCGTGCGGCCGCGGGTCGGCACGGGACTGGTGTTACGGATGTGAGGGCGGCTGGGGGGCATCTCGCCTCGCGATTGAGCAGGCGTCAGCTCAGATGCCCGCGCCCGCGATGCCGCAGTTGGCACCGGACGATAGCAGGATCTCTCGTGCGCCTTTATCCCGGCCCTACCCCTCACGACGAGTGCCCTGTCTTCTCGGGCTTGTCGCCCTTCGACGAGGCATCGGGATCGACGTAGAGGATCTTGGCCTTCATGTGCGCACGCGTCTGCGCGGCGATCCACGCCAGGGTGGCGACCACCAGCGTGATGGCGAAGGCACGGGGGTTGAACAGCGTGGTGTTCTTGAACAGGGCGACGAAGATGACCAGCAGCAGCAGCTGGGCCGCGTAGAGCATCAGGCCCATCATCTGGAACAGCTGCGGGAAGGACTTGGCGGTGCGCTGGAGCACGTAGAGGCCGATCCCCATGAACACGATCACGACCAGCGTCCCGACGACGGCTCCGACGGCTCCCTTGCCGCCGGCGACCACACCGCTGACGACGGCGGCAAGCGCGCCGACGACAGCCGTGGGTACGGCGGCCTGGGCCAGGATCCGGGCGTCATTGGACGGCATGGCGGCAACTCCGCTTTCACAGGGGGGCAGGGTGTCGTCATGGACGAGCGTAGTCCCGGGCCGAGTGATCGATACCTCTCGCCAACGGGCCGTCGCACACGGTCCTTCGGCTCTACCCCGGGTTCTCGTGAACCGTATCACAAACTATTTGATGAGGTCTTTACCTGGTTGGTGTGCTTGCTGTCACACATGAGAGTGACAGTGCGCGTCTGTGCAAAAACAGTGCCGACTTGTCTGGTATTAGGGAGCTTTGCTCTCCCACGAGTTGGCAATGCTCTAGTCAGATTCTTACCTTGGCCGTTATCAGCGACGGTTCGGGAAGCGAGAACGGGCACCGATCGCGGTCGCGCCGTTGACGCCCGAGACACCCGCCGTGACGGGGGCTCGCTCCTCGGCCTCGTCGGCCTCCGCGGCCTCCTGCGCGGTCGTCTCCTCGGGCACGGCCGCCTCGGCCCCACGGCGTCGCCTGCGGTACCGCGGCGGCACGAACCGCTGGGCCCACACCGGCACCCGCGGTGTGAAGCGCGGGAGCAGCAGCAGGACCAGGCCGACGGCGCAGAGGAAGACCACGCCCAGCACGATCCACATCGACGCGGAGTTGACCGAGTACGCCAGCGCCCCGAAGCCGATCAGCGCCGACCAGAAGTACATGATGAGCACGGCCCGGCTGTGCGAGTGGCCGATCTCCAGCAGCCGGTGGTGCAGATGGCCGCGGTCCGCGGCGAACGGGGACTGGCCGCGCCAGGTCCGCCGGACGATCGCCAGCACCAGGTCCGCGGCCGGCACGGCGATGATCGTGAGCGGCATCAGCAGCGGGATGTAGACCGGCACCATCTGGTGCACGGTGCTGCGCTCGGAGGCGCCGAACAGGTTGTCCGGGTCGACCTGGCCCGTGACGGAGATCGCGCCCGCCGCCAGCACCAGGCCGATCAGCATCGAGCCCGAGTCGCCCATGAAGATCCGCGCGGGGTGCATGTTGTGCGGCAGGAAGCCCAGGCACATGCCCATCAGGATGGCCGCGAACAGCGTCGCCGGGGCGGCGGCCTCGATGCCGTACGAGTACCAGATGCGGTAGGCGTACATGAAGAACGCGGCCGCCGCGATGCACACCATGCCGGCGGCGAGGCCGTCGAGGCCGTCCACGAAGTTGACCGCGTTGATGGTGATGACGACCAGCGCCACCGTCAGCAGGGTGCCCTGCCACTGGGTCAGCGCGACCGTGCCGACGCTCGGGATGGGCAGCCACAGGATCGTCAGACCCTGCATGACCATCACGCCCGCGGCGATCATCTGGCCGCCCAGCTTGATCAGCGCGTCGATCTCGAACTTGTCGTCCAGGACCCCGATCAGCCAGATCAGGGCCGCCCCGGACAGCAGCGCCCGCGGCTCGTTGGACTTGGCGAAGACCTCGTTGAGGTTGGTGAGGTGGTCCGCGACCAGCAGGCCCGCGCACAGGCCGAAGAACATCGCGATACCGCCGAGGCGCGGAGTGGGTTCCCGGTGCACGTCACGGGCCCGGATCTCCGGCATCGCCCCGGCCACGATCGCGAACTTCCGTACCGGCCCTGTCAGCAGATACGTCACCGCGGCCGTGATGCAGAGCGTCAGCAGGTATTCACGCACGGGCTTCCCCACAGGTCTCGCTGGCCATCACAGCCCCACACCCTAGCGACGGACGCATATGGATGAGGACTTCCGGGTAGCGACGATGGTTGCACGTGTGGCTGTGGACGACGGTCCGGGGTCGGGGCACACCACCCTGTACGGAAGTGCGCCTACCCCCGCTCAGCCGGGATAGGGCGGGAATCGACCGGTCAGTTCGCGTACCTCCTCCCGCGCCCCGGCCGGGTCCGTCTCGCCGCGCAGCACGGAGCCGAGCAGGGCGGCGATCCGCACCATCTCCGGCTCCCCCATGCCCTGGGTGGTCACGGCGGCCGTGCCCAGGCGCAGGCCGCGGCCGTCGCCGTGCGGCAGTGCGCAGCAGTCCAGCACCAGGCCGGCCGCGAGGAGCCGGCCGCGTGCGGTGCGGCCCTCCACGCCGAGCGGGCCCGTGTCGACGGTGATCAGGTGGGTGTCCGTGCCGCCGGTGGTGACGGCGAGCCCCTCGGCGGCCAGGTGGCCCGCGAGCACCCGCGCATTGGTGACCACCTGACGGGCGTACACGCCGAACGCCGGGGTTGCCGCCTCACCGAACGCGACGGCCTTGGCGGCGATGGTGTGCATCTGCGCGCCGCCCTGCGTGAACGGGAAGACGGCCCGGTCGACACGTTCGGCCAGCTCGGCGCCGCACAGGAGCATCCCGCCGCGCGGGCCGCGCAGCACCTTGTGGGTGGTGGCGCACACGATGTCCGCGTACGGCACCGGGTTCGGCGCGGCTCCCCCGGCGACCAGGCCGATCGGGTGGGCCGCGTCCGCGATCAGATAGGCCCCGACCTCGTCGGCGACCTCGCGGAAGAAGGCGTAGTCGAAGTGGCGGGGGTAGGCGATGGAGCCGCAGACGATGGCCTTGGGCCGGTGGTTGCGGGCCAGGTGGCGCACCTGGTCGTGGTCGACGAGCCCGGTCTCGGCGTCGACGCCGTAGCCGACGAAGTCGAACCAGCGGCCGGAGAAGTTCGCCGGTGAGCCGTGGGTGAGGTGGCCGCCGTAGGGCAGGCCGAGGGCCAGGACGGTGTCACCGGGGCGCAGCAGGGCCGCGTAGGCGGCCAGGACGGCCGAAGAGCCGGAGTGCGACTGGACGTTGGCGTGCTCCGCGCCGAACAGCGCCTTGGCGCGCTCGACGGCGAGGCGCTCGGCGACGTCCACGAGTTCGCACCCGCCGTGGTGCCGGGCACCGGGGTAGCCCTCGGCGTACTTGTTGGCGAGCGGTGAGCCGAGGGCCGCGAGGACGGCGGGCGAGCTGAAGTTCTCGGCCGCGATGAGCTGGAGCGTCGTCGACTGCCGCCGCAGCTCCCCGAGCAGGATCTCGGCCAGCTGCGGGTCCTGGCCCCGCAGGACATCGGTCTCGTGGGCAGTGGTGACCGACATGACGGGCTCCGGGCGGTCGACGGTGACGTAGGTCCAATGTAGGCCCGGCACAGTGCGGGCGCCCGGTATCGCAGCCGCACGAGAACGCGCGGCGTTCCGCGGTGACGGCGACCGCGGGTCCGTCTGGCCGGTCGCGCCGTTCCCCGCGCCCCTGACGGGCGGGCCCGCGCCCTAAGCCCGCGCCGGAACCCCCGTCAGCGCCGTCACCACCGGATCCAGCGCCTGGTGTATCTCGTCCCCGATCGACCGGAAGAACGTCAGCGGCGCGCCGTAGGGGTCGTACACCTCGTCCGCCTCCGCGGTCGGGGCCAGCAGCCAGCCGCGCAGCGCGGCCGCCGCACGGACCAGCGCACGGGCCCGCATGACCACGCCGTCCTCGAGGGGCGGCAGGGTCGCGGGGTCTATCGCCCGGACCAGGCGGGTGAACTCCTTCAGGGTGAAGGTGCGCAGGCCCGCCGAATGGCCCATGGAGATGACCTGGGCGCGGTGGTCACGGGTGGCGGTCAGGACGAGGTCGGCCATGATGACGTGCTCGTCCAGCAGCTCCCGGCCGACGAAGCCGGTGGCGTCCGCGCCGAACTCGGCCAGCACGGTCTCCGCGTTGGCCTCCATGGGGGCGCCCTCGTGGCCCCAGGTGCCCGCGCTCTCCACGATCAGGCCGCCGCCGAGGACACCGAGCCGCTCGGCCACGAAATGGCGGGTCAGCCGCTCGGTGATGGGCGAGCGGCACACGTTGCCGGTGCTGACGTGGAGGATGCGGAAGGTGTCGCGCGGAAAGCCGAAGGTCGTCGTCTCCTCCGCCACACGCTCCCCGATGCCTATGCCACGCCCCGCTTCAGGGGCCGTCAATTCGCCACCTCGAGGTCGGGTACGACCTTGCGCAGCTCGTCCGGGGAGATCGCGCCCTCGCGCAGCAGCAGCGGCACCTCGCGGGAGACGTCGACGATGGACGACGGCACGTTGCCGGGGGTGGGGCCGCCGTCCAGGTAGACGGAGACGGAGTCGCCGAGCATCTCCTGGGCGGCGTCGCAGTTCTCCGGCGCCGGGTGGCCGGTGAGGTTCGCCGAGGAGACGGCCATGGGGCCGACCTCGTTGAGCAGCTCGATGGCGACCGGGTGCAGCGGCATGCGCACGGCGACCGTGCCCCGGGTGTCGCCGAGGTCCCACTGCAGCGACGGCTGGTGCTTGGCGACCAGCGTCAGCGCGCCCGGCCAGAACGCGTCGACCAGCTCCCAGGCCGCCTCCGAGAAGTCCGTGACGAGCCCGTGCAGCGTGTTCGGTGAGCCGATCAGGACAGGGGTGGGCATGTTGCGGCCCCGGCCCTTGGCGGCGAGCAGGTCGGCGACGGCCTCGGAGGAGAACGCGTCGGCGCCGATGCCGTACACCGTGTCGGTCGGCAGGACCACCAGCTCGCCCCGGCGGACGGCGGACGCGGCCTCGCGCAGACCCGTCACGCGGTCGGTCGCGTCGTTGGTGTCGTATCGCCGTGCCATCTTTAGCGGGCCTCCTCGTACACGTACTGCGGGGGGAAAGACTGGGGTGTGCTCACGGCAGCGCCTTGCGCGCGGTCGCGAACCGGGGGCGGTTGTTGAGGTCGGGGTGGTCGGCCGCGTCGGCCCAGCCCCGCTCCTCGGTGAAGATCCACGGCACCTGTCCGCCCTGGGTGTCGGCGTGCTCGATGACGACGACCCCGCCGGGGCGCAGCAGCCGGTGCGCGGTGCGCTCGATGCCGCGGATCAGGTCGAGGCCGTCCTCACCGGAGAACAGGGCCAGCTCCGGGTCGTAGTCGCGGGCCTCAGGAGCCACGTACTCCCACTCGGTGAGCGGGATGTACGGCGGGTTGGAGATGACCAGGTCCACGTGGCCGTCGAGGTCGGGAAAGGCGGTCAGCGCGTCGCCCTGCCGCAGATCGACCCTCGATCCCGCCATGTTCTTGCGGGTCCACACCAGGGCGTCCTCGGACAGTTCCACGGCGTGCACCCGGGAGCGCGGGACCTCCTGGGCGAGGGCGAGCGCGATGGCGCCGGAGCCGGTGCACAGGTCGACGATGCACGGCTCGACCACGTCCATGGCGCGTACGGCGTCTATGGCCCAGCCGACCACGGACTCGGTCTCCGGCCGGGGCACGAACACACCCGGCCCGACCTGCAGCTCCAGGTACCGGAAGTAGGCCCGGCCGGTGATGTGCTGCAGCGGCTCGCGCTGTTCACGCCGGGCGATGACCTCCCAGTACCGGGCGTCGAAGTCCGCATCCTTCACGGAGTGCAGTTCGCCGCGCTTCACGCCGTGCACGAACGCGGCCAGCTCCTCCGCGTCGTTGCGCGGCGAGGGCACGCCGGCGTCGGCCAGCCGCTGGGTGGCCTGGGCCACCTCCGCGAGCAGCAGGTTCACGCAAGTCCTCCGTGTCGTACTCGTGCGTGCGTACGCCTCTTACGCGGCCGCCAGCTTCGCCGCCGAGTCGGCGTCGACGCAGGCCTGGATCACCGCGTCGAGGTCGCCGTCCAGGACCTGGTCCAGGTTGTAGGCCTTGAAGCCGACCCGGTGGTCCGAGATGCGGTTCTCCGGGAAGTTGTAGGTGCGGATCTTCTCGGAGCGGTCGACGGTGCGGACCTGGCTGCGGCGGGCGTCGGCGGCCTCCCTCTCCGCCTCCTCCTGCGCCATGGCGAGCAGCCTGGAGCGCAGGATACGCATCGCCTGCTCCTTGTTCTGCAGCTGGCTCTTCTCGTTCTGGCAGGAGGCGACGACTCCGGTGGGAATGTGCGTGATGCGCACGGCGGAGTCGGTGGTGTTGACGGACTGGCCGCCCGGCCCGGAGGACCGGTAGACGTCGATCCGCAGGTCGTTGGGGTTGATCTCCACGTCCACCTCCTCGGCCTCCGGCGTGACGAGGACACCGGCTGCGGAGGTGTGGATACGGCCCTGGGACTCGGTGGCCGGCACGCGCTGCACGCGGTGCACCCCGCCCTCGTACTTCAGCCGCGCCCAGACGCCCTGACCGGGCTCGATCTGCCCGCGGGCCTTCACGGCGACCTGGACGTCCTTGTAGCCGCCCAGCTCGGACTCGGTGGCGTCGATGATCTCGGTCTTCCAGCCGACGCGCTCGGCGTACCGCAGGTACATGCGCAGCAGATCACCGGCGAACAGGGCGGACTCGTCGCCGCCGGCGCCCGCCTTGATCTCCAGGATGACGTCCTTGTCGTCGCTCGGGTCGCGCGGGACGAGCAGCAGGCGCAGCTTCTCGGTCAGTTCCTCGCGCTGCTTCTCCAGGTCCTTGACCTCGGCCGCGAAGTCGGGGTCGTCGACGGCGAACTCGCGCGCGGTCTCGATGTCGTCGCCGGTCTGCTTCCAGGAGCGGTACGTGGCGACGATCGGGGTCAGCTCGGCGTAGCGCTTGTTCAGCTTGCGCGCGTGTCCCTGGTCGGCGTGGACCGACGGGTCGGCGAGCTTCTTCTCCAGATCGGCGTGCTCGGCGACGAGTTCCTCGACGGCCTCGAACATCTTTGGCTCCTGTACTGCGGTGAAGGGAAGGACGGGCGACCAAAAACGCCGGTCCCGGACACACCCCGGAAGAGGGCGTGACCGTGGACCGGCGAAATGGGGCTCGCTACTTCTTGGAGCCGGCGGCAGCCTTGCCGAAGCGGGCCTCGAAGCGGGCCACACGGCCACCGGTGTCGAGGATCTTCTGCTTGCCCGTGTAGAACGGGTGGCACTCGGAGCAGACCTCGGCCCGGATGGTGCCGGACTCGATGGTGCTACGGGTGGTGAACGACGCGCCACAGGTGCAGCTGACCTGCGTCTCGACGTACGCGGGGTGGATGTCGCGCTTCAAGGTTTCTCCTAGGTTTCGGGAGGGCGCCGGGTCGCCGCCGCGGGATGCGGGAGCGTGAACCGGAGCCGACGTACCAGTCTGCCAGGACTGGGGCCATCCACCCAAACCGGGGGTGCGGTTGTTCTATTCCTGCGAGTGATCGGGGTGCGCCCAGGGGGCTGCCGGGGTTCCGCCGTGGGTCGGTCGCGCGGTCGCCCCGCGTCCCTCAGCTCACCACGCCCTGGGCCTCGCCGGTGGCGGTTCCCTGCGTGGCCGACTTCGGGATCGGTTCGTCGTTCCTCAGGGCGTTCCACACCAGCCGGGCCTTCGACTTCGCCGGCAGGACGCGGTTGGGGTCGGCCGGGTCGTACCGGACGGGCATCGTGACCATCGTCATGTGGGACGAGCTGATGCCCTTGAGGCCGTCGGCGAAGTCGACCAGGGAGTTGACCGAGCCGAGGTCGGAATCGGTGGTGACGGCCTTGGTGGCGGTGTCGGCGAGGTCGTACAGCTTCTTCGGGCTGGTGAACACGCCGACGTGCTTGACCTGGTCGATCAGTGCCTTGATGAACGCCTGCTGGAGCTGGATGCGGCCCAGGTCGGAGCCGTCGCCCACGCCGTGCCGGGTGCGGACCAGGCCGAGGGCCTGCTCTCCGTCGAGCGTGTGGGTGCCGGCCTTGAGATCCAGGTGGCTCTGCGGGTCGTCGATGTTCTTGCTGGTCGTGACCGTGACCCCGCCGAGGTCGTCGATGAGCTGCTGGAAGCCCTCGAAGTCGACCTCCAGATAGTGGTCCATGCGGACGCCGGTGATCGACTCGACGGTCTTCACCGCACACGCCGCCCCACCGGTGGAGTACGACTCGTTGAACATCACGCCGGACGCGGCGGGGTGGGTGGTGCCCTTGGTGTCGGTGCACCGGGGGCGGTCGACGAGGGTGTCCCGCGGGATCGAGACCACGCTGGCCTTCTTGTGGCCCTCGTAGACATGGACGATCATCGCCGTGTCCGAGCGGGCGCTGCCGTCGTCGGCGCCGCCGCCGAGCTTCTTGTTCTTGCCGGAGCGCGTGTCCGAGCCGAGGACCAGGATGTTCTCGGAACCGTTGTCGACCTTCGTGGGCCGGTCGTTGCCGAGGGCCTGGTTGATGTCGACGCTCCGGAGGTTGCCGTTGAGCTTGAAGTACACGTACCCGGCGCCGGTACCGCCCAGGACGACCACGCCCGCGGCCGTCCAGGCCGTCACCAGCAGGGCCTTGCGGCTCCCACTGCGGGGCTTGCGGCGGCGGCCCTTGCCACGGTGGCGGGGGCCTGTCTCGGCCGGCTCCGGTATGCCGGACTCCGGCGTGCTCTCGGCGGACACATCGCTCCCAGGTCTCGTCTAGGTCGGTTACCCCCTGCTTTCAGGGTCAGGCGCGGTCGTCACCGCTCCATCGTCGCTCCGCCCGGCCAGACGGAGAAACTCGGGAAAGGGTTGCACAACGCAGAGTGCCCACCGCATACAGCGATGGGCACTCTGCGTCACGACTCGGGTGGGGTCACACCCCGCTCACCTGCGTGTTCGGTCGAACCGGGGGTACCGATGGACGTCGGTACCGGCCGAGATCCCTGTGGTGAAGATCTCGGCGGGGAACACTCAGTCCCCGTTGCCCGGAGTCGGCGTCGTCTTCTGGATCTGCATCAGGAACTCGACGTTCGACTTGGTCTGCTTCATCTTGTCCAGGAGCAGCTCGATCGCCTGCTGCTGGTCGAGCGCATGCAGCACCCGGCGCAGCTTCCAGACGATGCCCAGCTCCTCGGCGCCGAGCAGGATCTCTTCCTTACGGGTGCCGGACGCGTCGACGTCCACCGCCGGGAAGATGCGCTTGTCGGCGAGCTTCCGGTCGAGCTTGAGCTCCATGTTGCCGGTGCCCTTGAACTCCTCGAAGATCACCTCGTCCATGCGGGACCCGGTGTCCACCAGGGCGGTGGCGAGGATGGTCAGCGAGCCGCCGTCCTCGATGTTGCGGGCCGCACCGAAGAACCGCTTCGGCGGGTACAGGGCCGTCGAGTCGACACCACCGGACAGGATGCGGCCGGAGGCCGGCGCCGCCAGGTTGTAGGCACGGCCCAGACGCGTGATGGAGTCGAGCAGCACGACGACGTCGTGACCCAGCTCCACCAGGCGCTTGGCGCGCTCGATGGCCAGCTCGGCGACCGTGGTGTGGTCCTCGGCCGGGCGGTCGAAGGTCGAGGAGATGACCTCGCCCTTGACCGACCGCTGCATGTCGGTGACCTCTTCCGGACGCTCGTCGACGAGGACGACCATCAGGTGGCACTCGGGGTTGTTGTGCGTGATCGCGTTGGCGATCGCCTGCATGATCATGGTCTTACCGGTCTTCGGCGGGGCCACGATCAGACCGCGCTGGCCCTTACCGATCGGCGAGACCAGGTCGATGATGCGGGTGGTGAGCACACCCGGGTCCGTCTCCAGGCGCAGGCGGTCCTGCGGGTAGAGCGGGGTCAGCTTGTTGAACTCCGGGCGGCCACGGCCGTGTTCGGGCGCCATGCCGTTGACGGAGTCGAGGCGGACCAGCGCGTTGAACTTCTCGCGGCGCTCGCCCTCCTTCGGCTGACGGACCGCACCGGTGACGTGGTCACCCTTGCGCAGGCCGTTCTTGCGGACCTGGGCGAGCGAGACGTACACGTCGTTCGGGCCCGGCAGGTAGCCGGAGGTCCGGATGAAGGCGTAGTTGTCGAGGATGTCCAGGATGCCCGCGACGGGGATCAGGACGTCGTCCTCGGCGAGCTGCGGCTCGGCGATTTCGTCGCGGCCCCGGCGGCCACGGCGGTCGCGGTAGCGGCCGCGACGGCCCCGGCGGCCGCCCTCGAAGTCGTCGTCGTCCTGCTGCTGACGGTCCCGGTCCCGGTCCTGACGGCCGCCGCCCTGCTGCTGGCCCTGCTGCTGACGGTCCTGACGGCCGCCGCCCTGGCCCTGCTGGTCGTCGCCCTTGTTGCGGCGGTCGCGGTCACGGCCGCGCTCACGGCGGTCGCGGCGGCCACGGCCCTCACCGTCGCCGGCGTCGCCCTGCTGCTGGGCCGGCGTCTCGGCCTTGGGCTCGCTCTTCGCCTCGGCGGCGACGGTGTCGGCGCCGCTCGCGGCAGGGGCGCCCGCGTCGGCGGTGGCACGGCGGCGACGGCGCTCGGTCGGGGCGTCGTCTCCCCCACGCTCGGCTTCTCCCCCACGCTCGGCTGCGTTCGCGCGGGAGGGGCCCCCGGCCGGCTGCCCGGGGATCTCGATCTGCTGCTGGGCCACGGCCTTCTCGGCGGGGGTCTCGCCCTTGGCCTCGGCCTTCTTCTCCGTGTCCTCGCCCGTACGGGCCTTGGAGGTGGCCCGGCGCTTGGGCTTGGTCTCGGCGGCGGCCTCGGCCTTGGGGGCGGAGCCCCCGCCGGCCTGGGCCTCCTTGATGACCTCGATCAGCTGGCTCTTGCGCATGCGCGCGGTGCCCCTGATACCGAGGCCCGAGGCGACCTGCTGCAGCTCGGCCAGCACCATGCCCTCGAGGCCGGTACCGCGGCGCCGCCGGGAGCCGGCACCGGTGGCAGGCGCGGAGGCGTCCGTGGCGGGCGCGGCAGCGGTCTCCTCGACACGTGCGCCCATCAGATCGGTGGTGTCGCTCACGAAGGGTCCTTCCCTGGAGCGGACGTCGGCCTGTCTGGCTCGGCGACCGGTTGTGCTGTCCGGCTACGGTCCTGTCTTCCGTGAACCGTGCCGGGGCGGTGGTCCGCCAAAGCGGCGGAAAGAGATTTGCTGGTGATGGCGCTTCCGCGAGCCGTGGCACCCAGTGTCACGTGGCGTGGTCGCACCGATTCCGGAGCGTGCCCGGCGGCCCGCTCAGTGCCCGCATACGCCGTACTGCCCAGGTGCGGCGCAAGGAACACGGAGTGGCGTGGGAGGCTCCCGGAAGAATGTCTGTCCCGGACGGGGACACGAGGCACCTCGCCATGGTGGGGTCGGGTGCAGACTTGAGGTTAACACTACCGGATCCAACAAACATTCCCCCTCTCCAAATCCGGCAACCGTGTCTCAGGTCGCAAGCGGCAGCACGCTCGCTCCCTGCACATCGAGGTCCAGCCGGTTGGCGGCCCAGCCCTCACCTGCGAGGTGAGACACCTTGTCGGCGCTGTCGGCGTCGGCGAGGGCCATGACGGTGGGCCCGGCGCCCGAGATCACGGCCGGGATGCCGTCGGCCCGCAGTCGCTCCACCAGCGCAGCGCTCTCCGGCATGGCCGGGGCGCGGTACTCCTGGTGGAGGCGGTCCTCGGTGGCGGGCAGCAGCAGCTCGGGGCGCCGGGTGAGGGCCTCGACGAGCAGGGCGGCGCGGCCCGCGTTGGTGGCGGCGTCGACGTGTGGCACGGTGCGCGGGAGCAGGCCGCGCGCGGTCTCGGTCAGAACCGGCTTTCCGGGCACGAAAACCACCGGAACGATGGAATCGTGCGGCTCCATCCTGATCGCCCGGGCGGCACCGGACTCCATCCAGGACAAGGTGAAGCCGCCGAGCAGACAGGCCGCCACGTTGTCCGGGTGACCCTCGATCTCGGTGGCCAGCTCCAGCAGCGCGGCGTCGTCGAGCCGGGCCTCGCCGCCTATGGTCACCGCGCGGGCCGCGACGATGCCGGCGCAGATGGCGGCGGACGAGGAGCCGAGGCCACGGCCGTGCGGGATGCGGTTGGCGCAGACGATCTCCAGGCCGCGGGGCTGTCCGCCCAGCAGGTCGAAGGCCGTGCGCAGGGAACGGACGAGCAGGTGGCGTTCGTCCCGGGGCAGGGTCTCGCTGCCCTCGCCCGCGATGTCGATATGCAGCCCGGAGTCGGCCACCCGGACGACCACGTCGTCGTAGAGCCCCAGCGCGAGGCCCAGGGCGTCGAAGCCCGGACCGAGGTTGGCGCTGGTGGCGGGAACGCGCACCCGGACGGCGGCGGCGCGGAACGCTGGACCGGCCATCGCTCGTTGACTCTCCTTGAGCTGCGTGACGGTCGAATGGCACTCGAGGGACTCGATGGACATTCGACCGATGTTCGGTGGACATCCGATGACGTACGAAGACCCGTCGGACCGCGGAGACGACGCGGCGCCGTGCCACACGCGAGGGCATATGCGGTGGGCGGGTTCAGTACAGCCTATCGAAGGAAGGTTCTGTGGCGACATAGGGCGCACAGGAGGCGCACGATGCGTGTCGCAAGCCCCGTGTGCTCCCTGTCAGGGAAAACCCGGGTCTCCCCTGCCGGGAAGGCCCGCTGTCCGCTACCGGGAAGGCCCTGGAGTGCCTGCCAGGAAGGGTCCGGAGTCCCTCTCGGGAAGGGTCCGGGGTGCCTTCGGGGAAGGCCCGGGCCCTGCCGCCGGGAAAGCCGGGCCTTGCTGTCCGGGAAAGCCAGGCCCCCTGTCGGGGGAGGCCCGGCTTTCCCGGGTGCTCAGGCGAGGCCGAGGCGCTCGGCCGCGGTGGCCGCGTCGACGGGGACGGTGACCGGCTGCGGAGCGCCGGCGACGGCCCAGTCGGGGTCCTTCAGACCGTTGCCGGTGACGGTGCACACGATGCGCTGCCCCGGGTCGACCTTGCCCTGCTCGGCGGCCTTGAGCAGACCGGCCACGGAGGCGGCGGAGGCGGGCTCCACGAAGACGCCCTCCTGCGCGGCCAACAGCCGGTAGGCGCGCAGGATTTCACGGTCCGTCACCTCGTCGATGGCGCCGCCGGACTCGTCCCTCGCGGCGAGGGCGTAGCTCCAGGAGGCGGGGTTGCCGATGCGGATGGCGGTGGCGATGGTCGACGGGTCCTTGACGACCTCGCCGCGCACGATCGGCGCACTGCCGGAGGCCTGGAAACCCCACATACGGGGCGTCCTGGTGGCGATGCCGTCGGCGGCGTACTCCTTGTAGCCCTTCCAGTAGGCGGTGATGTTGCCCGCGTTGCCGACCGGGAGGACGTGGATGTCGGGCGCGTCGCCGAGCATGTCCACGATCTCGAAGGCGGCCGTCTTCTGGCCCTCGATACGCACCGGGTTGACCGAATTCACCAGCGCCACCGGGTAGTTCTCGCTCAGGGCTCGAGCGAGCGTCAAGCAGTCGTCGAAGTTGCCGTCGACCTGGAGGATCTTGGCACCGTGCACCAGGGCCTGGCCCATCTTGCCGAGGGCGATCTTGCCCTGCGGCACGAGCACGGCGGAGACCATGCCGGCCCGTACGGCGTACGCGGCCGCACTGGCGGACGTGTTGCCGGTGGAGGCGCAGATGACGGCCTTCGCCCCCTCCTCCTTGGCCTTGCTGATGGCCATGGTCATGCCGCGGTCCTTGAAGGATCCGGTGGGGTTGGCACCCTCCACCTTCAGGTGGACCTCACAGCCCGTGCGCTCGGAGAGCACCTGCGCGGGCACGAGGGGCGTGCCGCCCTCGCGGAGCGTCACGACCGGCGTGGTGTCGGAGACGGGCAGCCTGTCCCGGTACTCCTCGATGATTCCGCGCCACTGGTGGGTCATTGCTGGTTACTCTCCTTCAACCCGCATGATGCTGGCGACACCCCGCACGGTGTCGAGCTTGCGCAGCGCCTCGACGGTCCCGGTGAGGGAGGCGTCGGAGGCCCGGTGGGTGACGACTACGAGGGAGGCCTCACCGCCCTCCCGTCGCCCGCCACCACCCTGTTCGATGGCGACTGCGTCGCCGCTGCTTTGATTTCTGCCCTGCTGCCGAACGGTGTCGATCGACACGCCGTGTTCGGCGAAGACGGTGGCGACCTGGGCGAGAACGCCCGGTTTGTCGGCCACGTCGAGGCTGATGTGGTACCGGGTGACGACGTCGCCCATCGGGGAGACGGTCAGGTCGGCGTACGCCGACTCGCCGGGCCCGGTAGAGCCGCTCAGCCGGTTGCGGCACACGGCGACGAGGTCGCCGAGGACGGCGGACGCCGTGGGCGAACCGCCGGCGCCGGGGCCGTAGAACATGAGCTGCCCGGCCGCGTCGGACTCCACGAAGACGGCGTTGTACGCGCCGCGCACGGAGGCGAGCGGGTGGCTGAGCGGGATCATCGCGGGATGCACGCGCGCGGTGACCGACGCGCCGTCCTTCGAGCGCTCGCAGATGGCGAGCAGCTTGATGGTGCAGCCCATCTCCTTGGCCGAGCGGAAGTCGGCGGCCGTGACCTCGGTCATGCCCTCGCGGTAGACGTCGTCGAGACGCACGCGCGTGTGGAAGGCGATACCGGCGAGGATGGCGGCCTTGGCGGCGGCGTCGAAGCCCTCGACGTCGGCGGTCGGGTCGGCCTCGGCGTAGCCCAGGGCGGTGGCCTCGTCGAGCGCCTCCTGGTAACCCGCGCCCGAGCTGTCCATCTTGTCGAGGATGAAGTTGGTGGTCCCGTTGACGATGCCGAGCACCCGGTTGACCTTGTCCCCGGCGAGGGACTCGCGCAGCGGACGGATCAGCGGGATGGCACCGGCGACGGCGGCCTCGTAGTACAGGTCCCTGCCGTGCTCCTCGGCGGCGGCGTGCAGGGCGGCCCCGTCCTGGGCGAGCAGCGCCTTGTTGGCGGATACGACGGAGGCACCGTGCGCGAAGGCGGTGGTGATGAGAGTCCGGGCGGGCTCGATCCCCCCGATGACCTCGACCACGACGTCGATGTCGCCGCGTTTGACGAGGGCGGTGGCGTCGGTGGTGACGAGGGCGGGGTCGATGCCCTCGCGCACCTTGCTCGGGCGCCGCACGGCGACCCCGGCGAGCTCGACCGGGGCGCCGATCCTGGCGGCGAGGTCGTCGGCGTGCGTCGTCATGATGCGCGCCACCTCTGAGCCGACCACTCCACAGCCCAGCAGCGCCACCTTCAGCGGACGCGTACGCATCATCCGACCTCGTTTCCTCATACCGTCTACGGTTGGACCAGTCTCACTCACCGGACGGGAGTTTCTACCCTTCGTCCGGATCGTGAGACATCTATTTCATTTGTGCAGGGGCGGAAGACCGTAGATCTTCCACCCCCCGGCTTCTCCCGCCCCGGGCCGGTCTCACCCGACGTCGAGACGCAGCAGGTCCTCCTCCGTCTCCCGACGGACGATGACCCGGGCCTCGCCGTCCTTCACCGCGACGACGGGCGGCCGGAGGACGTGGTTGTAGTTGCTGGCCATGGACCGGCAGTAGGCGCCGGTGGCGGGTACGGCGATGAGGTCACCGGGTGCCAGGTCGGCGGGCAGGAACGCGTCCTTGACCACGATGTCGCCGCTCTCGCAGTGCTTGCCGACGACGCGGGCGAGCATGGGCTCGGCGTCGGAGGTGCGGGAGGCCAGGGCGACGCTGTACTCGGCGTCGTACAGCGCGGTCCGGATGTTGTCGGACATGCCCCCGTCGACGGAGACGTACGTGCGCAGTCCGTCGAGCGGCTTGACGGTGCCGACCTCGTACAGCGTGAAGGCGGTGGGCCCGACGATGGCCCGCCCGGGCTCGACGGAGATCCGGGGCATCCGCAGCCGGGCGGCCTCGCACTCGCGGCCGACGATCTCGGTGAGCGCCTTCGCGATCTCGTGCGGCTCGCGGGGGTCGTCGTCGCTGGTGTAGGCGATCCCGAGCCCACCCCCGAGGTCGATCTCCGGCAGCTCCACGCCGTGCTCGTCGCGGATGTCCCTGAGCAGCCCCACCACGCGGTGGGCGGCGACCTCGAACCCGGACATGTCGAAGATCTGCGACCCGATGTGCGAGTGGATCCCGATCAGCTCGAGCCCGTCGAGCTGCAGGGCCCGCCGTACGGCCTCGGCGGCCTGCCCACCGGCCAGCGGAATCCCGAACTTCTGGTCCTCGTGGGCGGTGGCGATGAACTCGTGCGTATGGGCCTCCACCCCCACGGTGATCCGGATCTGGACCTTCTGCCGCTTGCCGAGCGACTGCGCGATGTGCGCGACCCGCACGATCTCCTGGAAGGAGTCGAGAACGATCCGCCCGACGCCGGCCTCGACGGCCCTGGTGATCTCGTCCACGGACTTGTTGTTGCCGTGGAAGGCGATGCGGTCGGCGGGCATGCCGGCGGACAGGGCGGTGGCCAGCTCGCCACCGGAGCAGACGTCGAGGTTCAGCCCCTCCTCGTTCAGCCACCGCACGACGGCACGCGAGAGGAAGGCCTTGCCGGCGTAGAACACGTCGGCGTCGGCCCCGAAGGCGGTGCGCCACGCGCGGGCGCGGGCCCGGAAGTCGCTCTCGTCGAGGACGTAGGCGGGGGTGCCGAACTCCTCGGCGAGCCGCGTGACGTCGACCCCGCCGACGGTGACGACGCCGTCGGCGTCGCGCGTGACCGTCTGGGCCCACACCTTCCGGTCGAGGGCGTTGAGGTCCGTGGGCGGCGCGGAGTAGTGCCCCTCGGGAAGGACGTCGGCGTGACGGGGCCCGGCGGGGTGCGCGGAACGGCTCATGACGTGACTCTCAGACTCTCTGTGTCTCTCCGGGGCCCATGTCTTCTCCGGCCCTCAGAGGTGTTCGGGTGCGTCGATGCCGAGCAGGGAGAGGCCACCGGCCAGCACCGTCCCGGCGGCTTCGGCGAGGGCCAGCCGGGCACGGTGGGCGGCCGAGGGTTTCTCCTCGCCACGGGGAAGCACGCAGGGCAGAAAGGCCAGCACGGCATCAGCGACGGTCACGAGATGCCGAGCAAGCCGGTCCGGGGCACGGTGGGTGGCGGCCACGGCCAGGATGCGGGGGTGATCGGCGAGGGGGGCCAGGAGGGGACGGAGGATGTCGGCTGTGCTGTGGGGGGTGGGGGGGTGGGGGTTGTCGGTGTCGGGGCGGGGGGTGGGGGCGGTGACCGCGGCGTCGGCGTCGGGGCGGTGGGCGTCGGGGTTGTCGTCGGCGTCGGTGTGGACGGGGGCGGCGCCCGTGTGTGACTTGACGCCGTCGATGCCGGTGTTGATCTGGGCCCCGGCAGACATGTCGATGTGGGCCCCGCCAGGCATGTTGATCTGAGCCGCGGCAGGCATGCGGGTCTCGCCGAGGGCGACAGGGCCGGGCTCGGCGGTGAAGCCCAGGCGGGCGGCGTTGCGGCTCAGGGAGCGGATGCGGGCGTGGGCGTACCGGACACGGAAGAGGGGGTTGCTCTCGCGCTGCACGAGGTGATCGGCGGTGATCCGGGGCCGGTCGTGCGGGGCGGGGTGGAGGAGGGCCCACTGGGCGGCGTCGAGCCCGAGCGGGGCGGGGTCCTCGGGCGCGGGCACGGGCCGCAGATTGACGGGCTCGCCGTGCTCGACGGTGGCCCGCCCGCCCTGGGTGGCGACGATCCTCACCACCGCGTCGGCGACGACCTCGGCCCGGACTTCGTACGGCACCCGCAACGCGATGACCTGCCCGGCAAGGGCATCGCCGTGTCCGTACGCGGCGCCACGGGTACGGATCTCCCGGACCAGATCGCCGACGAGGTCGGTCTGCGCGTCGAGGCTGATGTTGAGGAACCCGGGCCCGGTGACGACGACGTCCCGGATGCCGTCGGCACCGACGAGACGAGGCCGCAGGATCTCGGCGACCCGCCGCGGCGGCTGCCCGGCCGGCCGAGCGAGCTGAAGGGCGATGTTGGTGGCGTAGTCCCCACACCCCCCCGGCCCTGGCTCGGTCACCACGGCCCGCTCGGGCACGGTCACACTCAGCTCCCCGTCATCGACAGCACAGCGCACCGCGCGCAGCACGGTGCGGGACAGCTCGACGGGGGTCACGGGACAAGCGTAGGGGAGGAGGGGGGCGGGTAGGTGAGGCGGTTCAGCCTACGGACAGACGCTTGCCGGTGCCGGGGTCTGGCCCACGCCGGACCAGTGCTTCCGACGCGGAGAAGCCCAGGCAGACGTCTACCGGTGGTCCAGCGCCAACGGCTACGGGAAACCGAGGGCGGGGGCTGGAGGAGACCTGAGGCCGGGGGCCACGGAGAATGCGGGGCCGGGGGCCACAAAGGAATCGAGGCCTGACGACCACGGCAACGGGCCAGCCAAGGAATCGGGACCCGCGACCACTGCAACGGACCGCTTCTGACGGCCACGGCCAGGCGCCCCTTCCGGCCAGACCTGCCCCTGGCGACGCCATGCCTACGGCAGCCCCAGCACCCCCACCCGGCCACAGAGCCGGTCCCTACCCACCGAAGGAAATCCCACCCGGTACGCCGTCGGCGACCCCGTCATCGTCCCCTTCACCCTCACCGCCCGCACCCCGGTCCGGGCCGCTGCTTCCTCCCCCACGCCCTTCCCCGTCGCACTCTCCCCCTCCGGTCCCTTCGTCGCCGCGCCCGTCTCCCTGACGCTCCGCTCCCCCGTGCCCGGTCCGGCGCTCGATCAAGTGCTTGACGAGCCGCACGAGTTCGGCCGGTTCGAAGGGCTTGGCGAGGAAGGCGTCCACGCCGACATCGAGGCCGGTCTCGACCTCGTACTGCGTGCACGCGCTGATGATGGCGACGGGGAGGTGATGCGTACGGGGATCGGCACGGAGCCGGGCGGCGGTGCGCAGCCCGTCCAGACGGGGCATGACGACGTCGAGCGTCACGACATCGGGCCGCACCTGATGCACCACATCCAGACACTCGGCACCATCGGCCGCGGTCACGACCTCGAGCCCTTCCAGCTCGAGGTTGACCCTGATCAGCTGCCGGATGACCTTGTTGTCGTCCACAACAAGCACCCGGCCCGACGCGCCTGACACAAGTCGAGAGTAGGTCCGGACCGGCCACCGCGTCCGGGTTTTCCCCACTTCCACCCCGTACAGGGGACCCACCTTCGCCCCACCCGGGGAAACGGGTTCCTGATCACCCCGCCGGACCTGCTAGTGTTCTATCCGTCGCCGCGAGCGAAGCGCTCCGCAGCCGACACGCCCCCGTAGCTCAGGGGATAGAGCAACGGCCTCCGGAGCCGTGTGCGCAGGTTCGAATCCTGCCGGGGGCACCCTGCATGAGGTGCCCAAAGACCCCGTCACCAGCGGAAACGCTGAGGCCGGGGTCTTCGCGTATGTGCAGGTGATTGCCGCCGGAAGCAGCCGTTTGCCAGTGATCACGTAATGGCGACGTAATGATCTTGATCAGCCTCGCCGCAGGTCAGATGGCGTTTCCCGCCCCTCCGAGCGTAGCCGCGTGGACCACCTGTGGACAGGCCGAAGCCCCGGACCGCAGTCCGGGGCTCCTGTAGTTGATCAGGGCGTTGACTCAGTCCGCCGAGTCCTCCCCCAGCCCCAGCATGATCCGGTCGTTCATCTCCTGCTCCTGACCGTCGATGCACTTGGCGTAGATCTTCAGCAGGACGTCCACGGAGTGGCCTGCCCGAGCGGCGACCTCCGGAGCCGGCACACCCGAGTTCAGCCATTGGGAAACTCCCGCGTGCCGAAGGTCGTACGGGCGGAAGGCCAGGACCGAGGCCACCTGGTCCGGCATGAGTGCCAGTTCCCGAGCCTGCTTCCAGGCCCGGGAGTACGACGAGGCAGCGATCACGTTGCCCCGTTCGCTGGCGAACAGTCGGCCGTCCTTCGCCGTGCCGAACTCCCTGAGGTGCTCGCGGAGCAGCCGTACCAGCGGAGGCGGAATCGGCACAATGCGCACCTCCCCGTGTGCCCGCTGCTTCAGGCCACGCCGGTCGTGCGCCTCACCGGAATCCGTCCATGCCTTACCCGCCGTGGGGCGGGTCTCCGCCAGCTCGATCCGGCCCCAGCCCGACTCGGGAAGCGTGCAGTCGGAGCGGCGAAGACCGAGCGCCTCCCCCGGTCGCATGGCCGCGTAGTAGAGGCACCCGAAGAACGCACGGAGCCGCCGACCGCTCGCCCGCTCGTAGCCGCCCACGTACGTGAGGGCGGTCAGAAGCTCCCGAGCCTGCCGAGGGTTGACCACCACTCGACGGTCAACCTCCTGCAACGCCCGCTTGCCCCGCTTGCGCCGGACCCGGCTCAGGGGGTTGGACGGAAGAAGCTCCAGCTCCACCGCGTATTCGAGCACGTTGAAGACCACGGCGCGCCGCCGCCGGTACGTCTGCGTCGCCGCAGGCTTGCCGTCCAGCCTTCGACCTAGCGCATCGATCAGGTCATGCGCCCTGGTGATCTCTTGCAGTTCGGCCACCGGCAGAGACGCCTTCTCGACCCACTTCACCGCTGCGGCGATCTCCTCTGGCCGCTCCCGCTCTCGGCGAGAAACCGGTAGGACGTACGAGCGCAGCGCCCGCCGCAGTACCTCAGGGCCAGGCCGACCCCGCCCCGGCTTGACCAGGACGGGAACGACCGTCGCCAGCGCGTCCGTCATGCTGTCCCGTTGCTTGGCCGACGCCTCCGCCCACCGGGCGTCCACGTACTTCACCGCCAGGTCCAGGAACGACAGGGCAGCTTTGCCACCGCGCAGCGAGTCGGGCAGGCCGGTCACGGTGTCGAAGGGCTCGCCCTTGTCCGCAGCCCGCAGTAATTGAGACCGGAAACGATCGGCCAGGGCTTTGGTCTTGTAGGACTCGTGAAACGGCTGGCCGTCCACAGTCCAGCGGACGAGATGGGTGGGCTTCTTCGCCGAGCGGTTGACGCTGAGCTTCCAGACGACCACCTTGTACGACTTCACGATGCCACCCCCTCAGCCCGTTCCTCCAACCACTCGTTGAGCACGTCCCGGCGAATCCGCAGCTCCCCGTTCGGCAGCCGGATGCAGGCAGGAGCGAGCCGCAATTCCCGCCAGCGGTAAAAGGTCCGCCGGGAGATGCCGCCCAGTTCGTCGAGCACCTGCCGGACCGTGAGGAGTTCGGTCGTCCTCGCACGGCTCTCACGCGCCATGGAGACCACCTGCCTCCCGCACCGAGGCAGCCAGGAGGGCTGCGTCCGGCGAGTAACCGCGCCCGGCGTAACGCCACTCGCCGACCGTGACCGTGGGGTGGTCGGTCAGGCCGAGGGAGGCCCGCTGCTGCTCCGCACGGTGGTCGGCACGGGCCCGCCGGAGCGCGGTCAGCGTGATCGAGTACCGACGTGACTTGGTCGAGAAGTGGCCGCCGTACCCGAGCATGTGGGCCCAGCGACGCAGCCCGAGCGGCTCGAACTCCGGCAGACCGCCGAGCCACCAGCACGTACCGATCATGCGCAGCACATGGGCGCGCACCGGCAGCATGACCATGTCCCGCGCGTGGTGAATGCGGCCGTCCACCGCGCCGGCGGACTCTGCCCCCTTGGTGGCGTACTTGGCGATGTAGCCCGCCACAGCCCCCGCAGAAGCAGGCCGCTCCCCCGCATCCCGCCGGTGCGAGGTGACCGGCCGTACGTCGACCTGCGGTCCGAAGCGCAGCACCCGCGGACCGACGACGTTCGCGCCCGGAGCGGTCAGCCGCACTCGACCGACCACGCCCCGCACCGCGTCCACCAGGAGCGGCACGGTTGCCCAGCCCGGCGGGACCGAGCCGGGCCCGTCCGGACCGTCGAGCCTGATCACGGCATGGAAGTGGACCAGGCCCCGCCGCTGGTACTCGGCGACTTTCGCGTACGACAACCGGGCGACCTCCGCGAACTCCGTACGCGAAAGCCCGGCCCGCCGGGCGACCTCCCGCCGGAGCTCCAGCCCGAACCGGTGCCAGAGCCGACCGGCGAACGCATGCCAGAGCACGGCCCCCGCGTAGTCGTAGCAGAGTGGGCAGAGCGGTTCGCCAAGGCGGGGATCATCCGCCGCGTGCCGCTCCCGACATCCGGCCGAAGCCCCGTGCGGGCAGCACTCCCCCGTTCGGCGAGGCCGGCAGGCCCGCACGCTCCCGTCTCGCTCACGGCGCGTGTGGACCGGGCCGAAGCTGGGAGCGGTGAGCGTGGCGAACACGCGCGGATGCCCGCTCACCGCCTCCGGGATGCTCTTGCCTCCGACGAGGCCAGCCCGGACGAGTTGGTACGTGTCCGCCCGGTACACGCCCGAGCAGGCCGGGCAGACCGTCGCTCGCCGGTTGCCGCACGAGGTGAGCAGGCGACCGCCGTAGACGTCCGAACCGTAGGAGAGGAGGGCCGCGCCAGTCGTCGTGTCGTAGACGGTTGCCGCACCGACCAGATGGATGGGGTTGGTGCAGCCACCGAGGCGGACGATGTTTCGGCGCCAGGCGGCGAAGTCAGGCTCCGCCGCCCTGGTGACCAGCGCGGCAGCGCCGGCCGCAATCGCGGTGGTCATCGGCGACCACCCCCGCGCCCGAACGCCTGCCTCATCACAGCCGAGATTCCCTCCGGCCGGGTCTTGGCGCTGAAGCGGAGCGTCGGGTCCGTGAGCCAGAGCGCGGCAGCGTGCGCGGGGCACAGGCGCTGCTCGCCTCCGTCGAGGCCGACGAGGACGATCTGTTCCCGCCCGTCGCAGATCGAGACCTGCGTCCCACGCTGGCTGAGTTCGCAGTCGGGCGGCGGGGATTTGCGCGAATGATGCGCGGTGGACAAAGTGTGAGTGCTCCTTTCACTGCTCACGTGGCGGATGGAGTGGGTTCCTGACGGGGTCGGGTTTGGCGACTTCGCGCCCCGTCGGGAGCCCGTCGTACGGGCGATCACTGCCGGTCCTCGGGCGGGACACCGACGACACCGAACGAGACCGGGCCAAAGTCGCGGCGTGCGTCGAAGTAACCCAGGCCGATGTCCTCCGTCGGCACGCCGAGCGGAGCGGCGACGGTCTCCACCCCAGCTCGGCGGGCAGCAGGGTCAGCAGCGTCGACCAGGACGATGACGGACGCGTGACGCGGTACGGCGACGGCCGGGTGGGCGGTCAGGAAGTCAACCAGCGCCCGCAGACCGGCCAGGAAGGCGGTGCGGTCACCGGAGCGGATGACGTAGTTGGACACAGGGAGTTCCCTTCTCAGGCGAGCGGTGTGCTCAGAAGCGGAGCTGGCCGAGGAGGCCGTTCACGCCGTCGAGGAAGGCTTGAACGAGCGGCGCGGCCACGGTCCGGGAGAGCAGGAAGCCGAAGGCTCCGCAGATCAGCGCGTCTGCCCACCTCAGGTAGCGGATGCGCAGGAGGAACCAGATCAGCAGCCCGAGCAGCAGTACGGCGGACATGGACACCAACACGGCAGTCCCCTTTCACGGCGCTTCGACGTGCAGTTCGGACAGGACCGGAGTCAGGTGCGCGTACTCGGCGGCCACGGCTTCCGCCTCTGACTCCGTGATCAGGTGGGACCGGGCGCGTTCCCAGCCGTCACCGGAGGCGAGGACGGCCGTACCGGCCTGCTCCGGGGTGATGGCCTGCGCCGCCTTCAGCGCATCGGGGTTCAGATCTCCGAGCGCCATTTCCGCCGTGCCGGGATCGGCAACCCGGTGGCACACCCGGCCGCCGAGCTGTGCCCGCAGCGCCGTGACGCCGGGCCCCAGGTCGGAGCCGACGCGTTGGCCGGCGACGACGAGGAAGACCCCGAGAGCCGCTCCCAGTTGGGCCAGCCGGATCAGCGCGGTTCCGGCAGCCTGCGCTTCGTCCTTCTCGTTCCGGCTCGCGACGAGGAACAATTCCGCGATCTCGTCGACGATCACGACGACGGGTACCGGGCGTTCCTTGTCCGGCAGACCCCATATGTTCCGGACCCGAGCCGTCCGACAGATGGTCATGCGGTCGAGGGTGAGGTCCACGAGGGCCGCCAGCAGCCGAACAGCTTGCTCCCGGTTGGTCGCGAGGGCGGACAATCGCGGTTCGTAGAGCGACAGTTCCATGCCGCCCTTGCAGTCGATGCCAACCAGGGCGACGGGTTGCGGAGCGAGGCCCGCAACGAGTGCGTTGATGAGTGTGGACTTGCCTGACCGGGTGGCCCCGACGATGAGCCAGTGCGGTACGCGCCGCAGGTCAAGCACCCACCCGGCGCCGGTCTCCAGCACGCCCACGGTCACGCGGAGCAGATGACCGGGACCCCGCTGCTTCGGTACGCGAGGAGTGGCCAGCGGATCAGCCGCTGAGGCGACGACCCGTACGATTCCCGGCTTCCAGGAGGTCACGCGCACCGCGTGCACCTGCCAGCCCTCCGCCATCGCCGGCGCGGCCTTGACGAAGTCCTCCGGCACCTGTCCGGGCAACAGCCGCACGAGGAGGACGAAGCCGCTGGAGGTCGGCCGTATGAGGCCACAACGCGGTACACGCGGCTGTGGTGGAGGTGCCCCCTTGCCGACAAGCCCGGACACGACCGTCAGCGCCGGTCGACGACTCACGGCGAGCCCGCACCCGGCCATAAGGGGCCGCCAGGCGTGGATGACCCGGAAGGCCACGGCCGGGAAGCCGAGTAACAGCCACCAGGCCACGGGGTAGCGACGGCGCAGGGCCGGGCCCGCCAAGAGCAGGCCCGACACCAGCGCTGCGGCCATCACCAGAGCCCAACTCGGCCCGATCACACTGGCCGAAGTGGCGGAGGAGGCCGCAGTCATCACTGCCCGGCCCCCTTGCCCGCCGAGGCGGGAGCGCTGAGGGGTCGGATCTCCGCCGCCCGGAACGCGATGCCGTGCCGCCCCTCGTTCTCCCACGGAGTGGCGACCAGGTCCCGCACGGCCACCGGCATGCCGAGCTGCACCCCGGCCGGCTCACCGGCCACGCTCACGGTCACGACGTCGGCCGACGCACCGGCCATCAGACAGAGACCGACCTGGTAGACGGTCTTGCCGGTTTCACGGTCCACGCGGAGCTGACCGGTCTCACGGTTGGCGACCCGCGGAGCCGGGGGCACGGCGCAGATGATCCCCGTGAACTTCGCGGTGTCGATCGGAAGGCTTGCCACTGATCGGATCTCCTCATCTCTGTCACCCGAAGGCCACCCTTCAGGCTGCTAGACCACCCGTAGTACGGGTGTCGAGACAAGAGTGACCACCCGTAGTACGGGTTGTCAACCGACTCGCGATAGGAGAAGCTGTCCACGAACGTGGGCACGTCGTCTACGAGGACGAACAGCCGCAGAGACCACGGCCATGGAGGGCCCGCATGCCGCCGAAGGGCACGCAGCCGAAGTACCGGCAGATCGCCGACTACCTGCGCGATGGCATCTTGGACGGCACGTTCCCGGCCGGCCAACCACTGCCATCAGAGGAGGCATTGGCCAAGCAGTTCGGTGTGACGCGCCCCACGGTCCGCCAGGGCCTCAGCGAACTAAGGGCGTCCGGCCTCGTCGAAGCCATCATGGGCCGCGGCACCTTCGCCCGCTCTCCGCACAGCCGCCCCAGCCACACGCGCCCACGCGGCGTACGCCGGACCGCGGAGGGACGCTACGTCGAGGCAGACGGCATCACCTGGACGGACGCCGAGCCGCCGGTAGCCACCCGAACCGACGCCCCGCTCGCCCTCGCCGACCTGCTCCGCATCCCGCCAGGCGAGCCGATGTTCACGTACGACGCCCTGCAGACCGCAGACCACGGCCGCCTACGCCAACTCCACCGGACGTACATCCCGTTTTCGGTACTGATCGACACGAAGTACGAGGAAGAGGCCCCACCGCCGGCGCCTGAGCTCTACACCGCACTCACCGACCTGGGTCACGAGCTCCACTTCACGGAGTACGTCCGCACCCGCATGCCCCTGCCCGACCAGGCTCAGGCGCTACGGCTGGCCGACGGAGTCCCACTGTTGTACATCATCCGCGTGATGCACACTGAGTCAGGCAAGCCCCTCGCCCTGGAGGAGTTCCACCTCCCGGGCGACGAGTTGGAGCTGTCGTTCCGGCTGTAGCTCAGGCCTGTCGGATCCCAGCTGATGCCTGACGTTCTGGTCCCACGTGATGCTTGACGGTGGGCCTAGACAACATAGGGAGCCCCGTGGGGCTTGTTCGCTTTCACGTTACGGACCGGGACGTCGGTCGTACGGCGGATCACCCGGACCTGGCCGTCCAGGTCGACGGTGATCGTGGAGTCCGACACATGCCGGTCACGGTCTGCCCTGCGTACGGACGGCCGAGGGACACGACCTGCCGACAGACCATGACGGTGCCCACCGCGCTGACCCGCCGCTGCACACGCACGGGCTCGATGCCTGGACGCGGCGGCGGTCCCGCCGGACGCAAGCCCCGCAGCCTGCGCACTTCCTCACTGGTCAACGGGTTCGGCCGCACCCGCAGCAGCTGTCGCGAGGATGGATCGAAGAACGACAGCGTCTCGTCGTCGATGCGGATGCCCACCTGGCGGCCGCCGAGGATCTCCGCAGCCAGCACCTGGTGCCCGCCCAGGCCCACCAGTCCGCTGTTGTTCACGACCCGGTCCACCTCGAACGCCGCCCCGTCGCCGGCAGGCAGCGGGGCCGGCCCGGCCGCACGTCCGCCCCGAGCGGCCAGTCGTCCCAGATCCGCCGCCGACAAGTGAGACCGCACAGTCTTGATCCGCGTCCCCGCGATCAGCAGATGGATCACCGAGGTGTCGGCCCAGAACGTCACCGTCAGGCCTGACCGGGACGGGCCGAGCCAGAACTGCTTGCCCGCGACCTGCAGATTCCCACTCGCAGGCACCACCCGCTCGAACTCCACCGGACCACCGTGCTCCACCGCCGCCGATGGTGGGACCTCCTCAGACGGGCCGAGGGGAACAGGCATTGCCTCAGCCGGATCTGGCTCCGCAGGGGCAGTCCGCTGCTGCGGCACCAGCGCCAGCACCCCGGGAATCTTCAGGCCCAGTACGTCCCGCTCCTGTTCGGGAACCGGGGTGAACCGGTCGCCCGGGGACTGCATGTCCAGCGCCTGATGCGGACGCATCGAGTTGTACTCCTCCACCCACCCATCCAACGCCGCCTGAGCTGCCTCGATGCTCTCGAACGCACCGCAGTCTTCGAGGAGTTCGCGCCGCAGGGTCTGGTGGAACCGTTCGACTTTGCCCGTCGTGGTCGGCGACGCCGGCTGGGTGAGACGGTGCGCGATGCCGTTCTCCCGGCAGATCCGGTCGAACAGCACCTCACCGCCCTGTCCGAACCGGTCGGTGAACTGCTTGCCGTTGTCGGTGAGCACCTCCTCCGGCACCCCGAACCTCTGCAAGGCCCGAGCGAACGCCGCGCAGACCGCCCTCCCGGTCGCCCGCTCGACCACCGACGCGATCACGCAGTACCGGGAATGGTCATCCACCCCGGTCACGACCTTCGCCTCAGTCAGCTCCCCGGTGACCGGGTTGACCAGCATCACGCCGCCGACGATGTCCATCTGCCACAACTGCATCGGCCGGTCCCGCTGCCAGCGCTTGTAATCCGACCGCTTCCGGCGCCGCACCCCCGGCTCCACCAGCCCATGGCGAACCAGGATCCGGTACACGGTCATCCGCGACGGCACCGGCGCCACCGTCCCGGACTGCTCCAGCACATGAGCGATCCGCCGCGGACCCCACTTCGGATGCTTGCGCCGCAGCTCGCACACGGCCGTCTCCGCCTCGGCAGACGCCTGATGCGGACACGACGCCGGCCTACGCGACCTATCCGCCAGACCCGCCAAACCTGAGGCAGCATACCGGGACTTCCACCCGCTCACCGTCTGCCGCGACACCCCCAGCGACGCGGCGACCTCCGTCACCGTCGCACCCGCCAGCACCGCAAGCACAGCCCGGTATCTCTGCTCGACAACCGACAACTCCACCAGCGCCAATCCCGGCCTCCTGCCACACGCCGCAACGACGCGCACAGAAAAGCCGATCACGGCCACTGTCAACCATCAGCTGGGACCGAAGTGTCAAGCATCTCCCGGGACCGGACAGCTGTAGCTCAGGCCGGTTGGCTCAGACTTTCTCTACGTCATCAAGGCGGCTCGCTCCGCTCCCCGCGCGCGGCCCGGCCCCCGGCCGGGCCTGCGCTCCTGTCTCCGCCCCGCTCCAGCCCGGCCGGCGCCCGTGCCGCGCACTGACCAAGCTGCCGCCTGCCCTCTGAGACGAGGGGCGTCGTAGCCGGGCAGGCGCTCACACGACTTGGGCTTCTTGTAGCGAACGCATGGCGCAGTGTGACCAAGAATCGATATCTTGCCGTAGGCAACCGACTCGGGGAGGAAAGCGTGACGGACAGCCTCACGGAGGACGCTTCGGACCACAAGCTAGTGCGAGTTGAGGTTTCACAGCTCCTGGGACGCTTCGACCACCAGATCCCATTCTCACCCGAGAAAGATTTCGTCATCCTTCACGGGCCTAACGGGATTGGCAAGACCAAACTCCTAGAGCTGATCGATGCAACTCTTTCCATGAACCTCCAATTGATCTCCGAGATTCCGTTTCGGTCTGCCGAGTTCACTTTCAGTGACGATAGCGCGATCACAATCGAACGCTCGGGGCAAGAGGCCCTTCCGGGAATGGGGGAGGAAGAAAGTCTCAGCGAGGATCTGCGATTTCAACTTAAGCAGCCTGGCGGAAGAAAGATCCCCTGGAACGCATCAAAAGCTCTTAGGCGGGGTGAATTTACACCAGGGTTCCTCCGCTTGATGGAGAGCGAGCTACCTGTTCGGCGGATCAGCTCCACCAAGTGGAGGGATCTCAGTTACGGCGATGCCGTATCGGCTCGGGAGCTTTATCAGAGGTATAGCGAGTTGCTGCCGCGCGCCGGGCTGGTGCCGCAATTAGATGAAATGCCAGCCGAGATTTCGGAGGCGCTCTCCTCGACCACAGTACATCTCATCGAGACTCAACGCCTAATTAACCTGCAAGCCGTGAAGCCTAGCCGTTCACAGCGCGACCCGGAGAACCTCCGCCAGCCAACTGTAGTGAGGTTTTCAGAGGATTTCTCCCGTCGGCTCGGCGAGGCGATGGCTCAAAACTCGCGAGTTTCGCAGGGGCTGGATCGCTCCTTTCCTCGAAGGCTCCTCTCCGAGACCCATCTGCATCCTGAGATTACCGAAGACGCAATTCGTGCGCGTTACTCTGAGCAAAATGAGATCAGGCGCAGGCTTACGCAAATTTCAGTGCTGGATGCTTCTGGTGAACTGCCATTGCCAGATCGGGCCCTTGAAGATTGGGAGCGAAGGGTTCTTTGGACCTACCTCGATGATACCGAGGATAAGCTGAACACCTTTAAAGACTTGCTTAATCGTGTCGACCTTCTCCGGGAGATCGTCAAGTCACGCTTCCTCTACAAGGAACTAGTCCTCGATCGAGACGGGTTTCACGTCGTCACGGCTGGGGGGAAAGAAATCCCTGCAAGCAAGCTCAGTTCGGGAGAACAGCATGAGCTCGTACTTGCTTACGATCTACTGTTTAACGTAAAGCCGAACAGTCTTGTTCTAATTGACGAACCGGAAATCTCACTACATGTCGCATGGCAGAAGGAATTCTTGAACGACATCGTGCGTATCGCAGCAATCAATTCGGCGCGGTTCATGGTTGCCACCCACTCTCCCCAGATCATTCATAAATACTGGTCAGAGACCGTCGGACTCGAACCAGGTTATGCGAATGAGGAGATGTGGAGCTGAGGGATGCTGCAAAATCTCACCGGAGATGACCTGTTCTCCTACCTACTCCTCTTGGGCGCGGGGTCGAGCGACCGAAAGTACCTGCTATGTGAGGGCGATTCTGATTGTGCGGTTCTCGATCCTCATCTAATTGAGAACGCATGCGAGACGGTTCCGGGTTACGGGAAGGACTCTGTTGTTATAGCGATCAACCTGGTAGACCAGCAAGGTCTTCGCAACGTGGGTGCACTAGTCGATCGAGATTGGCGCAAGTCGCGTCATTCAATAAGTGCCCTGGCGACACAGACTGACCACTACGACATAGACGCTACAGTTTTCTTCACGGGAAATGTATGTCAGCGCTTGGTTTCGGCGTTCTGCGACCGTCAAAAGGTGCGTGATTTTCTCACTGCACGGCGGCTCACATCACCAGTGGAGGCAGCAACTAAACTTGCGCTCCCTCTCGGCATACTCCGCAAGCTCTCTTTTGACAACGGATGGGGCCTGCGTGTAGCAGGCACGCCAATTAAGGAAGTAGTCAGCGAAGAGGGTGACACTGTCGACACCGGCAGCCTGTTCGACCTGTGCCTCAAGCGCTCAAAGGCAGCGCGTATCGGACCCAGCGACAAAAATAGTGTTGCGGCAGCTCTCGAAACGGAAATATCGTCCGTTGCCGACGCTTCCGAATATTGCTGCGGTCATGATCTGAATTCTGCTTTGGCTTACCTGATGCAAGCGTACTGGGGTGGGCGAGTGAGCAAAGATACTCTGGAGCGCTCGATGCGAGGCGCTTTCTCCTGTTCCGATTTGGCCTCAACGCGTCTCCACGGAGGGATCCAATCGGTGCTCAATTCTTCTGCCGACGTATTGTTCAATTGTGACGCAGCACGAAAAGCTCAAATGGGAGTGCCATCAGCACGCGAGGCGGTGGAGGAATCAACTACCTTTGAAAGCTTGACGAGTTCGCTTGATCCCTGATCGCTGCCTACTCTTGCTATCGCGGCTTGCTCTAGCAGAAGCCACCGAGCAGCGTGGCTGATGCAGGTGGGGGTGCAGCGTGACACACGCGCGCCTGATCGGTCGGCGCACCCGCCGTCGTGGCTGACTGTCGTCGGCTGAGGTTCGTACCACAACCGTGCCAGATGCAGGGGTCAGCCACGGTCAACACCGGTGCCCCGCGGTCGAGTAGACGCTCACTCCCTAGGCCGGCGAGGACGCAGCTCAGCTCACAGATCGCCCAGCCTCTCTCCTAAAGCGGTGATTCCTTGGCACCCAGCTGCCAGCCGGCGCGGGCCATCAGTGCGCTGCCGCCCTCGTGAAGGAAGAGCAGGAAGGTCCCTGTCCGATCGGCAGAATCGATCAGTCCTACGCGCACTGGCCGTCGCGGAGGAACTGCACTGCTCGTTCCAGGCCCCAGAGGTTCGACTCCGTGCATCCGCATGCGCTACCCGAAGAACCGGCATGCCGCTCTGCGGGATGCGTACTGTCTCCCACGTTGTGGGTGGCGCCGCCATGCAGGGCGGCAAGAGCAGCCGCGGACGCCTCGTCGTCACCGGCCATGTATCGGTTGAGAACCTGCAAGGTTCTACAGCAAAGGCTCGATGACGTGCTGCAGGTCACCGAGGGGCTGCAGCGTGTCGACGAAAGTCACCTTCACGACTGTGGATGTACCGTCCTGTCACTTCTGCGTACAATCGCCCGCGGTCTCGACATGGTGAGCTACTCAGGGGTGGGAGCTACGAATGCAAGGTGACGTGGCGGCCGAAGGGGAGAGTGTCTTCGGCGCCGTTATGGCAGCGGCCGGGGTTGGACTCGGCCTGTGGGCTTCTAAGCGGGGGGCCGAGCGCGAGCAGCGCGAGACAGCAAGACGTCTGGCGGGCTCAGGACCTGGTGGCGGCCTCGCGTGGGGCGTTGAATCGTGTAGGAGGGCTTGAGATCCCATGCCTAGCTCAATGGCGTCAACCGGCCACGGAAGCACTACCGACGAGTTAATTCAGCACCGCCGGGACGTAGCCGACCTGCAGCGTCGAATCAGGAACCGCCGCTTTCAGATGGCCGGACTATACGGGGCGCCATCGCTCCTCGCGCTCTCCATCTTCGCATGGATTGCCACAAAGAACACGGTCTGGCTTAACAAGGATATGCCCGGGTCTGCCCATGGTGCATTCCTGATACCCTCGCTGATATTTGCCGCCACATCCGCTCTACAGCTCGCGATCGAGTTCACCGGAGAATTCTGGGATTGGGAAGACAAAGGCACCTCAGTATCAAAACTTAAGCTCGACCTCGAACTTGCGGAAGAGCGACGAATTCTCGAAGCGAGGCGCCTCACACCTTCAGCAGTAGAACGTCAGGCATCCTACAAGGAAAGGACCCCAGCCGAAGTAAGTCGTCTACGGAAGGAGTCTCGGCACTATCGCCGAGTACACCTTTGGATGCAATGGGCGCTCTTTTTTAGCTCGGCTGGAATCACTGCGATCACTGCTTGGTATGACCCGCCCCAGCCAGGCAAGGGAGCGCTCATCTGCTTGGGATTCACCATCACGGTAATTACAGCCGCCACTGGATACTTCAAGCCTCGCGAACGCGCCTTCAATCTGCAGCAGACGGCAGACAACATCGAACAGCATGTTACGGCGCTAGACCTCGGCATCGCCCCATACACGCAGGGCGACGCGGATAACTTGGAGCTGTTCGCGACCACCGTTGAAACCATGCGGGTCGAGCAGAGGCGACGTGAGCAGCAACTCGATCAACCACATCAAGGTCAGCAAGAGGTCATCTGAAAAACCAACCTCTGCACGCCGTGATGGGAAATTCCTCACAATTCATAAAGGGCCTGACCAGCGGCTTCCTTCGAGACTCAATAGGCCTCCGAAGCCGTTAGCCGACCGGCCGTCCCTTGATCACCCAGTGATGAATGAGGCCATGATGCGTCGGGTAGGGTTACAGCCCACTAAAGGGGAGGGAACGTTGGACCTCAGTGAGGTTGAGAAGGCCGTAGACGAGGGCAGAGGCTATGCAGCCGTCAGCGTCAAGACGCTTCGTAACGCTGTGGGGGCAGCCCGAGCGAAGGAGAACGTGGTAGCGGAGATCTCTGCTGGTCTGCGGGCAGCTGGGTTCGGTCATGCACCGTTCGAGATACCCAAGCGCCAAGATCGGGTGGTTCTGGTGTACCGCCTCGGCACTGGCAGCGGTGCTGCGCTGATGGCGATGGTAGAAGCAGCCCACGGTGATGGTGAGCAAGCCAACGGCGCCGCGTGGCTTCTTAGCACCATGCTGCCGTCGCTCGACGACCGGTAAGACTTCGTGCGACTTCTGACATCCATGGCTGACTGTGAGGATGTCGGTGGTGCCGAGGAGCGATCGAACTCCTGAAACGGAGGTCAGCGCGCTTGAGCCTCTCTACGCAGGTAGGTATTTCACCGGGTGGTGGTCCGCCTTATGCGCAGGGGGACACGCTGTCGCTCCCGTTTCAGCTGGACCAGAAGCGACGCTGCGGTTTCGTCCGTGATCGGCCACTGGTTGTCGTCCCACTCCGGCTCGAAGTAGGGCTCAAGGGCTGCTAGTTGCTGGCGCATCTCGTGCATGGCCTCTGTCAGTCGCTCGAACCCTCGGATGGCGAGTTGCGCGTTGAAGTCGTCTGCCCGTTGCCGATCGGGACCCAGTTCACCTGGGGCGACGTGCCGCGGGTAGTGCCGGGCAAAGTCTGCTGCCTTGACGGCAGCAATGGCTCGATCAAAGGCCTCACGACGTGCGGTCTGCCAGGACTGGCGACGAGTTCCCCAGGGATTGAGGAAGGCCCCGACCGCCACGCCGGCGAGCGCGAATGTTGGTGCGATCCAAGGTATGAGCCCGGCCAACTGGTCCCCCCGATAGTCCGAGTGCCGCAGGTGGAGGGTAGCCCAGGAGCCCCTAGCTGGGCCGGCTCTGGGCCGTCCGAGGTCGCTCGACAGCGGCCGATGACGACCAACGACAACCACCAGGAGCACGAGCCCACCACCCCTGAGCAGCGGAAACGCAGGTCACCGAGATCCCCGGCAAGACCCAGGGCAAGAAGAAGTGGCCCGAGTGAATCAGACTTCGCTATCTACCGGTATCCCCGCAGATCAGGGGCCTGATGTGTGACCCGGTTCCCTATGTTCGGGATGCTCGCTCGCGGGGGCGTGACCACCTGTGCCAGCGGCCTGTGAAGAGCCGCTCAATGATCATCATCAGTACCAAGCTCGCGCCCACGATGCCGCAGCCTTGAAAGAACAGGGTGCTGAATAGTGCCTTCCGAAGGGTCATAGCAACGATGAGGCAGCCCACTACAAACGCGAGTGTGCCCACGAGTTGAAGCAGAACGTAGAGCGGTGCAAGCGCGTTGCGGACACTCCCATACGACTGAGGCTGCGGTTGCCTTCCATGCACGTGTACTGTCAGATGCTGATCACGTCCAGCCTGGTACACACGCCCGTTGCCCTCGGCATGGCCATACATCTGCCGCCGAAAGCCTTTTTCGTCACGCTGGTCCGGGGTCGTCATCGTCGTCCTACCTGGCGCTCATCGCTCGCTGATGAACTGGTTCCCGCCTGCCTGGTACACCCGGCCGTGGTCACGGGCCTCGGCATTGAAGGTGTTGTTCGTCCTGTGTGCGTCGACTTCCGTAAGTCTGGACAGCAAGCCTTCGAACTCTGCCGCAGCGATCCGGTCCTCCAGGAAGAGCGTCAGCATGCGCCCCTGCCAGGCTGACTGAAGAGCCTGACGTATGGGTTGGATCTCCGTGTCAGGAGCGGCGAGCAGCGCAGAACGCGACGTCTCAAGGTCTCGTTCTAGCTCGGCAGCGGAGTCTGGGCGGAATCGGCGCCACAGATCAACGACGCCTGATCGAAGCGTCTGCCAGCCGTCTGTTGCCATGGCCGATACGACGGCCGAGCCGCCTGCGTTGGCCAAGGCGATGAGCGTCGGCTCCACGATGTTCCCTCCCCGTTTAGGCCCAGTGGACCGATCCTAGCGAGCAACTCTTGGTGGCCGTGTGGCACTTCACGCGCGTTGCTGGTCGTAACTACCGACCTCACACCCTGGGCGACTCGGACGACACCCGTGGTTAGGGCGGAGGAGCGTGCCACATGCCTGCCAGATCGTGCGGGGAATTACGGGGAAAACCGGGGGCCAGGCCAGTGGCCAAGCAGGCGCCGAGACCGCGTCACGGCAGGTCAGCCCAACAACCGGGCGTAGATCACCTTAGCTTCCCAAGCTGATGTCCTACGTCGGCCTGCCGCTTCGTCCGGGCTGCGGCGCTGGGGCGCCGGTCCCGGCCGAGCGGCAGGCCGACCAAGTGCGCCAGGGCAGCAAGTAGCCCCGCGCGACGGCGCGAGGAGCGATGTCGTGCGGGGCAGGGCCGACTGATCACAGGAGCACGCTCGGACGGCGAACAGGCGGCGTCCGAAGGGCGTTCATGCCGCCGGCGTTTCCCGCCCGCGTGGGGAGACACTCTTCTCGCTTTCCGGGACGTCCGGCTCTGCAAGCAGTCCCGCCGTGATCAGCTTCGCCAGCAGTTCGGCTGCCTCGGGGCGAACGGTCCCGAGCTGCACCAACCCGTCACCGGAGACATTCACGTCAGCCATCAGACCGGGGAAGTCGGAGTCCAGCCCGAGCAGCACGAGTTGATCAGCCAAGGTGCCGGCGCTTCGTCTTGCGCGCGCCCAGCCGCGAACGTAGGGCACTCCGGGGACCAAGTCCTCTGCTCGCTTGGCCACCACTCCTCGCCGGTCGGTCATGGTCTCAGATCCTTCCCTTGTGTTCTTCGCTTGTGGCCGGTGCACGCTCGTGCTCGTCGCCGTCACGGTCGCGGTGGAATCCGCTGGCCAATGCCAAGCGGAGGAGTTCCGCGAGGCGCTCGGCGGTGTCGGGGGATACCCGGCCCAGCTCGACGAGGCCATGCCCGAAGGCGTTCAAGTCCGCGCGCAGGTAGGGAAAGTCCTTCTCCATGCCGGCCCGTACGAGGGCGTCCCGCAATGCGGTCGTCGCGTTGCGTGCCGCGTACCATCCCTCACTGTTCAGGGGCGACCACGCTGCCGCGTCACGCCCATCGGTCGGCTCGTGTGGCATCAGTGATCGCTCTCAGGGAGGGCAGCGACCGCTGCGTACGGAGTCGGGTACTGCTCGTCGAAGCGGTCGATCCTTGCCAGCAACTCCGCGGAGGCCACCAGCGCTGTCGCGAGGGCAACCGGGCGTAGCGGATTGGCCTCCGGCCGACGCGTAGGCGGGCGAAGCCACTGGTAGCGGTCATCGAAGAGCGGGATGGCGCCGGGCACGACTACGGCGGAACCCTTGTCGAGGTACCGGTACTTCGGAGGAGCCGAGGTTTCGCGTTGGAGGTAGTGCGTGAAGGCCTCGCGGCTCTGGGAGTTGAGGAAGAAGCCGACTCGCTGGGCCTTGCGGTCGACGGCGGTCGGCCCGAACGGCATTCCACTGCGCAAGAGCCGGTCGTACATCTCCAACCCGAGACGCTGGTCCACGCTCAAGACGTCGAAGAGGCGCCCGGTCGGGAGCAGGACGGGCATCCGTGGGTCGTCGGCCCAGATCTGCTGGCACTCGACCGGGTTGTCCGCCGCTGCGGACAGCCATTCCATGCCCCGCCTGGTCATCCTGTGCACGTCATCTCACCCTCGGTCGGACTACCGTGCGGCTGCGATGCCGCCGTAGGACCAGATTCACGGCTCAGCACCTGACCAGGGCAGATGACGAGGGGTGATGGGGGGTGACGCGTCGACGCAGGTCACGTCATCCCCAGTCACCCGCATCCAGGCAGACGATCTCCGGTTACTGCCTGCAAGAGGCGATGATCAGCGCGTACATTCGGTCAGCGAAGGGGAGTTGCCACACCGGCGCATGCGCACGGGAGTGAAGGGGCGCCACGCGATGAAGCCGACCAGTGTCCGCTTACGTGAGGCCCGCGCCGGCCGAGGCTGGAGCCAGCCAAGGCTCGTGAGGGAGTTGCGACAAGTAGCCGCTCAGCGTGGGCATCAGCTCCCGTCGGACGCCAGCGTGAAGCGCCGTATTGCAAGTTGGGAGAACGGCCACAGCACCCCGGACGACTTTTATGGCCCGCTGCTCTGTGATGCCTTCGCCGCAAGTGCGGCAGAACTCGGACTGAGCCACGGAGAGCCGAAGGACGCTCCGGTACTCGACGCCGCCTATCCCGCCAGCCCGGATGACGCGATTCAGACGGTCAGCCAGTTATGGCGTGCGGATCTCAACCAGTACGACCCACTCCTCACGGCGGAGCCATCGGAGCCCGCCTGGAGTGAGGCATCCCTCCGGTGGCTGGTCGCGCCCGAGCCGGGTGTCCCCCGTCCACAATCCGAGGGAATCCGAGTCGGTCTCGGCGACGTGGCGGCCGTGAAGACCACAGCCGACATGTTCGCCCGGCTGGACGACCAGTTCGGCGGTGAGCACGCGCGGCACTCGGTCATCCAGTACCTGACCAACGACGTGACCCCCCTGCTGCGAGGCCGGTTCACCGAGCAGGTAGGCCGCGCCCTGTTCTCCACCGTGGCGGAGGCGACGCTTCTTGCCGGTTGGATGTCTTACGACGCCTGCCATCACGGACTTGCCCAGCGGTATTTCCTCCAGGCTCTCCGCCTTGCCCAGGATGCCAACGACCGTCGGCTCGCGGGCAGCATCCTGTCGGCGATGAGCCACCAGGCGACTTTCCTCGGTCGGTACACCCAGGCCGCCACTCTCGCGCGTGCTGCGCTCATGGGCATCTCACCGGTGGCCACCCCGACATTGCGTGCCCAGTTCCACGCGATGGAGGCTCGCGCCCTTGCCCGTACCGGAGATGTCGCCGCATGCCAGGCCGCCTTGAGCGCAGCCATGAAGTCGCTGGAAGGCCGAAACCGCGACGACGAACCGGAGTGGATCACCTACTTCGACGAAGCCGAACTCGCCGCCGAGGCCGCCCATTGCTTCCGCGACGTCAACAGTGCTCGGCAGGCAGTTGCCCACGCTGAGAACGCCATGAGCGGCACCCATGTGCGGAGCGACTTCTTCGCGACTATGGTCCTCGCTGATGCCCACCTCCGCGCCGGCGACGTCGAGGAGGCGTGTCGGGTAGCGCTCGATGCCCTCGACCTGGGCGAGCAGCTCAAGTCAGCGCGGTGTGTGAGTTACCTGGCCGAGTTCCGGCAGGGCCTCGCAGCGGTCGGCAGCAGTGCGGACGTGAAAGCGTTCACCGAACAGGTGCGAGAGCACAGGTTGTGGGTAGCCTCTGACGCGCTTGTCAGTGCCTGACCGCATGGCGGCGCGTGCTCAGAACGGGCCCCACCCGTCCCGACCCTCCCCCGTGCGAAGGGACCGCACCCGGCGAGCGAACTCAGCGGCAGACCGCTCGCTCGTCGTGACCTGGTGGCCAAGCCACGAGACCATCATCAGCTCACGCAGGTCGGCGAGCGTTTCGTAGCCCGGCCAGTTCATCAGGTCGAAGCCGTACCGGTGCACGAACTCGGCGTACTCCGCCTTCGTGTGCCAGCCGTACCGGTCGTAATAGATCGCCGTCTGGATCAGGTCCCACTCGCGCGGGGCGAGAGCGACGCCGTCCAGGTCGATGAGCACCGCGTGCCCGTCCCTGTGGCGGAGGATGTTCCCGATGCTGGCGTCACCGTGAATCATGCCGAAGGGGAGGACGAAATCCAGGCGGTCGTAATCCTTGGCGAGGGTTGCCGCTCGCTCGTCCAGGAACGCCCGGTCCTCCGCAGAGACGGCGTCCAGGCCGGCGAGGGACGCCGCCAGCTTGGCCAGCGGGTCGAAGTACGGCAGGCCAAGGGATTCCGGCTCCTCAAGCCAGTGCAGACGCCGCAGGAGGTCGGCCAGCTCGCCGACCGTCGCGTATTCCTCGCGGTCCTGGACGCTTTCCCAGAAAGTGACCACCAGGCCATCGACGACGAGCGGCTGCACGACCGAGGCCGGCACGCGCATCGACGGGAAGTCCTGCGACGCGAGCCACCGGGCGACACTTACAGCACGTTCCATCTCGGCGAGCGTCGACGGATCACGGGCGATGCGCACGATCACGGGTAAGGACATCAGGCGATAGACGGCGTTCGACCCCAGGCGAAGCAGTTCGGCACCACTGGCGTCGAGTCCCGCCCTCGCGCACGCCTCCCGAAGGACTGGCTCCAGGCCCTCCGCCGTGAACTCCGCGCCGCCGCCGTCCGGTCTCCCGCTGCTGCCCGAGATCATGCTTCGACCATACGGGCCGGACAGACCGCCCGACAGGCCGCCCACGTAATAGGGGCGTAATGATCTTGATCAGAGCAAGCTCTGTCACCGCCTCCGGAGCAGGTCAGAGCCCGTACGGCCCTGCACTCTCACTTGGGCTCCGGAGCCGTGTGCGCAGGTTCGAATCCTGCCGGGGGCACCCCGTATGAGGTGCCCAAAGACCCCGTCACCAGCGGAAACGCTGAGGCCGGGGTCTTCGCGTATGTGCAGGCGTGTGCGGCCCGGAGCGGGCATATGTCGGGGTCTGTGGACGAGGCGTGGACGGGATCTTGGGGCATCGTCGCAGGTGAGGTCCGGGAAAAGGCGAAGCCCGCATAACGCCAGGCGCCCACGCCCCGTACGAATCGTCACGCCGCCGGGGCTACCAACGGGCACCCACGCGGGCTGCCGGCGCCTCGCTGGGGATGCCGAGCCCTCCGAAAGGGACAGGCGGGCAAGAGCGCGACGCCTACGGAGGCCGGGGCGCCGCTCACCAGCAGAGCAAGCCAGCTCAGACCCGGTGCGAGGCCCGCTAAGTTACTGCAGCGGCAGTCGCTGCGACTGGCGGTCTACCGCGGGCGTGGGATGGCTCCTATAGAGAACACCCGGGGAGGGGATGCTGTGCGTGCATGGGGATACATAGGCGCGGCGGTAGCTGGTGTTGTGCTGCTGTGCGGCTGTGGCGGTGAATCTGATTCCGGGGCGCCGAAGAGGCCGGTCGTAGTGACGGAGGCAGAGTACGGCGAGGACTGGCCCTTCGTCGCCGGGATTGACGAGGGAACACTGTCTTGTGAGAAGGGTTCAGACATCATCTTCGAAACCAAAGACGGAGCACGATACCTCCTCAATTACAACGACCGTATTGACGGTGAGCCGCAGACTGACTCGTACCCAAGTGCCGAAGAGATTGTGGCCCCGAATCGCATCCCGTCGTGGGCCGCGCAGGGCCTAAAGGCGGAGACGGGACCGCTCATCGACCGCGCCCTGGAGTTGTGCCCGGACTGAGCTGTTCTGACGTGGGACCGTGAAGTCCTGCCGAAGTTGGATCCGCCAGTCTGAGCCCGTATCCGCACAGCCTCGACCGGGGTTGGGTGGTGGTGCAGACGGATGGGGTTGGCGGGTGCGTGCGAACCTCGCTCGTCATCCGTTCCGCCTGGTCGGTCACTAATGAAGGGGCCGCGAGAAACGATGTCCACGGGATCAGACCGTTACTGAGGGGAAGAAAAGAGGGAGGCCCCGGGCAAGATGCCCTGGGCCTCGGTGGTGATGCAGGACGTCTCACTCGTACTCGCGAAGCAGGTCCTCAATGCGACGGTTAGCGACGTCCTGCCGTCCGTCGAGGCACTTCGCGTAACGGGTCAGCAAGACCTCGACGCTGTTGCCAGCGCGCTCGGCCACCTCGGTCGGGTCTACCCCAGCGTTGAGCCACGTCGACAGCGCCGAGTGCCGGAGGTCGTACGGTCGGCTCGCGAGTGGCGAGGCCGCAACGGCCGGCGGAAGCGCGAGGAGCCGGGCCTCCTGCCACACGCGGTAGTAGGTCGAGGACGGGACAACCGAGCCCTTCTCGCTGAAGAAGAGCCGCCCGTCATCCGCCGTGCCGAACGTGGCCAGGTGCTCGCGCAGCACGGCGACGAGCTGGGGCGGGATAGGCACACGCCGAACATCCTCAGCCGGTCGATTCTTAAGCCCCCGGTCGTCGTGGGTCTCCCCCGAGTCCGTCCACTGCTTGCCGACCGAAGGACGGGTCCGGTGGAGCAGCGCAGATCCCCAGCCCTGCTCAGGGAGGACAAGGTCAGTCTCGACCAGGCCGACCGCCTCAGCGGGCCGGAGGCCACCGAAGTACATCGCCGCGAACAGGCCGACGAGCCGCCGGCCGCGAGCACGCTGGTAACCGCCGACATAGGACACCGCCGCCAGGAGGTTGCGGGCCTGCTCCGGGTTGGCGACAACGCGCGGATCGACCTGGTTCGAGACCTTGGGCTTCTGCCAGCGAACCGCCGTGATCGGATTCTCTCGCAGTTCCCCCAGGTCGACCGCGTAGTTCGCAGCGTTGACGAGAGTCCGCCGCTTCCGCCGCACGGTCTCGGCGGCTGCCGCGGTGCCGTCGAGCTTGAGCTTCAGCCCGTCGAGAACCGCGCGGGCCGTCGCCGGTTCAGCGAGGTCCGCGAGCGGCCGGGAAGCCTTCGCCACCCAGTGCAGAACGTTCCGGACGTTGTCCGGGACTTCCCGGTCGTCGGGCCCTGGCAGCACGAAGGCCCAGTTGCGTAATGCCTTGCGGATCTCCTCGTCGGACGGTCGCCCTGCGCGCTCCGTCAGCAGTTCCATGGTCACGCTGGTCAGAGATTCGTTGATGCCGTCTCGCGTATTGGGTGCAGCGTGCGGCCACTTCATCGCGAGATACCTGAGGGCGAAGTCGTACCAGGACAGTGGCGACTTCTTCTCTTCCATCGAAGCCGGAAGACCAGTCTCCGTGTCGAACTCTTCGCCGCCCCGCATGGCACCCATGAGCTTCGCTCGGTAGTGATCAGCGAGCGCCTTGGTGCGGAACGAGTCAGAGAAGACGTTGCCCGCGACGGACCAACGGACCCCGTACGAAGGCGTCTTGGTGTCCCGCTTGCGTACGCCCCAGACCTTGACGTCGAGAGACTTCACGCCGCCTCCTCCAGCTGCCGTAGCCACGAGGTGAAATCACTGCGCCAGACCCGAAGCTCACCGTTGGGGAGCTTGAATGCGGCCGGCCCCTGTCCCAGCTCGCGCCAGCGGTAGAACGTCCGGCGAGAAACGCCGCCCAGTTCGTCCAGGACTTGGCGAACAGTCATCAGTTCGTCGCGGCGGGCGTCCATGTCGGCTCTCCTTCCGTTCCGGGTGCGGGTTCGAGAGACGCCGCAAGCCAGGCTTCGGCGGCCGAAAGACCGGTTCCGGCGAAGACCCAGTGGGCGAGGACGAGTGTCGTGTCCGGGTCGGTGTCGACAGCCGGAGCGGCTTGAGCGCGGCGCCAGTCGGCGCGTGCCTCGCGGAGGGCACCGAGAGTGGTGGAGTAGCGGCGGGACTTGGTGGAGAAGTGGCCGCGGAAGCCGAGCATGTGGGCCCAGGCCCGCAGTCGGAGGTCTGCCAGCTCCGAGCGTGTGCCTAAGGCCCAGGCCGCGCGGATCATGCGCCGGGCGTGCTCAGTGATCTGCGCTTGCGCCAACTCGGCAAGGAACCGCAACGGCCGATCGAGGGTGCCCGTCGCTGTCTCGGCGCCCTTAGTGGCGTACTTGGCGACGTACGACGCCACGGCCCGCTCGGTCAGGTCCTGGCCGCCGGCGAAGGCGGCGGAGCGGATCGGGCGGACGTCGAGTTGGCGGCCGAAGACGAAGGAGTGCGGTCGGCCGTCGATTTCCGGGCCGTCGACACGGGCCGCAGTGGCGGCGGCATGGATGGCGTCTGTCAGCAGCTCGGCCGTGGCCCAGGCCGGCGGCGCAGTCTCGCCGCCTTCCGAGCCGTCGAGGCGGATGACCGCGTGGAAGTGGACCGCGCCGCGCTTCTGGTACTCGGCCACCTTCGCGAAGGAGACGCGGGCGTGGTCGCGGAAGGCGCGTTGGGTGAGACCAGCGCGCTTGGCGACCTCGCGGCGCAGGTAGATCGAGAAGCGGCGCCAGAGGGCCCCGGCGTGCGCATTCCACAGCACGGCCGCTTCGTAGTCGTAGGCATCCGGATCAAGAGGCGTGCCCAGCGCGGGGTCCTGGTCGTCGTGGCGAGTGCCGCAGCGGCAGGGACGACCGCTGGAGGGACGGTTGTGGACCGGGCCGAAGCTGGGGGCGGTGAAGGTGGCGAAGACGCGCGGGTGCGTGGCGACCCGTTCCGGGGTGCCCTTGCCACCGCGGAGCCCGGCGGTGATCAGGTGGTAGGTGTCACGGCGGTAGGTCTCGGCGCAGGCCGCGCATCGGGAGGCCCGGCGGTTGTTACAGCGGACGAGGAGCTGACCGGCCGGGAGGGTGGCAGAGGCGAGGTGGTGCAGGGTTCGGCCGATCTCGCCGGTCGCGAGGTCGATCTCGTATTCGGTGCGGTGGCCATCGAGACGTACGGGGTGGGTGCAGCCACCCAGGCCGGACAGTTGGTGGGCCAGCTCGGGCAGGGTGCCGAGAGAGGCCAGCATCGAGAGTTCCGCCAGCGGGGGCGGAGTCTGCCGGGTGATGATGGGACTTCCTTTCGGCTGTTTCGGCGGTTGGGAAGGGACGGCCCCGGGGCGGCGGATGCTTGGCGGCTTGTTGCCGCCCCGGTGGCCGGTCAGCGCTTGTTCGCGCCGGTGACGAGGGAGCGCAGGACCACGGCGGCGATGGCCACGGACACGGCCGAAACGGCGACCGCCGCGAGGAGCGCGGTGAGCACGACGCCGACGACGGCCACCGCAGTGACCGCGCCCACCCACGGGGTGAGGGAGCGGCCGGCCGAGGGCACCGGGGCGTGGCTGTGCTGGGTGCTGCTGACTGCGTTCGAGGTGGGCAGGGTCGGGATGTCGGGCAGCTTGGGGCGGAGCACGGCGTATCTCCTTGTCAGTGGTGGGTGCCGTTGACGACGTCGACGCCGGAGCGGGTGCCGGAATCGATGGCCGGGGCGAGGAAGGTGTGGGAGAGCAGGAAGCCGAAGAGCGCGATCACGACGACGAGCCAGACGCGGACGCCGAGGAATTTGACCGCGCCCCAGGCGATGAGGCCCAGGACCAGGACGAGCGGCAGCGAGACGGTCACGTGAACTCCGTTTCAGCGGATGCGGCAGCGGTGGGTACGGGCGGCGAGTTCGGCGGCGGTGCGGCTGTCGTAGTCGGCGGAGAAGCCGCAGCGCGGGGCGGTACAGGCCGCGGTGTGCTTCTCGCGGCCCCGGCCGTCGTAGTACGTGGCGACCTGAACGGGACCGATGCGGACGACGCGGCGGAAGCGCGGGTTCGCGGGCATCAGGGCAGCTCCTTGGAGTCCGGGTGGTTCTCGCCGGGGAAGTCGGCAACGTGGTCGAGGAGCCACCGCCGGATCTCCTCGCCCTCGTACTCGTCGGCGGTGAGGATCACGGGTTCGGCGATGAGCATTGCCTCGGTGAGGCGGTTCTGTCGGGTCAGCTCGGCGGCTCGGTTGAGCGCGCGGAGCGTGGACGGACGCACGGTGCGATGTCCTCCGGATCAGGTGATGTGGGCGGCGATGGCTTCGGCGAGCGGCAGCGGAACGCCGAGACGTGCACGCAGGGTTGTGGTGTCGATGGCGGACCCGGTCCGGGCCCGGTGTTCGTCGGCGACCTTGCGGGCCAGGGCGACGAGAGCGGGTGGAACGGGCGCGGGTGCTGGTGCGGGGACGCTGGCGGCAGGCAGTTCGGGAGCCGGGTCGGCCATGGGCCCCGGGCCGTCGCTGCCTGCCGGGGCCGGTTCCGGGGACGGCTCCGCTGTGTGTGAGTCATGGGCGAGCAGGGTTCCGCCGAGGAAGGCGACCGCGGGCCATCCGGCGACGAGGATGCGCAGCCAGGCCGGTACGTCGTCCAGGTGGAGGAGGCCGGCGGTTGCGACGTTGGCGCCGAGGGATGCGGTCAGGGCGACCAGGAACCAGCACCAGGCGGCTGGCTTCGGACCGCCGGAGCGGAGCCGATGCCAGGCGGCGACGAGCAGCAGGTCGACGGAGACGGGGTAGGCCCACGCCTTCCATCCGGTCTGTCCCGCGGCGGCGGCCAGGTCGTGGAGGTGCGCGAAGGACAGGGCCCCGGCGATGACGGCTTGGACCAGGACCGCGTCCGCGCGGAGAGCGGGGCGAGCCATCAGGACGACTCGTCGGGGTTGTCCGGGCCGTCGTCGGGGTTGTGGTCGGCGGGAAGACGCCGGGCGGCGGATCGGGCAGGGACACGGCCAGGCACGGGGCCACGGTGTTGACGAACGTCTCGTCAGCGCCGGACGTGTCGGCGTACAAGGCGAGTTGGCCGAGTAAGAAGACGGTTCGGACGAAGTCTTCGCAGTCGGGGCACATGGTGGGTGTTCTCCCTTCTTCCAGGCATGGCGGGGTTGGGACTCGGCACGGAACGTCGTGCCGGGCGTGGGTGGGAGCGGTGACTCGGTGACCGGCTGAGGAGAAGCCACCAGGTGCAGGCGCCTCCACAGGCGCCGCCGGGTTCTACGGGCGGAAGCCGGAGAGGGCCGGTACGTCGGGGGCGACGTGGGCCGCAGCGCGGCAGGTGGCCGCCGCGTCGGCGAGGGAGAGGTTCGGGGTGCGGATGCGGAACCAGCCACCTGAGGTGTCACCCGCGACGGCCAGACCGGGCCGCTCGGAGGGGATGGAGCATGCGGCCCAAACGGCTTCCGGGGCGATGTCCCCCAGGGCCATCTTCGCCGAGGCTTCGTCGTTGACCCGGTGGCAGACCCGGCCCGTGAGCTGGGCACGGAGCATGGTGGCGCCCTTGCCCAGTTCGGCGCCGAAGCGCTGTCCGCACACTTGCAGGTAGATGCCGGCCGCGCGGCCGAGTTGGGCGAGGCGGATGAGCTGGGTGACCATCTCGTCGCGCCGTTCCTCTTCCTTCCGTGTGGCGACGAGGAAGAGCTCCGCCACCTCGTCGACGAAGAGCACGATGGGCGCGGGGCGTTCGGCGTCCGGCAGTCCCCAGATGTCCGAGGTGATCAGTTCGTCCGGGGTGCCAGGAACGATGCCCTGCCGGGCCTTGATCAGGTCGTATCGGTCCTCCATTTCCTTCACGAGCACCGGCAGCAGCTCGGCCGCCTGGTCGGGGTCGGTGGCCAGTGCGGACAGCCGGGCGGCGAACGGGGCCAGTTCGACCCCGCGCTTGCAGTCGATGCCGACCAGGACGACCGGTTGAGTGGCCAGGCCGGCTAGCAGGTTCCGCAGGTACATGGACTTGCCCGAGAGCGTGGCGCCGAGGACGAGTTCATGGGGTACGGCTCGGTAGTCCCGGACGTACGCCGTCGCGTCCTCCCGCAGGGCCACCGGAACTCGGAGCGGTCCCAGGCCCGTACGGCCGCGGGGCATGCGCACCTTCTTGAGGACGTCGTAGCCGACGAGGCGCAGTTCGACGACCCCCGGCTTGATGTCCCGGACGTGTACGGCGTGGACGCCCCAGGCGTGCCGCAGCCGTTCGACCGAGGCCGCCACGTCCGCCGGCTCCTGTCCGGGAGCCAGGCGGAGCCTCATGCGCAGCCCGGTCGAGGTCGGGCGGATGAGGCCCCGGCGAGGCGGCACCGGTCGGACTTCCCGTCGGGTGGTGGCTCGCACGACCAGGGCCCTCCAGCGCGGAGGCTCGACCGTCAGGCCGCAGGCATCCATGGTCGAGGAGTACGAGGCCAGCAGCCGGGCCACCGACACCGGCAGCCCGACCGCGGACCAGTACGCCGCGGGGTGAGCGTGCCGGACGTAGGCCGCGCCGCCTATCGCGGCGAGTGACCCGCCCAACTCGGCCACCGTGACCAGGTCCGTCACGACGATCAGCCCGCCTGAGCCATCGGGAAGGCACCGGGGGCAACGGCGGTGGCCCGGTAGGCGATGCCGTGCCGCTGCTGTCCGTTGAAGACGCTCTGCCAGGGCCGGGCCACCAGTCCGGGCAGCGAGACCGGGGCACCGACGGTCAGGCCTTCTGTGACCCCGCTCTCGGGGATGGTGACCTGGATCAGCGACGACTCGCCCTCATCGATGTAGACGACGCCGACGGTCATCAGAGCCTCACCACTCACGGCATCCTTGGCGATCTCGCCGGTCTGCCGGTCACGGACCTTCGGCGCTGGCGCTTCGGTGAGCAGGATCGTGGCGGTCGAGGCGTCGACGCGGATCACACGCACTGAGATGTCTCCTTCTGAGTCGACCAACTTGCACCTGACAAGTTGACTTAGCAAGTCCGAAGCTAGAGATGCCAAGTTGACTTGTCAAGCTGGATTGGTGGTTGATTTGAGACGCCGTCAGGCGGCTCAATTGAGACGGTAGGTGTCTTCCAGTTCGTGCCGGTCAGCAGGGAGAAGCACGTCAGAAACTTGCAGCGCCTGCCCGGACGCGTCACAGGCGATGACAAGGACACTCAGGACGGGGATGCCTTCCGGCAGTCCCAGCAACTCGGCTTCAGTGACATCGGGTAGCCGCGCGGACACCCGCTCCGTCACATGGTCAAAGCGGACCTTCTTGCGCGCCTCCAGGTGCTCACGCACACCGGCGGTCAACGCGGCACCGCCGGCTAGATCGGTCCCCTCGACGAGGCCGACGGGGAAGTACGAGGAGACCAGCTCGACCGCTTCGCCGTCCTCTTCGGCCAGGAAACGGCGCCTGACGGCCTTGGCGTTCTTTGGTAGTCCCAGGGCCGAGGCCACGCGCGCCGGGACCGCCTCTTCGCCGACGTCGACCAGGCGCCCGGGACTCCGCGACTCGTCGCGCGTCAGCGTTTCCAGACCTCGCCGGTCCTTCTCCTCGACGACCGCGGGGCGCCCTCGCACGATCGTCCCGTATCCCTGCCGGGACTCCAGCCAGCCGTCCCGCTTCAGCAACTCCAGCGCGCGCACGACCGTGGGCCGGGACATCCCGAACGCCTGCACCAGCTGGTTCTCACTGGGAACCCGCGTGCCCGGCGCGTACGTGCCGTCCTCGATGCGACGCTGGATCGTCTGCGCGAGGCGCACGTACTTGGGTGCCTCCACTTCATACGCCATGAACGCCGCCTGTCGAGATTGGCCAAGTCAACTGGTCAACCAGACTAACGACAATTCCACTGTGGCAGTAGAAGCAGGGCGTGACCGGCTCAGGAGGGCCAGGCATCTGCCATCACGAAGGAGACGACTGTTCCCCCGAAGCGGCTGGGGCCCGAGTGCCACGACTGGGCGATGGAGTCGACCAGGATCAGCCCGCGCCCGTGTGCGTCATCGGCGTCCGGCCGGCGCAGGCGAACGCTCGCAGGGAATCCAGGGTTGTGTACCTCTACACGCAGCGAGGTGCCGTCCCGGAACCACTCCACCCGTACGCGCCATTCCTCGTCGGACCGCCCGTACAGGATCGCGTTGGTCACCAGTTCCGAGATCATCAGCGTGCAGTCGTCGACCGAACAGGCCGGGTTGTAGGGCGCGATGAACTTCCGGAACCAGCGCCGGGCCCGGGGTACGGATTCGGCGGTTGGATGTAAGGTCATCGCCCCCAGTCGCGGCGAGTCCTCGCAGGGGTAGCGGTCGATCATGTAGGTCATCCGCGCTCACTCCTTGCCGCTGCCGTCGCAGTCGAGGCAGCGCCGCTTCGATGTGGCACGGGTGCGGTCGTTGGCGGTGGCAAGGGCCACCGACGTACGCGAACTGACTCGCTTCCAGCCGCGCCCCCGGCATCCCCGGCAAGCTAAGTGCGTGCCCTGATCCGGTCGCTGACTCGTCACTCCCGTGCCCCCTTTCCAAGTGGCATTAGCCACTTTCTGGATAGTGGCATTAGCCACTTGAGGTGCGCAAGCGGTTCACGCGAACTGCCCTGCAATCAGGCGAGGGGGTAGCCCTGCTCGAACGCCCAGCGGTGCGGCGGGTAGGTCGCCTCGGAGAACTCCAGTGGCCGATCCTGGAGGTCGTAGACCACGTGGTGAACGATCAACACGGCTGAGTGGGCGTCCAGTTGCAGGTCAGATGCCTCCTCGTCGGTAGCGGTCCGAGCACACATGCGATCCTCGGCGTAACTGCCCTTCCGCCCCGTCATGTTCTCGACGTACATCAGCGTCCCTTCCTGGATCCGTTCCGGTTCCAGGAGCTTGGGCGCGCGCTGACCGACGTCCGGAGCGAACCAAGACGTGGACAGGGTGATGGGCCCGTCCTGGTTGTTGGTCACCCGTCGGCGGTGTACCGCCCGGCGGTCCTTCGTCAGCCCCAGGGCTTCGGCGACGTGATCGGGTGCGTCCATCCACCCGGCCGACGTGATCACCGCGTACTCGCCGAACGTGTAGATCTTCCCTGTCTGGCGTGCGCGGCCGTACAACTCCCGTGCACGCCGGTTCACTTCGAGGCTGCGCACATAGGTACCCGACCCTTGGCGCTTCTCGACGAGCCCTTGATGGCTCAGCGCCTCCAGTGACCGGGCGGCCGTAGGCCGGGAGACCTTCCAGTCCGCCGCCAACTGCCGTTCCGAGGGGACCTCGTCCCCCGCCCGCAGGTCTCCCCGAAGGATCTGATCGCGGATGTAGTGCGCGATCTGGAGATACTTCGGCTGAGTCTCCTCGATCTGCGGCATGTCCCCTCCTTGTCAAAGTGGCTATGGCCTTTAGCCACTATAGGGTGAGTGGCCAATATAAGAGCCCGTAATGTGGGGCACATGACGCGGTTGATCGTCGCAGCAGGAGGAGGTGGCGACGCAGTCGCCGCCGCAATGCTCCACGCCGCCCTGTACGGTGACGAGCGCCAAGCGGTGATCCTCACCTACGCCTGGGACCGCCTCTTGGTCGACCCACTCCCGGGCCCCCGAGGAGCCGACAGCTTCACCGGGCTGGAGCCCGTCACTCACTCCGTCTGGTCGGTGCCGGCCGAGGCCCGGCCGATCCCGCCGGCAGGCTCCACACTCCCCCGACTCGCGGCAGAGCTCCCGCACACCTTGGCCTTGCTCGACCCGCACCACGGCGCCGAGGGCATCACGCGGCAGCTGGAAGAACTAGTGGACCACCTGGCCCCCACGTCGATTGATCTGCTGGACGTCGGCGGAGACATTCTCGCCCGGGGCGACGAACCCACGCTCAAGAGCCCTCTGGCCGACGCACTCACGCTCGCCGCCTGCTGCCAGGTCAACGCCCCGATCCGCCTGCTGATCGCAGGACCAGGACTGGATGGCGAGGTCCCACCCGACGACCTGCGCCCCCTGCTCGGCCCCCTTGTCCACACCTTCACGTCGAAGGATGTGGAGGCGGTCGGCACCGTGCTGGAGTGGCACCCCTCAGAAGCAACCGCGATGCTCGCCGCAACAGCTCGGGGAGTCCGCGGTATCTGCGCGGTACGCGACGCCGGCCTTCCCGTATCCCTCACCGACGAGGGAGCCACGGTCCACGAAGTCGACCTGGACGACGCGGTCAGCCGCAACAGTCTGGCCCGCGCCATCATGACGACGGCCGCCCTGGACGAGGCCGAGGCGTACAGCCGGGAAATCTGCGGGTTTTCGGAGATCGACTATGAGCGCAACAAGGCAGCCTGGCTCACCGAGCAGACGCCCACGAAGCTCGACCTTGCCGACATATTGCCCCGGCTCGACGAGTTCCAGGCTGAAGCGCAAGCCCGCGGAGTCACCCACACGACCTTCCGCCGCATCACCGAGGCCCTGAACCTCAGCGGCTCCCAGCGCGAAGAGCTACGCCAACTCCTCATCAGCAGCCGGCCAGAGCAGTACGCAGCTCCCTTGTGGCGCATCCCAACTGACGTGTCGGATCCCAGCTGATGCTTGACGATCTGGTCCCAGGTGATGCTCGACGGTGGGCCTAGACAACGTAGGGAGCCCCGTGGGGCTTGTTCGCTTTCACGTTACGGACCGGGACGTCGGTCGTACGCCGGATCACCGACGCGATCACGCAGTACCGGGAATGATCGTCCACACCAGTCACGACCTTGGCCTCGGTCAACTCGCCCGTCACCGGGTCGACCAGCATCACCCCGCCGACGATGTCCATCTGCCACAGCTGCATCGGACGGTCCCGCTGCCAGCGCTTGTAATCGGACCGCTTCCGGCGCCGAACCCCCGGCTCCACCAACCCGTGACGGACCAAAATCCGATACACGGTCATCCTGGACGGCGCCGGGCTCACCGTCCCGGACCGCTCCAGCACATGGGCGATCCGCCGCGGACCCCACTTCGGATGCTTGCGCCGCAGCTCACACACCGCCGCCTCCACCTCGGCAGAGGCCTGATGCGGACACGACGCCGGCCTACGCGAACGATCAGCCAGACCCGCCAGCCCGGAGGCCTGATACCTCGACTTCCAGCCGCTCACCGTCTGCCGTGACACCCCGAGCGACGCGGCGACCTCCGTCACCGTCGCACCCGCCAGCACCGCAAGGACAGCCCGGTATCTCTGCTCGACAACCGACAACTCCACCAGCGCCAATCCCGGCCTCCCCACACACGCCGCAACGACGCGCACAGAAAAGCCGATCACGGCCACTGTCAACCATCAGCTGGGACCGAAGTGTCAAGCATCTCCCGGGACCGGACACACATCCCAACTGACGACTGAGTTACAACCTTCTCTACTGGTTCAAGCCGGCTGCGCTCCGCTCCGCCGGGCGCGCTCCCGGCTCCGCTGCGGGCGCCGCTCCTGCCTCCGGCCCGCTCCGCCCGCGCTGCGCCGACGCGCGCCCACATGCGGGTAGAGCCAGTGGCTATGAGGCGATCACCGCAGAGCGCGACCCACGGTCAGGGCAATGCCTCCGGCGGGGGATCGGCCAGCACCGGGTGGAGGGGGCGCCATTCCCGGCTGCGGGTCCGAAGGGGTGTGCGTGGGGAGCTCCCATCCCGACCACCGTCGACCCAGGCAAAGCCGAGCAGATGTAGCCCATGGCGTCCAGGTCGTTCGTGCAGTGGCGCGCTCCACCTGGACGCCATGAACCACGCCCGCTCCACGATGTGTGGGTCGACGGCGGACGGGATGGGAGCTGGGGAAGTAGAGGGTTGAGCAAAACGCCATCACGGCGCCGCACAGGCTCGCATGCCCACAGCATCAAGCGGCAGGTTCCACGGCCGCCCCCGGCAGACCGGATCGGCCCCCTCGCTCCACAGCGCGGTGACGAGCTTGGCGAACTGCCGCGGGCTCAGCCCGGAGAACGGGGCTATCCAGGACGGCTCCGGTACCGTGATCACACCAGCCACAACAAGATCATCCCAGTCGTGACCAGCAGTTACGGGACACCGTCTAGGCCGCCTGACCCTCGTCGAAGTCGAGACCGTCATGACCACACCGGACCTCCAGGCCGCGTAACCGAACCTGTCACCCATAACTGCAGGTCACCCCACCATGATCGGAACTGCAGCTGCCGTGACTGTGTCGCCGGTACCCTAGGTGCGCACTTCGAGGCAACGTGATCGCGCCGTGGCGCGGAGGAGAATAGCTGCAACATGGCACCGACCACCAAAGAAGGCCAGCGGGCAGAGCTGCACAAGACGATCTGGCGTATCGCGAACGACCTGCGCGGCAGTGTCGACGGCTGGGACTTCAAGAGCTACGTGCTGGGCATGCTCTTCTACCGCTTCATCTCCGAGAACCTAACGGCGTACATCAACCGCGGCGAACATGAAGCTGGAGATGAGTCGTTCGACTACAAGCTGCTTCCCGACGCGCAGGCCGAGTTCGCTCGTGACGAGGTGGTGGCAGAGAAAGGCTTTTACATCCTGCCGTCGGAACTGTTCGCCAATGTCCGCGAGCGCGCCGCACGGGACGAGAACCTCAACGAAACGCTCGCTCGGGTCTTCAAGAACATCGAGGGCTCGGCGCTGGGAACCGACAGCGAGGACGATCTGAAGGGGCTGTTTGACGATCTTGACGTCAACAGCAACAAGCTCGGGGGAACGGTCGCCAAGCGCAACCAGAAGCTCGTGAAGTTGCTCAATGCCATCGGCGATCTGCCGCTGGGGCGGTTTGAGGACAACTCGATCGACCTGTTCGGCGATGCCTACGAATACCTGATGCAGATGTACGCGGCCAACGCAGGTAAGTCCGGCGGCGAATACTACACGCCGCAGGAGGTCTCGGAACTGCTGGCGCGCATCACAGTCGTCGGCAAGAAGCAGGTTAACAAGGTCTATGACCCAGCGGTCGGGTCGGGCTCGCTGCTGCTGAAATTCGACAAGGTGCTCGGCAAGAACAATGTCCGCCGGGGTTTCTACGGTCAGGAGATCAACCTGACCACGTACAACCTTGCCCGGATCAATATGTTCCTACACGACGTGAACTACTCCGACTTCAACCTCGCGCACGGCGACACTCTCATCGACCCGGCGCACTGGGACGATGAACCGTTCGAGGCGATCGTCTCCAACCCGCCGTACTCGATCAGGTGGGAAGGTGACGCGAACCCGCTGCTGATCAACGATGAGCGGTTTGCGCCGGCGGGCGTGCTGGCGCCGAAGTCGAAGGCTGACCTGGCCTTCACGATGCACATACTCAGCTGGCTCGCCGTCAACGGCACGGCCGCGATCGTCGAGTTCCCTGGGGTGCTATACCGCGGGGGTGCGGAAAAGAAGATCCGTAAGTACCTGATCGACAACAACTACGTCGACACGGTCATCCAGTTGCCTGCCGACCTGTTCTTCGGAACCACGATCGCCACGTGCATTCTTGTGCTGAAGAAGTCGAAACACTCCAGCGACGTGCTCTTTATCGACGCTTCAGCCGAGTTCAAGCGTGTCGGCAGCAAGAACAAGCTGCTTGAGGAGCACCAGGCGAGGATCCTCGAGGCGTTCACCACACGCGAGCCGGAAGATCACTTCACCACGCTCGTCAGCAATGAGGACATCGCGGCGAACGAGTACAACCTCGCTGTGTCCACTTACGTGGAGTCGGAGGACATGCACGAGAAGGTCGACATCGTCGAACTAAACGCCCAGATCGCCCGTATTGTGGCGCGGCAGGCGGAGCTACGCACGTCGATCGACGCGATAGTTTCCGAGCTGGAAGCAGGGGGAAATGCGCCTATCTAAACTCCTCTCCGACGCTCCCGCTGTCACAACCATGCAAGTGGATGGTTTTCTCGACGGGCACACGCTGAAGTGGGGCAAGCACAAAAGGATCAAAGTAGGGAAGGTCCTCCGAAATTTCCATTGCCGCGCCTGTGACGCTCAGCGAACCTTCATGTCTGGAGATGAGCTGTCGTGTTTGGGGATCGGCGACAACCAAATTAGTATCGACGCCACACTACAATGTATCGAGTGTCGGTCCTCCGTGGAGATATGGTTCCTCATCGGTGGCAATGGCGACATTTCTGGTGTCGCACCGGAAGTGCGTATCGAGCGCTACACAGAGAACCTCCGTGACCGCGCTGAACGGGTTGACGGCCATCGTGGACCGTTCTCGGATCTGGTGAAGCGAGCGCAGCTCGCGTATGAAAACCAACTCGGCGCCGGATCGATCGTCTACCTTCGTAAGATCTTCGAGCTCGTCACGTTCGGAGTGGCCGAGATTGCCGATATCGAGACAAAAAAGAATAACGGACGAAATATCCCCTTCGCTGTCGTGCTAGAGAAAGTGAATGAAGTTCGCAACATTATTCCGCGACGCTTCTCAAGTGACGGCTATCAGCTATTTCGCGAGCTCAGCGACATTATCCATGGCGAGTCAAGCGAAGAAGAGGCGCTCCAGAAATACAAGCCCTGCCTCCAATTGGTCCTTGGCGTTGTCGACGAAGTAAGCCGTGATAATGAATACGCGCGAGCGATCGAAGAGCTGGGCTGGAACGTCGAGAATGTTAGTGAGATCGCAAGAGGAGGCGTCGCGTGAGCCGTATCAATGAAATGCTTCAGGAGTTGTGCCCGGACGGGGTCAACTTCAAGCATCTTGGCTCGATCGGTACCTGGTACGGAGGCGGAACGCCATCGAAAGGGAAGGCCGAGTATTGGACGGATGGCACCATTCCATGGGTGTCTCCGAAAGACATGGGGAGGCGCGTCGTCAATTCATCAATTGACATGATCGCCGAGGCGGCCTTGCGTGAATCAGCCGCGAAGTTGGTACCTCCCACTTCAGTCGCTATGGTCGTGCGTTCGAGCATTCTTAATCACACGTTTCCGACGGCTTTGGTGCCGGTTCCGGTTGCTCTCAATCAGGACATGAAGGCGGTTGTTCCGTACGCTGACGTGATGGTCGATTATCTCGCGCATGTACTGAGTTCGCGCGGGCAAGACATCCTCCGTAAGGCCAGTAAAATCGGCGGATCGGTTACATCGATCAACAGTTCTCAGCTCTTGAATTACAGAATTCCAGTGCCTCCTCTTGAAGTGCAGCGAGAGATCGTGAGAGTGCTGGATCAGTTCACTCAGCTGGAGGCCGAGCTGGAAGCCAAGCTGCAGGCCGAGCTGGAGGCACGACGCCGCCAGTACGAACACTACAGAGCACAGAGGCTTGCTGAAGCGGCTCACGGTGCCGAACGGGTTGCTCTCGGCGAGCTTGGTCGAATTGTTACTGGGCGGACACCGAAGTCATCCGATGCGCTGGCATGGGGTACCGAGATTGACTTTATTACCCCGAGCGATATCGCTAACGGAATGAAGGTGGTCTCAGCGCCTAGCCGTAAACTGTCTACTGCTGGCGCTGCCTCAATGGCGAAGGCCATGGTGCCTGCACGCTCACTTCTGGTCACGTGCATTGGCGCGGATATGGGTAAGACCGTCATCAATGAGCATGAGTGTGTAACAAACCAGCAGATCAACTCGATCATTCCAACGCGCGAGATCGTGGTGGACTACTTCTACCACTTGCTTACCTCTATGCGCGACCGGCTTCGCGCCCAGGGCGAGCGTAGCGGTGGAACGATGCCCCTGATCAACAAGACCGACTTTTCAAAGATCGAGGTGCCAGTACCGTCGCTCGCTGTGCAAGAGGCAGTGGCCTCGAAGCTGAACGACATCAATGCTCTCATCAACGACATCGGCATTTGCCTGCCCGGTGAACTGAACGCGCGTCGCAAGCAGTACGAGCAATACCGCGATCGGCTCTTGACGTTCAAGGAGGCTGCGGCATGAGGGAAGGGCAGGCGCGCAAGTACGACCCGATTGCTGTCTCGGCTGAAAGCACGGTTGTCGCTGAGTACATCCCCGATGTCTCTGGAACAACGGTGTACCAATCAGAGGCGGCACTTGAGCAGGAGATGATCCGTCTGCTGGAGGCGCAGGCGTATGAGTACCTCCCGATCACATCGGAGGCGCAGCTGGTCGCGAACCTGCGGATCCAGCTTGAGGCGCTAAACCACGTGTCTTTCTCGGATTCTGAGTGGGAGTCGTTCTTCTCCACCAAGATCGCCGGACAGAACGAGGGCATCGTGGAGAAGACGGTGCGGGTCCAGGAAGACCACGTTCAGATTCTGAAGCGTGACGATGGTACGACGAAGAACATCAATCTCATCGACAAGAAGAACGTCCACAACAATCGTCTGCAGGTCATCAACCAGTACGAGGTTGACCGGGGCGAGGGCGGTGCGAGCTTCTCGAACCGGTACGACGTGACGGTGCTAGTCAACGGTCTGCCCATGGTGCATATTGAGCTCAAGCGCCGTGGGGTGGACATCCGTGAGGCGTTCAACCAGATCAACCGGTACCAGCGCGATAGCTTCTGGGCAGGCTCTGGGTTGTTCGAGTATGTGCAGTTGTTCGTGATCAGCAACGGCACGCTGACGAAGTACTACTCCAACAGCACCCGCTCGAAGCACTTGAAGGATAACCAGAAGGCTGCCGGCGCGGGCAAGGACAAGAAGTCAAGCAACTCGTTCGAGTTCACGTCGTGGTGGGCGGACGCACGGAACAAGCCGATCGCGGAGCTGACCGCGTTCGTCAAGACGTTCTTCGCCAAGCACTCACTGCTGAACCTGCTGACGAAGTACTGCGTGCTGACAGCCGACCGTGACCTGCTAGTGATGCGGCCGTACCAGATCGTGGCGACAGAGCGGATCTTGCGGAAGATCGAGTGCTCGACGAACCGCAGGACGCTTGGCACCGTCGAGGCGGGCGGGTACGTCTGGCACACGACCGGGTCGGGCAAGACGCTGACGTCGTTCAAGGCTGCGCAGCTGGCATCGAAGCTACCCGATGTCGCGAAAGTGTTGTTCGTCGTCGACCGCAAGGACCTCGACTACCAGACGATGCGCGAGTACGACCGCTTCGAGAAAGGCGCCGCCAACTCGAACGCGTCCACGGCGATCTTGAAGAAGCAGCTGGAGGATCCGAATGCAAGCATCATCATCACGACGATCCAGAAGCTGTCGACGTTCATCAAGGCGAACCGGGGACACGAGGTGTTCTCGGGCCACTCCGTGATCATCTTCGACGAGTGTCACCGGTCGCAGTTCGGCGACATGCACACCGACATCACGCGAGCCTTCAAGCGGTACAACTTGTTCGGTTTCACCGGCACCCCGATCTTCCCGGTCAACTCCTCGAGCGGCGGGAACCCGCTGCTGAAGACCACTGAGCAGGCTTTCGGCGACAAGCTGCACACGTACACGATCATAGATGCGATCACGGACAGGAATGTCCTGCCGTTCCGAATCGACTACATCAACACGATCAAGGTCGGCAACCCAGACGATAAGCAGGTCTCGGCGATCGATCGGGAGCGCGCTCTGTTGGATGTGCGCCGACTCCGCGAGATCACGGCGTACATCCTGGAGCACTTCGATCAGAAGACGAAGCGGCAGACGAGCTATGAGCACGCGGTTGTCGCCAATGTTGTGGAATCGACCCGGACGAGGCGTCAGGTAGAGGCGCTTCGTGAGAAGAAGCGAGTCCGCGGCTTCAACGCCCTGCTCGCCACCGCCTCAATCGAGGCAGCGCGGCGCTATTACTCGCAGTTCAAGCATCAGCAGGAGGCGCTCACCCCGGATCAGCGACTGAAGGTGGGCATCATCTTCTCCTACGGCGCGAACGAGGCCACCGATGACGGGATTCTTGACGACGAGGCGTTTGACACCGACGCCCTGAGCGGAGACGCGCGCACGTTCCTGGAAGATGCGATCCGGGACTACAACGCGATGTTCGGCACCAGCTACGACACCAGCGCCGACAAGTTCCAGAACTATTACAGGGACTTGTCACAGCGAATGAAGAACCGCGAGATCGACTTGGTCATCGTGGTGAACATGTTCCTCACCGGCTTCGACGCGACCACGCTCAACACGCTGTTCGTCGACAAGCATCTGAAGATGCATGGTTTGATCCAGGCATACTCGCGCACCAATCGGATCCTCAACTCCGTCAAACGCCACGGGAATATCGTCGTCTTCCGTGACCTTGAAGAGGAGACGAACGCGGCGCTCGAGCTGTTCGGGAACAAGGATGCCAAGGGCATCGTCATTGTGCCGTCCTACAGCGAGTACTACAGCGAGTACGTGGAGAAGGTCACCGAGCTGCTACAGACCTTCCCGCTTGGCACCCCTATCATCGGGGAGCAGGCCCAGAAGGACTTCATCAACCTTTTCGGTGCCGTACTGCGGCTGCACAACATCCTGACCGAGTTTGACGACTTCGCCGGCCAGGACCTGTTGGCAGATCGCCAGCACCAGGACTACCGCAGTGTCTACCTCAACTTGTACGCCGAGTTCCGGGCGGAGACCGCCACGGAGAAGGAACGCATAAACGAGGATGTCGTATTCGAGATCGAACTGGTCAAGCAGGTCGAGATCAACGTCGACTACATCTTGATGCTCGTTGAGAAGATGCGGGCCGAGCGTGGGGACGGCGAGGACAAGGAGATTCGTGCCCAAATCTCGCGTGCGGTCGACGCTAGCCCGAGCCTGCGGAGCAAGCGCGACCTTGTTGAAGACTTCGTGAACTCGCTGTCTGTGAACGGCGCTGTCGATGAACAGTGGCAGGCGTACGTGGAGGCGAAGCGAGATGCTGAACTCGCGGCGATCATCGAGGAGCAAAAACTCAAGCCCGAGCAGACCCGGGCGTTCATCACGGACGCGTTCCGTGACGGGCAGATCCGCACGACTGGTACGGAGATTACAAAGATCCTGCCCCCCGTCTCTCGTTTCAGTCGCGATGGCGGCCACAGCGACAAGAAGAAGCGTGTGATCGAAACATTGACACAGTTCTTCGAGCGGTTCTTTGGGCTGGGCGCTGGAGGAAACGACCACCAGTAACGGCTCTTTCGTCTTTTTCGAGCAGGGGCAGCGGAGCCGCGACAAGTTCATGTCCTCTGGGCAGAACGTCGCGATCAAGGGGTAAACCGTTGGCTTCTACCTCTCCAGGCGCTGTGAAGAGAACCGTCGCCAGCCGACCGAACGGTAGACCTACGTAACACGACCGCTGACAGCTGATCTTGTCGTCAAACTCGTCCGCGGCGAGAGATCGTGGACTATCTGTGGGCGAGTTCCGACCCACCGCGCTGTGGGATAGCGCTGACCTGTGCATACGCCAGGGACCGAAGCGCCCTCCGGAGCCGTGTGCGCGGTTCGTACCCTGCCAAGAGAACCCTGTATGAGGTGCTCAAAGACCCCGTCACCAGCGGAAACGCTGAGGCCGGGGTCTTCCTGTATGTGTGGGCGCATGCGGCGCTGAGCGGCTCTGGGACACGGGCTGCGGGGTTCGTGGGCAAGGCTTTGGGACGTTTTGCCCGGGCCGTACCGGCGTTGCCGAGGTGCCCGTCAGCCGGCGTCCGGCCATTCCTCGGGGGGTGGAGGCGACTCCGCGTCGTTCTGTCGGTCCGCCCGCCGCGCGTTCTCCCCTCGCAGGGTCGTCAGCCACGGCCACAGATCCGGCAGTGACTGTGCCGGGCAGGCCAGTCGGTGCTCGATGCGACACCGCTGGAACGGATCCGGCGGACACACCCCGTAGACGGTCACCCGCCCATCGGACAGCTCGATCCACCGGTGCTCCGCCGGCACCGTGTGGGCCAGTGGAGCCATGTCCGGTTCCAACATCACCCAGTCACGCTCGAGCGTCGCCACCCGATCTCGCGGCAAGCCGCAGTACGGGCAGCGCGACTGTCCGCCGCTCAGCCGCCGCGGCGTCTGCTCCAAAGCCCCCATGGAGCTAGGGTCGACACCTTGACGGCCCGGGCGTAGAGCGCGAACCGGACGGGACGCCTGGGGAGGTCGTGTGCTGAGAAAATGGAAGGCGACCCGCCAGGTGCATCCAGTACCTGACGGCCGGGGCAACGCGGCCGATACACGACGGAGCTCTTGGCCCGCCGAGAGCCGGGGCTGACGATCTGGTGGCCAGTTCGCTGATATTCAGGCAATGGGTCTTCGACTTGCGATTCGTCATCTCTTGCCGTCCGTCGACCTACTTGGCGTAGCGGCTCAGCAAAAACCTCAACACTGCTTCCCGCGTGCTCACCACCTCAGTCGCGTCCACTCCAGGCTTGAGTCAGGTCGACAGGGCCGAGTACTGGAGGTCGTACGGCTGAGCGGCGAGCGGCGAGCGGCGAGACAACTGCGGTCGGTGGGAGCGCCTAGCTGCCAACCCCTGCCACAAGCGGTAGTTGGCCGGAAAGCCGACCACTCCGGCCCCCGCTCGCTGGCGAACAGGCGCTCGTCCTCGGCGGTTCCGAACGTGTCGAGGTCTTGCCTGAGGGTGGCGACGAACTGGGGCCGGGATCAGTACGAGCCGGAACCGTCTCGCCGGGTCCGGGCTGACATCGACGACGCGGGACGGCGGCATACACAGCGCCTCTGTCCAGCCTTCGAACAGTCGACGGCCACGGCCGAAGCGGGCTCGGATCAAGCTACTCAGGCGGTGGTCAGTGTGAGAGTTGTCAGCCGGGAAGTACAGCGACCGCCGCGGAGACAACCGACCGCCACCAGCCCCAGGCGACCGGCTGACGTGCTCGGCAGGCCTCGGTCCCCATCGTGCCCGAAGTTCGCCTCCACAGCCGATGGGCAGGCGGCCACGAGCAGGCAATTGGCCCCCGCGCGGCCCGCCGTCCGGAACTGGCGGGCCAGCGCCTCGGGAGACGCCGTCGCGGGGTAAGCGGAACCTACTCCTCCGGCTGGTGAAATGGAAGGCCTGTTTTCCGCGGCGGCCCAGCGGCTCCGCTCATGGGTGGCTCGACCGGATGTTCAGCACAGTCGTGCGGGCCCGTACGGCACCGCTCGCTGAGCCTCTTCGTACTTTCCATGAGCTCTCCAGCCGGCCCCTGATCCGCCCGATGAAGTGGTGCAGGTCACACTGCGCCGGTCCGGCCGGCCTCGTCCTGGACGCCTTGAGAGGTCGCCGATCGGCTGAAGCAAAGGACACGATGAGGTCGCCACCCCCTCGCGCGAAGCTCGACGCCTGGCGCGGGGCCACGGCTGGCATCCGGGGCGGAGGGCGGCGATATGCCCGGCTCCAGCCCGCCGTGCCGACGTTCTTCGGCGCGCCGCCCTCGACCGTCGCGAGCCCTTCATCGGTCTGAGGCCGTAGCGGTCGGTGAGCGGCGCGCATTCGCAGTGGGACGTGCGCGCCCGTTCACTCCCCGTCCGGCGGGCTCCACGCTGCGACCAGGTTCAGCAGACCGGGGAAGCGGGCGTTCAGGTCGGCGATCCGGACGTGGCTGCGGCGTTCGAGGCCGTACTGGCGCTGGCGGGTGATCCCCGCCTCGCGCAGCGCCCTGAAGTGGTGGGTCAGCGAGGACTTGGGGCGGTCCAGGCCGAACCAGCCGCAGGTGTGGTCGAACTCCTCGGACTCCAGGAGCAGTTTGCGCACGATCCGCAGCCGCAGCGGGTCGCTGAGCGCGCCCAGCACCGTCTCCAGGCGCAGCTCCTCGACGGTCGGCTCGGGCAGCGGATCGGGCAGGCCGGCGGGTTCCGGCGGCTGTGTGATGCCTGGCTTCGTGTCCGCTGCCGCGGACCGGTTCGGGGTCAACTGCGGTTCCCTCCCTCGGGCTTCCAGTACGAGTTCGATCGTACTACGTGCTAGGTTCGGCTCCACTCGTACAAGTACGACTGGACTCGTACTGACGCTCGGGGAGGACTGTCGTGGCAGAAACCGACGTAGGCACCACCGGTACAGGGCAAGGCCGGGTGAGCAGTGAGGTGCCGGTCCGCTGGGTGTGGCTCGCCGCCTGGCCCGTGACCGCCGTCTTCGTCCTGTCCAACGCGGCCACCCCGCTCTATGTGCTGTGGCAGCGCGAGATGGGGTTCAGCAAAGGCACCCTGACCGTCGTCTTCGCCTGCTACATCGCCGGGTTGCTGGGTTCCCTGCTCGTGTCCGGCGTCGCCTCCGACCGGCTCGGCCGCAAGCCCGTCCTGCTGCCCGCGCTGGGGCTCGCTCTCCTGGCCTGTCTGGTCTTCGCCACGGCGGGCGGCGTGGTCGCGCTGATCGTCGGCCGGCTGTGCACGGGGATCGCGGTCGGGGCCGTGGTCTCGGCGGGCATGGCCGCGGTGACCGACGTGGCCGGGTCCGGGCGCCGCCGTCTCGCGGCGCTGCTCGCCTCCTGCGCGATGGTGTTCGGCGCGGGGCTCGGGCCGCTGCTCGCCGGAGTGTTGTCCGAGACGCTGCCCGCGCCCACGGTCACCGTGTTCGCGGTGGAGGCGGGGCTGCTGGTCACGGCCGTCGTGGTGGTGCTGCGGATGCCCCTACGACGGCCTGCTCCGACCAGCACCAGCACCAGCACCGGTGCCGGTGCCGGTGCCGGTGCGCCGGCCAGGGCCTGGGTGCGGGTGCCGGGTGTGCCGAGCGGTGCCGGGTGGCAGCTCGCGCTGGGCGTCGCCGCCTTCGCTCCCGGCATCACCGCCACGTGTTCGTGCTGTCGCTCGGGCCCTCGCTGCTGTCAGGGCTGCTGGGCACCGGCAGCCGGATCGTCTCCGGGGCGCTGGCGTTCGCCATGTTCCTCAGCGCGACGAGCGTGCAGTTCGCGGTACGACGACTGCGCCGGCGCACGGTCCTGGTCACCGGTGCGGCCGCCACCGCGCTCGGCATGCTCGCGCTCGTCACTGCCGTACACACCGGCTCGGTCCCGGCACTGACCGCCGCCGCGCTGCTGGCCGGGGCGGGCCAGGGCATGGGCCAGCTGGGCGGTCTGTCCCTGCTGAACTCGACCGTGCCGGGGGCTCGGCTCGCCGAGGCCAACGCGGCCCTCAACGTCGGTGGCTACCTCCCCGCCGGCCTCCTCCCGGTCTGCGCCGGCTACCTCAGCGACGCAGTCGTTGTTGCCGGGGGTCTCGCTTGCCCGCGCTCGCGGGGTGCCGCTGCGCCCACCCGTGCCGCCCCAAGCGGCACGACTGCCCGTATCAGCGCACCTTGCACCGCCGCCGGGTGGGCGCCACCCCGGCGGCACGACCGCCCCAGCTGCGCATGTTCCGCCGCCGCCAGGTGGGCACCCCAAGCAACACCACTCCCCCAGCCACATACGGGTGAGCGCCCCCAGTCGCACGACTCCCCCAGCCACACAAGATCCACCCCGGCCGACGAGGCACCCCCAGCAACACCACTCCTGCCAGCCCGGCGCGCTCCGGTGAGGCGGGGAACTGTATCCGACCAGGCACGGCGCACCGGCAGCCGGGAAAGGTCACCGACACCCCCGGTGGCGTTGCCGGAACGGCCCTCAAGCCGAGCGCTTGCGCGAAGCCGTCTTCTTCGTCGCCGTCTTCTTCGCGGGTGCCTCACTCTTCGCCGTCGACTTGGCGGTCGACTTCGTCGTCGACTTGGCCGTCGTCTTCGCCGCCGCGGTCTTCTTGGTCGCCCCAGCCGTCTTCGTCGCCCCCGCCGTCCTGGACGTGGACTTCCGTGCCGTCGCCGGCTTTTTCTCGGTGGCCGCCTTCGTGGACTTCTTGCCGCCCGTCTCCTTGGGCGCCGCCCGTCGCCGCGGCAGCGGTCTGACCTCGGCTTCGCCACCCGCCGGCGCCGCGCCCCGCGACTCCCGGGCCGCGCGCACGCTGTTCTCCAGCGCGGCCATCAGGTCGAGCACCTTGCCCTCGGCCGCCGGTGCGGGTGCCTCCGGCGGCACCTCGCCGGAGGCCTTGGCCGCGATGACCTCTTCCAGTGCCTCCTGGTACTGGTCGTGCAGGTCTTCCAGGTCGACCTCGCCGAGCGTGTCCATCAAGGCGTCCGCGAGGTCGAGTTCCTTGTCGCGGATGGTGACGTCGGCGTCCGGGGCGACGCCTTCGGGGGCGCGTACCTCGTCCGGCCAGAGCAGGCCGTGCATGGCGATGGCGTCGCCGACCACCCGCAGCATGCCGAGGCGTTCCCGGCCGCGCAGCGCGTACTTGGCGACGGCGACCTTGTTGCTGCGCTTGAGGGCCTCGCGGAGAAGGGTGTACGGCTTGGCGGCGGGGGCCCCGCCGGCCGCGAGGTAGTAGGCCGCTCCCATCTGGAGCGGGTCGATCCGGTCGGCGGGTACGAAGGCGACGATCTCGATCGTGCGGGCGGTGGGAATGGGCAGGTGGGAGAGGTCCTCGTCGCTGATCGGGATGATCGTGCCGTCCGCGTCCTCGTATCCCTTGCCGATCTCCGCCTGGCTGATCTCACGGTCCTCCAGTTCGCACACCTTGCGGTAGCGGATGCGGCCGTTGTCCTCGGTGTGGATCTGACGGAAGGAGATCGCGTGGCTCTCCGTCGCGTTCACGAGCTTGATCGGGATGCTGACGAGACCGAAGGAGATGGCGCCGTTCCATATCGATCGCACGTGCCGCACCCTTCCTTTCCCGTTTTTACCGGTTTGTCTGGGATTGTCATCTTATGACGCCTATTACGGAGGTGGAGGGGCGGCGGGTCGCGCTCAGCAACCTGGAGAAGGTGCTCTATCCGGAGACCGGCTTCACCAAGGGAGAGCTGCTGCACTACTACGCGACCACCGCCGGCGCCCTGCTGCCGCATCTGCGTGACCGCGCGGTGTCCTTCCTGCGCTATCCGGACGGCCCGGAGGGGCAGCTGTTCTTCACCAAGAACGTGCCGCCCGGTACGCCCGACTGGGTCACGACCGCCGCGGTTCCGCGGTCCTCCTCGGAGGGGCCGACCCGGATGGTGGTGGTGCAGGACCTGCCGAGTCTGGTCTGGGCGGCGAACCTGGTCACCGAGTTCCACACGCACCAGTGGCTGGTGCAGAGCCCGGACGAGGCCGACCGGCTGGTCTTCGATCTCGACCCGGGTGCGCCGGCGACCATCGTCCACTGCTGCGAGGTCGCCCTGTGGCTGCGGGAGCGGCTGGCGGCGGACGGGATCGAGGCTTACCCGAAGACGGCCGGGTCGAAGGGGCTGCATCTGCTGGCGGCGGTGCGCGGAAGTTCGTCCGAACGGACGTCCGAGTACGCGAAGGCGCTGGCGGTGGAGGCGGAGCGGGCGATGCCCCGGCTGGTGGTGCACCGGATGACGAAGAGCCTGAGGCCGGGGAAGGTCTTCGTCGACTGGAGCCAGAACGCGGCCCGCAAGACGACGGCCACGCCCTACACGGTGCGCGCCCGCCGGGCTCCCCTGGTGTCCGCGCCGGTGACCTGGGAGGAGGTGGAGGACTGCCGCAGTCCCGGCCGGCTGGAGTTCCGGGCCGACGACATCGCCCCGCGGCTGCAGGATCTCGGCGACCTGATGGCACCCCTGCTGGACCCCGGCAAGGCGGTACGGCTGCCCTGACCTGCACCCGGCGGCCAGGTGTTCCGGTCCCGCGCCAGCACGTGCAGCGCCTCCACCTCCGCCGGTTTCCGCACGCCGCCGAGGCGGGCCCGACCCACCGGCTCCGCGCCCCGACCTACACCCGCACCCAGGTGTTCCCGTCCCGGGCCGTCACGTGCAGCGCCTCCACCTCCGCCGGTTTCCGCACGCCGCCGAGGCGGGCCCGACCCACCGGCTCCGCGCCCCGACCTACACCCGCACCCAGGT